>JBEKIJ010000062.1:0-2994 GCA_050011815.1 Acidimicrobiales bacterium | reverse complement strand
TCGATCGTCAGCTTCGCATCCCATAGCGGCCGTGTAGACCGGCAAGCCAATTTGGTGCCCACCAATTCCACCTTCCAGCGAGCCGCATAAAGGCAGGAACGAGCAGAGCCCGAACCAGCGTTGCGTCGACAATGATTGCGAAGGCCACCCCGACGCCAAGCTCCTTGATGTTGGTCACTCCGCTTGTGACAAATGTGACGAACACCAAGGCGATGAGCACTGCGGCTGCCGTGATGATTCGCCCCGAGCGTTGAAGGCCAACGGCTACCGCCTGCAGTGTGCCACGACCCGCGTCGTGCTCCTCCTTGATGCGCGATAGCAGGAACATCTCGTAGTCCATGGATAGGGCGAAGGCCACCACCGACACCAGGACAGCGGTCGTGGTATCGATGGAGCCCGTCACGGTGAAATGGCCAACCAACCACTGCAGATGGCCGTCGTTGAAGATCCAAACGAGGACGCCGAACGTGGCGCTGAGCGTGACGAAGTTGAGCAACACTGCCTTGATCGGAAGCACCAGGCTGCCGGTGAACAGAAAGAGCATGAACATCGTGGCGGCCACGATCCAGGCGATGGCCAGGAGGCCCCGGCTGGAGATGGCGTGTTCGGAGTCGGCGAAGTCGGCCGCCCGGCCCCCGACCAGGCTGGGTACCGGCGACGGCACGGCGCGGAGGTCGGACACGAGACGGATGCCCGCCGAGGAGGTGGGCGTCTGGGTGGCCAGCACTTGGACGCGTTGCACATTCCCTGAGAACCAGGCGGCGGGAGCAGGGTTGCCGGCCACTATGCGACCGCCCGAGATGAGGGCCGCGCCAGTCATCACTTGGGTTACCCCGGCCACCCGGTCGAGGCGGACCCCGTACGCATCAAGGGCGGCAGTGCCCACGTGGCCCTCGAGGGCGATGCTGATGGGATTTGCGCTCTGGCCTGGGAAGTCGTCCAGCAACGTCCTGGACACCACGGCGGCGGGGTCCGACGCCGGAAGCGACCGGTAGTCCACCGTTCCGAAGCGAGCGGTCAGCGCCGGCGACGCGAGCACACCCATGACGACGAGACCGCCCACGAGCACAGGCCACGCAAAGCGCATGACCCTGACGGCGGTCCGGGCCCAGGTCCCGTCATCCCGCGGCGTCATATCGCGGCGACGAACCTTGCCAAGCTCGACCTTGGGGCCCAACGCAGCGAGCAGCGCCGGGAGGACGGTGACTGCGGACAGAGACGCCAGAGCGGTGGTGACGATGCCGGCATAGCCGAATGACTTGAGGAAGTACTGGGGGAAAAAGAGCAGCGCCACCATGACGACGCAGACGGTGGCACTCGACAGCACCACCGTGCGGCCCGCTGAGGCGATGGTGCGGGATACGGCACCCTCGACATCCGGGTTGTGCGACAACTCTTCACGGAACCGGTTGACGATGAGGAGTGAGTAGTCAATCCCGAGGCCCAGTCCGAGACCGGTCACGAGGTTGAGCGCGAAGACTGAGACGTTCGTGACCAGCGCTATGAGCCACAACACAAAAAAGGCGCCCAAGATGGCTCCCAGTGCCACGGAGAAGGGCAGGACCGCCGAGACCGCGCTCCCGAACACGAAGAGCAACAGGAGTATCGTGAGGGGGACAGCAATCGACTCGGCCCGGGCCAAATCTGATTGGATCTTGCTGTTGATCGCCTTGTCGACGACACCCGCGCCCCCAACCGCGACGTGCACCGCAGCGCCCGAACCGTGGAATGACCCGTCGTAGGCCGTAGCGAGCGCTTTCCCCAGCGTGTCGTCGTCGACTCCGCTGCGGGCGAAAACGAGTACCTCTGCGCTGCTGCCATCTTTCGCGAGCAGCGCAGCGGGTCGGCCCGACGTCCAATAGGACACGACCTTCGCCACGCCGGGGCGCCGTTCGATCGAGGAGACGAGGGCGTTGCCGGCGGCCGTCGCCGATTGGTCGGCGATTCCGCCCTCGACGGTGACGACCATGGCCGCGGCCGGGTCCCCGAGACCGAAGCGATCCGACATCAAGGTGTCAGCGCGGGCGGACTGGCTCCCGGGGTCGTTGAATCCCCCAGACCCCAGCTTGGGGAACAACTGGAATCCCAGCCCCCCGGCGGTAACCGTGACGGCCGCGAAGATCCACAGCACACGCCGGCGCCGCCGGGCCATGAGCGAGCCAAGACGTTGGAAGGCGGAGCCGAGATGGGGTCCGGCACCAGGCGATGGACGACCGGGTGAATCGCCAATCTGAACACTGTTCACCTGTGGCAGGATGCTGCATAATGTGAACGATGTCAAGATCCGATTCGTACCACCACGGAGACCTTCGGAAGGCCCTCCTCGACGAGGCGTTCACAGTCCTGCGCCGCGGCGGGGCCGACGCCGTGTCCCTCCGGGCCGTGGCAGGGGCGATCGGCGTCTCGCCTAGTGCCGCCTACCATCATTTTCCCGACAAGGACGCCCTGCTGATGGCCGTCGGCGATCTTTGTGCCGAGGTGTTCGACCGCCACATGATCGACGCTGCACTCTCGGTGCGCTCCGACTCCGATACCGCGGCGATCGACCGGTTCATGGCGCTCGGACGGGCTTACATCGACTTCGCCCAGGAAGACCCTCACCTCTTCCGTCACCTGTTCGGTGCGTTGTGCGCAGGGATGTCGCCGATCGCCTCGGGAGTAAGTCCTGCCTTCGACACGCTGTTGGGTGCACTCGACACATTGGCGCAACGGGGACTGTTGCGGCCCGGAGCTCGGGAGGGTCTCGAACTTGTCGCTTGGTCATGCGTCCACGGCTTCGCCGTTCTGGCTGCTGCGGGACTCGTACCTGCTGACATGCGCGACGACCTACTGGCATCCCTCTGTCGGATCACGACCACCTGAGTGAACTGCGAGGCGCCTCCGGTCGTCGGCGAAACTGCCTTTGTGGAGTCAACGCCGTCGATCAGGCGAAGGTGACCGCCTCGGTCCGTGCGGCGTCATCGGGCCGCCGCTGATACGTCAGTGCTCGCGTCC
>JBEKIJ010000061.1:0-3534 GCA_050011815.1 Acidimicrobiales bacterium | reverse complement strand
CCGTCTCCGCGTCACCTGGCTGCTGGCGGCGGCCGCCAACCTCATCGTCTTCCCCTACGTGATCGCGTTCCCCGACGTGGCGTCGACCCGGGGCTCGGGGTACGTGCCCGACCACGCCTTCGCCGTCATCCTCACGTTGACGTTCTTCGCCCGCGACGTGCTCATCGCGGTGGGTACCGTGGCATGGCTCCGCACCTTGCTTGGCAATCACGGGGCCCGCTCCGAACAGATGGTCGTGGAGCAGGGGCCCTGACCCGTGCGCACATGCAAGGGGCGACCACGAAACACCAGGTCGGACCTACAAACTGGTGAGAGGCGGGTCCTGGCTCACAGCGCTCATGTGGTAGGTGAGGCCGAAGGGTGCCACGATGCCTTTGGCGCTGTAACTCAGTGAGACAGTTGCGGATGTGGGTGCGGCGCAGGTCCCACCGCACTTCACGGTGATGTTGGCGTCACCGGGTACAGCCGGGTTCTGCGTCAGCTCCTTGGCGTTGGCATTGGACGCGCACAGGGGAGCCATGTTGACGTGGACCAGTGGTGCGGCGTCGGCCACGGCGGCTTCGATCGACATGGGCTTGTCGGACTCGCACAACATGTTGTCCGGCCACGGGTTCCCCGTGGCTGGATCGTTCTGCGTGAGCAGATTCGTCTCGATCGATGCCATCCTCCCCCCGGCGGTGGCGCCATCGTGAAGCGACGCGTTCTGAAAGGCCAGATAACAGCCCCCGATCAATCCGAAGATCAACAGGAAGACCAGCGGCGCCACGAGCGCGAACTCGACAAGCGTGGCGCCCCTGTCGTCACGACGATGAGCCCACGAGGGATGAAGGCGTCGCATCATCCGATGAGGGACAGGCTGCTGCCGCCCGGCACCTTGTAGGGTTGACCCAGAATCGTGATGCCTGTGTTCCCGTCAGTGTTGAAGTCGTCGACGATGGCGGTGCCGGTGAGCTTGACCGAGCCCCCTGACGGCGTAGGTCCATCGGCGGAGGTCCATCCGGCCCCGAATCCCGTCTGGAGGGTGCCACCGGCGTAGAAGGGGATGCCGCCGCCGTACCCGTCCCAGTATTCCGCCGGGGAGCTGCCTCCGTAGTTCGTCAACGACGCGTTGTACACAACGCCGGTCAGATTGATGGTGGCCGCGTCGCCCGCCTCGGCATCGAAGCCGTAGTTGGCCTGGGTGGCGGCGTCCTGGTAGAGCACGATGCCGGGGGAACCGTCGAGGCCGGCGTAAGGCCCGCTCATCGGTCCGGACAACGACACCGAGGCGCCCGACACGCCCCCGATCATGAGCGAGAAGTTGTCCCCCGTCCCGAACATCGAGGGGTCGGGTGTCTCGTCTGAGTCGACGTATGCCACGGCCCCGTACAGCGTGGAGTTGGTCCCGCTGCATGGGGACGAATCGGCGCCGGAGGAGGGTGGCGGGGTGATGGAGGTTTCGGAGATGGAGGTGCCGTTGTGCCCGTCGGCCACACTGGTCATCGCCGACGACGGAAGGCACGGCGCCCCGTTCCCCCCGACCTCGGTGCCGTCGGCATTCATAGCCGCGCTGAAGGAGCCTCCACTCAACGTTCCCGGAATGTTGCCGGCCCTGGGATAGGGCGCCTCGGTGGCGATGACGATGTTGGTCCCCGACACCTGGTCGCTCGAGGATTGCGGGTTGATCCACAGGCCTTTGTCGAAACGGTAGATGCCTGGGTATCCGCCCGGGCAGGCCGAGAACGTAACCGATCCGGTGAGCTCGACCGGCTTCGTATATTCGCCGGGACTCATGGTGGCGGTGTTCTGCGGGATTGCGCCGTATTCCGGTGTCGGGCCCTTTGCGCCCGGGCAGTCGATATTGGTGGAAGGGTTCAACGGGTTGGCGGGAGCGTCGGTGGCGAGAAGCGGGTCCGAGATCTGCGCTCCGGCCTCGTTGTTGATGCTGTCGTAGTCGACGGTCACCTTGGCCAGGGTGCCGGTGCACTGCGCCACGACGTTGGGCAG
Organism: Acidimicrobiales bacterium; assembly: GCA_050011815.1. Taxonomy (GTDB): domain Bacteria; phylum Actinomycetota; class Acidimicrobiia; order Acidimicrobiales; family UBA8190; genus Chersky-840. Next base: position 1,548 of record JBEKIJ010000061.1, on the reverse strand, counting down.
GGTGGCGCCCGCGGCGGTGGGGTCTCCTCCGTAGGCGTTGGGATTCGTCGTATTGCCCGGATTGGGAGGCTGGCCGTCGAAGCACCAGTCCAAGGGCCAGAGCTGCTCACCGTTGTATGTGCCCGTCACGGTGTCGACGGGACCGTAGACGTACAGGTCGCTGTCGGTCTTGGCGTCGATGGCGTCATCCCACTGGACACCTCCCGCCGACTGGGTCCACGGTTGCTGGGTCACATCGGTGTTGGCGAAGATGCTGCCCGAAACGACGAACGTGCCCGTGCCACCACCGAGGATCTCGTGCGGCCCCACCTTGTTGAGGGCCACGATGCCGATGGGATTACCCGTTGCGGTCGTCCCGACTTTGGCCGAGGCGAAGCCCTTGAATTGGTGGATACCGAAGATCCCGGCGAAGAACGGTGTCCAGCTAGGGCGGGCGCTGACGCTCACGCCGCACGCACCTGGGGGCGGAACCGACGGGTAGTTGCTGGCGGTGAAGGTCGTGGCCGACTCGCCCACCGCGGTGGGAATGACGATTCCCTGCGAGTTCAGGAACTGCGCAGTCCAATTGGTTCCGATGCCGGAGCCGTTGTCACTGATGAGCTGTTGGATGATCCCGGCGATCTGCCCCCCGGTGGGGACGTTCGTCCCGCTACAGAATGTGGAGTTCTGCAGCTCCTGAGCGGCGGCATAGGCCGCAAAGTCGCTGGCGTTCTGGGCTCTGCGGTTCTGGACGAAGCCATAACTGCCGTCGACGGCGATGGCGATCATTCCCAGCAGCACCACCACGGCGATGGCGAAAATGACGAGAACGACGCCGCTCTCGCTGTCCTCTCGGGCGCGGAAGGCGGGCGTCATGAGTAGCTCGCAGTGGCGTGGGTGGTCACGGGGAAACTCCCGACGAAGGGGACGAAGCTGGCAGAGCTCTGGGAGATGGTGATGGTGACGACCTTGATCGTCAGTCCGTTGGCGTTCTGGGTTGTCGGCGGCGACATGCTCACGTAGTTGTTGGCGCTCGAGTCATCGTCTTGATAGATACCGGGGACCCCCGGCCCGAACTCCTCCTCATTAACGGCATTGGTAGCGTCATCCAAGACGGTCCGGGTGTTGCTGCCGTTCGGTCCCGACAGATCCTGGGCCGCCACAATGGCCCCGGCGCGCGCCGCGCTCGTCAGTCGGATGGACTCTTGCATCGCGTTCCAGCCGTTGAAGGCGATACCCAGGAGGAGGATGACCAAGGGCAGCACCAGGGCGAGCTCGACCAGAGCCGTCCCGGATTCGTCGTGACACCTCCGACAACGGATCCTTGGTGTGGTGCCAGGACACCTTGGGCGAGCGCCGGGTCCGTCACTGTCAAGGCGTGTTTTCATTCCGTCCCCCACGCGTCGTCGTGCTCGAGGAGGTGTGCTTCGAGCTGGCGACGGTCGTGACCGTGGTGGTTGGCGCCGAGACCGTGGCCGTGGCCGAGCCCGCGGAGTTCGCCGGGATGAGGTTCGAGCTGTTGATGGTGGTGGGTGCGGTCGGCGTGTTGCCGGCGGCTTCGAGGGCGAG
>JBEKIJ010000060.1:0-3590 GCA_050011815.1 Acidimicrobiales bacterium | reverse complement strand
CGCCGGACATCGGCGTCGGTCATGTAGGTCTGCAACGTGGCCATCTTCTCGGCGGCGGGGTTCTTGGTCCACACCCCGTTGGGCCCGCGAAAGTCGGGAATGCCCGAGTCGGTCGAGATGCCTGCGCCGGTGAGAGCCACGACCCGTGTGCTGTCGGCCAGCAACCGGCGCGCCTGATCGAGGTCTCGTTCCATCCCGTGGAGTTTCGCACCGCCGGGAAGGCGTCGCACCGCCGGGTCGGCACCCGGGTCCGAGTGTCGGGGGCGGCAGTAGCCTCGGCGCACCGTGCTGAGCTCGCTGCGACCGCTGTGCTCGAAGAACGTCGCCCTCCCGTGAGCGTCGCGTTCGGAGATGTCGAGACGCTCGAGCCCGGGCCGGCCGAGGATGCGCAGCGCCGCGTGGCGGGCGCGCTCGACCAGATCGGCATCGGGCCGGGGGAGCGGGTGGCCTTCTGCCTTCCGTCGTCGGCGAACCTCCTCGTGTGTGTCCTGGCCGCGGCCCGCCGGGGGGTCGTGCCCGTCCTGCTCAATGCCACGCTGCTCCCCGCCGAGCGCGACGCGCTCGTCGCCGACGCCGACCCCGCCCTGGTGGTGACCGGCCCCGCCGGGCTGCAGCGCCTCCTGTCGGGCCCCGACGCCGATGTGGCGCCCTATCCGTTGGTGCGGCCCATGCATTACACGTCGGGGACGACCGGTCGCCCCAAGGGGGTGTGGTCGGGTGTGCTCGACGAGAACGATGCCCGGGCCCTGTTCGAGGACGAGGCCGACCTGTGGGGCTTCGACGGCACCGACACCCATCTGGTGTGCTCGCCCCTGTACCACTCGGTGTCGGTCCGCCTCGCCGGCGCGGCGTTGCTGCGAGGCGGTCGGGTCGTGGTCCTTCCCCATTTCGACGCGGCCGGTGCGGTGGCCGCCCTCGATCGTTTCGAGCCCACCACCACGTTCATGGCGCCCACCGCCATGCACCGGGTGATGGGCGAAAGCCACGGCCCGGCGTGCTTCGCCTCGTTGCGCCTCTTCGTCCATGCCGGCTCACCGTGCCCCGCCCCGCAGAAACGTGCCGCGCTGCAACGGCTCAGGCCCGGGGTGCTGTGGGAGTTCTACGGCTCCACCGAGGGCCAGTTCACGGTGTGCTCGCCCGAGGAATGGTCACAGCGTCCCGGGACCGTGGGCCGGGCCCGGCCCGGCCGCCGCCTCGAGGTCGACGACCAGGGCGTGGTGTGGTGCCATGCGCCGGGATTCGCCCGATTCGAGTATTGGCGTGACGAGCGGTCCACGGCGCGGGCATGGCGCCACGGCGCCTTCACCGTCGGCGACATGGGCCGGCTCGACGAGGACGGGTACCTCTTCCTGGAGGGGCGCCGCGACGACCTCGTCATCAGTGGTGGCGTCAACGTCTACCCGGTGGAGGTGGAGTCGGTGCTGGCCGAAGCGCCCGGGGTGCGCGAGGTGGCCGTCTTCGGCGTCGCCGACGAGGAGTGGGGAGAGCGTGTGTGCGCGGCCGTGGTGGGGGCCGTCGACGAGCGGGCCTTGCGTCGGCACGCCATGGAGCGTCTGGCCCCCTACAAGCGCCCCAAGGCCTATTTCCTCGTGCCCGAGCTTCCCCACACCCCGACCGGAAAGCTTCGCCGGCGCGAGCTCCCGGCGGTGCTGGGCCTCGCCACGACGCCACCACCTGACGGGTCCTGAGCTCTTCGTCGCCCCGCCTCACCGCCGGGGTGTGCCGCGAGCCGCCCGGATGGGCATGATCTGGGTATGCCGATCGCGACTGTCAATCCCACCACGGGCGAGACCGAGAAGGTCTTCGAGCCCGACTCCGACGAGCAGGTGCAGACCAAGCTCGCCCTGGCCGAGCGGGCCTTCGCCTCGTATCGCACCACGTCGTTCCAGGAACGGGCTCATCTGGCCAGCGGCGCCGCCGATCTCCTCGAAGGCGAGATCCCCGACATCGCCCGGGTGCTCACCACCGAGATGGGCAAGACCTTCGCAGCAGCCAAGGGAGAGGTGGCCAAGTGCGCCGCGGCGTTGCGGTGGTTCGCGCAGCATGCCGAGGGCCTGCTCGCCGAGGAGGCTGTCAGCACCGCGGCCAGCCAGAGCAGCGTGCGGTACGGGCCCATGGGGCCGGTGTTGGCGGTCATGCCCTGGAACTTCCCGATGTGGCAGGTGATGCGGTTCGCGGCGCCGGGCCTCATGGCCGGCAACGTCGGCCTGTTGAAGCATGCGTCGAACGTGCCCCAGACGGCGCTGCTCATCGAGGACGTGTTCAGGCGGGCCGGGTATCCCCCCGGCGCCTTCCAGACGCTGCTCGTCGAGTCCTCACGCGTGGCGGGGTTGATCGAGGACGACCGGGTGCGGGCCGTGACCCTCACCGGGTCCGAGGGGGCAGGCCGGTCGGTGGCGGAGGTGGCGGGGCGGGCCATCAAGAAGTCCGTGCTCGAGCTGGGGGGGAGCGATCCGTTCATCGTGTTGCCCTCGGCGGATCTCGACCGGGCCGCGTCGGTGGGTGTCCAGGCGCGGGTGCAGAACAACGGCCAGAGCTGTATCGCGGCGAAGCGCTTCATCGTGCACGGCGCGGTCTACGACGCCTTCGAGGCGGCCTTCGCCCGACAGATGCAGGCCCTGGTCGTGGGAGACCCGATGGAGCCGGGCACCGATGTCGGGCCACTGGCGACGGCGCAGGGGCGCGACGACATCGCCGAGCAGGTCGAGGATGCCCGGGCCCGGGGGGCGGCGGTGCTGTGCGGGGGTCGGGCCGGTGATGGTCCGGGGTTCTTCTATCTCCCGACGGTGCTCGCCGGGATCACCCCCTCGATGCGGGTCGACACCGAGGAGGTCTTCGGCCCTGTCGCCCTGCTCTACAAGGCGCAGGACGCTGCTGACGCACTGCGGATGGCGAACGACTCGACGTTCGGGCTCGGGGCGAGTGTGTGGACCGAAGACGCCGAGGAGCGCGGGCTGTTCGTCGAGGGTCTCGATGTCGGCATGGTCTTCGTCAACGCCATGGTGGCGTCCACCGTCGAGCTTCCCTTCGGCGGCATGAAGCGGTCGGGCTACGGCCGCGAGCTCTCGACGCTCGGGATCAGGGAGTTCTGCGAAGCCAAGACGGTGTGGGTGGCGTAGCCCCTCGTAGGGCTAGGCCCCTAGTACCAGCCCGGTCCCCAGTGGAGCTCGGGAGCCTCACCCGCGGCGGTGGCCAGGAGCGTGAGCGAATTCACGAGTTGACCTCGGAGCGGGACGGGGATGGCTTGGAGCAAGTCGCGCACCTCGGCCCGGCGACGCTCGATCACGTCGGAGACGACCCGGCGGCCCAAGGCGGTGATCGCCAGTTTCACCTCGCGCCGGTCGAGCTCGTCGCGCGTGCGGGACACCAACTCCTTGCGCACGAGGCGGTCACACATCCGGGTGGCGGTGGAGGGGCTCACGCTCAGTGCTTCGGCCAGGTCGGCCAACCGCCTCGGGCCCCCGAAGTTGAGCTCCACCAGGGTCCGGTACTGCGGCAGGGTCACGTCGTCAGGGTTTCCGGCCAGCGACCGCACGGCGATGGCGACCATGGCGCGGCTGGCGAGGAGGATGGCACCGATCACCTCTTCG
>JBEKIJ010000059.1:0-3867 GCA_050011815.1 Acidimicrobiales bacterium | reverse complement strand
TCATGTTTGGAGACCGGGGAGACCGGAAACACCTTGACTCCAGGAGGAAAAATGCGTGCACGGCGGCCCCCGGCGCGCTAGACATCGGCACTGGAAGATCCGAGAGCCACGGCGAAGAACTCTGCCTGTTACCGTGCGGCCGCAGGCAGTGGCGGAGGTGGTGGAGACATCCCTCTGATGCGCATGCAGGCACCCTTGGTGGGACCTACGCATGCCCGTAGCTTTCACGGTGACTATCGGGAGGTTGCGATGAGATTCAAGACCGTTCGCCGGGCCGTCTTCGCGTCGGCGCTTGCCGCCGGGATCGTCGGCGCCGGAGCGGCGCCCGCGGTGGCATCACCGGCAGGGCACGGGTGGGACAACCACGGAGACGGTGGGATCTTCGGTCGGCACCATTTCAACCACGGCGGCCCTGGCGACCACGGTGTTGTCGGTGTGCAGGTCGTGGCCAGTGGGCTGAACGAGCCCAAGAAGATCACCATCTCGCCCCGTGGCAACCTGATCGTGGCGTTGTCCGGTGACGGGAACGCCCCCGCCGCGTGTACTGACGGCAACGAGCCCTCCTGCATCGACAGTTCCGGAGCGATCGATCGCGTGACCCCGTGGGGTCAGGTCACGACGCTCGAGGGTGACCTGCCCTCGGTCGCCGGTGGTGGCGGCCCGGGGTCAACCGCGACGGGGCCGGCCGAAGGCGCCTTCGTCGACGGCTCCCTCCAGGTCCTGTTCCAGAACACCGACATCGATCCCACCACGGGCGCCGAGGCGTACGGCACGGCCGGCGCCCTCCTCGGCGATCTGGTGAACTTCCCCCACTTCGGCGCGACCGCCAAGGTCGAGGCGAGCTTCGGCCCCTTCGAGGCGGCGAACAACCCTGATGGTGGCGAGGGCACGGCCGTCCAACTCGGCGCCGAAGCGGCCATCGACAGCGACCCGTACTCCTTCGTCCCCTACCGCGGCGGGATCGCCGTCGCCGACGCAGCCGGCAACGACCTGCTCTTCGTGTCACGCACCGGCAAGATCTCGGTGCTGGCGGTGTTCCCGACGATCTCCGAGGTGGCGGCGCCCTTGACGCTCGGACCCACCCAGACGACACCGGTCACCATCGACGCCCAGCCCGTGCCTGATTCGGTGACGGTGGGGCCCGACGGAGCGCTCTACGTGGGCGAGCTCGGCGGGGAACCCTTCGACGTCGGGACGTCAAGTGTGTACAGGGTCGTGCCCGGACACGCCCCCCAGGTCTACGCCAGCGGCTTCACCGCCATCGGTGACGTCGCCTTCGACCACTGGGGTCGGCTGCTCGTCCTCGAGATCGACCAGGCCGGCATCAACGACCCGGCTCTCTCGGGAGGGGGCCTCCCGACCCCGGGAGCCATCATCCGGGTCGGCCACAACGGGTCTCAGACCACGGTGGCCTCGACCGGGCTGGAATTCCCCACCGGGATGGCCGTGGCGGCCGACGGCACCGTGTACGTCTCGAACTACGGGGTCCTGCCGGCCACCGGCGGCCCCGGCGGCCTGAGCGGCGAAGTGGTCAGGGTCGGCCTGTCCCCGAGCTGATCGTCGGGAACGACCGAACCATCCAGGGGATCTCTCCACATCACCGGCGTCGGTGGGACCACTCCCACGATGTCGGTGATGTGGATGCCCCCCTCGGGGAGAGACCGAGGGCGCCACACAGACCCGAAGTGACCGGCGCGATGCCCGACGCACCGGCCTGAGCGGTCATCCGACCGATGGTGGCGTGGTGTCGCCCCTGTCGGGCTCGAAGCGAAACCCGACACCTCGCACCGTCAGCAAGTACGTCGGCGTCGTCGGGTCGACTTCCAACTTCACCCGCAGTCTGCGGATGTGGGTATCGAGCGTCCGAGTATCGGCAAGATCTCTACCCGACCACAGTCGGTCGATCAGCTCGTCGCGAGTCCGGACTCGTCCGGGAGGAGAGAGCAGCAGGGCCAGGAGGTCGAACTCCCGGCGTGACAGATGGACCTGGGTGCCGTGCGCAGTGACGACTCGCCGTGAGAAGTCGATCCGAAACGGGCCCACCGTGACCGCCTGCATGGGCTCACGTCCGACGCCGGCGTCTCGCTCCGGAACGTGCGGGGGAGGCGAGACTCGCCGTAGCACCGAGCGGATGCGAGCCACCAATTCTCGCAGCCGATACGGCTTGGCGATGTAGTCCTCGGCCCCGAGCTCGAGGCCGAGGACGATGTCGGTCTCCGTGCTCAACGCCGAGACGATGATGACGGGAACCGGGGCGATGGCGCGCATGCGCCTGAACACGTCGATGCCTGAGAGTCGCGGCAAGAGCAGATCGAGGAGAACCAGATCAGGTGGATGATCGGCAAAGCGCTCGAGCGCGTCGGCGCCGTCCGAGGCCAACTCGACGTCGAAACCCTCCCTCGTCAACCCGGCCAGCAAGGCCTCTTGGTACGACTCCTCGTCCTCGACCACGAGGATGGACGCCGCGCCCGAACGCGTCCCACGGGGTCTCGGCACGGCAGTGGGGCCGACCGACGTGCTCGGGGTGGAGGTCGAAGGTGACGACCGACCCCGCTCCCCCGTCGACGAGGACGGGCGCAGAGGCCCTTGGTGGCCCGCGCCGCTCGCGGAGGCCGCAGGGGTGGTCTCGGCAAACGGTGCCATCGGTGTCACGGTCAACCGAGAGCGGAACCCGGCGCCTCGCTCCAACATGCCGACAACTCATATCGCGCGATCACCGCCGTACCCCCTGACACCGTGGACGGTAGCGGGCGCAAGTAAACGCGCCGCAACAGATGCGTCACAACTCGGTGAACGCGCAAAAACTCGGTGACCCGGCCACGTGACGGGCCCTGTCTCCTCGGCCGAGAGCCCGACCACCGGGGCCACAAGCCCGTCCCGCCACCGTGCCCGCCCCCAGCCCCCGGAGGGCCCCAGCCGGCCCTGGGTTGCCCCTGAGGTCGCCCATGTCGGCGGGCCTGCTCCACGTCGGGTCGCCCACCGCACCGTCCCGGGGGCAGTCTCTGCGCGCCGGAAGGTAACGCCAGCGCGAACCTTGCGCGAACGATCGGCAAAGCCACGCTCGACGCCTGTGGCCGCCCACCCTCGAGCAGGCACGGGGGCGGCTTTCACGAAGAGGTCACCCCTGAGTCACCTTGGCGGGGTGAATTCACCCTTTCGACACTGAAAATCCGCAGGTACGGGATGTAGTGTGGTGACCACTACTCAGAGCATTTCCAACGGAACGTGCCGAAGATCAGTCGTCCGACGCCGATTCTCCGCTCCACTTCCCCGGAGGCGTAGATGTCCAACCTTCCAGTCGGCCCCACCTCACCCGGGGCCTTCGAGGCGCCAGTTCCCCGCCCCACGACCGGCATCGACGCCGCCGCCTTCGAGACCGTCGGACAGACCGTCCGTCACGCCGCCGGGGCCCTCGAGGGCCTGCGGGACATCCTCGAGCGCCTCGAGGGCTCGATCGCCCGGGCCGTCGATCATCGCCAGACCGAAGAGCAGTTCGGGCACTTGTTCCTGAGAGCCCAGGCGTTCGTCGACGCGTCGATCGCCGAAGCACACGAGCACGCCCGTCGGGTGGTGGCCGATTCCGAACGCGAGGCATCTCGGATCGTGTCCGCGGCCCGGGAGGAGGCCGCCCGCATTCTCGAAGAAGGTCACCGGTCGTCGCGCATGCCCGACCTGGCGGCGCACCAGCTCCAGACCACGGTCGAACACTTCGGAGAGGTGAATCGAGAGCTCCTCCACGAGTTGACGGCCCTGGCCCAGCTCCTGACCGGCCGTCCGCCGGCGCCGGCGGCACCGATCCCGCAGTCCGCGGTCTCCCCACAGTTCCTGGCACCCGCGCCGGAAATCTCCCGGGACTCGCTCACGGCC
>JBEKIJ010000058.1:0-4075 GCA_050011815.1 Acidimicrobiales bacterium | reverse complement strand
CGCACACGGTGCGCGGAGGGTCCCGGTTCAGGCGTAGGAGAACCGTCGCTCATCCCACTCGACAGGAAACTGGGCAAAGGCAATCGCGGTGAGGATCGCCACACGGTCAGCGCCGACCGTTAGGAAGTATGAAGGCGGCTGATTGATCGGACGGATGCCTATTGCCTTGTATCGGAGGCGTCCGCGCGCGGCGAAGACGGCCTCGACCTGCTCTGGTGAGACCACCAGTGGCTTGGCCCCAAACAGGGATGCGAGGAACCTCGGCCGAACTCGCAGAGTGAGCAATCGGTCAGAGAGCTCCAGAACACCAAGGGGCGTGCTTGCGTTCATACGTCCGAGTGTCCCGGGAAGGTCAGCAGCGCCAACCCAGCGACCAGCCGGGGCGGAACCGCCAATAGGAATATGCATCGATGGTGTGCATGACTCGCCGGTCAACTCCTCGTCGCAGGCGGACGGATCCGACAGTCGCCTGCGCGCGCGAGATCATCCACACATTGGCTAGGGCGAATACCGGCAGTAGGAGGACAATGACAAGCCCAAAAATCTCATGTGCGTGGGAGTACGCATACAGGAGCCAGGCAACAACGAGCGGGGTCCCGACGATCTGCGATATGAGCAGCGGGCGGTTGGACCGCAGCCAATCGAAGTCACCACGTCGCATTCCCGGACCCCTTCACCTATTCCTGACCGAGCTCCACTCTCGAGTATCGGCCGTGCACCCTTGCCACCTGGAGGGTTCCCAATCTCGGAACTATTCGCCCTCCACGCTGGATCAGAAAACGGCAACCGGCTCCTCTGGCCTGAGCTCCAACGCCCGGCGGGGCATCACGAGGGAAAGCAACAGATAGAGCAGCGGTCCCCCCGTGAAGCCCAGTGTCAGGTCCACATGGGCTCCGATCGGGACCACGACACGGATCGGCCGACTCCTGCACCAATCCAGCCCCGCTCGGATCTCGTGACTCCCCGGAGTCACGGAGAAGCCGACGGTCTCGAGCTCCTTCACCGAGCCGGCGCGATCACCGTCGACATAGATCGCCATGCGTCGGCCACCGGCTGCGATCAGATGGCCCCGGGACACTCTGACCTGTCCCAGGCCTTCGCGGTTCTCCGGTCCCGAATCGCCCTTGGGCGACACGGTGACGAAGCGACGACGATGGAGTCCCGACGAGACGGCCAACGGGTTCTGACAGTTCGTGCACACCGTCCTCGTCGTGCCGATCGCTCTTGCCATCGAGAACGGCTGACCACACGATGGGCACGAGAGCCCCTGCGAACGACGGTCTGGCCCCATGCCCTTCTCATCGACCCCTGCCTCAGGAGCCTGTAACCCACGGCTCCGGGCACCCCGCTCTAAGGCAATGACACGCTCATGCCGATGCACCTAATGAATATCGAAAGGCGGGGTCTTCGTGAGCGACGTCTGGGAAGGCCCAGGCTGGTGGTTGGGGTCCGACGGCAAATGGCACCCACCCCACCAGGACGACCAGGACCTCCAGGACCCGACCGAGGCGCACCCGCGCCCCCCGGAGGAGGAGTCCGGATCGGTCGTTCCCAGCCCTGAGGATACGTCTCCGGTGGCGGGGCCCGCTCCGATCCCGGCACTGGGGAACCCCCGCGGTATCGACGAGATTGCCGCCCCCGATCCTCGCGTCGCCCCTTCTGTTCCCGCCGTGGACTCTCTCGTCTCTGCCGTGGCCACTCCCCTGTCCGCTGGGGCGGATCATTCGCCTTCGGACTTCACCGGCGACTTCGCTCACGCCCAGCGCAAACCGGGTCGCAAACCACCGAAGCCTTGGATCATGGCGGGCGTGGCGGCGGTGCTCGTCCTGGCCCTCGGCGGGACGGCCCTCGCTTTACAGGGTGGGTCGTCACCGGCCCGGTCCAATGGCGCGGCCGGAACCACCCTCCCGACACAACGTGGCTTGACGTTGCCGACGAGCACCACGATTACGACTCCCACGACGGTGGGGATCCCGGCACCTGACGCCACCACCATCCCCCCGCCGCCGGCCCCGACGACCGGCCCGCTCGTCACACCCCAGGTCGAGAGCCAGGTCGTGGCCACGACCTGGTCTGCCTTTGCCGCTGCCTTTGCCGAAGACGATCCCGCCAACCTGCAGGCGACGGCGACGCCCTCGGTGGTGCAGGTCGTTGACGGCTGGTTGTCCTGCGACTGCGCACCCTGGCCCGTCGCGGTCACGGGGGTCTCGTATTCGGCGCCGCCCCAGACGACCTACCCCCTGTCCTTCTATGCCGAGATCCAAGGCGCCACCTATGACGGGACTCCCCTCGACAAGGAAGCGGTCTTCAGTCAATCCGGTCCCTCGAGTCCATGGCTCGTGGCCTACCTGGGATCGTTCATCGAGGCTGAACCGTTGTTGGGAAACACCGGCGCCGACCTTCAGACCGCACCGCCCCCTGTGCCCTCGGACATCACCAAGGTGCCCCAGGAGTTCGCCGACTTCTTCCAGCAGCTCGACACGACGGGTCAGGCCCCGGCCCTGCCCGCTGGATTCAAAAGCGACGGGAACCTCAAAGAGGACATCCAGGAGTCGGAGCAGACCTACGCCGCACGGAAGAAGGGGAAGCTCGCCGACACCTTCACGCACTCCATCGAACAGATCAGCCCCGTGTTCTCCTCTCCCTATGGCGACCTTGTCTGTGCGACGATGACGATCGGAGACGTCGTCACCTCCACGTCGGGCGCACCGATCGTGCAACCCACCAACCGCAGCCAGTGGGGCAACCTGCTCGCGCCGGGCTCCTACACCTCGGTGAACGAACAGCTGGTCCACGACGAATGCTTCCTGGAGCAACCAGGTGGTTCCACCATCGTCACGAGCGAGATGGGCGGGCCCGTCAGCATCACCGGGACCTGACGGTCCGAGACACCGGGATGGGCGCATGCCCCTTCCGTCCGGGGTGGAGACAGAGAACGAGCGCGGCGCGATGATGGAACCGTGCCCAAGTGGGTGGTTCGGGGTCTGCAGAGGGTGATCGTGGTCGCCTCCGGAGCGGCACTCTGTCTGACGGCGATGACCGCCGTCTTCCTGGCGACGGGGTTCGTGACCGTCACCTCGGACTGCGTGGCGGGCCATCGGGCTCACCCGAGCCCGTTCGCCCTCTTCGGCACCGCCTGTGTCAATCCGCCCGGGTATATGCCGTGGATGGTCGTCTTCGGCACCGTCGGAGCCGCGCTCGGACTGACCGTCGCACTGAGTGTGATCCGACTCTTCGGTCGGATTCGATCCAGTCGCCGGCGGTACCAGCTCGGGGCCTGAGACCGTCGTCGAGTCACCGCATCGTCACGGATGCACGGATGCACGGCTGACCGGCGACCGGCGACCGGCGACCGGCTTACGACCGGCTTACGCGCTGCAGCGGTCTCCGAGCCAGGGCTGCTCGCCGTCGAGGGAATACAGCACCACCGCAAGGGTGTCCTGTTCGGCCTTGGTGGCCCGGTTGGGAGGGACATTGACCAGGATCGACAGTGCCGCCGCCAAGGCGGCCAGGTTCCACGTCGACTGGCTGAACTGGAACGCGCCCATGTAGAGCCCGTTGGGTGACACCGCTTGGTAGTTGCCCCGCGACTCCGCCTGCACGACGCACTGGAGGAAGGGGTTGAGGGCGGGGTCGGGGATCGAGATCTCCGGGGGTGCGCCGGCAGCCGGTCCGGCGTTCGATCCGGCGCCGGGCACGATGCCCGACCCGGATCCGGACCCCGACCCCGATCCCGATCCCGATTTGCCGACCTTCTGGGCCTTGCGCACCGCCGCGGCGGCGGCCGCGTCTTGCGCGGCGGCCTGGGCGGCGATGGCGGTGGCCAGTTGGCCGGTCACTTGCGCTTGCTCCAACTCCATGGCCCGTTGGCCGGCGTTGGCCTGGTTGAGCGCGGTGGCCTGTTGCGTCTGGTTCGACTGGTCCTGGGCCTGCTGCTGGCGCAGCGTCGACTCATTGGCCTGCAGCGTCTGCTGCGCGTCTTGGAGTTGATCGAGCGCCGTGTCGATGTCCCCGGTGGCGATGGAGTCGTACTCCTTGGCGGACTGCACCTCTTCGGAGTTCCCCGAGAACAACG
>JBEKIJ010000057.1:0-4354 GCA_050011815.1 Acidimicrobiales bacterium | reverse complement strand
CCGTCCCGTGCCACTTCCGCACGTAGGTCTCGACCCCGGCATGAAAACGGATCTCTCGTCGAGCGGCGTCGGAGTCCGTCGCCGCTCCGACGTGCAGCGCCGAGATCTCAGGGCGATACGCAGCGGTCCAGCCCCGCCGGGTGGCACGCCGCTCCCAATCGGCCTCCTCGGCATAGAGGAAGAACCCCTCGTCGAGCCCTCCCACGTCCACCAGGGCGCTGCCGCGCACCAAGAGGACCGAGGCGATCACGTACCCCCAGCCCCGGGAAAAGCGCCCCAGGCCCACGGCTTCGGTCCATGCCCCCAGAGGCGTTGGGAAGGGCCAGCACACCGGCGCCGGGTTGTCGGATCCCGGTCGGTGCTGAGCCGGGGCCACGCACGCGACCTGCGGCGCGCCGTGCAGGGCGCCCCGCAGCGCTTCGATCCCGTCGAGCCCGATGACGGCATCGGGGTTGAGCAAGAGCACGTCGACGCCCGAGAGAGGCAGCAGTCGCAACCCCAGGTTCACGGCCCGGGAGAACCCGAGGTTCTCCCCGGGATCGAGGTACGTGGCTCCCGCTCGGGCTGCGACCTCCCGTGTGGCCGGCGTCGACGAATTGTCCACCACCACGACCGGGTACGCACCGGCCAGGGCCTCGAGGCACGTGGCGAGCGCGCCGGGGTCCCCGTAGGCCACCACGACCACATGCACCGGCCGGGCCGGGGCCGCGGCGACGTCGTCGGCGACGTCGTCGATCGCCCCGCGCTCGTTGGCCCGGGGGCTCATCGGTAGCGGCGCATGAGCGCGGCCAGCTGGGGAGCGATGACGGGGATGGAGAAGGAGCGCTCGGCGAGGTCCCTGCCGTTGCGACCCAGCCGTCGGGACTGGTCGCGGTCGCGATACAGCGTCAGGAGGGCCTCGACCCACTCGTCCTCGGTGGTTGCGGCCAGGCCGACCTCCGCCATGGCGAGCACCTGCGCGTTCATGGCCACGGGCGAGACGACGGCGGGTACCGCGCACGCCAGGTACTGCAGCATCTTGAAGGCGCACTTTCCCTTGGCCCATTCACCCGGGCCGAGGGGCATGAGCCCGACGTCGAACCCCTGGATCACCTCCGCCTCGGTACCAGGCGTCCAGGGCACGAGGTCGATGCGGTCGAGGGGGATCCCCGGCAGGTCGATGAAGGTGTCGGCCACGACCGTGAGCCGGGCGTCAGGCGCCTCGGCCAGAAAGCGCCCGATGGCGTGGGACTTGGCGCGCAGGTATCGAAGCGTGTAGCCCGATCCGGTCCACCCGATCACGAAGGGCCCGTGGTGTTTCGGCACCGGGGTGAACCGGTCGGTGTCGATGGCCGTCCACACCCGCTCGACGGCGGGCGCGATGGGCTCGAACCAGTCGGCCAGGAAGTCGTTTCCCGCCACCACACACGCGGCTCTGCCGGCGACGGCCCGTGTGGCCCGCTCATGTCCTGTGGACAAGAGCCAGATGGCATCGTCCACGTCGAAGAGGATGGGGTTGTGAAGCAGCGGCTCCAACGTGAGGTGTCCGGGCAGTACCTCTCTCTCGAGCCAGGTGACATCGGCGCGCCACGAGCGCGCCGCAGACGGCAGCCGTGCTCCGAGCTTCACCCCTTGCAACCCCAACCGGGCCACCGGTCCCACGAGCGGGCGACGCGCCAAGCGCCCCGGCACCGATGCGTATTTCGAGATGCGCGGAGGATGGGCCGAGACCTCGACGCCGAGTCGCGCCAGCGCGGGGACATGTTGGAGGACGCGAAAACGACTCGACGCCGCCAACCGGCCCGACACGATCGCCTCGACGCGGACGTCGGGCATCACGGGACGGGGCGGCACAACCCCGGCGACCGAACCGTGCTCGACGAGGCGATCGATATGCTCTCCCGGTGCAGCTCGGTATCTTGTTCTGGTTCTATCGCGACGTCGCGCTGTGCCAGAACCGGTTGCGACTCTTGCGACGCCGCAATCCGGGCATCCCCATCTACGGGCTCTACGGAGGCCCTCTCTCGCAACGGTCGCGTTTCGCCACGGCCCTCGGACCCCTCCTCGATGATTTCTGGGCGTTCCCCGACGAGCTCGACGAGCAGTGGAAATGGCGCCACGGCGACATCATGCTCAGCCGATGGTTCAGCCAGCGCGGCGAGGGGCTGCAATGGGACTCGGTGTTCCTGGCGCAGTGGGACCTGGTCGTCGTCTCCCCCCTGGCCCGGCTCCTCCCGCCATTGCGCCCGGGCGACATGCTCATCTCGGGACTGCGCCCGATCCACGAGGTCGAAGCATGGTGGCAGTGGATGCGCGGCGAGGCCAGGGTCGAGTACGACGCCTTTCTGGCTCATATCGCTTCGCGCTACGGGCCCGTCGAGGATCCCCTGTGCTGCCAATTCATCGGCCTCGTCGCCCCCCGTACCTTCATGGCGCGTTACGCGGCCATCGACGAGCCCGAGCTCGGATTTCTCGAGTACAAGATCCCCATTTACGCCCAGGTCTTCGGCATTGCACTCGTCCCCGACACCTGTTTCCGCCCGTGGTGGCCCGAGGAGCCCGCCACCTCCGGCGCCAGCCGGGCCGACACCCTGGTCCATGCGTGGCGGACGCCGGTCCGGCTGCCGGTGATGATGGCGGAATCGTTGCGGCCCCACGGCCGGCGCCTCTTCCATCCATATCACGGCATCTACCCCCACGATGCGGCGTCGTTGGCCGATGTGATCCGTCATCGGCGCGAGGCTCGCTGACCGGGCCCGGACACCGACTCGAGTGCGGCCTCGATGGCCTCGATCTCGTCGTCGAGCGACAGCCGGGCTTCGGCCTCGCGCCGGCACCGGGCCCCGAGATCGGGTCGGTCCCGGCGCCATTCCGAGAGCGACGCGACGGTCCGGGCGAGACCCTCGACGTCATCGGCCTCCACCAGGTACTCCGACAGCCACCCGGTGAGGATCTCGGGGTTCCCTCCGACGCGGGTCGCCACCACCGGCACACCACAGGCCAGCGGTTCCATGACCGAGCGTGACAGGGGCTCGGGCCACAGGCTCGGCACCACCGCCACGTCGGCGGCTTGGATGAGCGCCACCACGTCGTGGCGCGCCGCCAGCCACGACACCGACAGACCCTCGGCCATCTCCCGCAGCTCCGCTTCGTAGCGCGCCGAGTCGACCGGGTCGGCCCCCAGAGACGGTGACCCCACCACGACGAGGTGGCTCCCCGGTCGGGCCCGAGCCACCTCCGCGAAGGCGCGCACCAGGACGTCGACACCCTTTTCCCGCCCGATGCGTCCCGCGTACAGAACCAGGAAGGCATCCTCGGCGATCCCCAGTTGGCGGCGGGTGTCCGCACGGGCGGTGGTCGGGGCGGGGAGGTACCGGGCCAGGTCGATCCCGGTGAGAACTACGCTGCACCGCCGGGCGTCGAGGCCCGTTCCCTCCCAACGGGTGGCGGTGTCACGAGACACCGCCAGGGTGCAGCTCACGCGAGCCAGACACGGTCGGAGCCAGCGCGGCACCACCGTGGGCGGGGGGAGACAGAGGTGGAAGACGACGGGCGCGCGCGCCAGGCTGCCCAGCACCACCGCGTAGGGGATGTCCCAGTAGCGGTACACGTACAGGACGTCGGGTCGGAGGCGCCAACCGGCGCGCAGCGCACCCAGCAGGGCCAGCGCCGAGGAGACGGGGTGGCGCCGGCGGGGGAGGGTTCCCGCCGTCTGCACCATGGTCCCGGTGAACCCTTCCCACTCCTGGGCGAAGTCACCGGCGCTGACGTAGACCAGATCGAGTCGGTGCCCTCGGGCGGCGAGGCCCCGGCAGTTCGTCATTTGGGTGCGTTCCAGACCACCGCGTGCCCCCAGGTGGTTGGCGACGGTCAGGATGCGCACACACCGGGACAATACAAGGGCCCCTCTCGGCTCCGTTACTCTGCAGGCGCCGGACGGATCCCCGAGGGGATCCGGGACAACCGCCAACCTGGCGCCACGATATTCGGGCGGGCGCGTACGGAGGGATCTTGTGGTTCAGCGTCGACTGCTCGAGCTCTTCGTCTGTCCCCGGTGTGGTGCCGGGTTCGTCGACGATGGCGCCGGCGACGACACGCCCGCACCGGCCTCCCACGACCGTGACGTGGTCTGTGCCCGGGGACATCGCTTCCCGTCGGCCGGGGGGTATCTCGATTTCTCCGCGGGCGCGGCGCCCGACACGACGACGGCCCGAACGTTCGAGAGCTTCGGCTACGAGTGGAACACCTTCGACGACGTGCGCGACGAGGACGCCGAGTTTGCCCAGGTGTACTTCCGCGACCTCGACATGGAGACCCTGCGCGGCAAGACGGGGCTCGATGCCGGATGCGGCAAAGGGCGCTACACGCGGTTCCT
>JBEKIJ010000056.1:0-4704 GCA_050011815.1 Acidimicrobiales bacterium | reverse complement strand
CATCGCCCACGGCTACCTGACCCTGTCCCTCGGCCCCGTCCTGTTGCAAAAGATCCTGGACATCCCCGGCATGACGTACGGCATCAACTACGGCGCCAACAAGGTCCGCTTCCCCTCGCCGGTGCCCGTCGGGGCGGAGCTGCGCATGGGGGTGACCGTGGCCAGCGCCGAAGAGGTCGGCGGTGGCATGCAGGTGGTGTTCGACCTCGTCTTCGAGCTCAAGGACGCGCCCAAGCCCGCCTGCGTGGCCCAAGTGGTCTACCGCTACTTCAGCTGAGCAACTGAGCAACTGAGCAACTGAGCAACTGAGCGTGACCCCCGAGCCGCTTCCCGTGGGCGAGGAGAAGACGGCCCGCGTCCGCTCCATGTTCGACGCCATCGCCCCGCGCTACGACCTGGTCAACCGCCTGATGACCTTCGGGCTCGACCAACGGTGGCGGGGTGAGACCATCACCGCCCTCGCCCTTCCCGAGGGCTCGCTGCTGCTGGACGTGGCCTGCGGCACCGGGGACCTCTCCCGGCTGGCCCGGCGGCGGGGCTACCGGGTGATCGGCGCCGACCTGAGCCGGGGCATGCTGGCGGCCAACCACACCGGGACGCCCCTGTTGCAGGCCGACTGCACCGCACTCCCGTTCCCCGACGCCGTGTTCGACGGGCTCGTCTGCGGCTACGCCCTGCGCAACTTCTCCGATCTGCCCGCCGCGCTGGCCGAGACGGCGCGCGTGGTCCGCCCGGGGGGACGCCTCGCCATGCTCGAAGTCGATGCACCGACGTCCACCCTCTTGCGGACCGGCTACGACGTCTGGTTCACCCGCGTGGTCCCCCTGATCGGGGCCGCCCTGTCGGACCGCGACGCCTACGACTACCTGCCCCGTTCCGTCGCCTACCTGCCGCGCGCTCCGGTGCTCCGCCGCATGGTCTCCGACGCCGGCTACTCCGGTGTCGGCATCCGCCCCCTCGCCGGAGGCCTCAGCCAGCTCATCTTCGCCACCCGAACCGGCCTGCCCGAACCGTGACCGGACTGCACGCCCGCACCGTCCCTCTCGAGTACGGGCCCGATGCGCTCCAGTTCGACGGCAGCCCCACCGTCCTGTTCGACCGCCCCGGGCTCACGCTGGTCGGTTGGGGCACCGCGCTCTTGGTGGAGGCGGACGAGGCAGCCGGCGTCCTGGCCGGCATCCCCTGTGACGACGCGGTGCAACGACCGGGCACGGGCGTGGTGGCGCTCGGGGCACTCCCCTTCCTCTGCGCCCGCCAGGGTCATCTCATCGTCCCCCGCTTCGCCATGGGCATCGCCCAGGAGCCCGATGGCACCACGCGGCGCTGGGCCACCGCGGTCGGCCCCACCGACCTTCCGCTGCCGGCCACCGAGGAGCTCTTCGACGCCGTCATATGGCAGTACGGCTCCCGGCCGGAATCGGGAGCCGGCGGCGATGTCGCCATCACGGCGCTCACCACGGCGCTGTCGAGGGCCGGCTACCGCGACGCCGTGGCGCGGGCCGTGGCCATCATGCGCGCCCCGGACGCCACGCTGGCCAAGGTCGTCCTCTCCCGCAGCGTGACCGCCGAGCTGGACGGCCCCCTCCCGCTGTCGGCCGTCCTGCGCCGCCTGCGGGCGCACGAGCCCGCCTGCACCATCTTCTCGTTCCCGGTGCCCGACGGGACCTTCTTCGGGGCCTCACCCGAGCTGCTGATGGCCCGTCAGGGTCGCCGCATCACCTGCCACCCGTTGGCCGGCACGGTGGCGCGGGGGCACACCGCCCGTGCCGACGCGGACGCGCAGGGCGGCCTGGCCGGCTCGTCCAAGGACCGCTCCGAGCACCGCTTCGTGGTCGACGGCATCAGCGCGGCCCTCCGCCCGCTCTGCGACGAGCTGACCGTGCCCGCCGAGCCCTCGCTCGTCGCCTTCCGTTCGGTCGCCCACCTGGGCACCCGGATCGAGGGGCGCCTGCGCGGCTCGGGCATCCCGCCGGGCGTTCTCGAGCTGGTCGACCTGGTCCACCCGACCCCGGCGGTCGGCGGCACGCCCAGAGACCTGGCCTTGGCCACCATCGCCACCTTGGAGCCGGACCCGCGCGGCTACTGGGCCGGACCCGTCGGTTGGGCCGACGCCAAGGGGGACGGCGAGTGGATGATCGGCATCCGCAGCGCCCGCCTCCACCCGGACGGGCGGACCATCACGTTGCGCGCCGGGGCGGGCGTGGTGGCCGACTCCGACCCCGGGGCCGAAGCGGCGGAGACCGACGTCAAGCTGAGCTCGGTCCTCGAGTCCCTGGTGCCCGGAGGCTCGGCACACCTGCGCTGAACGGTGCCGCCGCCTCGACGGCCCGCCGCACGTCGGCCGGCGCCAACGGGATCCGCACGACGAACATCGTCCCGCCGGCCGCGGGCGAGGTCACCTGCGCGGAACCACCCAGGGCCTCCGCGATGGCGCGCACGATGGCCAGCCCCAGCCCATTCCCCGGACCGGTCCGTCCGGGGTTCCCCCGCGAGAAGCGGTCGAAGATCCGCGGGGCCAGGACGGGATCGATGCCCGGTCCGTTGTCGGAGACCCGGATGACGCCCATGCCCCCTTCGGCGTGGGCGGACACCGTGACGCTGGAGCCCGGCGGGGTGTGGGCCAGCGCATTGCCCACCAGGTTGTGCGCCACCTGGGTCAGCCGCTCGGCGTCCCCGAGGACGACGACCTCACGGCCGGGGGCCATCACCAGCTCGTGCGAGTGATCCGAGGCGTTGCTGTCGTCGACCACGTCGGCGCAGATGCGATGGAGGCCGACCGGGTCCGTCCGGAGCGGCCGGCCACGATCCAGCTCGGCCAAAAGGAGCAGGTCCTCGACCAGACCCCCCATGCGGGTTGCCTCCTCCTCGACACGCTGCAGCGCCCGGTTGATGCCCGCCTCGTCGGAGAACCCGCCCCGGCGCAGGAGCTCGGCGTACCCCCTGATCGACGTCAAGGGCGTACGGAGCTCGTGCGAGGCGTCGGCGACGAACTGGCGCAGGCGATCTTCGGAGGCGGACTTCTCGGCGAAGGCCACCTCGATCTGGGCGAGCATCTCGTTGAGGGCCGTGCCCAGACGGCCCACCTCGGAGGTCGGCGTCTCCTCCGGCACCCGACGGGCCAGGTCGCCCGAGGCGATGGCGTCGGCCGTCTCGGCCATTTTGCGCAGGGGGCGTAGCCCGCGCCGGATCAGCCACAGCGCCAGCCCCACCATGATGGCGACGACGGCGAGGCTGGCGAGCCCCTCGATCCGGCGCAACGAGGCGAGCGTGTCGTCCGTGGGGTTGAGCGAGAGCGCGACGTACATGGTGCCCTGGGGCACCTCCACCGCCACCACCCGGTACCGCCCGTCCGGGTCATGTCTGCTCCCGACGATCACCGCGTTCGGGTTGGGGCTGAAGGTGCCGGCGTAACGACCGAACTCGTGACTGCTGATCTCGGGCGCATCCTGCACCGGGACCGAGGCGGAAAGCAGCGGCATCGGATCGGGCTTGGTGGGAGAGCCCGAGGGGCGGTTGATGACCACCTTGCCCTTGTGGTTGAAGATGAGCACGTACACGTCGGGCGAGACGTGCCGCGACAGGTCGGATGCCGTCAGAGGCTTCTTGCGCACGGTGTCGTACGCCACGTAGTTGAAGGCGAGCGCCTCGGACGAGGCCAACGTGTCGTCGGCCCGCCCGTAGAGGAACGAGCGCACCGAGACGTAGGTGACGACGTCGGCGACCACGAGCCCCACCACCAGCAGAATCGACATGACGGCGACCAGCCGCCGCTGCAGGCTCACCCTTCTCTGGGCAACCGGAGGGTGTACCCCACTCGACGGATGGTGTGGATGAGCGCCGGCTCGCGCACGTCGATCTTCTTGCGCAGGTAGCTGATGTAGGTCTCGACGATGTTCGGGTCGCCGGCGAACCCGTAGCCCCACACGTTGTCGATCAGCTCGGACTTGGAGATGACCCGGCGCGCGTTCTCGAGGAGGTGGCGCAGGAGATTGAACTCGGTGGCGGTGAGATCGATCGGGTGTTCGTGGCGCCAGACCTCGTGCGTGTCGATATGCATGGTGAGATCGGCAAAGCGGAGGATGGACGCGTCGCCCGCTTCCACCTCGCCGGCCCGGCGGAGGATGGCCGCCACCCGGGCCATCAACTCTTCGATGCTGAACGGCTTGGTGACATAGTCGTCGCCGAGCGCCAGGCCCTCCACCTTGTCCTGCACGGTGTCGCGCGCCGTCAAGAAGACGATGGGCACGTGGTCACCTTGGAGGCGCAGGCGGCGACCCACCTCGTTGCCGTCGAGGTCGGGCAGCATGACGTCGAGCATCACCAGATGCGGCCGGTAGGTGCGCGCCAGGTCCAGGGCATCGGTCCCGGTGCCCGTTGCCATCACGTCGTAGCCCTCGAAACGCAGGGCGACCGAGAGCAGATCGGCGATATTGGGCTCGTCGTCGACCACCAGAATCCGGGGTACCGGGAGTTGCGCGGTGGCCATGGGCTAGGCCGACCTGACCGGATCGTTCGATCCCGCCCGACTACCCGAGGCGACGTGGGCCGCCTGACGACCGTCCCGTTGCAGCCCCCGCACAATCCGGCCCATCCCCCACCACGTCACGAGCGCCAGCGCTTCGAACACGATCCGCGAGGACATCTTCGACTCGCCCGCGGCGCGGTCGACGAAGGTGATGGGCACCTCGACGATCGCCGCTCCGT
>JBEKIJ010000055.1:0-6004 GCA_050011815.1 Acidimicrobiales bacterium | reverse complement strand
CCGTACTGCGTCAAGACGGCGGGGTCGGTCTGGTCGTAGTTGAGCCACAACACGTTGAGGAGGAAGCCGTTGAGCGGCTGCATGGTGACCAGGGCGGTCTGGTAGTTGTAGTTGCTCGAGCGTCCCGCCGCCCCGATGATGTTGACGCTCAGGTAGCCGGTGGCGGTGTTGATGACGGGGTTGTCGATGAGGAACCACGCCGACGGCCCGTTGGCTGCCCCGCTGCCCGGCACCGAGATCCAGCTCCCCAGGCTCAGCGCGCTGCACACCGAGGACGACGAGGTGAGAGTCGAATTGGAGTAAGTCTTGGTCGAGGGGTTGTAGAACCGGGCGCTGCACGCCGCGAAGTCGGCGTTGGCGTTCACGGCGTACTGGTATTCGTCGAGCCCTGACTGCATGGCCCGGTAGGCCTCGTGCTGGACCACGTCATGGGACACGATGGGGAACTGCTGGAACGTGTTCTGCACCAGCACCACCGTGCCCAGGCTGAGGACCAGGATGATCCCGAGGACCAGCGGCATGGTCTGGCCGCCCTCGCCCCGCCGCGCGCGGATGCGCAGCTGACGCGCCGCGCCGGCGCCGCGCCCACGACCTCGGGATGTCGGGAGCGTGCTCATCCGACAGCGGCGCTGTAGTCGGGCGACAGGAAGTAGGCCAGAGACTGATATCCCGTGGGCTGGCCGCCCGGGTTCTTGGTGGTCTGGAGGCTGAGGGCGACGGCTTCGATCTGACTCACCTGCGTCGTCGAGCAGGTGCTGTCGTAGACCTCGAGGTTCGCCGCCTGGGCGCTCGGGAGTGCGGTCACCGCGATGCTCGTCGTCGTGGCGCTGATGGCCGCGTTGGCGGTGGCGGTCACCGTGACCGCCGAGGTGCCGGTCCCCACCACGATGGTGTCCCCCGTCGACACCGCGCTCGGCAGCGAGGGCACGCTGAGCGTGGTGGCACCACTGGAGGCCGCGGTCTTCAGCGTCGTGGGCAACGTGTTGGGCACCGTGGTGAGGGCGCCGTCGTAGACCGAGGAGCTGATGGCTGCGGCGCTCGGGAGGGCGGTCACCGAGATGCTCGACGCACCCTTGGCCGCCGCCGCGGTGGCGGTGACGGTCTGGGCCGCACCCCCCGAGCCGACGTAGATCGTGTCGCCCACGCCGATGGCGGCGGTCAGCGTGTTGACCGAGAGCGAGGTCGCGCCCGTCGAGGCCGCCGCCTTGAGCGTGGTGGTGGGCGATCCCGGCGGGGGACCGGCGCACACCTCGCCGCCCTGGAGGGTGTAGGTGAACACGGGGCTTCCTCCGGTGCCGTTGGTCAGGTTGTTGATGAGGAGGTACGACTGCGTCGAGGAGGTGTTCCAGGTGCACGTGGTGCCGCTTGAGACCCCCGGGCAGCTGTTGGCCTGCGCGTTGTACAGGTTGACCTGGAACGTCCGAGACGACCCCGTCGTGGTCACCTGCGTGACGATCTCCTGGGGCCCGTTGGGGTCGCCGGTGTTGGCGTAGAACGTGGTGCTGTTGGCGTTGGCGGTCAGGATGGGGTTCGACGTCGACGACGGCGACGGCGTCACCGCTTCGTGGATGTAGCGGGTGGCAACCTCGGACGCCAGGACCAGTTGGTCCACCGACTGGTAGGTGTTCTGGACGATGTTGCTCTCCCGGAAGAACACGGGCAGCACGGGAAAGGCGGCGGCCAGGACGATGCCGACCACCAGCACGGTGATCAGCGTCTCCACCAGCGTGTAGCCCTCGTCGCGGGGCGCGCGGCGCGGCGTCATGCCACGGTCACCGGGATGGGCGTGCCCGTCGGGTAGTTCGTCGCCCCCACCTTCACCCCGGTGGCACTCACCACGGCGGTGATGGGGGTCGAGGTCTTGGCGTTGTTGGGGTCGGTCACCACGATGGTGTAGGTCTGGGTCAGGATGGCGGTGGAGACGGTGTACGCCGTCCCCGACCCGGAGATGCCCTTGAGCGTGTACACCTCACCGTTGGAGGTCGAACAGCCGTCGGTCGCCGCCAGGGGATCGGCGACGGTGGCCGTCGCTGTGGGGGCCGTGGGCCCACCGCCGGTCTGGGTCACCGCCAGGGTCAAGGTGTCGAGACCGGTGATCAACGCCGAGGCGGTGCCCTGGGGGCTCAGGGCGAAGGTGGTGGCTCCGGTGGGCTGCTCCTGGATGACCGTGCCCTGGGTGGTGCAGTCCCCGTACCAGATGGTGTACCCGGTCGTGTAGGGGAAGAGCTGCGCCGAGGTGGCCGTGGCGCCATGGGCGACGATGACGTCGGTGCCCGACGGTTGCAGCGAGCTGTTGCCGACCGAGATGGGCATGCCCGTGGCGATGGGGGCGGCGGCCGAGGGGGAGAAGGTGACGGTGCCGGCCTCGTCGTAGTGGAACTGGACGGGAACGGCTTCGAGCCCCGACGTCGACACCGTCACGGTCACCGGGTTCTGCCCGGTGACGCCCGGTGTGGGGTACTCCTGGTAGTCGATGAAGGTCGGGCCGCCGCTCGGGCTGGCCAGGCTCACGCTGTACTTGCCCAGGGGCTCTTGCAGGTAGACACAGCCGTTCTGGTCGGGGTTGTAGACCGTCGCACCGCCCCACGCCGCGTCGGCGATGGCCGTGCCCGCCGCGAAGCTCGAGGTCGGCTTGAACGAAGTCACCGTGATCGTCTGGGTTCCCGTCCCCACCGCGGTGGCGGCGCTGGCCGTGACGACCTGGGCCTGGGAGCCCGACCCGATGGTGATCGAGTCACCGTTGGCCACCGCCTGGGTCAGTCCCGACACCGTCAACGTGGTGGTGCTCACGCCGCTCGAGAGGGCGGTGTTGAGCGTCGTGATCGGCGTCACCGACACGGGGACGTTGATGAGGTTGGTCGTGTCCGCCGGCGGGCTGCCGGCGTTGGTGCCCAGGATCTGGATGGAGACGAATCCATCGCCGGAGATGACCGTGCCGTAGGGGGGGTTGATGATCGATGTCTCTCCCAGCGACTGGTTGGTGCCCCACTTGACCGTCATGGTGGCCCGCACCACCTGGGGCGGGTTCCCCGATGCGCACAGGCTCGGCGCCGACCCCGTGCCGGCCCATTCGAGATGCGACCACACCGAGTAGCTGATGCCACCGACCGAGACCGGGGTCGGGGTGAGCAGCACGTCCTTGGAGATGTGCGCCTGCAGCGACGAGAGCGTTGCGTTCGACGTGGTCTCGAGGTACTGCTCGGCGAGCTCGGCCGCAGCCACCTTCTGGCGGTTGACCGCGGCTTGGGAGACGATGTTGTCCACGAGATACGAGCTCGCCACCAGCACGAGCATCAGCACCACGAGCGAGATCATGACTTCGAGGAGCCCGAACCCGTCGTCGTCATGTCGGGGCTTTGCGCCCACCCTTGCCATTCCTCGTCCTCCCTGCCCCCTGCCTCGGGGGGTGCCACGCTCTCGCCAACGAGGAGACGCGGCTGGCGCTGGTCGCGACCAGTCCGGCGGCGTCGTCGCCCGCATGGCGTCGTCGAACCCGGCGCCAGACGCGCCTGGCCCCGGACTCCGGAGTCCTCTGTCGTGGCCCTCTCTCGCCACCACCCCAAGATCGACAGATTCGGTGCCAATCTTGATGAGCCGTTGCGAAAAAGTGCCCGATCTCCGGTGCCCGGGGACCGGGGCGGCCCTGCCTAGGCCCGGGTGGGCCAGGGGTCGTCGTAGCCGGAGCTGGTCCAGCGCGCCTGGGAGCTCTTCCACGACTCGCCGGCACCGGTGCGGGGCGCTTCCATGATCAAGACCCCCTTGCCGTTGTGGCGGGGCCGGTGCAGGCCGATACGGCCGAGCGTGTGCTTCAGTTGCATGGCGGGTTCCTCGTGTCCTCTGTCGAAACCTCCGGGTCCAGGAGGTGGTCCACTGGGCCTTCCCGGCCGGAGGCTTCTCGTCCGCTGCTTTCCCGGCTCAAGATGTCGGCACTGTCAGTGACATCTTGAGATGGACGGCCACGTATTGTGGCAATGGAGGGAGGCGGCGCTCTCTAACGCTCGAGACGTTGCTCGGCGACCTCGGGCAGGGCGAGCTCGGCGCCGCGTCGCGCCGGGTCCAAGGCCACGAGGACGAACCGCCGCTGTTCGCCCCGCTCGACGACCTCTCGGGCGCGGCGCGGTGCGGGCGAGGCCAGTCCGGCGAGCGGCACGTAGCACTGCATGCCGCCGACATCGACCATGGCCCCATGCGACACGAACGACGACACCACGCCGTCGACGGTCGCGCCGATGGGGTGATCGGAGACGAAGGTAAGGAACGTGAGGGGATCGTTGACCGCGGGCGGAGGCCCGGTGCGACGGCGGCGACTCGGCTCGGGGGCTTCCACATCGGCCTCCGCGCTCGGATCGACGGCTTCGACGGTGGCCACGTCGATGGCGGCACGCACGTCGGGTGCGGTCGCCCTTCTCCCCCGACCCCGTCGACCCCGGGACGCCGACGGGGCGCCGGGAGCATCGGCGCCATCACCGGAGCCCGCCGGGTCTGTCGTCGGCGCTGCGTCGGACGTTCGCCCCTTCTGTGTTTTCTGCGCTTTCTGCGCTTTGTCGGCTTTTTGCGTCTTCTGGGCCTTTTGCGCCTTCTCCGTGTGCCCCGATTTGGCTGCCGGCTCCGTCGTCTTCTTCGCGCTCTTGGCCGCCTTGCCGGTCTTGGCCGGTTTCTCCGCCTTGGCGGTCTTCTCCGCCTTCGTCGCTCTCGCGGTGCTCGACGACTTCGGCGCCTTCTTGGTGACGACGTCGACGCCGGCTGCAGCCACCGCCGCATCGACGGCGGACCGGTCCGCCGGTGCCGACCCGGCTTCGGTCGAGACGCGTCTGGTCGTCCTGGCCGATCTCGTCGCCTTGGCCGCCTTGGTGGATCCGATGGCCAGGGCGGCACGGCTGCGCACCCCGCGCACCGGGCTGCGGGGCGTGAAGATCCACCCCACGCCGGGCACGGGCTTGCCGCCGATCAACCGATCCTCGTCGAAGAGCCAGGGGTGCTCGCCGTGGAACTCCTGGAACGAGTCGTTCGACAACACCTGCGCGCCCACCCGCTCCGCCACCCGCAACAGGAATGCGTCCCCACGACCCACGGCCCCGGCCGGGGGGGACACGAGCTCGGCGTGGGCGACGGCCTCGTCGAAGGCCTTGCGTTCCGAAGGGTCGATCCGGTGGCCGAAGGTGGCGTCGACCACGACGATGACTTCTTTTTCGGGGAACTCGGCCTGGAATTGCCTGACGGCCTCGTCGAGCTGGGCCAGGCTCGGGACGGAGCGGCCCTCGGTCGCGATGTTGGATCCGTCGACGACGGCATAGGAGGCGGCCATGTGAGTCCAGTCAACCATCCCACCGGCGCGATCTGTCCGACCCTCATGATCGGGGCCTCCCCGGGCCCGGCTCTCACCGTAGGATGCGGCCATGGCCGAGGATCGGGGCGGAGAAGTAGCCGAACTCCTCCAAGCCATGATCCGCAACGCCTGTGTCAACGACGGGTCACCGGAGTCGGGGCACGAGCACCGCAATGCCGACGTCCTGCGCGACCTCCTGGACGGGCGAGGGCTCGACATGGAGGTCTACGAACCCCTGCCGGGCCGGAGCTCCCTGGTGGCCCGGTTCGAAGGACGGGACCCCGACGCTCCCGCCCTCGCCCTCCTGGGGCACACCGACGTCGTGCCCGCCAATGCCGAGGACTGGCGCCACGACCCCTTCGGCGGAGAGATCATCGACGGCGAGGTGTGGGGTCGGGGCGCGGTGGACATGCTGAACCTGACGGCGTCGATGGCCGTGGCCGTGGGGCATCTCGCCGACGAGGGATACCGGCCCGAGGGTGACCTCCTGTTCATCGGGGTGGCCGACGAAGAGGCGCTCGGCAGCCACGGAGCCCAGTGGATGACCGAGCACATCGCCGCGGAGGTCCGCTGCGACTACCTCATCACCGAGGCGGGCGGGTTCCCCATGGGAAGCCCCGACGGCGTCCGGCTCCCGGTCATCACCGGGGAGAAGGGCGCGTTCTGGTGCACCATGAC
>JBEKIJ010000054.1:0-6680 GCA_050011815.1 Acidimicrobiales bacterium | reverse complement strand
TGGAGGCGGACCGCATCGGTGTCGTGGTGAGCGACGGCTTCCAGATGCACCCCGAGCAGACCACCGACGCCATCATCTGCTCACACCCCCAGGCCAAGTACTTCGTGGCCTAGTTCCCGCAGGCCCGGTTGGCGCCCCGGCGGTCGCGGCCGTCTCGGGGTCGCGGTGCCTCGGCGGTCTCGGCGGTCCAGCGCCATGGCCCCTTAGACAGCATCGTGAGCGTTCGGCAGGACCTGTGAGGTCCATGCGATCCCGATGCACATCTCGTCTGTCGACCCGTCACCCCACGTCACGAAGTGGGGGGGCACCTTGCGCAGGATCGGGAGCTCCTGTGCCAGCGTCGGATTGTACGTGCAGGTCACCTGCACGGGTTCACCGGCGGTCACGGCGATGGGTGTGATGTTGTAGGACTTCTGGTCGTCGAAGTTGTAGTCGGGCACGTCGAGGACGGTCCGTGCCTGCGGCGTCCCCGGGTTGAGCACCATCTTGAACGCCACTCCCAGCAGGTGCATGTGCGCGTAGACCCTGACGATGTAGCCACTCCCACCGATCCGCGACGTGCACGACGCCGAGTCCCCCTCGGGTGGATCAGATGGGTTGTTCCCACAGATCCCCTCGATGCCGTCCACCTCTTCGACCGCGGTCTGGCCGAATCGCTGCCCCACGCCGGTGAGCTCGGCCGCCCGGTTGCACAGCGGACCGGTGACACCGGTCGGACAGGGAATGTTCGGCGGGGCCAGCATCAGATTGAGGTGGAGCGGGAGCAGCTGCGTCGAGGCCGGCACGGTGTGGAGGACCAGCGCGTTCTTCACGGGCTTGTCGCCCACGAGCAGGTTGTAGTGGACCTGCATGATGACGAGGCTCCCGGCCCGAAGCGGCACCCCGGTCCCCTTCGGGAAGTCGTTCACCCCCGCCCCGGGGGCCCAGAACGTGAGCAGGGGGTCCGCCGCCAGGCCCACCAGGGCGGTACCGGGAAGTGGACCCCCGAAGCATGTCCAGCCCTTGCCCCCCTTGTTGTCCCGTTCCACCGAAGCAGCCGATGACGGGGGCACCAGGAAGAGCGCCGCATGGTGGTCCTCGTCACTTCCGGGGACGAACTGACTGGAGACGATGTACGCGTTCCGACTCAGATGAGGGTTCACCAGCGTGCAGTGGTAGTCGTCGGTCGTCCCCGGGGCCGCCCGTGGCGTGTAGGCCTCGGGCATCGTCATGGAAATCCTCGTGACTGAAGAGCCGGAGGTCGTCGAAGCAGGGGTCTTCGAGGCGGAGTTCGCCGAGGCGGAGTTCGAAGGGGTGGAGCTGCAACCGGCGACAGTGAGAACCACACCGGCGAGAAGCAGGGCGATTCGTCGAACCCGCACGCCGGGAAAGCTATCAACCGGCGGGATCGCCAGCCCGAGCCGTTGCGGAGACGGGGATCCGCCCCGAGCAGACCACCGACGCCATCATCTGCTCGCACCCTCAGGCCAAGTACCTCATGGCCTCGTTGTCGTGGTCTCGGCGTCGCGCCGACGCCTCCTCACCCGGCCGACGACCTCTTGGACTTCCGTCTCCGGGCAATCGCGATCCCGCTGGCGAAGGGGATCATGGCGGCAAGCGGCAATCCGATCGCCAATGGCGCTTCGGGCGTCTCGCTGGGCGGTATCGACCCGTTGACCGTTTCGGTCAGCGTGTCGGCCGAACCGGCATAGCCCGTGTCGCCGCTGTATGTGGCTACGACGGAATGGTTCCCGCCGGACAATGCCGACGTCATGCACGTCGCCTCGTCCACCCCGCCCACCAGAGCCAAGACCTGGCCGCCGCACCCGGAGATCGTCGATCCATCGGCACTGAACTCCACCGTCCCCGCGCCGTCGGTGGGGCTCACAGAAGCCGTGATCGTGACGGCGCTGCCATAGGTGGCGGGATTCGAAGAGGACGAGACAGCCGTGGTCGTTGGGGACTGGAGGCCTCCGAACGCCGTGACGGCATCTCCCGTGGGAACCACGAGCTCGCCGTCACCGACGCCGATGTCGGACACCGGAGAGGAGTACTGGCCGCCGCCGCCCGGCGCGCTGGGCAAGGAATGGCTCCACACGATCTGGCCGCTCGTGGTGCTCACCCCGTAGACCATGGCATCGGCTGTGCCGACATACACGACATCGCCGGCGACGACCGGACTGGTGACGACCTGGCTCGGCAGGGTGGCCGTGAAGATCGGAGTGAGCGTCGACACGTCCTCGGCGAAGATCGCCGACCCCGTCGCGAAGTAGCCGTCGGATCCCGAGAAGGCGGGCGTTCCGCTGAACGTTCCCACATCGGCTCCGGTCGAGGCATTGAGGACCAGGTTGTCCACGGTTTCGAAGTCGAGTCCGTCAGCGAGGTACGTCGTGCCCCCGCCGCCGCCACTGCATCCGTCATCACCTCTCCAGACGACATCTCCGCTGCCCGGTGACAGGTCGTACCAAGAGCAGCCGGCAGCCAGGTACACCCCGGTACCGTCGACCGACACGGAACTGCCGTCTCCGTCGAGCTGCTGGGTCTGCCACAGGATCGCCCCGGTCTGCTCCGACAGCGCGAAGACATTCCCCGGCCCCTGAAGGTAGACCACCCCGTCGTATGCCACCGGCTCACCGCTGAAGTAGGCGGTGACCCTCGCCCATACTTGAGCTCCGGTCAGCGCGTTGAACGCGGTGACAGTGCCGTTGAAGTTGTTGGTGAAGACCATGCCGTTGTCATACGCCAATGCAGCCCAGGAGTACGTACTGGACAAGGGGACCGGCCCCCAGGCGACCTGGCCCGTCGTCCCGTGCAGGGCGTAGAGCCAGTCCCCCGAGTTCGTCCCCTCAGTGACGACGAAGACCATGCCGTCGGCGATGATCGGGTACGAGGCGAAGCCGTTGAGCGTTGTCGACCAGAGCTCCGATGGTGCCGTCGGCAGCGAAGCACACGAATACCCGCTGTGAGAGGCGTCCTGGTGGTGAGCGACAGCATCACAGACAGCCGTGCTCGGCGGGTTCGGCGTGGCCCCGGCCCCCGCCGTGGCAAATAACGCACTGCCCGCCATGCTAAAGCCAACAACCGAAGCAGCAATGAAGACGCTCCGCAATGGCGCGGGTTTCATCATGTCCTGGCTACCTCCAGATCAACCCCCCGCCAAAGGATGCAAGGCAGCCCTGGTGGAGTCAACGACTCCACCTTCACGTCACGCGTTGATCACGGTGATGTCACGCGACGGTCTCAGATACCACTGCGAGGGGCACCCTAATGCCGGCTGCGGGACCGCTCAAGGGGGATACGGGATCCGCTTCTCGGCCTCCGGACAGAGCCAGCCAACTAGTTCGCCAGTTCGCCAGTTCGGAACCGATGGCGTCAGTGAACCGGAGTCGACTCCTCTGCCCTGAGCTCCAAAGCCCGGCGGGGCATCACCAGGGAGAGCACCAGAAACAGGATCGGGCCTCCCGTAAACCCCACGGTCAGCTCCACAGGGGATCCGACCGGGACGTCGACACCCATGGGCCGACTCCGGCTCCAATCCAGCCCCGCTCGAATCACGTGGTTCCCCGGAGTCACCGGGAAGACGACGGTCTCCAGTTCCTTCACCGAGCCTGCTCGGACGCCGTCGATATAGATCGCCATGCGTCGGCCACCCGCTGCGATCAGATGACCTCGGGATACGCGGACCTGTCCGAGACCTCCGTGGTTCTCGGTCCCCGAATCACCATTCGGCGACACGGTGACGTGGCGACGTCGACGGAGTCCCGAGGAGACGGCCAACGGGTTCTGACAGTTCGTGCACACCGTCCTCGTCGTGCCCACCGCTCTGGACATCGAGAACGGCTGATCGCAAGACGGGCACGAGAGCCCCTGCGAACGACGGTCTGGCCTCATGTCCTTCTCATCGGCCGCTGCCTCGGGAGCCTGAACCCACGGAATCGCTGTCGGGATGTGGCCCCGGTCACCTCGCCCTAAGGCAACGGCATTGTCCTGCCGATGCCCCTAATAAGTCCCTAAGAAGTATCGAAAGGCGGGGTCTTCGTGAGCGACGTCTGGGAAGGCCCGGGCTGGTGGCTGGGGTCCGACGGCATGTGGCACCCACCCCACCAGGACCACCAGGACCACCAGGATCACCAGGATCACCAGGACCCAACCGAGCCGCACACCCGTCCCCCGGAGGAGGGGTCGGGATCGGTCGTTCCCTCCCCCGAGGACAAGTCTCCGATGGCCGGGCCCGCTCCGATCCCGGCACTGGGGAACCCCCGCGGCATCGACCCGATTGCCGCCCCCGATCCTCGCGTCACCTCTTCTGTTCCCGGCGGGGACTCTCTCGTCTCTACCGGGGCCTCTCCCGTCTCTACCGGAGCAGAGCATTCGCCTTCCGACCTCATCGGTGACTTCGCGCACGCGCAGCGCAAACCCGGGCGCAAACCACCGAGACCTTGGATCATGGCCGGCGTGGCGGCGGTGCTCGTCCTGGCCATCGGCGGGACAGCCCTCGCCCTCCAGGGTGGGTCGTCACCGTCCCGGTCCACTAGCGCGGCCAGAACCACCCTCCCGACGCAGCCTCCGTTGACGGTGCCGACGAGCACCACGACGGCGACTCCCACGACGAAGTCGGTCCCGACTCCTGACGCCACCACCATCCCCCCACCGTCGGCCCCGACGACGGGCCCGCTCGTCACACCCCAGATCGAGAGCCAGGTGGTGGCCACGACCTGGCCTGCCTTCGCCGCTGCTTTTGCCGAAGACGACTCCACCAATCTGCAGGCGACGGCGACGCCTTCGGTCGTGCAGGTTGTCGACGGCTGGCTATCATGCGGCTGCGCACCCTGGCCCGTGGCGGTGACGGGGGTCTCGTATTCGGCACCACCCCAGACGACCTATCCCCTGTCGTTCTATGCCGAGATCCAAGGCGCCACCTACGACGGGACGCCCCTCGACAAGGAAGCGGTCTTCAGCCAATCCGGTCCCTCACGTCCCTGGCTCGTGGCCTACCTGGGATCGTTCATCGAGGCCGAACCGTTGTTGGGAAACAGCGGCGCAGACCTCCAGACCGCGCCGCCTCCGGTTCCATCGGACATCACCAAGGTGCCCCGGAAGTTCGCCGACTTCTTCCAGCAGATCGACACGACGGGGCAGGCCCCGGCCCTGCCCGCCGGATTTCAAAGCGATGGGAACCTGAAAGAGGACATCCAGGAATCGGAACAGACCTACGCCGCACGGAAGAAAGGGGACCTCGCCGACACCTTCACGCACACCATCGACCAGATCAGTCCCGTGTTCTCCTCTCCCTATGGCGACATCGTCTGTGCGACGATGACCATCGGGGACGTCGTCACCTCCACGTCGGGCGCACCGATCGTGCAACCCGCCAACCGCAGCCTGTGGGGCAACCTCCTCGCTCCCGGCTCCTACAACTCGGTGGACGAACAGCTGGTCCACGACGAATGCTTCTTGGAGCAACCAAGTGGCTCCACCATCGTCACGAGCGAGATGGGCGGGCCCGTCAGCATCACCGGGACCTGAGGGCCCACGCCACCCGTCCCGTGCGGTGACCCCAGCAGCCTGGGCGGAGACGGAGACAGCGTGCGGCGCGATGATGACACCGTGCCCAGGTGGTTGGTTCGGGGCTTCCCGACGGTGCTCGTGGTCGCCTCCGCAGCGGCACTCGGTCTGACGGGGATGACCGCCGTCTTCCTGGCGACGGGGTTCGTGACCGTCACCCCGGACTGCGTCGCGGGTCATCGGGCGCACCCGAGCCCGTTGACCCTCTTCGGCGACGCCTGTGTCAATCCGCCGGGGTACATGCCGTGGATGGTCGTCTTCGGTGCGATCGGAGCGGCCCTCGGATTGACCATGGCCCTGAGCGTGATCCGCCTCTTCGGTCGGATTCGGTCCGGTCGCCGGCAATGCCACCTCGCGCCCTGAACGTTCGACGGAGCGCGTCGTGTCGGTCGCAGTGTCTCAGCACCGTCGCACCCGACCTGGGACCGGCTACGAGCTGCAGCGGTCTCCGAGCCACGGCTGCTCGCCGTCGAGGGAATACAGCACCACCGCCAGCGTGTCCTGTTCGGCCTTGGTGGCCCGGTTGGGAGGCACATTGACCAGGATCGAGAGTGCCGCTGCCAACGCGGCCAGGTTCCACGTCGACTGGCTGAACTGAAACGCACCCATGTAGAGCCCGTTGGGCGACACCGCTTGATAGTTGCCCCGCGATTCCGCCTGCACGACACACTGGAGGAAGGGGTTGAGGGCGGGATCGGGGATCGAGATGTCGGGGGGTGCGCCCGCGGCCGGTCCGGCGCCGGCGGCCGGTCCGGACACCGTGCCCGACCCGGATCCGGATCCGGACCCGGACCCGGACCCCGATTTGCCGACCTTCTGGGCCTTGCGCACCGCCGCGGCGGCGGCCGCGTCTTGGGCCGCGGCCTGGGCGGCGATGGCGGTGGCCAATTGGCCGGTCACTTGCGCCTGTTCCAACTCCATGGCGCGCTGGCTGGCGTTGGCCTGGTTGAGAGCGGTGGCCTGTTGTGTCTGGTTCGACTGGTCCTGGGCCTGCTGCTGGCGCAGCGTCGACTGATTGGCCTGCAGCGTCTGCTGCGCGTCTTGGAGTTGATCGAGCGCCGTGTCGATGTCCCCGGTGGCGATGGAGTCGTACTCCTTGGCGGACTGCACCTCTTCGGAGTTCCCCGAGAACAACG
>JBEKIJ010000053.1:0-6880 GCA_050011815.1 Acidimicrobiales bacterium | reverse complement strand
TTGACCGTCTGCCACCGGCCCTCTCCGGTGTCGAGGGCGCGGGCCGTCCGGCGGGGCTGGGTGAGCAGAGCCGCCAGGATGACGAGCACCATGATCGACGAGGAGATGCTGTTGTCCCCGGAGCTGATGATCGTGGCGGTGATGAGCACGCCGATGCCCATCCCCGCGGCCAACGCGACGCCGAAACGCTCCATGCGCGACACCACGGCGGCGGCCAGGGCATAGAGCAGGGTGTCGAGACCCAAGGTGGCGTTGTTCGGTGTCCCGATGAGCGGGGCCTGGACGTAGATCGCCAGCGCGGCGAGCAGGCCCGCCAGCGCCCAGGCCGCGGCGCTCACCCGGCGGACCGGGATGCCCAGCAGGAGCGCCCGGTCGGCGTTCTCGGCCGAGGCGCGCAGGGCGATCCCGAGCCGCGTGAAGCGCAGGAAGACCGCCAGACCGATGGTCACCACGGCGACGGTGAGGAAAGCGGCGATCTCGTTCCCGGTGAGCAGGGGCTGCCCCCGGCTCGTGTGCCACACCAGGTGCTGCCACGGGGTCGTGACCGTGGTCCCCTGGTCGGTGGCCTTCTGCCCGAGCCATACGGGAATGAAGAACCCGAGCACCGCCAGGCTCTGTGCCACGGCAATGGTCATCACGGTGGCGATCAGGCGGGGCACGGCGTCGAACCGGCGCATGACCAGGTCGGTGATGAGCCCGAGGAGCGGTCCTCCCACCAGCACGATGGGCAGGGCCACGAGATAGTTGACGCCGTACTCCAGCACGAGCACCAGCGCGATCACCGCGGGCACCGCACCCACGGCGCCGGCCGCGAAGTTGATGATGCGCGACGTCCGGTAGATAAGGACGATGCCGACCCCGATGACGCCGTAGAGCGAACCCAGCGCCAGCCCGGAGACGAAGTCGGGACCCGAGAGCCCGAAGACGAGCTCGATGACGGCGATGAAGACGGCGATGGCCGTCAACCACCGGCCGGCCCGAGCCGGCCGGCTCGGCCCCCGGACCGCCTCGACCACGGATACGAGCGGCTGGGGAACAAGAGACGGCGTCACGAGGATCGCGTCTTCGGGATCGGCGGCTCGGAAAGTTTGGGGAAGTTCTCAGGGAGGAATCTCGAGCCCTCGATGCTCACAAAGGTGCCCGGCTGGTTGTTGTAGGGCGACTGCGCGTTCTTGGCCCAGTAGACCACGGCCGCGTCGACGGTCCAGTTGTAGCTGCCTTTGGAGAACCCGACTTCGAAGTGGCCCGTCTTGTCCCCGCCGATCGTCCCCATCGAGGGTGCCGCCGCCGCCATTCTCGCCGGTGTCAGGTCAGGGCCAGTGTTCTCGATGAGGCTGGCCAGCATGTTCCAGAGCTCCCAGGCGCCCGACGCCACATAGGGTTTCTCCGGGAGGTTCGTCCCACCCCCGAGCCTGAACGCGATCGGGCCGGGCTCTTTGGAGGGCGGGGGAAGCGTGGCCGCCGAGGTGATGCCGAAGGCGTCGTCGAACTCGCACCCCTCCTGGTACTGGGGACAGGCGAGCGATTCCTGCTCCGCCGTGGACTCGAAGTTCTGCGCCACGGGGTCGATGCCCATGCCCTGGACGTCGGCGAGGATGTTCTCGGGGTAGTAGTCGTGGTTCTGCTCTCCCGAGTACAGGAGCTCGGGGGCGACGGGGTCACAGAGGCAGAGCACGTCGGTGGCGGGATCCGTCGGCGAGTCCATGGCGGAGACCCCGGCGTTGATCTGCTGCGCGGCGGTGCTGATGTCCTGGGAATAGAAGTAGTGGTGCTGTGCGACGCTCGCACCGTCACCACAGTCGCGGTTGAGCGCGGGGACCAGCACGTTGGTGACGGTGTCCTCGTTGTCGGGGTCGTTGGTGGAGATCACCCCGAGGACCCGCTTCTGGCCGTTGAAGTCCTGGGCGGCGTTCTTGTCCTCGGCGAAGCTCACCACCCGGTCGCTGTTCTTGCTCGTCAGCTGATTGCACCAGAACCTGGCGAAGCCCTTCTCGATGTTGGTCGAGCTCTCGCCCGACGACCAGAAGTAGGGGGCGTTGGCCTGGGCGAAGGCGTCGCTGAATCCCACGCCGCCGAGGGCGATGGTGTGGTCTTGGGCGAGCCGAGCGAAGCACGCCGAGCACAGCGTGGTTCCCCACGCCACCGCGTAGGGATGGTAGGTCTGGACGATCGTGTCCATCTCGGCCAACAGGCAACCGGTGTCGGGCGGAACCGTTTCGCAGGTGCTGTTGTAGGTGACGATCTTGAGCTTGCGGCCCCACAGCACGTAGTGGGAGTTGATGAAGTTCTGGAACGCCGCGTCCACCCGCTTTGTCTGGGCGTAATCGACGTAGAGCCCCTCCCCCTTGAGGATGGTGTCCACGATCCCGCCCGCGTCGGCGTAGTAGTCGACCACGGTGATGGTCTTGTCGGTGACCCCCTGAGAGGTGCTGCCTCCGTTGTCGTAGCTGCCGCCGATCGTCCCCGGGGTGCACAGAGGCGCGTAGTAGTCGATCGACGTCGAGAACTCCCGGCCGCCGACGCAGTGGGACCGGCTCCCGGTTCCTCCCGATGTGCCCGAGAAGCCGACTGCGGCGCTCGCCGCGCCCGAACCCGACGCCGGGGCTCCTTGACCCGGGGAGGTCGAGGGAAAGAGCACGATGATGAGGACCTGCGCCGCGATGAGGAACCCCAGGGGTAGGTAGCGCCGGACCAGGCGCCCGGTCTTCATCGCCGTCGGCTCTGGTCGCTACGGTGCCGGGACGAGCGCGGGGGATGGGCAGGGCCACGTGACTCGGTCACGACGGCATGGTCGACTAGCCGGCCAACCCCCATACGCCTCCCACTTCCCCCTGGGTCGAATGTACAGCCGTGCGTGGATTAAGGGGATTCCGCCCTGGAGCCGGTCCGACCCCTTGCGTGCGCAAGGATCGGGTCCCGCAGGTTCTCATCGGGCGCTGGCATCGAGAGCTCGACCTGTGGCCCGGGTGCGACGGCGACGACCGGTACCCGAGAACCGCTACCTGGGCATCGCCGGCGGCGCATCGCCCCGAACCCGAGCAGCGTCGGCGGCAAGTTCGCCCTGGCGCCGGCCGCGCTTGGCGTATGCGATGTTCCAGGGAATCACGATGGCGGCGAAGGCCAACGGCAACATGTTGGACGTGACCTTGGCGACGCCGGTCGGACTCGTCTCGATCATGATGATCTGTGTGGCGGCCTCAGCAAGGAAGGCGATGCCCCAGACCACCGTCGTCACCCTGAACGCGTGGCGGAAGCCGCCGTAACGCCACTTGTCGGCGAAGTCTCGTCCCTGCGGAGTGTCCGCGCCCATCGTCTCCAGGGCGAAGCGAAACATCAGTGGCCATCTCGACCACAGTGAGCCCAGGCACACGCCGCCGAATACCGCCGTCGGCACGGTGCCGTCCAAGAGGACGAGATGCGCGTTGCCGGTCGCCAGGCCAAGGGCGGTGCCCACGGCGATTCCGATCAGGACAAGGATCCCGATGGCGTCCAGGCGCCGGTGGCGAACCACCTTCAGAGCCACCCCGAAGGCGGGGAGCACGCCGCTCAAGACCAGTGCCGTGACTGCGGACAATCCGGCGGAGCGGAGCGAAAAGTAGGCCACGAGCGGCCCGATGACGTCGAAGATCGCGATCGGTGCGAGGGTCTGGAGCCGGCCACGGTTCGGAGCGGGCAACGTGGCCCCCGTCTCCTCAACGCTCACGTTCTCAGGATAGAGCGGGGCTCCCGGCTCTCGCTTCGTCAGACCCCGCCGGCGAGGCCGGCGCTCGGCCTCGTCGAAGCCCCTGTTCTCAGAAGGGAACGATGGTGGAATTACCGCTATCGATGTCGAGTCCGCCTCGCCGGCATCCTCGGCCGGAGTTTGCAGCCCAAAAGCGAACCACGCGGGGGAAGGTAGCACCCTGGTCCGGTCGAGGTTCCTTCGCGAAAGTACTAGTGGTGGGTACCGGCGCCGCTGCGCAGAACGGGGTGGGAGATGTCGACCGGCCTCGACGCGGGCTCGTGGGTCGTCACGCCGTCGGGGGCACGGTAGCCCGGTACCGGCTTCGGACGATCCTTGCTCACCATTGGGGAACCTACGCGGTCTTGGTGGTCCTCATCGCCGGGATGGGTGGCATCGCCATGGGGGCCGTGGCGGCGGCCCGTCGGACCCAGTCGTCGTACCCGCAATTCCTCGCCCAGACCAACGCCTCGGACCTGACCCTGTCGACGTATGGAACGGGGAACTCCAGCCCGAGCGCCACCAACTACTCACCCAGGTTGGCTGCCGCCATTGCCCGGATCCCCGGCGTGAAACACGTCGAGAGTTGGGTCGGCGTGTTCGCGGTGCCCCTTCTTCGCAATGGCGCCCCCAACTTCTCCTTGAATAACGACGTCAACTTCGCCGCCAGCGAAAACGGTTTGTACTTCCACATGGACCGGGTCACACCCATCGAGGGCCGACTGCCCAACCCCAAACG
This sequence comes from Acidimicrobiales bacterium, assembly GCA_050011815.1. GTDB lineage: Bacteria > Actinomycetota > Acidimicrobiia > Acidimicrobiales > UBA8190 > Chersky-840. Next base: position 2,420 of record JBEKIJ010000053.1, on the reverse strand, counting down.
CGTCGACGAGTTCATGACCACCGCCCTCGGTGCGCGCCTGATGGGCATCCGTGTCGGAGAGGCGGTGCCGGTGGGCCTCTACACGCCCCAGGAATCCAACCTCCCGGGCTTCGGCACCCCCAAGGTGCCGCCCGCGCTGCGCTTCAACATGAAGCTCGTGGGGATCATCGCCTTCAACAACCAAGTCGTGGAGGACGACACCGACCGCCTCCCGACAAATGCTGTCTACACTCCTGCCTTCACCCGCCTGGTTCCGAACGATGCCACCCAGGGCACGTGGTACGGCATCCAGCTCGACCGCTCGGGGCCGAGCCTCTCCACCATCGAGGAGGCCCTCCTCCACGTCCTTCCCCCCGGTGCCGCCGGGAACTTCAGTGTGACAGCCGTCGCCGAAGCCAAAGTGGAGCGGGCGGTCCGACCCGAATCCATCGCGCTCGGGGTGTTCGGGCTCATCGCAGCGTTGGCCACGTTGGCCACGGCTCTGCCCATCATCAGCCGGCTCCTGCGTTCGACCGAGAGGGACCGCGACGTGCTTCGCGCGCTGGGCGCTGGCCCGGCGACGACCCTCGTGGACGGGTTGGGTGGGATCTTCGGATCGATCGTCTTGGGCTCGCTCTTGGCGTGCGCCGTGGCCGTGGCGCTCACGCCGCTCGCTCCCCTGGGGCCGATCCGGAGTGTGTTCCACCCGGGCGGCATCAACTTCGACTGGACGGTACTGGGTGTCGGCCTGGGCCTGCTCGTGCTCGGCCTCGTCGCCGCGTCGTTGGTGATCGGACTCCGCACTGCGCCACAGCGCCTTGCCCGACAGGGCGGCGATGCACGGGCCCGGACCTCCAAACTGGCAGCGAAGGCGGCGGCGCTGGGCCTGCCCCTGCCGGGCGTCGTAGGCCTGCATCTCGCGCTCGAGCCCGGCCGGGGCCGCACGGCGGTGCCGGCGCGCTCGGTGCTGGTTGGGGCCGTGATCGCCGTGACGACGGTAACCGCCACGCTCACCTTCGGAGACAGCCTGCACGACCTGGTGACCCATCCGCGGCTGTACGGCTGGAATTGGAGCTACACCGTGATGTCGGAGAATGGCGTCCCCCCACAGGCAATCACCGCCCTGAGCCATGACAAGGACGTCGCGTCCTGGTCCGGGTTCTCCGACCCGGACCTGCAGATCGACGGCCAGACCGTGCCGGCCCTCATCACCCCGGGGATCCCGTCGACGGGACCGCCGATCCTGTCCGGCCACGGACTCAGGACCGACAGGCAGGTCGTCCTGGGTGCCTCCACCCTGGCGCAACTACACAAGCATGTCGGCTCACCGATCACGATCAGCTACGGCACGCCCAGCACCGCCCCCCTGTACCTCCCTCCTCAGCACGCCGTCGTCGTGGGAACGGCGACGTTTCCCGCTATCGCCGGGTCCAGCACGTTCGCCGAGCACACGAGCATGGGCATCGGTGCACTCATTCCGTCCGGCGCCATTCCTCGGAGCTTCATCAAGGAGACGAAATCGCCTGATCCCACGCTGGACGGTCCGAGCCTCGTGTTCGTGCGTCTGCGGAACGACGTGACGCCCGAGGCGGGGCGCAAGGACATGACCAGGGTCACCGCCATCGCCAACAGAGCCTTTGCACGGGACCCGGAGGGTGTCGGCGACAGTGTGACCGTCCTGACGGTGCAGCGTCCGGCTGAGATCGTGAACTACCAGTCCACCGGGGGCACCCCTGAAGTGCTCGCCGCCGGTCTCGGTCTCGGTGCGGCCATCGCCCTGGCGCTCGCCCTGGTGGCGACCGTTCGCCGGAGGCGGCCGGACCTGGCGCTGCTGAAGACCCTGGGGTTCACGGGACGGCAATTGGCCGGTTCCGTGGCATCCCAGGCCACGGTCACCGCCATCGTCGGGATCGTCTTGGGCCTTCCGATCGGTGTCGTGGTGGGCCGACAGCTGTGGATCCTCTTCGCCCGTGACATCAATGCCGTGCCCCAGCCGGCTGTTCCGGCATCGATCGCGTTCGTGGCTCTGGGGGCGCTCCTCCTGGCCATCGCGGTTGCGACCATCCCGGCACGTGCTGCGGCGTCCACCCCGGCGGGTATCAGCCTTCGCCAGGAGTGACTCGGTAGACAGAGACGGAGTGTCCGGCTCCGGGAGACTATTCGCTGCGCCGGGATGAGTGAGTGCTAGGCCGGTGAGTCCTTGATCCCAAGCTGGTTGAGCAGCTGCTCGCGGAGGCCCGCACTACCGGAGCCAGTGTCGCCCAGGTACCGTCCGAAAAGTGGCTAAGGAACCGGAGCCATTGCGTCGCCCATGTACCGGAACTTCACAGTCGGTTCGAGTCCCGTCGAGTGGAGACGATGGGACTCGAACCCACGACCCCCTGCTTGCAAAGCAGGTGCTCTACCAGCTGAGCTACGTCCCCGAAGATCTAAGCGCCCAT
>JBEKIJ010000052.1:0-9489 GCA_050011815.1 Acidimicrobiales bacterium | reverse complement strand
CGCCCCCCTGGCCACCCATCTCCGAGGGCAATTCCGTTGCTTCGCCCTGGACGCGCGCGCCCACGGCGCCTCGGACCCGCCGCCGCACGGGGACTTCGACTGGCACGGCTTCGCCACCGACGTCCTCGCCGTGGTGGACCACCTCGGGCTCGACCGTCTCTTCGCCTTCGGGCATTCCTGCGGGGGAGCGGCCCTTCTCCTCGCCGAGGAGGCCCGTCCCGGCACCTTCGCCGGGCTGTACTGCTTCGAGCCCATCGTCTACCCCGGCGACGTCCCCCTGGCGCCGACCACCGAGGGGAACCCGCTCGCCCTGGGGGCGCTGCGCCGGCGCGAGAAGTTCGCCTCCCGGCGCGCCGCCCTGGACAACTTCGCCGGCAAGGCCCCCTTCGACCACCTCGATCTCGGCGCCCTGGTCGCCTACGTCGACAACGGCTTCGCTCCCGTCGAAGGCGGCGGCATCCGGTTGCGCTGCCGACGCGAGCACGAATCCCAGGTCTTCGCCCACGCCCTCTCCCACGACGCCTACGCCCGCCTGGCCGAGGTGCGCTGCCCGGTCACCCTGGCGTGCGGGGCCGACACCGACGCCATCGGGCCCGCCGCCCTGGAGCGGTTCGCCCAGCGTCTGGACCGGTCGACCGTGGAGGTGTGCCCGGCCATGGGGCATTTCGGACCGCTCGAGGACCCCGCCGCGGTGGCGGCCTCGGTGCGCACCCACCTGGTCCCGCCCTCCGTTACACCCGGGGCGTAGCCTCGCCGCAATGACCCTGACGCTCCCCCGTTCCCTGTCTCCCTCCAAGCTGAGCGCCTTCAAGGACTGCCCGCTCGCCTTCCGGTTCTCCGCCATCGACCGCCTCCCCGAGGCCCCCGCTCCCCACCTGGTCAAGGGCACGCTCGTGCACAGCGCCCTCGAGCGCCTCTTCTGGGACCACCCCCGCGGCGAGCGCAGCCCGGCCGCCGCCCATGGCGCGCTGGACCGGGCGTGGCAGGCGATGCAGGACGACCCCGACCTCGCCTGTCTGGAGCTGACCGAGGCCGAGCGGGACAAGTTCGTCACCGACGCCGCGGGCCTCGTCGACGGATATCTCCGGCTCGAGGACCCCGACACCGTCAACGCCGTCGGCGTGGAGCTGACCCTCGAGGCCGACGTGGCCGGCCTGCGACTGCGGGGCATCATCGACCGCCTCGACGTCACCGCCGACGGGGAGCTCGAAGTCGTCGACTACAAGACCGGCCGGGTCCCGTCGGTCAACCAGGAGCAGCAGCGCCTCGGCGGGGTGCAGTTCTATGCGCTTCTGTGCGAGCAGGTCCTCGGGCGCAGACCGAGCCGGGTGCGGCTGATGTACTTGAGCGAGCCCCTCGTCATCGAGGCAGAACCCTCCGAGCAGGCCGTGCGCGGCACCCGCCAGCGGACCTCGGCGGTGTGGTCGGCCATCGAGCGGGCCTGTGAGCACGAAGACTTCCGGCCCCGACCGTCCGCGTTGTGTAATTGGTGCAGCTTCCGCTCCCTGTGCCCCGTCTACGGGGGCGACCCGACCATGGCGTCGGAGTTCACCGCGGCGACCACCGTCTCGCCGCCCGTGGCCCAGGCCGGTTGACTCCAAGCCGGTAGCCTGCGGCCGGTGTGGCGAGACCGTGTCGACGATTTCGACAGCTACATCGACGGGGTCGTGGCCGCGTTGCGCGGACGCCGAGTGGCCGACACCGCCGCCTACGCGGCGTCGTTCCTCGGCGACCACGGCCTCATCTGGTTCCTCATCGGTGTCACTCGCGGCCGGCGCCCCGGACCCAAGCGTGCCGCTGCCATCCGTGGCGTGGTGTTCTCGGGCGTCGTCACCCCCGTGGTCAACGCCGGGCTCAAGTCGCTCGTGGGCCGCACCCGCCCGCACCACGAAACGCCGCCCCAGGTGCCCCTCCGGATCCCCACTACGGCCAGCTTCCCGTCGGGGCACACCCTCGCCGCCTGGTGCGCCGCCACGCTCCTGGCCGAGGACGACCCCTTGGCGCCGGCCTACTACGCCATCGCCGGAGCGATCTCCTTGAGCCGTCTGCACGTCGGTCTCCACCACGCCACCGATGTGGTGGCGGGGTCGATCATCGGCATCGCGCTGGGCGGGCTGGGCCGCGCCCTCCTGCCCCGAGGCGGCCCGGCCATGCGCCGCCTGGAATGCCTGGGTCCCGAAAGGTGTTAACCCCGAAGTGAGCAAACCTGTGTTCGGCGTCACCTACGACTATCGCTGCCCTTTCGCCCGCAACGCCCACGAGCACCTGGTGGTGGCCCTGCGGGGTGGGGCGGACTGGGACGTCGAGTTCACCCCCTTCTCGTTGTCCCAGGCCCACGTCGAAGAGGGTGGCCTCCCCGTATGGGACGACCCGGCCAAGGCTCCTGACCTCCTGGCCATCGAGGCCGGCCTGGTGGTGCGAGACGAGTTCCCCGACAAGTTCTATGACGTCCACCTCGGGCTGTTCACCGCTCGCCACGACCGCGGCCTCGACCTGCGCGACGAGTCTGCGCACCGTGGCCGACGGCGGTCCCCACCAGACCTTTCGCAAGGAGCACGAGACGGCGGTGGCCAACCATCAGGTCTTCGGCGTCCCCACCTTCGTGGTCGGCGACAAGGCGGCCTTCGTCCGCATCATGACCCGGCCCGGTGACGACGCCTCGGGAGCCGCAAAGACCATCGACGCCGTCCTGGCCCTCTTCGACGACCACCCCGAGCTCAACGAGTTCAAGCACACAAGCCTCAGCCGCTGAGTCGCCCGCCGCAGATCCCTGGGGCCCTCAACCAGTTCCTGGCGGTGGCTGGGTCGTGAGCGTGTATCTATCCTCGATTGCTCTCTTGTGAGGTCCTTGACGCGGTCAGCGTCCTGACCTGCGTGGTCGCCGCTTGAGTTCGTCAAGAGTTCGGCGCAGGACGGACGCCTCCGAGCGCGAAAGCGTCTCAGCGAAGCGGACAAGGGCCGAATCGGCGTCCTGGGACACCAACAGTGCTTCGCGCATCACCTCCGCCGTGTGGGCGGCTTGGGAGCCGGTGGGACCAAACCGGATGGTCCGACCATCCATCCTGCGGCTGACCAGCCCCTTGTGGGCCAACCGGTCGAGGACGGTGGCCACCGTCGTATAGGCATAGCCCGAAAGCACATTAGCCACCTCGCGCCCGGTCAGTTCACGACCAGGATCCTCCCAGAGGACACCCATCACTCGACGTTCGAGCTCTCCGAGACTCGGTACGCCACACTTGCAGTCCACACAAGTGCACGCATCGCAAGTGCACCTGGGGTTGTCGCATGTCGTCGTCGGACTCATCGGCGAACCTGCTTGGCCGAACCTACATATTTGCGATGCTCGCACATGAGTGGCCAGGGCATCTGATCAGACCATCAGCACGAGCATGTACCCCATTGTAAGGCACATGGCTATGTGACAGCTGATCTCCAGTCGAGGGGCCAGCCAGGGCGGGTCATCCCCGGCCCCGGTGTGGTGACTCGCATCGCCGCCGACAGCACTGAGGGCCAGTGAGCGGGGCGAGAAACGACTGATCGAGTCGAGCTGCCACACGGCCGAAGCGAGCAGCACAGCGATGAGAAACAGGGTGAGACTCGGATCACCGACGCCGGCGGGCGGCCCGGACATCGACGTGCTCGAATTCGTTGCTGCTGTGATGGGCATTCCCAGCCAGTACATGTACAGCATGGCGCAGCTCATCACCATGTGGATCAGGTTGTGCGACAGGTGATGGAAATGGCCGTTGTCAGTTCCCCTGAAACCGTGCCCCATGACGAAACGGGTGCTCGTGGCGAAGAAGTACAGCGCGAGAACTCCGAAGACGAGCTCCCAGAGTCCGTCGGGAAGCACCTTCCACCGGGGGACGAGCATCCCGACCATGGCAGCACCCATCAGGACGTGGGAGACGTTGACGTCGAAGTGATTGCTCCGGCCCCAGTGCTGCGCCAAGACCAGTCTGCCGATGCAGTACACCGAGATCAATACCATAAGCACGGCAAAGCCATAGGCAAGCCAGGTCGGGTGGGGCATGTCAGGACCGCCCGAAGGTGACAGCGAGCGGCGAGGGAACGGTCCGGACCTCGGTCGGCGTGACCGGTGGCGGGAGGACGGGCCAGTAGGCCAAGGCGAGCAAGATGAGGAGAGGGCCTGAGTTGGGATCGGTGGCTCCCCCCACGAAGATCAAGCCGAAGTTCTGCCCGACAACCCAAATGGCGGCGGCCGCCAAGACCGCGAGGACGATGCCCGCCCGGGTCGCTCGGACAGAGAGAAAGGCGCTCAGGGCCACCACGACACACAGGGCGGCGAAAACCAGGGCAACGGTCAAGCCTCGGTGAGCCACCAATGACTCGGCGTGACGGTCAAGTGCGGCTAACCAGCCTGGCTGGCCAGCCTTGAGACCGTCGATCAGATCATGGACACCTTCCGGCGAGCGAGCCGAGCCGATCAATGCGAGGACACCCATGCCTACCCAGACGACAACCCAGACGACCTTGGCCGCCACAATCCCGACACGCCCGGCCGCGACGAGAGGTCCGCGAAGGTCCGGACGTCGTGGTGGCCACAACAAGACGGCAAGCAGAGCGTAGAAGAGGACTGCCCCCGGACTTCCAGCGAGTGGAGAGCCGTTTCCGTTGAATACCCCTCCCAAACCCTCGCCGAACCACCAGACGCCCAACGACCAAACAATCGAGATGACCAGGGCCGGCTTGAGCGATGCTCGCCAGGCGATGCCGAAGCCCAACAGGATCTGGATGAATGCGAATGCAGCGTTGGTGACCTCGGCGTGGTGACCAACGATTGAGGCGTTCCAGGTGATGGAGCGAGCCACGAAACTCGGGTTTCCCGCGGCTGCACCCTTCAACATCGCGCTCAACCCGTTGGGCCCGGATGTGAAAAAGAAGGGTTGAAGCTGAAGAACTCCGTCGAGAAGCCACACCGCAGCCAGGGCTAGCTGCAACATGCGGCGACCATCGGGGGGTCGCCAGTGGGCGACACCGCTGGTCTCTCCGGTCGTCTCATCCAGGCTCGTTGCTGTGTCCACTGCGGATAGGCCCTCATATTTCACTGTGTGAACCTCGGGGACGGCTTTCCTTTACCCTCTCTGACCCCCTGACCGGTGATGCCCTTTTGACGTACTACTACAGCTCGTAGTATCTCTACCAGCATCCAGACCGAGGAGGCAAGGGCCTACAGGCGCGCATCTGCCAAGCCGGACGCTCCGGCGCGACCTGAACAGTTCATTCGGCCTTCAATCCGTAGCATCGAACGAGCGCGTACCCATCGAACCGACCAGGAGCCCATGTCGTGACCGCTGCCGGGGTAACACACGTCCCGTCGTCGGGGGGGGCCATCGCCTCGATCGCCATCGGTGGCATGACCTGCGGGGCCTGTGCCGCGCGGATCGAACGACGACTCAACGACCTCGATGGCGTCACGGCCATCGTCAATTACGCATCCGAACGTGCCCGGGTCGCGGTGACCACGGACCTACCGCTTCAGCGAGTGGTCGACGAGATCCGGTCTGTCGGGTATTCCGCAGAAGTTGTCCAGGACGGCGCTCAGATCACGGAGCACTCGGCGGAAAACGAAAGACGAGCACGCTCCCTCGGGCGCCGACTGGTCGTTGCTGGCGTTCTGTTCATGCCACTGTGTGATTTCTCGATCGCCTTCTCACTGGTGCCCTCGTTGCGGTTTCCTGACTGGCAATGGGTGCTCGTCGCCCTCGCTGCTCCCGTGCTGACCTGGGGAGCCTGGCCGTTCTACACAGCTGCAATCCGCAACGCTCGCCACGGGGCATCCTCGATGGACACTTTGGTGTCACTGGGCATTGTGGCTGCCACCGGCTGGTCCCTCTACGCCATGTTCTGGCGGGACACCAGCCGTGTGCCACGGACGGCTCTCTTCGTGCTCGCTCATCAATCGGGCGGTGCTATCTACATCGACGTCGCCACGGGCGTCACCACCTTTCTCCTGGCGGGCCGCTACTTCGAGGCGTGGTCGAAGCGCCGTAGTGGGAATGCGCTTCGCTCCCTGGCGGCGGTGGGTGCCAAGGACGTTGCCGTTCTCGACGGCAAGGGGATGGAATCTCGCATTCCCATTGCGCTACTCGCGGTGGGCGACAGGTTCGTGGTGCGCCCGGGGGAAACCATCGCCACCGATGGGGACGTCGTTTCTGGGCACTCGGCCGTCGACCGCAGCGCCATGACAGGAGAATCTCTGCCCGTCGACGTGAGCGCGGGCGACCGAGTGGTGGGCGGAACGGTCGCCATGGGTGGTCGGCTGGTGGTTCGGGCGACGAAGGTCGGTCGCGACACCCAGCTCGCCCACATGGTTCGCCTGGTCGAGGACGCACAGAACGAAAAGGCGGCAGTTCAGCGCCTTGCCGACCGCATCGCGGGCGTCTTCGTGCCCGCCGTGCTCGTCATCGCCCTCGTGACCCTCGCCGCTTGGCTGCTGGTCGGCGGACCTTCGCAGCGGGCATTCAGTGCCGCGCTCTCGGTCCTGATCATCGCGTGCCCTTGTGCCTTGGGTCTGGCTACGCCCACAGCCCTCCTCGTAGCCTCGGGGCGGGGCGCACGCCTCGGGATCTTCTTCAAGGGCTACCAAGCCCTTGAAGCCTCGCGACAAGTCGACACGGTGGTGCTCGACAAGACCGGGACGGTCACGACTGGGCGGATGACGGTGACGGATCTCGAAATCGTCCCCGGCGTAGAGCGCTCCGAGCTCTTGCGTTGGGCCGGAGCCCTCGAACAGGCGTCTGAGCACCTCATCGCGAGAGCCATCACCGCCGCCGCCGAGGTGGAATTCGGCACTCTACCCCCGGTGTACTGCTTCGATGCCCACGCCGGGGTCGGCGCTCGGGGGATGGTCGACGGACTTCTGATTGCGGTCGGCAAGGCTGATCTCTTCGCCAACGGCGCGGGGCCGATCCCCGAGAATGTGGCCGCCCGGTGCGCTGCATGGGAAGCTCTCGGACAAACCGCGGTGCTCGTGGGGAGGGACGACTCCATCATCGGAGCCATCGCGGTCGCCGACGCGATCCGACCTTCCGCTGTTGCTGCCGTCCGAGGGCTCAAGGCGCTCGGGCTTCACTGCCTCCTGCTCTCCGGGGATAACGAGCCAACCGCTCGTACCGTCGGCGCTCAGATCGGGGTGACAGATGTGGTGGCCGGGGCGCTCCCAGCCGACAAGGTGGCGGTGATCCGACGCCTCCAGGCCGAAGGTCGGTCGGTGGCCATGGTGGGCGACGGCGTCAACGATGGCCCGGCCTTGGTCAGTGCCGACCTGGGTCTCGCGGTGGGATCGGGCACGGACGTGGCGATAAACGCCGCCGATCTAATCGTCGTCCGAGACGACCTCACGGTTGTGGTGACTGCCATCGCATTGGCGCGTCACACCCTGACCACCATTCGCGGCAATCTGGCGTGGGCGTTCGGCTACAACGTGGCGGCGATTCCTCTGGCCGCTTGTGGCTTTCTCAATCCTCTGATCGCTGCAGCCGCCATGGCCCTTTCGTCGGGATTCGTCGTGTGGAACAGCTCGCGGATTGGTCGTGTCGCGCTTGATGTCCCTCGGAGCGCGAGGCCAAGCGCTGAGATAGCCGTGCAGGAGACAGAATGCGAACCCATGACTCTCAGTCAGGTACTCGCGGCGGTCCCAGTTGCCGAGTCAAGCAGTCAAGACGGGAGCTCCTTCCTGTGACCGCAGGCCTGCGTTGCTGTCTTCGGGTGCTGAAGAGACGACGGCGAGCGTATGCCCTGGGCTTGGTCGCCCTGATGGTGACAGCGTGCTCCTCGGGTCCCCCTGGACCACCGCCGGCGTCAAGCGGCACGACCGAAACCAGAACCATCCCGGCAACGATCAGTCACGAGCCGCTCGTGGATCAAGACGGGAGAACGGTCACCCTTGCCTCGTTTCGGGGCAAGACTGTCATGGTTGTGCCGTTTCTCACGCTTTGCACCGATATCTGTCCGTTGACCACCGGAAATCTGCTCCAGGTCGAGCAGTCCCTCGGTTCCGCCCATGCAGCGAGCAAGGTCCAGATTATTGAACTCAGCGTCGACCCAGGAAGGGACACCCCCAAACGGTTGGCCGCCTATGCCCACCTCACCATGGCCACTTGGGAACTCGTGACGGAGACGCCGACCGTCTTGAGCGCCATAGCTCACTTCTTCGGGTTCGTCTACCAGAGGGTTGCGGAAGACAATCCGCCGTCGATCGACTGGATGACGGGCAAGCCTCTCACGTACGACATCAATCACTCAGATGGCTATGTCCTGATCAGCCCCAAGGGTGTGCAGCGCTATTCGACAGGCGCGGCGCCCGACTTCCGGGGGAATCTCAACCCAACGATCCATGCATTCTTGGACCAGGAAGGGCTTTATCACCTCGCCCACCCTGCAAAAACTGCATGGACACCGGCAGATGCCCTGACCTCTTTGGGTTGGCTGCTAGGACAATCCATCCCGGTGAACACTGGGTAAGAATACCGGGTAATTGGCCAGGACATCGCACCCAGGTCAGGCGCTGCCCTCTTCAGCGCGACGCAGCTTTGGCCAGGGAACCGAGAAGGACCTGCGACCGCTCGACCTCGGCCGGGGTTCCGTACACGGCCCCCGAGAACTCCGTGGCCCCGACGTCGGCAAAGCGACGGATCTGGGCGGTGACCTCCTCCTCGGTGCCGATGACGGCGACGTCGGCGGGCCCCGCCGCGCCTTCCCGATCCAACATGGCCCGATAGGAGGGAAGGTGGCCGTACATGGAGAAGATCCGGTCGGCCTTGGCCCGAGCGGCTTCGGGGTCGTCGGTGACACACACCGGCAGGGTGACCACCACCTGAGGCGCCGGTCGCCCCGCACCTGACGCCGCCGCGGTGATGGTGGGCACGATGTGCTCCGCCACGGTGGTGGGTCCCACCATCCACAGCACGGTTCCGTCGGCCTGGGTGGCGGCGTGGCGCAACATGGTGGGTCCCAGGGCCGCCACCAACACCGGCGGAGGTGGCGTCGGCACGACGTCGAGGGGCCCGAAGGTGTTGGTCTTGATCACCTCCCCGTTGAACGACACCTGCTCGCCGCGCAGCAGGGGTCCGAGCACCGACAGATACTCGTGCATGTACCGGGCGGGCTGGTCGAAGGAACAGCCCCACGCCCCCTCCACCACGACCTGGTGCGACAGCCCGATTCCGAGCACGAGGCGCCCACCGCTGGCGGCTTGGACCGTCAGCGCCTGCTGGGCCAGCATCATGGGGTGTCGGGGGTGGACGGGGATCACCGCCGTCCCGAGGGCGACACCGGGCACCTCCCGACCGACGAGCGCCAGCACCGTCAGCGTGTCCCAGCCGAAGATCTGCGACGACCACAACGACGCCACTCCCGTCGACGCCAGGACCCTGGCCCTCGCCACGATCTCGTCCATGGTCCCGTTCATCTCGAGACCCAAGCCGATGCGCATGCCGTTCTCCCGCTGTCTGGCGCCGTCGACCA
>JBEKIJ010000051.1:0-9936 GCA_050011815.1 Acidimicrobiales bacterium | reverse complement strand
CGGGAGCGTGTTCGGTCTCGGGCACCGCGGTGGACCTCACCGGAACCGGGACCTGTGTGGTCGATGCCAACCAGGCCGGGAACTCGCAGTATGAGGCGGCTGCGCAGGCGAGCCAGAGCTTCAGCATCACCCCGGCCGGACCCGGGTTCACGAGCGCCGACCACGCCTCGGCGACCGTCGCCACGCCCTTCACCTTCAGCGTGACCACGCAGGGGACTCCGGCGCCGAAGATCAAGGAGAAGGGCAAGCTGCCCAAGGGCGTCAAGTTCAACAAGTCCACGGACCAACTGACAGGAACGCCGACGTCGACCAAGCACAAGTCAGCCGCCGGCACCTTCCCGGTCACCTTCACGGCGACGTTCGGAAAGGGCAAGGCCAAGGTGGTCGTCACCCAGGCCTTCACCCTCACGGCGCAGGGGTAGTGCAGAGAGACGCCTCCACCGCACCACCGGGGGAGGGCGCCACAGAGAGCGAGGATGCTCGCGCTCGCCATGATCTTGACGGCCCCGTGCCCAAAATGCCTGAAGAGGGATGTGCGGTGGGCGGAGCGATGCGAAAGCGTGCGGGCGGGCGGTACGGGCGACTAAGAATCACGCAACCGCTAGGTGGGGTACCCGCTCATGCTCCAGGATCACCGCGCACGTGTGGCCAGGCTCCGCACGCGCGCGCGCATCCGCTGGGCCCTGGTGGCGCTGGTCCTTCTGACCTCGGCCGGCATCGGTGTGGGAGTGTCCACCATCGGCGCCGCCACGGTTCCGTCGTATCCACCTTTCAGCTTCGTCTTCGGCACGGCCAACTACGAGGGCACGCCCAACTACGGAGACCCCGACGCTTCGTTCCAGGAGCAGTACGCGTCGTACAGCAGCTGGTCCAGCATGGTGTCGAGCATTCAGAACAACGGGGCGCAGTGGGCCTCGTATGACTCGCCCCTGGTCCTCGGCATAGGCATGCTCCCCACGGGGACGTCGTTCCCAGCCTCGGGGGATCTGTCGGGCAAGACACTCACCAGTCTCAAGTCCACGGCGACGTCCATGGCCCAGGCCCTGGTCAGCTTCGGCTTCGGCTCCGCCATCATCCGCCTGGGGTGGGAGTTCAACGGGGACTGGTACGCGTGGGCGGCGCAAAAGAATCCCGCCGCCTACGCCAACGCTTTTCAGATTTGGGTGACCCAGATGCGCGCCGTCGCCGGCGCCAACTTCAAATTCGACTGGGGAGTCGCTCAGGGGCAGGGCTGGAACATCGCGGCCGCCTATCCGGGGAACAGCTACGTCGACTACATCGGCGTCGACCCCTACGACCAGGACTACAGCTACACGCCCAACAACCTGCCCACCGACACCGACACCACCTGGAGCAACATCCTGGGGACGTCGGGCAATACCGCCTACACCTACGACAGCCTGCAGGCCATCGTGGCCTTTGCCACCGCCAACGACAAACAGGTGAGCCTGCCCGAGTGGGGGTGCTGGTTCAAGACCGACGACCACGGCCTGGGTGACGATCCGACGTATATCGAGAACATCTTCAATTTCGTCACGACCCCCTCGAACCGCGTGGGGTATTTCACCTACTTCTCCGACGACGAGGCCGGCGACGGCGATCATTCGCTGTCCGACGGGGCCTTTCCCAATGCTCTGGCCGAATTCGAGACGCTCTTCGATCCGTTGATCACTCCCGCCGTCACCGCCGTCTCGCCGACGTCGGGGTCTGCGCTCGGAGGAACCTCGGTCACCGTCACCGGCACCAACTTCAGTGGGGTCACCGGCGTGGACTTCGGCTCCACGCCTGCCACCAACGTCAAGGTCATGAACGCCGTCCAGCTCACCGCCACGGCGCCGGCCGGTTCGAACACCACGGATGTCACCGTCACGACCCTCGGGGGCACGAGCCCCACCAGCACCGCCGACCACTTCACCTACCTCAGCTCCTCGGGCACCACCATCAGCGCCGTGGGCACGCTGGCCAACAAGGCCGGGACCGACACCACCACCCTGGCGGTGTCTCCCCAGCACGTGGGGGACGTGCTGGTGCTGGCGGTCAAGGTCGGTTCCACGAGCGTGGCGGCATCGGCGGTGGCGGGTGGGGGAGTGAGCAGTTGGACCCAGGCCCAGGCTCCCTTCACCGCCTACACCGGCTTCGACGTGCAGCTGTGGATCGGCAAGGTGACCGCCTCGGGGTCGTCCACCATCACCGTGACCTTCGGGTCGAGCGTCCAGTCGATCAACACGGGGTTGGCGGCCCAGGAATTCTCGGCCATCTCGGGGGCGGGCACGGCGTGGGGCATCGACACCGGGGGCGGGATCTCCAACGCCTCGTCGACGACGGTGACGTTCCCCGCCCTCACCCCGAGCGGGACCGGGGAGCTGTACTTCGCCTACGCGGCGGCGGCCAACAGCGCCTCGGCCGGGACCACGTCGGGGTTCCACTACGCCACCACCTCCACCGCCGATGTGACGGCCTACGACACCAACGTGTCGGGTCCGGTCCAACCCACGGCCAAACAGAGCCGCGCCGGCCTCTCGGGTGCGTCGGGGGTGCTCATCACGGCGTCGGCGTCGGGGACAACGGCCCCGGGGGCCCCGACCATCACCTCCGTGACTCCGGGCAACGGCCAGTTGACCGTCAACTTCACCCCGGGAACCACCGGCGGCAGTCCCATCACCGCGTTCACCGTGACCTGTGGCGGGATCAGTGTCCCGGCGGGCGCATCGGCCATCTCGGCCACGGTGTCGGGGCTCAGCAACGGCACCTTGTACTCCTGCACCGTTTCGGCGACCAATGTCAACGGGCCGGGCCCGACCTCGACCCCGGCGACAAGCACTCCGGGAACCCCGACCATCACCGCCGTCGGGACTCTCGACGACGCCAACGGGACAGGCCAGGCGGCACTGCCGGTGACGGCGGCCACCGTGGGCGATTCGTTCGTGTTGGGGGTCACGGTGCTGTCGCCGACGGTGACGGTGTCCTCGGTCTCCGGCGGTGGCGTGAGCACCTGGACCAACCTCTCGAGCGGGACCGACGGCAGCCGGGACACCGAGTTGTGGCTGGGGACCATCACCGCCGCCGGGCCCCAGACCATCACCGTCGCCTACTCGGGCCCCGTGACCGCGGTCGGGGTCGACCTGATGGCCCAGGAGTATTCCTCAGGCCTGGGACCGTCGTCGGTGTGGACCAAGGACGTCGGCGGCTCCTCGGACGACACAACCCCGTCGACCGCGGTCGCCTACCCGAGCCTCACCCCGGCCGGCCCGAACGAGCTCTACGTGGGATGGGCTGACGCGGACACCTCCGGCGTGGCCGGCTCGACTCTTGGGTTCACCTACGACCTGGCGCCCACCGGCAACGACATCTTCTGTTTCGACGGCGACGTCTCGGCCACTTCGGCGCCGACCGCCGGGCAGAACGGGGCGGGAACGGCATTGGCGGCGGGCGCCCTGGTGAGCGCGACGGTTCCGGCGCCACCACCACCGCCACCCACCATCAGCGCCGTGGGCGCGCTGGCCAACAAGGCCGGGACCGACACCACCACCCTGGCGGTGTCGCCCCAGCACGTGGGGGACGTGCTGGTGCTGGCGGTCAAGGTTCGCTCGACGAGCGTGGCGGCATCGGCGGTGTCGGGTGGGGGAGTGGGCAGCTGGACCCAGGCCCGGGCTCCCTTCGCCGCCTACACCGGCTTCGACGTGCAGTTGTGGACGGGCCCGGTGACCGCCTCGGGGTCTTCCACCATCACCGTGACCTTCGGGTCGAGCGTCAAGTCGATCTACACGGGGTTGGCGGCCCAGGAGTTCTCGGCCACCTCGGGGGCGGGCACGGTGTGGGGTATCGACACCGGGGGCGGGATCTCCAACGCCTCGTCGACGACGGTGACGTTTCCCGCCCTCACCCCGAGCGGCACCGGGGAGCTGTACTTCGCCTACGCGGCGGCGGCCAACAGCGCCTCGGCCGGGACCACGTCGGGGTTCCACTACGCCACCACCTCCACCGCCGATGTGACGGCCTACGACACCGACGTGTCGGGTCCGGTCCAACCCACGGCCAAACAGAGCCCCGCCGGCCTCTCCGGCGCGTCGGGGGTCCTCCTCACGGCCTCGGCATGAGAGATCGGTCCCGAAGCGAAGGAACTCCGCCGGGCCCCACCTGAGGTGGTACGCGAGGCTGGCGGCGTGTCCGACGCGCCCCGGGACCCACCTGTCGTCGCTCGAGGCCCGCTCATCGCGGTGGACGACCCCGACGACCCGCGACTCGACACGTACCGGGACCTCAACGACCCGGCCGGCCGGATCCGGCTGGACGCCGATCAGTCGGTCTTCGTGGTCGAGGGGAAGCTCGCCGTCGACCGGCTCCTCACGTCGAAGTACACGGTGCGGTCGCTGCTCGTCGACGATCACCAGGTGACGGCGGCCAGCGACCTGGTGGGGGCCACGCGGGCCCGGGGGGCGCCGGTGTTCGTGGGGTCTCGCGCCCTGGTGGCCGGCACGGTCGGCTTCGCCCTGCACCGGGGCGTGGTGGCGGTGGCGAACCGGCCGCCTCCCGCCGGTCCGGGAGGGCTCCTGGTCGACGCGGCGGGAACATGTGCCCCGGGGAGACGCCTTGCCCTGGTCGCCGTCCTCGAGGGCCTCAACGACCACGAGAACATCGGGGCCCTGTTCCGCAACGCGGCCGCTTTCGGGGTGGCGGGCATCCTCCTCGATCCGACGTGCGCCGACCCGCTCTACCGCCGGTCGATCCGGGTCTCTGTCGGCCACGTCCTGCACGTGCCCTTC
The DNA here is from genome assembly GCA_050011815.1 of Acidimicrobiales bacterium. Taxonomy (GTDB): domain Bacteria; phylum Actinomycetota; class Acidimicrobiia; order Acidimicrobiales; family UBA8190; genus Chersky-840. The sequence continues at coordinate 5,173 of JBEKIJ010000051.1, read as the reverse complement.
TCCCGGCTGGTGCCGTGGCCGACCGGACTCGACCAGGTGCGGGGCGCCGGCTTCGTGATCGCCGCCTTGGCACCACGTCCGCCGGCTGACAGCGTGGTGCCTGAAGTCGGGCTCGCCGACCTGAGGGCCAGGGTTCTCGGCTCAGAGGGAGCAGTCGGTGTGGCTCTGCTCTTCGGAGCCGAGGGCTCGGGCCTGACGGCTGCGGCCCTGGCCGCGTCCGACGTGGTGGTCCGCATCCCGATGGCCGAGGGGGTCGACTCGCTGAACGTGGCGACAGCCGCCGCCGTGGCCTTCCACGCGCTCGCCGACCACTGACGTCGGGGTCGGCATCCGTCAGCGTGATGCCGGGAGGTCTCGTGTCGGCGGCGGCAGAAAGAGCCACCATTCGTGGGGGTCGGTCCCGCCCGTCACCGCTCCTGCTCGGTAGGTCTGATCAGGATCTCGTTGACGGCCACGTGCCTGGGTCGGGTGACGATGAAGACGATGGCGTCGGCTATGTCTGACGCCTCCATCGTCTGTCCAATCTGGGAACTGAGAGACTGGAGCACTTCAGGCCGGTTGTGAAAGGCCAGCTCCGTGGCGGTGGCGCCTGGTTCTACCAGTGAGACCCGCACGTACTGCTTGGCCAGTTCCTGACGCAACGACTCGCTGAATGCCCCGACGCCGTGCTTCGTGAGGCTGTACACGCCATTCCCGTTCCGGGCGACCCGGCCCGCCACCGAGCTGATGTTGACCAAGTCGGCCACCTGGCGGGGTCCATCGGAGGCGGATCGAAGCAAATGGGGTAGTGCCGCGTGGGCGCAGTAGAGGAGACCGAGGAGATTCAGCTCGACCATGCGTTGCCACTCCGACAGTGGTGCGTCGGTGGCCGGACCGAGCAGCATCACACCCGCGTTGTTGACGAGGATGTCCAGCCGACCCAACGATGACACCGTGCGCTCGACGGCCTCCCGCGCCTGTCGTTCGTCCGTGACATCTGACTCCAGTGCGAGGGCCGTCCCACCTTGGGCCTCGATCTCGGCGGCGAGTGCGTCCAACCGGTCTTTGCGCCGTGCCACCAAGGCGACGGCCGCGCCGCGGTGGGCCAGGGCCGTGGCGGTAGCGGACCCGATGCCGCTCGATGCGCCTGTCACCAGGGCAACGGAACCGGCGAGATCCCTGTCGATTGTCGGATCCTGTTTGGTCATGACGCCAAGATACGCATTCGGAGTTGCAGTCGCCTGCCCGAAGGTCATCCCCGGCCGAATCGCGCTGAATCGCTCGGGGTCGTGATGTACGAGCGACTCTCTCCTGTCGCAGGTAGCGCAACAGGGCAGGTATGGGCATCGCCATGGCGAAACCCAGACGCGGAGAGCGTGAGGACAGTTGGCGGGACGTCCTCAAGCGCTCTACCGCATCCGGTCGCCCATTGCGCGCGACGACCGATCTCGGTGTACCCACAGCGCCGACTCCGGAAACCCCGACCTGGTCAGGGCGACGTCCTCATCGACGGGCGAGACGACGTCCACTCTCGGTATTGATCGGCGTGTAGTTCATCTCGAAGTGGTGATACAGGGTGGACTCGTCCGCCTGAGAGAGTTCCTCGCCGTGCATTTCGATCTCGGGAGCAGACCGCACCTGCTCTTTGGTCACCACGACCTGTAGGTCATCGGGACCAATCTGAATCCCCCCAAGGGGTACGAAGGTCAAATGTCGACCTATGAAGCCCTCCTTGACGGTGGCGAACTGCGGTTCATCGGTCTCGACATCGACATAGACGTCTTGCAGCTTGCCGATCTTCTCGCCGTTGCGATCGACGAGCATCTTCCCGTGCCATTCGGCGACATTCCACTTGGGCTGGCCCTCGTCATCAGTCACGTTGCCTCCTCGTCTCCGACGTCCCTCGGTGGCGTACGGCGGTCATGGCACCATTGTGCTCCCCGTGGGGGACCGACTGTGACGGATCGCGGCTGGGGGCCGGGCTGAGTCCCGACCGGTCGGGATCACGAGGGGTCGGATGCGTCCGACTGGTCCGAGACCCCTCACGGGACCGATCGGCACCCCCGATTCTGGGCGCCTCGACCCCAACCGACCCCCGACCCCCTCGACAGGGCGACGTGGTTGACTGAGTGGCCGAACCCACGCAGCCCGCAGTGCGAATGGTTGTGACCCACTTCATCGTCTCCGATGACGTCGAGCGCTCCCGGCGCTTCTATACCGAGGTACTCGGCGGCACGGTGGTCTTCGGCCCGGAGCCGACCAACATCGAGCTCGCCAACACCTTCATCATCATCAATGTCGGCGGAGGCCCCACCGACGACAAGCCCACGGTCACCCTTGCCACGCCGAGCGATCCCGATCGGGTCAGCAGCTTCCTCAATATCCGGGTCACCGACATCCACGCCGTGTACGCCGAATGGAGCGCCCGGGGCGCGCAGTTCCTGACGCCGCCGAAGCAGCACCAGTACGAGATCCGTTGCTACATCCGAGATCCCGATGGGTACATCATCGAGGTCGGGCAGACCACCGACCCACAGGGAGACTGGTGGCCCGCCGGGTGGCCACCGATCAAGTCGGGCGAGCAAGCCGACTGAACCCCTCGCGCTGAAAATCGCGCACGGATCGCGCACGAATGTTGCTTCCGCAACGATGTCGACCCGGGTTTCGTAAAACGATTCCTCCATGGACGTCCTCCGATCGGCGTTCCGTCACGGCATCACCGGGGAGGACATCGAACCCGTGCTTCGCAATGCCGTGGTTGTGGAGGAAATTGGTGAGGATCCCCATCGCTTTTTTGTGCTCGGGCCGGATCGGGCAGGAACCCCTTGGAGTTGGTGGTGATGGATAGACCAGACGGACCGGCCGCGATCCACGCCATGACCATGCGTGTGGAATATCGGAGTCTCTTACCGAAGGAGGGTTGACAATCGGAGCCGATACGAAAGGCGCTCCGTGATTACGTCAAGACGAGCTGATCCAGGTGGCGCCGATTAATATGGGTGCGAACATTTCCGGGCGGCTGTCAGCCACGGCCGTCTGGTCGTTAGGTCCAGAATGCGTCTGGCACACCGATTTCACAGGGCCATCGGGATCCCGAATACCGGCGCGTCGGAAGGGCGAGGTATCTCTCGCTAAGCCACCGAAGTAACCCGGTCTTCGTGAGATCATGGGGGGATGAGCAGAGCGCTGCTACTCGGTGCAATGGTCGTGGCCGGGACTTCTCTCGCCGCTTGCTCATCCACCTCGTCCGCCGCAGGTCTGTCAGTGACGGTCACAGGGCACTCTCGGGCAACCGCGTCAGCCGTGCAGTGCAGTACGCCAGATGACGGGGTAGTCACGGTCTCCGGGATCCTGACCGGAACCTCAAACACTCCCGTACATGGGGGGGTGGCCGTCTGGGCCACGGTCTACAGGCCCAATGGTCGTGTGTGGGGCCGGGGCCTATGGCCCCCGGCCTCCTTGCGTAAAGGGCAATCAAAGGGTTTTCGGATGCCTGTGGGTTCTTCTCTGCCAGTGATCCAAAGCTCCAACCCCAATCTCACCCCGACCTCTCCTTCCATCCCAACCTCATTTCCCAGCGCGGCGCGCTGCTCGCTGAGACTCCAAAACTTCACGACTGTCTCGGGTTCGCCACCCGCTCGGACGGGCCAGCCGATACGAGCCTGACCGGGGGTCGGAATCCCGACATTATGTGCCACGGAAGGCGCGTCAGATATCGACTGGCGCGGCGAGGGCGCAGTCAGTCTTGCGAACGCGCGTGATAGGAAACGATTGCTGTAACGGTTTTTCGACCAAGGCCTGAGACGTCGGCGAGTTGACGGATCGACGCTCCAGCGCGATGCGCAACTCGAATCATGTCGTCTCGCAGCCCCGATTCTTTGGCGGCCCGTTCTGCACTTAGGCCTACCACGACAAGAGCCGCGCCAACTTCGCCGCCCTCGCCGACCCTGTACTTGTCCATTGCGGCCGTCGCCGCTGACACCTCGACGTCGCTGTAGCTCATATTTCCTCCCTGAGCCCGAGAGCGAGTTTGTTCCGGATTGCCATCAGCAGCGGCACTCGGGGTGACGTCTCGGCTCTGGCCTCGGCATCGTTGAGGTGCGCCAAGGTCGTTCCAAGGAGCTCGAGCGCCTCGACCCGTTCAAGCTCGACTCTGATCACTGGCTCCATTGTAGCCATCGGTGGTGCGTTTGGGACCAGGATGGTCATGAGAACATCGGCTTCTGGGTGGTGTGGCACCAGGTGGGAGACTTCAAGGCCCTGGAGCACGCCGGCTGGCACCGGACGACCATCTTCAGAAAGCTCCGCCGGATCCGGGCCACCTTCGGCGTCCACCCCGACGAGCGGAGCTGTGCCTGGATCACCCGTGAGCTCGAGCAGTTCTGGAAAGCCGACCTCGACACTCGTCTCGCGGCGCACCAGAGGCTGCTCGATCTCGATGACTGGGACTGAAACCGTGTCAACGCCAGTGTCGGGCGACCTCGTGGATCTCTCTTCGGGGATCGACGCCCTCCACCTGTCGGGCCAGGGAGACCTGTCGGGCGATTTCCTGGCTCCGCTCGACGAACTGCGCGAGGTGGCTGACGATTGGGGAGGAGCGGTTCCCTGTGGCATCGGGCCCCTCGTCTTCGCCCTCAGGCGGCATCCCTGGGGCAAATACCGCTACTTCCTGGAGCACCCCACGGACGCGTCGGTTTCACCTCCAGCGATCGACTTCCTCCCATCTGAGTCCAACCTCGTTCCGAATTCCTCCACGCCGCCGGCCCCGCTGTCGCAGTCGCGACCTACCAACGACTGCCCGAGTCGGTGTGTCCGGACCTCTCTTTTCGGTGTCAGTCGCCTTGACCTCTACAGCGACGTCGGTGGATGGTCACTGTCGGCTGATAACCGCACCCGTTTCGTGTGCCGGGCGACGCCAACCAAAGGGTGCGCCCCTACGACGATCCAATGGGGGAACGGTGGGAACAGAACCCGCATAGCGTCCGGGGTGCCGGGATTGGACTTTCACGACCTGCGCCCTACGGGCCAATACGTTCGCGGCGTCGACGGGAGCGAGCACGAAGGAATCAATGGCACGCATGGGATATGCGAGCCCGCGAGCAGCGCTCATCTACCAGCACGCCACAGCAGAGCGCGACCGAGCCATCGCAGAGGCGTTGAGCGAGCTGGCGCTGGCTGAAGAGCGCGCTGCGAG
>JBEKIJ010000050.1:0-15135 GCA_050011815.1 Acidimicrobiales bacterium | reverse complement strand
CGCCTGAGGCGGAACGGCAGCTCGTTCTGCAGCACAAATCCGTCCCGAGACCTGAAACCAAAAGGAGCAGAAACCTTATGAGATCCTGGAAGCTGGGCAAGCGCCTTGCGGGAGGAGCCTCCGTTGCGGGGGTCGTCCTGATAGGGATGTTGACCCTTACCACGGGGGTGGCAGAGGCCGGTGTCTCGGTACCGCCGTACCCGACCAATGTCGGCGCCTACCCGAACTGGCAGACCGCCGGGACGGGGACGGCCGGGACGCAGACGGCCTCCAACATCATCCGGGGCGCCGGCTCGGACACCACGCTGTTCATGATGCAGCAGATCGGTGACCTCTACTCCCAGGCCGGGCTGTACGGGTGCCAGCTGATCGGTTCGGGCACAGGCCAGAACGCCGACTGCGACAACGTGAGCGGCACCTCACCGAACTTCTCGGACGTGTCGACGACCGACACGATCGACAACTTCAACCGGACCGAGGTCCTCCAGGGCATCAACAACATCGGATCCGGCAACGGCCAGGCTCAGCTCTGTGGGACCCAGCCTTCCCCACAGAACGTTGACTACGCCCGGTCCTCCAAGCCGGCCGGGACCATCGCTGGGTGCACCATGATCCAGCTCGGCTACGCCAAGGACAGCGTCCCGGCCATGGACTTCCAGAGCGTCGACCCCGAGGCCGTCGGCACCCCGAGCTTCTACGCCGGGACCGTGTTCGGCGGGGCGGGGACCGGCAACCCCGGCAACGTGCCCTTCCCCTCGGGAGGCATCGGGCCGGTGGCGGCAGGTTGGCTCCCCGGCGACCCCACCAACTGCGTCGCAGCCGGCGAGGGTCTCGAGGGCACGCCGTGCTCGGGCACGCCGTTCAACGACGTTGACAACAACGACAACGGCGGCGGCGCTACCAGCACCGCTTACCGCCTGTGGTGCGCCACCGGGTCCACCCGGATCACCGACTGGGGTCAGCTGACCAACCTGGCCGGAGGCCACACGGTCGGCAACGGCACCCCGATCGGTGTGCCGATCCGGATCATCGGCGTCAACCTCGGCTCGGGCACCACGTCCACGTTCGCCTCGTACGCCAACTCGGGCGTGTCGGGCGGAAACTGTGGCACGAACCCACCGTTGACAGACGGGAACGCCGCCTCGCAGCAGAACCCACTGACGAGCGACGGGACCACCGGGAACTTGGAGATCGCCGTCGAGAACAACGCTTCGCAGATCGGCGACTTCGCGGCGTCGGACTTCCCGAACGACCCGGCGGACCAGGCTGTCGTGCTGGCCACCTCGTTGTACTTCGAGTCCTACGGCGTGAACCAGTCCAACCCCAATGCCGGGACCGAGAGCCTCGAGCCCGGGACGGGAACGGTGCCTTCAGGTGTGCCCCTTTCGTACACGGGCACGCTGCTCAACGAGGACGAGGTCCAACCGTCGATCGGTAACGAGCGGACCAACACCTACCCGACGGCCCGGACGTTGTTCAACATCTACAAGTCGACGGCGCTCCGTTCCTCGACTGCCGGGTTCCTCAACTGGATCTGCGACTCGAACAGCGCGTTCACGAAGAAGACCGACCTCACCACAGGCGTCAACTTCGACAACGAGATCACGAACGTGATCAACAACAACTTCGAGTTCAGCCGGTTGAACGACAACACCACCGAGCTCGCCGCCAGCAAGCTCACACCACTGGACGGGATCACGGCACCGAACTCCTCGTGTGATGCCAGCCTGGCTGTCACCGGGAACGGCACGACGACCGTGACCATGACCAGCGGCAACGTGCCCTCACCATCGGCGTTCGCGACCGGCCAAGTCGCGAAGGGATCGGCGGTGCCGGCCAGCACCACGGTCTCGTCCGTCGGCACCAACACGATCACGTTCAACAATGTGATCCCGACGGGGGCGACGACCATCTACTTCCCCGGTGTGGCCCCGATCCTGGCGGTGACAAGTCCGAATAGCTGAGTTACCAGAAGGGACGTGCGTCTGACACGTCCCTGCCATCAGTGCCCCGGCCCGGGGGCTCGCCGAGTGATCGACGGGCCCCTGGGCCTTGGGCGTCATATGGGGAATGTGCGAATCAGGCCGCAACAAGTGATGGCCAGCGTGAGACGGACCGAGACGGAGCGGTCGGGAATCCGACCGAATGGGAGCGACATCCGAGTGCGAGCGAGACACAGGGCCGAGCGGTTGCGGACCAGGGCCACCTGGTTGCGGCGGGCCCAATTGGCCGGAGCAGCTCTCCTCGCCCTGGGCGCCCCCTTGGCTTTGCTGGCCGGACGCGCCAGCGCCGCATCGCTCAGTAACGGCACTGTCAGCATCAACACGATCGGCACTGTGACATCGGGAACCCCGTACTCGAGCGGCCAACAGGTCAACGTCGTAGTGTCCGCCAACCCGACGCTGAGCCTGACCAACCTGGAGTCGGCGGGCTACACGGGGGAGCCCGCCATGAGAGCGGTGGAGTGCGACGATCCCGGGGGCTTGGTCGGCAACCTCCCGGGGACACCCACCGGCAACTGTGACGGATCCACGATTCTCTCGACGTCGGCCGTGAACGCCGACGGCAGCTTCACGATCGACAACTACACGATCGACTGGCTGCCGGACAATGCCACCTTCGGAGAGAGCCCGACCCAGAAGCCCACGTGCGGGACGGCGCCCGACTTCTGCGTCCTCTACCTCGGGCCTGCGCAGAACGACTTCTCCAAACCCCACATCTTCTCGGCACCGTTCCTCGTCACGAACAACGGTGACGACGGAGGTGAGGACCCGGGAGACGGCTCGGCGCCGACCGAGACCACGGCATCACCCACGAAGTCCACGGTGGTGGCGTCGCCGGCGACCGCCGCCGCCGACGGCATCAGCGTCTCGAAAGTGACGGTCACCCTTCTCTACGCCGACGGCACTCCCGTCACCGGTGGCAAGGAGATCACACTCAGTCAGGGTTCCGGTTCTTCGTCGACGATCATGTACAACGGCTCGGTGGGGTTCACCGGGACGACGGACACTACGACGGGAGCCGTCAGCTTCACGGTGAGCGACACCAAGGCGGAGACGGTCACCTACTCCGCCACCGACGTCTCCGATTCGGATCTCGTTCTTACTCCGACCCCGGCAGGAAACCCGACGGTGACGTTCAATGCTCCCGTGGTCACTCCGGCCAACTCGACGATCACCGCGGTCCCGACCACGGTGCCGAGCGGCACTTCGACGTCGATCACCGTCACGCTCGATGACCAGGCATCCCCCGGGGTGCCGGTGGCCGGCAAGGCCGTGACCCTGTCGCAAGGGACCGGACACTCTGTCATCACCACGGTGTCGGGTACGACCAACGCCCAGGGTCAGGCGAAATTCACCGCCACCGACACCGCGTCTGAGGCGGTCACCTACAGCGCCACCGACACGACCGACGGCATTCCGCTCACGGGCGTGAGTGCGGTCGTGACCTTCGGGACCTTGACCGTCTCGCCCAGCGTCTCCACGGTGACGGCGAACCCCACCGTGGTGTCGTCGGTCGCCAGCGGGGGGGTGCTTCCGACCGGCACCGTCACCGTGACGCTGCTGGCGTCGGACGGCGTCAGCGCGGTGAGCGGCAAGACCGTCACCTTGTCGGCAAACTCGACCCATGCAGTCGTGACGCCGAGTACAGGAGTGGCGACCGACTCAAACGGTCACGCTACCTTCAGCGTGGCAGATGGCACGGCGGAAAGCGTCGCGTTCACTGCCACTGATGTCACCGATTCCGGGCTTGTGATGACACATACCGCCACAGTCGATTTCGAGGTCCCGGCACCGTCGGCGACAACCTCCACGGTAACGGTGTCGGTTCCCACGGAGATCGCCGACGGGGTGACACCGGTGACGATCGTCGTGACCATGCACGACCAGTTCGGGAACGCGCTCGGAGGCGTGGCCGTGAACGTCACGGGGTCGCCTGATGCCACCACCGAAGTGGCCCCCCAGCCCGAGGGGAGCCTGGCACCGGGCACCACCAACAACAGCGGCGTGGCGACGTTCTACGCCTACGACACCACTGCCGAGACGGTGCAGTACACCGCCGAGGACACCACCGACAGTGTCACGCTGGGCCAGACCGTGAGCGTGACCTTCGTTGCTACCGCACCCCAGGCGAGCAACTCTACGGTGGCCGCCAACCCGCCGGTGGTGGCGAATGACGGCACCACCGCGTCGACGATCACGGTCACCCTCCAGGACCACAACAGCAACCCCGTGCCCGGGAAGGCGATCTCGCTGGCTGCTGTCGCCGGGAGCTCGAAGATCACCCCGATCGACCCCACGACGAACCCGCATGGAGAGGCGACGTTCTCCGTGACCGACACCGCCAACGAGATCGTGGCGTACACGGCGACCGACACCACCGACAACCTCTTCCTCGCCGGTCAGGAGGCGACGGTCACATTCGGCACCCCGCCTCCGGTGGCGCCTGTCGTCGCCGATTCCACGGTCGTCGGGTCACCGACCAAGGTGCCTGCCGACGGGTCGAGCGCGGCCACGATCACCGTGGTGCTGTCCGACGCCGACGGCGATGCGCTGTCGGGCAAGACGGTCGCCCTGAACCCCGAAGGGGGGACCTCGTCGGTGGTCACCGTGACGGGCGTCACCAACAGCGACGGCGAGGCGACGTTTACGGTGACCGACAAGGCGGCCGAGTCCGTCACCTATGACGCCACCGACGTCACCGACAACCTGCCCCTATCGGGCCAGAGCGTGACCGTGGTCTTCACGACCGCCAGCGGATCCTCGGCCGCCGGTGGGTCAGGCTCGAGCACGACCACGACCACGACGACGACGCCCTCGTCCGCAGCGGCAACCGGTGCAGGAGCGACCACCGCCACCACCGTGGCGTCGGCGACAGCCTCGGACGCGGCGACCACGGGCAACACGGGTTCGTCGGGCTCGTCGGCGACTCCGGCGTCCGCCAGTGCGGGGGGATCGCTGGCCCTCACGGGCGCATCGGACCTCCTCCCTTGGACCCTCGCCCTGGGGGGCATCCTCCTCGGTTTCGGCACCATCGGTCGGCGACGGCTCACCCGGCGGCAACCCGTCGTGGTGCGCATCGGGAGTGAGCGTCAATGAGAAGTCGTCGGTCGCCGTTGCGGACGGTGCGCATGCTCGGGCTGGCCGTGCTCGCCGGAGGTCTGCTGGCCGCGGCGTGCTCGAACCACGCCGGAGCCTCGACATTGGTCAGCGGCCCCGTCACCCTGACGGCCAAGTCGCCGGCCAACGCCAGCACTCCGTGGGGGAGCGGTCAGGTCATCGACATCACGGTGGCCCCCAACTCCACCTTGAGCTTGTCGAACCTGGAGCACCAGGGCGGTTTCACCGGGGAGCCCGCCATGAAGGCGGTGGAGTGTGACGATCCCGGTGGGACGACGGCCAATCTCCCCGTTGTCCCGACATTTCACTGCGACGGGTCCACGATCCTGTCGACCACGTACATCAACGCCGACGGGAGCTTCCGGCTCGACAACTATCCCGTGTACGCCCTCCCCGACAGCGTGACCCTGGGCGAGTCCTCGGACGGGAAGCCCGTCTGTGGCACCCAGAGCAACCAGTGTGTGCTCTACATCGGGCCGGACCAGGAGGACTTCTCCAAGCCCCACCTCTTCTCGGCGCCGTTCCTGGTCACCACGAACAGCAACGACAAGCCGAGCGCGGCCGGGACCATTCCCGCCACCAGTCCCGGATCGGGCGGGGCCGGCATCGCCGTCTCGTCGGGGTCGAGCCTCGCAACCTCCGCCGGCAGCTCGGGCGGGGGCACCCTGGCCTTCACCGGACCCCTCCCCGCCACCTCGCTGCTGATCCTCGTCGGGGCGCTCATGACCTTGGTGGGCACGGTCGGGCGGAGGTCGCTGCGGCCCAGGGAGACCTCATGACGGCTGTGGCCGACGCGATGGTGGACCCGTTGGTCGACGAGACGCCCATCGCCCTGACCCCGGTGCACACCTCGGCTGACCGCCGCTTCTTCGGGCTGTTGGCCTGCAGCGCGGTCATCATGTTCATGCTGCTGGTGTCGATCATGGTCTTCCTCGCCTATCACGGCTGGTGGGCACTGTCGCACTTCAAATGGAGGTTCTTCCTCGGCACGACCTGGTCGGCGCCGGCCAAGCCGGGCGTGCTCGCCCTCATCGGCGGCTCCGTGGAGATCGCTTTGGTGGCCCTGGTCTTCGCGCTGCCGATCTCCATCTCCACCGCTCTCATGATCAACGAGTTCGCCCCCGCCCGCCTGCGGAAGTGGTTGACCGCGCTCATCGACCTCCTGGCCACGGTGCCCAGCATCGTGTACGGGTTCTGGGGTCTCGAGGCGCTGAGCCCCTGGCTCAACGGGACGTCGGGGTGGATCGTGAAACACCTCGGCTTCATCCCCGTCTTTCGGACGGATTACGCCGGCAGCTATGAGCACTCCATCTTCATCTGCGGGGTCGTCGTCTCCATCATGATCGTCCCGGTGATCACGTCCATCACCCGAGAGGTGATGGCCCAGGTACCGCGCGACGCCTGCGAGGCAGCCTTGGCCCTGGGAGGGACCCGGTGGGGCATGATCACCGACGTCGTCTTGCCCTTCTCGCGTAGCGGGATGGTGGGGGCGACCTTGCTCGGGCTCAGCCGGGCCCTGGGTGAGACCATCGCCATCCTCCTCATCCTGTCGAGCAACCTGAACGGCCTGACGGCGCACATCATGGGCCCGGAAGGCTCGACGGTGGCCAAGCAGATCGGCTCGGACTTCACCATCTCGAGCACCCAGGGCCAGAGCGAGCTGGTGCTGGCCGGGCTCACGCTCTTCGCCACCACCTTGATAATCAGCCTGGGTGGTCGGATGGTCGTGCGACGTGGAACGGGCCCACGGCGATGACGTCGACCAACGGCCTCACTCCCACGGGTCTGGGCCACGCCATGACCGCCACCATGGTCACGAACCCACCGGCCCCCCCGCCGACGCCGGGGTTCACTCCTCCGGGAGGCGACTCGCCGCACTCGGGACCACGGCATTCCCGCGGGCCCGCTGTCGAATTGGTGGCAAGCGCGGTGGCGGCGGTGGCAGCCATCTCGGTGATCTTCACCGTGGCGGGGTTGTCGGCCCCCTTCGGCCTCTTTCTGTGCTCGTTCCTGCTCTTCCTCGTGATCTACGGCGTCGTGTGCCGGAACCTGCACGGAACGCTCGTCATGAAGGACCGGCTGGCCACCGTGGCCGTCTGGAGCGGCTCGCTCACCGCCCTCCTCGCCTTGGTCGCCGTCATCGGGTTCGTGGTGTTCAAGGGTGCTCCGGTGGTGTTCGCCGCCTTCCCCCATTTCCTCGTGTCCGACATGTCCCAGTTCGGCGGAAGCTCGCCGGTGACCAAAGCCGGTGTGGGTGCCGCCATCGTGGGGTCGCTCGAGCAGGTGGGCGTGGCCACCTTGATCAGCGTTCCCCTCGCCATCCTGACGGCCACCTATCTGGTGAACTCGAACAGCATCTTGTCCCGCGTGGTGCGCAACGTCATCGACGCCATGACCGGGACGCCGTCGATCATCGCCGGTATCTTCGTCTACATCGTCCTGGTGAAGCCGCGCGGGCCCAACGGCCTCGACGGTCTGGCGGCGGCGCTGGCCTTGAGCGTGCTCATGCTCCCGCTCGTCACACGGGCCGCCGTCGAGGTCATCATCATCGTGCCCGGCGCGCTGCGCGAAGCGGCTCTGGCATTGGGAGCGCCGCAATGGCGGGTGATCCTCCAGATCGTCCTTCCCACCGCACGGGCCGGACTCATCACCGCCGCCATCCTGGGTGTGGCCCGAACCGCGGGAGAGACCGCTGAGGTCCTGTTCACGGCGGGCGGGAACGTGCACTACAACTTCAGTCCGCTCGCCCCCTACCAGGCCGATCTGCCCCTCCAGATCTTCTCGCTCATCAACCAACCCTCCCTCAACGCCATCCGGGTGGCCTGGGGGGTCGCCTTCGTGCTGGTTGCCCTCGTCCTCGGCCTCTTCGTGGCGGCCCGCGCCGCGGGCCGAGCGGGGACAGGGGGAGTCTCGCGTCGCCTGCGCCCACGTCAGGCGCGCCGATCTTCGACATCATGACCAAAGGAGCCGCCGTTATGAACGTGCAGAACCGACGTGTCGAGCGTCGCCGCGCTGTGGCGAGGCGACTGCGCCTGGCCGGCGGGGTGGCCATCGTGGCCACGGTGTCATTCGCCAGCATGGTCGTCGGCGCCGCTCCGGCCAGTGCCGCCGCCACCCCGATCAACGGGGGCGGGTCGTCGTTCGCGGCTCCTGCCATCACGCAGTGGGACGCCAATGTGGGCCACGCGCCGTACTCGTTGAGCGTGAACTACACGACCAGCTCCTCTGGGTACGGTCGGTACTACTTCACCAACAGGACCGTCGACTTCGCCGTGACCGACACCGGGTACGTCAACTCGAGCGTCGGGACGACACCACCCTCCTTTCCCTACGAATTCATCCCCATCACCGCGGCGGGCGTGGCCTTCATGTACAACGTCCCGGGTCTCACCCAGACCCTCGAGCTGACGAGCTACACGGCCTGTCTGCTGCTCACCGGCCAGATCACCAACTGGGACGACCCCGCCCTCAAGCTCAACGGGGCCAACTCCGGGGTGACCATGCCGAACCTGCCGGTCAAGCCCGTGACCGAGAGCGACCCGGCGGGCACCAACTACGTCCTCGAGGAGTACTGCATCGACGAACAGCCCGCCGTATGGGCCCAGTACGCCAAGAACATGGCGGGCACGCCTCCCCCCAGCGGGGTGGCCATCTCGGCCACCGCCCCCGGTTCGAACTGGGAAGCGCCCGGCAACGGGTATGACGAGCAGGAGACCTCCGCGGTGGCCTCGACGATCGCCAACACGTCGGGAGCGATCGGCCCGGTCCAGGAGAACTACGCCATCGACAGCGGGTTCACCGGGAGCGACCCCGCCCACTCGGTGGCCAAGGTGCAGAACGCCACCGGTGACTTCACGACCCCCAATCCGGTGGACGTGGCCTCGGCCCTCGCCTACGCCACCCAGCAATCAGATGGCACCCACGTGCTCAACTTCAACGGCGCCGGCCCCAACGTCTACAACCCGTCCACCTACAGCTACCTGCTCACTCCGACCACCGGGTGGACCGCGGCGAAGGGTGCGACGCTGAGCGCCTACGTCAACTACGTCCTCACTCTGGGCCAGGGGGTGGCGCCCAGCATGGATTTCGCCAAACTCGGCCTGTCGCTCGAGAGGTACGGCATCGACAACGTCATCTCCAAGGTGCCCGGGGCGGTGTCCCCGACGTCGGCTGAAGACCAGGGGTACTCGTGCGGCGACCTGACACCAGCCGAGGTCCAGGCGGGCCAGACCACGCCCACCTGCGGCGTCACCAACGGGGCCGCTCCGCCCGCTCCGCCTGGCGCCCCCAATACCGCCCTCACCAACGGCAACACGGCCAGCAAGAGCACCGCCAAGGCGAGCGCGGTCACCAAGGCCGCCACCAAGGCGACGTCGACGGCGGCGTCCGGCGGCGTCAGCACAGCGGCCGGCTCCGGCGGGACGGGTGCCGATCCGTCGGTGGCGCTCACCGGCGGCACCCCTTCCATGGCCTTCACCGGCGGTGACCCCGTCCCCACCATCGTGGTGGGCGGCGTCCTCGTGGTCGTGGGCTGGGGCGCCCGCCGCCGTCTCCTCGTCGCTCGGCGGGTGCGGAGGGTGGAGTGAACCCAAGGCGTCTGACGACGCGGACCCTGGCGGCTGGCGGCGTCCTGACGGGGGCGCTGTCTCTCGCCGTCCTCGGTGCCGGCGCCGGCTCGGCGGCGGCGCAGACCGATCCGACCGCCCTGGTGGGCGAGGGGGGGTCGTTCCTGACGCCGGTCACCAACCTCCTGCTCAACACCGACACCGGGTTGGGTCCTCTCAACCCGCAGTACTCAGACACCAACCTCGACGACGCCATCGCCAACTTCGCCGGCTCAGGGCCCGGAGACTTCGACGCCGACTTCGTGGTGTCGGAGCGTCCGCTCACTTCCGCCGAGGCGGCCACGGCCACGGCCAACGGCCGGTCCTTCGCCTACGTGCCCTTCGCCGCCACACCCGTGGCCCTCGCTGTGTTCGCCATCTGCAGCCCCACCGATCTGGCCAACAACACGCTCACGCCCTCGACGTTCTGCAACAACATGCCTCTGACCCCGGCGCAGGTGGGGGAGATCGTCACCCACGGTCTCACGGTGGCGGGGGCCAGCGTTCCCACCGTGACCGGGTGGAACGACGCCTCGCTCACCCAGGCCAACCTCCAGGCCATCCCCGATCCCAACGGCATCGGGCATGCTGCGGACCTGTCGCCCTCGGCCGAGAACTCCGCCCTGATGGCGCTGCTCGACAGCGACACCTCGGCCAAGGCCGACCTCGACAACGCCCTGAACAACCCCGCCAACACGCCGAGGACGACGAGCGACACTCCCGACGAGTTCTGGCCCTTCCCCTTGGAGCACTCCTATCCGGGCGGAGACGAGGCGCTGCTGGGCCACGAGCTCACCATCGAGTCCACCACCGACGCGCCGAGCTTCCTCAACACCTGGGGGGCGCTCTCGCCCAACGAAGGGGGAGCGCATGACGCCTTCCCCCTGTCGGCGGTGTGGGCCGGGGCCCCTGAAGGCACGCCCTGGAACGTCCCCACCGCCGCCATCGAGAATGCGGATACGACCCCGACCCCGACCTTCGTCGGTCCTACCGAGAAGGCCGCCGTCGCCGCCGAGACGGGCACCGGGATCACCCTCGACCCGAGCACCAACCTGGTGACGTTCAACCCCCAGCCCACCAACGCGGATGCGTACAACAACTACCTGATGGTCGAGAGCTACCTGGTGGTCCCGACATCGGGCCTGGCATCGGCGCAGGCCACCAAGCTGGCCCAGTTCATCCGGTACGTCCTCGGTCCCACCGGGCAGTCGGACATCGCCGTCCTCGGCGCCGCCCCGGCCACGGCGGCCGAGGTCACCGCCGGCCTCAAGGTCGCCTCCGAGCTCGACGCCGAGGCCACGTCGACGGCGTCGTCGGGGGCGAGCGCATCGTCGGCACAGTCGGGGGCCACCGGCGCCACGGCGACGACGGTCCCCGGCACGAGCGCTGGTGCGTCGGGGAACACGGGGGATCCCTCGACCGACGCGGCGTCATCGGACGGAACCTCGCCATCCACACTCGCCTCCACCGGTGCCGATCCGTTGCCCCTCGTGCTGGTGGGTTCGGGTGCGATCGGCTTTGCCGCCATCGGGCGATGGCGTCTACGACGAAGGATGAGGACATGACCGTCGCTCCCTACCCGAACCAGGGATGGCCACCTCCGCCTCCGTCCCAAGGATGGGCGCCGCCGCCACCCCCGTCACCGGGGTACGCCCCGCCGCCGCCACCACCACCACCGGGGTACGCCCCGCCCCCGCCACCGGGGTATGGGTCACCCCCGGTGTCGGTCCAGGCATCGATGCGAGCCAACGACGTGAGCGCGTGGTTCGGCCGTCAGAAGGTCCTGGAAAAGGTGTCGCTGGCCATGAACCCTGGCGAGGTCACGGCCCTCATCGGGCCGTCGGGGTGCGGGAAGTCCACGTTCCTCAGGATCCTGAACCGGATGCACGAGCTCATCCCCGGCGCCGCCCTGTCGGGCTCGGTGGAGCTCGACGGTATGGACATCTACAGCCCAGCGTTGAAGATCACCGATACGCGCCTTCGCATCGGCATGGTCTTCCAGAAGCCCAACCCCTTCCCGTCGATGACCATCGCCCAGAACGTGCTGGCCGGCCTGCGGCTGTCAGGAACCAAGGTCGACAACCGCGACGCCTTGGTCCAGGAGTGTCTCGAGCGCGCCGGGCTGTGGCGCGAGACCCGCAACCGGCTCAACGACGGTGGCGTGTCGTTGTCGGGTGGTCAGCAGCAGCGCCTGTGTATCGCCCGCGCCCTGGCCGTGCGACCCCGTGTCTTGCTCATGGACGAGCCCTGCTCGGCCCTCGATCCGATCTCCACGGGTGTGATCGAGGAGACGATCAAGGAGCTCTGTCGGGACGTGACCATCATCATCGTGACCCACAACATGCAACAGGCCCAGCGAGTATCCGACCAGTGCGCGCTCTTCCTCCTCGACGGTGAAGGCCAGCCCGGGCACATCGTCGAGGCCGGTCCCACCGAGCGCGTCTTCGGCGACCCTCGGGACCCCCGGACCGCCGACTACGTCAACGGTCGGTTCGGATGACCCAGGTCGCCCGCTTCGACCCGGTCGGCACCCAGACCTGGCGTTCCACCGCGCTCCGGTGGAGGAGCCAGGCCCAGCAACGGTGGCACGAGGCACCGGCGCGGGTGCGGACGACCATCCAGATGGCGGTGCTGCTGGTCGTGGTGGGGGTGGCCTACAACTACTCCCTCTCGACGCTGATCCAGAACGCCGGCCTCGAGACGCCTCTCGCCTACGTCAGCCTGGTGCCGGCGATCGCCTTGGCCCTGGCGGCGGTGCGGGCTCGCCCGTTACGTCCCGAGCCGGCCATCCACGACCGGCAGGTCGACTACATCGTGGGCCTGCCCCTGGTCGGTGGCGCCCTGGCCGCCAACCTGCTGCTGCCGGGAAAGATGTCGGCCATGTTCTGGGTGTGGAGGATCGACCTCCTCACCTTGCCGGTCTTCGTCGCCGGTGCCGTGGCCATCATCTTCGGTGTGCGGGTGCTGTGGCGCCAGAAGCTCGCCGTCGGGTACCTCTTCCTCGGATGGCCCTACCCGTACTCCACCGTGCTGTTGAAGGTCCTCGACGCCTTCACCGCGGCGACGCTGGTGGGCATTCGCGAGATCGTCAAGATCCTCCCGGTGGCGAAGTCGGTCACCTCTCCCGACGGCACGCTGTTCGTCGTGGTGCACCACGGCGTGTCGTTTCCCCTGAGCGTGGTGTCGGCGTGTTCAGGGGTCAACAGCGTCGTGGGGTTCCTGCTGATCGGATCGGCCTTCGCGGCGGTCGTCCACGGGCCCATCGTGCGCAAGGTGCTGTGGCTCGTGGGGGGGATGCTGCTGCTCTGGGCCATCAACCTGGGCCGCATCACCTTCATCTTCTGGGCCGGCAAGACCTGGGGGGAGCACGTCGCCATCGACATCCTGCACCCCTTCATCGGCCTCGTGACCTTCAGCGTGGGCGTGCTGTTCCTCGTCCTGCTCATCCAGCCCCTCGGCATGCACGTCGGCAGCGCGCCACCAACCGGGTCGCATTCGATCCGTCCCCCGAGCGGGCCGACAGAGACCAAGGGATCCCCGGCGGTGCCCAAGGTCTACGCGGCGGTGATCGTCGTGACGGTGATCGCCATCATCCTCGGGATCAGCAACGTGGGCCTCAAGACCTACAACCTCGTCGCCGACGCGTCGGGACAGCCCAAACTGACCGCCTACATCGCGGCGCCGGTGGCGCCGGTGGGTTGGCGCACACGCCGGATCGATGTCTTCAACTGGGCCAAGCCTCTTTTCGGTGACACGTCGGTCTGGGACCGTTACCTCCTCACCGCCACCGAAGGCGGCGACCTCCACACGTCGGTGCCCGTCGTCGCCGATGTGATCGTCACCCCTGAGCTCGACACCTTCGCCGCCTACGGGGTCGAAGCCTGCTACCAGTTCCACGGCTACTCCCTCCGAGACGTCGCCGAGGTGGACATCGGCGGCGGGATCACCGGCCAGGCCATGTCGTACACGTCGCAGACCTACGGGAGTTGGTCCATCGTGTACTGGATCATCCCCGTCAAGCTCGGGACCCAGACCACCTACGAACGCGTCGTCCTGTACGTCCAGAACAACAAGAGCGGCGTCGTGGTCCCGGCCACCTCCAAGATCTCGGGCATCAAGAGCGTGGCCGGGTCGCTCGGACCCTCGGATCTCCCCCTGATCCAGAATCGGGAATTCCTGGTGGCCTTCGCCCGCGAGCTCGTCCAGTCCGAGGCCGGGCGTTCCTCCGCCGCCACACCGGCGGCGTCCCCGGCCCTCACAGCGACGACACCTTCCACCACGACGTCGACGAGCCCTGTCGTGAGCCCCTCGGTCTCTCTGAGCTCGAACTGAATGGCGGTCGGGGTGTGGGGCGAAGCCTCGCGCCCGGCGCGGCGGCAAGATAAGGGCTGACCCATGGCTATCGTGGAAGTCATTGACGTATTGGCCGACGGCTTCGCCATAGCGACACGGGACGATCCGGCGGGGGGTGCCGCGGCAGATGTCGACGCCGGGCCCGCTGCGGGCCGGGACGTGGCCGGGCAGGATGCCACCGACCCCACCCCGCTGTCTCAGGCCTTTGTCGAGCACCTGGCCCGGAGCATGCGAGGTGTCCCGGGCCCTTCGGGAGCTGCCTCTGGGACTCGCCATACCGTGGACTGGGCCCGCTTGCAGGCGGCCCGGCAGGGCGCGCAGACCCCCGAGCAGGCCGAGGGACGGGTCGTCCTCGAGGCGTTCCGACACATCTCGGGGTCTTCCCCGCCCCCGTCGATCATGGCCGGCCCTCAGCCCGCGGCCACCGCTCTGCTCGAGCCGGGTCCGCTTCCCACCCAGCGGCCTCCGATAGGCCCCCCACCCGAGCCCCACACGCGGCTGCTGCCGGCGCCGCCGCCACCGGTCCAGAACCCACCCCCACCCCCGCTCCCCGACACGACCGGTCCGCTCCCGGGCGCCGTCCACACCGTCGAAGACCGCCGGCCGCGGGGGTGGCAACGCCTGCACCGCCGGGAGAAGCTGGCGACGGCCTTCGGGTGGATGCGCAACATCGGCATCGTGGTGATCCTCTTTGCCGCCTGGCAGGTGTGGGGCACGAGCATCTCCCAGCATCAAGCGCAACAATCGCTTCGAGGGCAATTCCAGGCTCAGATCCACACCCCGGCGGGGACGGGATCGGAGCCGCGCCTGATCGCCGCGGATGTGGCGGTGCCTCAGCCCAAAGAGGGTTCGTTGGTGGCGCGTTTGCAGATCCCCGCCATCGGTGTCGACGAGTACGTGGTGCAGGGTACGGCGGAGGGTGATCTTGCCATGGGCCCGGGGCACTACGTCGGCACGTCCATGCCCGGTCAGGCGGGCAATGTCGCCATCGCCGGGCATCGGACGACCTACGGGGCACCCTTCAACGATCTCGACAGCCTGGTATCGGGGGACCCGAT
>JBEKIJ010000049.1:0-14502 GCA_050011815.1 Acidimicrobiales bacterium | reverse complement strand
CCCGTTGAGCACGACGTCGCCGACCGGGGTCCCCGGGCAATACAGCTCGTAGGAGGCGGTGATCATCGTGGGCGGCGCCGTGGTGGTCGTCGTCCCCGAGGCCGCCGTCGTGGTGGTGGTGGCCGCCGTCGTGGTGGTGGTGGGGGCTTCGGTCGTGGTGGTCGACGCCACCGTGGTCGTGCTCCCCGAAGTCCCCGTCGTGGTGGTCGTGGGCGCCACGGCCGTGGTCGTGGTCGCTCCGGCGCCCGTGGTGGTGGTCGCTCCGGCGCCCGTGGTGGTGGTCGCTCCGGCGGCGGTGGTCGTGGTGGACGGGGGCGGGGACTCACCGGTGAAGAGCAGAGTCCCGATGGCCCGGTCGCCGTTGATGTCGCCGATGGCGAGCACACAGGTGTCACCGGCGGCCTGCTGGGCCGCGGTGGGCGGGCAGGGGAACCTGGCGGCGTCGGCGGTCTCGGTGCTCGTGGTGCAGCCGGTGATCGTCGTCGTACTCGGGGTCGTCTCGCTGCAGGTGTCGGTCAGGTTGGGCTCCGGCGGCCCGACCACGCCCTGGGTGAGGACATGGGTGCCGGTCAGGACGCCCTTGGCGGCTCCTTTGGAGCCGACGGTCACGATGAACA
Organism: Acidimicrobiales bacterium; assembly: GCA_050011815.1. Classification (GTDB taxonomy): domain Bacteria; phylum Actinomycetota; class Acidimicrobiia; order Acidimicrobiales; family UBA8190; genus Chersky-840. The sequence continues at coordinate 13,885 of JBEKIJ010000049.1, read as the reverse complement.
GGGCGGAGCAGCTCACCGGGATGTCGTTGCCCAGGAAGAAGATCTGCGGTTGGGTGGGGTCGTCGTTGCACTCGACGATCGAGGCCTCGGCGCCCGAGGCGAATCCCCCGCCCGAGACGTTGATCGTGTCGCCACCGGCGACGTTGCTGCACACGGGGGCCGTGGGGTTGCTGTCGTTGCACGTCACGCCGGCCGCGGTCGAACTCAGAGAGAGCGTGGTGGTGGAAGCGGCGGCCGTCGCTCCGGTGACGTTGAGACCGACGAGCGCCCCGCCGCCGGCGACAGCCATCACTCCTGCCGTCGCCAACAGCCTCGAGATGCGCTTGATCCTCTTCACATTCCCCCCCTTTAGATGGAGCGCGGGGGCGGGGCCCATTGGCCCCGCCCCTCGCGGTCTCCAGGTACTGCTGTGTTCAACAGGTGTTCGTTACTGCCTTCTACTTGTTGCTACAGCGTGGCGTTGCTCGTCGCCGGGTCGATGTCGGCCGAAACCACGCCGCCACCGGTGTCGGTGTTGAGGTCCGCCCCGAAGAAGCCGTGACTGCCGTCGAGCCGGGTGTCAGCACCCAGGCAGGCGTTGATCACAGCCGCCTTCTTGGCCGTGGCGTACGTGCCCGTCACCGTTCCGTTGATGGTGAAGCCCAGCTCATCGCCGGCGCAGCCGTTGTCCACGGCCGAGCCCGAGGTCTTGAAGGTCCCAATGTTGAAGGTGACCGTCTTGAGCGACTTCTTGAGGCCCAGCCCGGCGGTAATGAACGCACTCCACTGACCCTCGAGGTACGTGTGCGGGGTGGCGTGGTTCTTGGCGTTCTTGCCACCGAGGATGGAGAGCGCCGACAGGGTCACCGATACGCCACCGGTGCAGCCTGTCACCGAAGAATCCGTGACGTTCGTGTTCCCGCTCTTCTTGGCGGTGGTCACGGTGCCGGCGATGGTCTCGGTAGCCGGGAAGACGACGACGCCCGACAGGCCCGTACAGGTGATCGGGTTGGGCGGAGCCTTTTTGGCCACTGCAGCGGTCTGCAGGCCGGCCACGGTTCCGAGCGGGAGGGCGAGTGCGAGAACGCCCATCAGGATTTTGCGACGCATGTAGTGCTCCTTTTGGTTGGTGTGGCTGAAATTCTGCTGTCTGAAGCGTTGTTTACCGCAGTGCGGCTTTCCTGACACGCATCCCCCCATCAGTGCGGTTCGGCCCTGCCAGGTGGTCGAGGGGGTGCTTCTCGACACGCCGGCGACTTCTGTGAAAAAGGCGCTCACCGCGTCCTGAAAACCCTCACCCCCTCCCCCTTTAGCCAGAGGGTCCCGAACCCATCCACCGCGCCCGTTCCGGGCGCGACAGAAGCCCCGATGCGGAACCCCCCACATCCGTTTCTTTCCTGGGGATCACCCTACGGGGAGGCCGTGTCAGCGACATCGTCAGGATTGACGATTTCAGCCTGACTACCTGGGCGTGTCTGCTGGGTTACCGCTGAGTCCGTGTCTGGCTTGTGGTCCGCCGGTGACCTTGCGTGGCCGGGCGCCCTAGCTGGGCCTTCCCACCTTCGTAAACTTGAGAGCTGTGACGGGGACCACGAGGGGCCGGGTGGTGAAGCGCGTCGCGGCGACCTTCGTCACGACCGGGTTGTTGCTCCTGGCATTCGTCGCCTACCAGCTGTGGGGCACGGCGCTGTACGAGCACAACGCCCAGGCCCATCTCCGCCAGGAGCTGGCGGGAAAGCTCCACGCACCGAGCCCCACCACGACCACCCCCACGACCACCACCCCCGGGGCCGCCACGACCACCCCGGTCCCGACGACCCTCGGGAACCAGGTGGCCCCGACCACACCGGACCCCCCGGTGAACACCCCCATCGGGTTGCTCTCGATTCCCCGGATCGGGATGAGCGATGCGGCCATCGTCGAGGGAACGGCGGAGAACCAGCTGCAACAGGGCCCCGGGCACTACGTCGGCACGTCGCTGCCGGGACAGGCCGGCAACGCGGCCATCGCCGGGCACCGTACGACCTACGGCGCCCCCTTCTACAACCTCAACGAGCTCCAGCCCGGGGACCCGATCACGATCCAGACGGGCCAGGGAATCTTCCAGTACCAGGTCGTCATGTCCCACGTCGTGTCCCCCTCCAACGTGACCGTGCTGGACTCGAGCCCCGGCCCCGAGCTCACCCTCACAACCTGCAACCCTCGCTACAGCGCCGCCTCACGCCTGGTGGTGGTGGCGACGCTCAAGACCAGCATCACCTCGGCCAGCTTCCCCAACGCCACCACGACCACCACTCCGAGGGGCACGTCGCCACCGGCCACCCTGCCCAAGACCCTGGCCGGGGGGAACGAGGGAGGCGGCCTGAGCGGGCTCAGCACCCGCGGCGAGGTCTACGAGGCGATCCTGTGGGGAGGGCTCACCCTCGCGGCGGCGATCTTGGGCTTGATCGGATGGCGCCGGGGGCGGCGACCCTGGTCCTGGGTGGTGTTCGGGATGGGCATCCCGCTCACGGTGGCGGGGCTGTTGCTGTGCTTCCAGCACATCAGCCTGGCCTTGCCCCAGAGCTTCTGACGTCAACAGAAATCCTGAAGCGAGCGGAAATTTCATCATATTTTGCCAACAACAGCCCAATTGCTTGGCCAACGACCCCACAACGGGGTAACTTGAGCCGTGGGGGCCACGCTCCGTGGTGTGCCCTAGGGGGGTGCGGGGGTGCCGCAATGGCAGGGTGAACGCGTTCGCTGAGCGCTGGGGAGAGGGCAACGGCCAGCAGCGGGCAGGTGCTGGTGCCAAGGGCGCGCCCGCTGTGCCGGTGTGGCCGAAGCACAATCGCCGGGCCACTGACAAAGAGGCCCAGGGTCACCGCACCTCCACCATCGCCGAACGCCGGACCCAGACACCCGGCTCCGGCGGCACCGTCGTCGCTTGCCTGGACGTGCAGCAGACGACGCACTCGGGCAACGAGCTCGCGCTCAACGAGCTCCTGTGGCGGCTGGCACTGCGACGGATGGAACGGTGCATCCGGCCCGACGACCAGGTGTGCATGCTCGGCGGACCCCGCGTGGCGGTGGTCCTGGGCAACGGCTCCAATCGCCTCGCACCCAGCGCGCTCGGCAAGCGCCTGGCCCGTGCCATCGGTGACCACCTCGCCGTCGGAGCGACCGGCCTCGATCTGGACGTCGCCATCGGGATCGGCGCGGGGACAGCTGCGGTCGAACCGAGCGCGCTCGCCGCGGCCGCCATGGCGTCGCTTCGCTTCACCCGTGGCCGTACTGCCCTAAACGGGAGGGGCGACCCTTCCCCGCTGCTCATGGTCACCTACGTTCCTGACCATCAAGCCCAGGCCCATAACGGCCCGGTGCGGACCATCGACCTCGAGACGTCTCACCTCTCCTCCCCCGAGGGAGCGTCGCCACCGAGGCGTCTCGATCACCGGGTCCTCGTTCCTCTGTCCGAAGAGGTCGGGCCCTTCACGCCAACCGCTCTCACGCCCAGCGATTGGAACGAGTTCGGCGCGACCGAGCCCTTCGCCTCGAGTGCCGGGGCTGGTCTGCGGGTATTGCTCATCGACCCCTCGGCCAATCCCGAGCACATCCCGCGTCCGGGAATGGAGGCGGTGGCGGCTGTGGCGCGCCGGCTCGGCGCCCGCCCGGCCCTGTCTCTCGGTCTCGACCCCGACGCGGTGTTGCTCGACCTCTACCTCACCAAGTCCGACGTCGCCGTCATCGTCGTGCAAGCCGAGGTGCCCCGCTACGAGTCCGTTCCGGAGGCGCATTACACCTGGGATCGTCCGGCACGCATCACCCGGGCCTTGCGGGCGGTGGGGACGCCGGTCATCGCGTTGAGTGTCGGTGCCAGCGCGGCGGCCCTCGCCGTCTGCGTCGAGCAGGGGGCCGTGGGACTCCTTCACACCGATCTGCTCTCCCAGGAGCTCGCCCGGCAGGCTTCTCGGCGCCTCAGCGCCAACGGCGGGCAGACGCAGAACGGGTACGAAGACCCCCGGGGACCGGGCCAGCTCCCGGCGCCCTACGACGCGCTGGTGCACCTCACCCCGAGCGAGCGCCGGGTGCTCTTCCACATGATGGCGGGACGCTCGGCCAGTGAGATCGCCACCACGCTCGTGGTGTCGCTCACGACGGTGCGATCGCACATACGCTCGATCCTGCGCAAGCTGAACGTCAACTCACAGCTCGCTGCGGTGGCCCTCGCGTTCGGGACCCTCCCCGACCAGGCACTGGCGGAGTAAATCCGGGCTCGCACTACAGACGCGCCCCATATCGACTGGCTAGAATGCTTCGAATGAACCCGATGAAATGGCTCACCGTGGTGCTCGGCATCCTCGGCCTCTTGGCTTTGGTCGCTGCCATCATCTACTTCACGGTGCCTGCGCACTCGTTGCCTTCGATCCTCGGACCTCTGCACCGGGTGCCGGCCAAACGCAAGCGCCGCGGGGAGGCAGCGATCGGCATCGCCGTCGTCCTGTTCGTCGTGGCCGGCATCGTCATCGCCGTGGGCAGGCGCTCGGCGTCTCCATCGGCCCCGTCGTCATCGGCCACGCCGGCTGCTCCGACCACTCCGGCCACGCCGAACGAAAGCTGAGCCGAGCCGGGTTCGGGGTCCCACACCGGGGTGCTCGGACCGCGTCGGGCTGATGCCGGCGGTCTCCGCGCGACCCCTATCGAATTGCTTTCCTACTGCCTATAATCGGGCCTGGGAGAGGGGGGGTAAACGTGGAACGACCGTATCTCTCCGTACTGATCCCTGCATATAACGAGGGGCAGACGCTCGAGCACGTGATCGACGCCGTTCTCAAGGTGCCAGAGCACCTCGAGATCGTTCTGATCGACGACGGGTCGGGTGACGACACGTGGCAAGTGATGCAGAGCCGCGTCGACGGGGATCGGGTTCGTGCCTTTCGCCACGAGGCCAACGCCGGAAAGGGCGCGGCCATCCGGACCGGCCTGACCCACGCCCGCGGTCAGATCGTCCTGATCCAAGACGCCGACCTCGAGTACTCCCCCGACGATTACGGGGTCCTGCTCGAGCCGCTCAAGACCGAACGGGCCACCGTTGTGTACGGGTCGCGCTCGTTCTCGAGCCACGCCGCATTCAGCTTCTGGTACGTGGTCGGCAACCGGCTCGTCACGTTGATGACCAACGTCCTCTACAACTGCTACCTGTCGGATATGGAGACCGGCTACAAGATCATGCCGGTCGAGATCGCCCGCTCCCTCGAGCTGCGGGCCCGGGGCTTTGAGCTCGAGCCTGAGATCACGGCCAAGCTCCTCCGGCTCGGGCACAAGATCTTCGAGGTCCCCGTCACCTACGCAGCCCGGTCCCGGGACGAAGGCAAGAAGCTCACCGCCATGGACGGCATCAAGGCGATCCTGACGCTTCTTCGCTATCGGTCCTGGAAGCCCAGCCGGTAAGAAGCGCGGCGGAGGGGCTCGCAGTGATGTCAGCGCCTCAAGACGACCGCGCCCGCGTCACCGACCGCGACTCACCGACCCTGGGTCGGGTCCTCGAGGTTCTCGAGGGTGCGCATCGGTATCGGGACTGGATCTTCTCGCTGGCGGCACCGTATCTGGGTAAGCGAGTTCTCGAAGTCGGTGCCGGTAGCGGCACAATGTTCGGTTGCATTCTCGATCGAGAGCGAGCGGTCGCGCTCGAGATCGACGGCGACCTCGCCCAGGTCCTGTCGGATCGATTTGGACACCTCGCCAACGTGAGCGTGATCCACGGCAACCTGACCGGAGCCGACACCGCCGAGGCCATTCGAGATCTCCGGGTGGATTCGGCCATGACGTTCAATGTCCTCGAGCACATCGAAGACGACGCCGCTGCGCTGGCATCGGTCGCCTCGGTGCTCAACCCCGGCAACGCTCTCGTCGTCCTCGTGCCGGCGTTCCCCGGCATCTTCGGGGCCATGGACCGTGGGGTGGGCCACGTCCGGCGCTATCGCCGCAAGGACCTGGTCGACAAGATGCAGGACGCCGGCTTTTCGGTGTCGACCGCGCACTACGTGAACTTTCCTGGGTACTTCGCCTGGTTCGTGAATGGACGGTTGCTCCGCGCCGACGCCCCGGCCGGCGGGTCGCGCATGGTGTCGCTCTACGACAAGACGGTCGTGCCCGCTACCAAGGCGCTCGAGTCGATCGTCCATCCACCCTGCGGGCAATCACTTTTCGTCGTCGGGCGCCGCAACTGATCGACAGGTCCAGACGTCGTGGCTCGGATGTGCTCGCGGCGTCAGGGTCGTCTCGGGCCCGATGACGGTGGCGGCCGACGCGGCCGGTTCTGGGGTGGCCTCCGAATCGGCGCGGGGACACCGGGGGGACGGTTCCAAAGCGGACGACGGTTGCCGGCGCGTGCTCCGGCGGCTGGCGCAAGACGGGCGGGACCGCCTCGGGCCTGGCGCCGATCCTTCGGGAGGAATCGCAGACGGCGGCCATAGCGGGACCGTCGGCCGAATTCCCACATGAGGAGCCCCCCGAGGAGCACGACCAGGCCGTAGCCGGGGCTCGTCGTGAGGATCCAGATGCTTGCGCCCGCCACGAGGATAAAGACGGGTATGGCCCATCCCCTCAGGCTCTCCATGGCTCTCACGCCCCCCTAGTGCGCCGTCCCCTGTTGTCGGCAATCATCGCTCATGGGGCCACGCTGCGCCACGGTTTCGGGGACGGACGCATTTTCGACCCGGTGCGGGTGCTTCGGGCGGTACCAACCGCAGATCAAAAGAGCACCTTCCACAAGCTCGGCAGCGTGATCACGAGGTGTTCGGTCTTCGTCGACCCCACCTCCACGATGATGCGAGGGTCGGTGCGAAGATGCCGGTACGGGACCGGCTGTGAGTTTCCCTGCGAGTTGGTCACCGTGATCGTCGTGTAGGCGTTGTAGCTGATGGGCAACGCGAGCCTTGTGGCCCGATCGCAGGTCACGCTCAGCTCGATCTTGAGGGCCTCGAATTTCGTGTTCCTCGGCTCGACCACGGTGCACGTCGCCCCTCGGCGCGTCCCCGGCGCATCACCTCCGGCCGCCGCCAGGCTCCCGCCGGGCAATGGCTCGGCCAGGTCATGGGTGGCCAGAAGGGCTCGGTAGGTCGTCAACGTCGTCAACGACCGCTCATTCTGAATCTGCGGCAGGTACTCGGCGGCGTAGAGCAACGGTGGCCGACCGAACGTCTGGTACCGAGGGGCGACCAACTGGGCATCGGCGAGGAATCCATAGTTCTGGAAGGTGGCCAACAGCGGCGACAACGCCAGAATCGAAGCCAGCCACGCCAGCGACAGCACGGGCGACACCGGGGCCCAGGTGTGTGCCGTGCGATGAAAAAGCGCATCGGCGAGCATCACCACGGCGATGATGCCGAGCGGGGTGATGAACACCATCATGCGCCACGGAAACTGCAGTAGCTGGAGGGGCGCGATGGCCTCGTAGACAGGCCGGGACACCGGGAACTGGAAGAGCATGAAGATCGCCAACGACCCGAAGATGAACACCATGGCGGGTGTACTGAGGTACCGGTCGAGGAGATGCCGTCGGCGTAGGAAGAGGACCAAGAGAACCGGAAGGGCGAGAGCGATCGGTATCCAGATCGCGAAATCGATCTGGACCGCCAGCGTGTTCGGTCGAGCGGGCGTCCGGCTCGCGTAGTCCGTGAGCCATCGAAAGCCGGAATTCCAGAAGTAGTCGCCAGACGCCACGAAGTTCCGAGATGCCCGGAAGGGTCCCTGCGTGGCCTTCGTCGCCGGAGAGTAGTACCGGTTGAACTTGAGCTCGGCGAGGATCAGGGGTGAAAGGACGACGGCGACCGCCACGATGGAGATCACGAGCCGCCTGCCCATCTTCTTGAGGCTCGAGATGCCACCGAGCAGCACGCACGTGGCGAGGGCGGCCAGCAACACGATGATCGACGAAAGGGCCGTCAGGTTGTGGGCGAGCACCAGCAACAACATGATCGGGATGATGGCGAAGGATGCGGTCCCGACCTTCACCAGCTTCAAGCACCACCACAGAAGCCAGGGAACGATCATCATGGCCGAGAATTCGGCGAAATCCCCCCGGACGAGCCAATCGGTGAACGCGTAATTGGTGAAGATGAACGCCAGAGCTCCGACCGTGATCAGCATCTTTCGCTTCGTGATCACACTCAGCGCCGTCCGCATCCCATAGACACCGACGATCATGAACAACCCGAGGCTCACGACGAGCGTGGCCTTCACGTTTCCCAGCAGGAGAAAGGCGAACCCGGACACCGCGAAGAAGACCTTGTGGTAGTAGAGCGGGAGGGGGGTCCCGAGCCCGAATGCATCGCTGGTCGACCAGATCGGGAAGAAGTCGAGCTGCCGGAAGTGTGCAGCGTAGATCTGCGTCTCAAAGGCCTGAGTGGTGGACTCGTCGTTGATGGGCCAACCTGCATGACGGCCGACTATCGACAGGATGAGCGCAACGGCCAGAAGGGCGATGAGCGCAAAGCCGATTTCGATTTGCCACCGCCTCCGCGCCGGGACCAGACGTGGTGCGTCGGTATCGATGCACATGTGATCGATGCTCGGCACGGGTCAGCAAGCTATCGCCTGGAGGTCCATGTGTCGATGAATGCACGCCGCGGCCGAACCCGGTCATCGCCGGCGCGTCGAGTTGCACAGCGTCCGCTGTCAACACCGCGGTGCGGCGCCGCGGGAACGACAAGGCCCGCTCTCCGAGATAGCCGGGTTGCGCCCCCAGTTGTCGTCCCAAGGTTGGCGCTGACGCGACGGTGAAGCCACGCACGACAATCCGGGCCGCGGGCCGCGGGCCGCGGGCCGCGGGCCGCGGGCCGCGGGCCTCGGTGTCCGGGACCCGACCCCACGTGCGGGCTTGGGTCCGCGTAACTGCTGGCCGCACGTTAGAATTCGACAGGCAAGGGGAGGCCGGGTTGGTTGTCGATGATCAAAGAGGACGTTGTGGTTGTCGTCTGCACCCGAGCCGGGGCGACGGCCGAGAGGCGGGGGCCACCGCCCACGCGTCCTCGGGCCTCCCGGCCATCGTGAGCCCGCTTCCGGAGGCTCGGTATTCGTGGTGAGCAGCCCGGAATGCCTCTGGATCGTCTGTCCGAGCTACACCGACGTCGTCGCCTTTACGATGCTTCGCAAACAGATCCTCGCGGTGCTGGGAGCATCTGAACCGGTGGCTCGCACCGTGCGCTTCGTCTTCGTGGACGACACCGGAGACAACGACGACGAGGTAGAGAGCCTGAAGGCGTTCGATGACGTCACCGTGGTGAGCCCACCGTTCAACCTGGGGCACCAACGAGCCCTCGTGTACGGCTTGCGTACCGTCGAGCCGTTGATGGCGGACACCGATCTCATCGTCACGATGGACGCCGATGGCGAGGATCGGCCCGAGGATCTGCTTCGTCTGATCGCCCCGCTACGGGAAGAGCCGGAGAAACGTCGAACCCTATGCGTCGCCCGCCGCACCACGCGCCGCGAGTCCTTTCAGTTCAAGTCGATGTATTTCTTCTTCCGGCTCCTGTTCCGGGCCCTCACCGGCGTTACCGTGCGTAGTGGCAACTACGCGGCCTACCGCGGCTGGCTTGCCCGCCGCATGTTGCGACATCCGTACTTCGACCTCTGCTATTCCTCGTCGCTGGTCAGCCTCGACATTCCGGTGACCTCGGTCCCTTGCCCGCGGGGCGAGCGGTACGCAGGACGCTCGCGCATGAACCTGTTCAGCCTGTCCATGCACGGTCTTCGAATGCTCATGCCCTTCACGGATCGGATCGCGGTGCGGGCCCTGGCCGCGTTCTCCGTGATCTTCGGGATCGGCATCTTCGCCTCCCTGGCGGTCGTGATCATCAAGCTCTTCACCACGGCGGCCATCCCAGGATGGGCCACTGCAACGCTAGTGTGTACCCTGATCCTGTCGTTCCTCGCTCTGGGAAACTTTGTGGTCCTTTTCGTGCTTTTCTCCCACTCGCGAGGGATCTCGCTGGCCGGATTGGAGGGGCGGTTTGACCGAGGCACTCGAAGCGCATCTCCGACGCCAGATTGAGCACTCGCGCCGGTTCTTTTGGCATCGACTGCGCTGGCGGGCCGTACGCGGCTATCTGCCCGACGCACCCTTCGAATTGGTGGACGTGGGAGCGGGTGCCGGGCTTCTCGGCTCGTTCCTGAGCGAAGATCGTCCCCGGGCGACGTATCGATTCGTCGAGCCGATCGCATCACTGAGCGAGGTCCTCCGTGTGCGCTACGGCGACGGCGCCGACATGGCGGAGGCAGCCGACTACGGAGGTGCCCAGTTCGTGACCCTCCTCGACGTCCTCGAGCACCAGGAAGACGACCGGACGTTCATGGAAAGCCTGGTGGCGAAGATGGCGCCGGGTTCCACACTGCTCCTGACCGTGCCGGCCCTGCAGCGCCTGTGGTCCCAGTGGGACGTGGCCCTCGGACACTTCCGGCGTTACGACAAGACCAGCTTGCTCTCGTGTATGGAGGGACTTCCCCTGGTGGTGGTCGAGACGAGTTTCTTGTTCCCCGAGATGGTCCCGCTGGCCATGGTGCGAGCACGGCGCAACACTCCGGTTGCCAGCGAAGCGTCATGCGAAGACGCCGAGTTCCCCGACCTTCCCGGGTTGGCGAACGACGTTCTGTACGGACTGGGAACGGCCTCGCTTTCGCTTCGACGCCACTGGAGGAGCGGCTCTTCGCTCTTCATGGTCGCCACGGTTTCGGGTTGACCGCCCGCCCGTCGCCATGACGGGGCCGGCTCGGCCCGGACGCTGTAGTTTCGTCAATAGTTGTGCGCACCAACACATGCGCCGGTCGGGTGGCGGCGGGGGATCTCACCCCGGTACTCGCTCTGCGGGGCGGGCGGGCGAGGGTGGTGCGGGGTCCCCGCCATGAGGGAACCACCTATCCTGGGTACCAGAGCATGCCCTGCTCACGGCCAACGGAGCGGCGCCACGGTGAGCCATTTGGACCCAGTACGGCCGATCTGAGTCCAAAGAGGGAACGAGACCCTGCAAACGCTATCCGGCGACTCCGCTGCTCCCTCGGCCCCTGAGGGACGCCCCGCGTCGGTAGCCGCCCGACCGCCCCGCCGGGTGCCGAGGGTCCGCTGGTGGCGCGACGTCCTGGGCGTGGCCTGGGTGGTGGCGGCAGCCGTGGCGGTCATGGCACCTGCCTTGGTCCACGGCATCTATCTCGGACCTTCCGACATCTTGTCGCAACTCGGTCTGACGCAACATGCCGGCGTCAACGTGATCCACAACCGGGGAACCGAGGATCAGATGTTGGCGCTGATCCCTTGGTCCACCTTGGTGTGGACCCAGGTCCACCACGGACAGCTGCCCCTGTGGAACCCCTACAGCGTCCTGGGCATGCCGCTGGCCTTCAATTGGCAATCGGCACCGCTCAGCGTCCCCAGCCTGATCGGTTACCTGTTCCCGCTACGCCTCGCCTACACCGCCCAGGTACTGGTCACCCAGGTCATCGCCGGAACGGGGGCCTACGTGCTCGGCCGAACCCTGAAGTTGGGAGTGCTGGGCTGTGTGACAGCCGCCACCGTCTTCGAGCTGAGCGGGTCGTTCATGGGATGGCTCGGTTGGCCCAACGCCTCGGTCATGTCATGGGCAGGCTGGCTGTTCGCGGCCACCATCCTGGTGGTGCGGGGCCGTCACCGAGCTCGCGATGTCACCTTCCTGGCCGTTGTCGTCGCTCTGGCCATCTACGCCGGCATGCCCGAGACAGGCCTCGTGATCGCGGCGGCGCTCATCGTGTTCGTGATCGTCTTTCTGGTGCTCCGGGCGCGTCAGCTCGGGCACCTCCGGCTCGCGGTTCGTTCGGCTCTCGACGTCGCGGTCGCCGCAGTGGCGGGGGCGGCGCTGGCCGCACCGCTGGTCCTTCCCGGTGCGCAGATCACCGACATGTCCCTCCGCAGCGCCGTGAAAGTCGATTACCCGCTCCCCTTCCACGACCTCACCTACCTCCTCTTCCAGGGGTTCGACGGAGTGCCGATAAACGGTTTGCCGTGGTTCGGCAATAGGACTGCGAACTACGTGCAGACCGCCGCCTACGTCGGCGTCATCGCCCTCGTCTTGGCCGTCTTGGCGGTCGCGTCCCGGTGGCGCCGCCCGGTGGTGGTCGCTTTCGGCGCCGTCGCCGCGGTGATGGCGGTTGTGGCATTCGGCACGCCCGTCCTGTCCCTCATCGACACTCTCCCCTTCGTGGGGAAGGTGCAGTGGCACTACGCCCTCTTCCCGATGGATTTCGCTATCGCCATCCTGGCCGGCGTGGGCATGGACGTCCTCGTCCGCTCGCATGGAATACGAGCCGTACGGGCCTGGCTGGGTGGAGGATTCGTCGCAGCCGGCCTTGTGTTGCTGGGAGTGTGGGCTGTCGGACGCGGACATCTCGTCCCACGCCAAGCGCATATCCGCGCCCACAGTTTCATCTGGCCGGCGGCTTCGACATTGCTCGGCCTGATGGTGGTGGGAATTCTCTACGCCGTACACAGGCGCGCCCCCCGGCACCAGGCCCAAGGAAGACGGTCATGGATCGGGGCCGGCCGATGGGCCGGACTGTGCTTGCTCGCCTGCGAGACGGCGTTCCTCGTCGCCGCCGGGGCACCCTTGTGGTCGTCGAGCTCGACCGTGCTCCGTCCCACACCGGCCGAAGTGACCCTGGAGCGAGCCGTGGGATCTTCGGAGGTCGGTCTCGGCTACCCGTCGGCCGTCTCTCCGACCCTGGGGATCGTGCCCGACGTCAACATCCTCGATGGGATCCATGAGCTCGCCATCTATGACCCTGTGGTTCCCCGTGCGTACCCCGACGCGTGGCTGGCGGCCACCGGTGAAAGCGCGGCCCGTCGCTTCGGTGTCGGCTTCGTCCTCGAGCCCGATGGCAGCCCCGGCCCGACAGGGTCTGTCTTCGACAAGGAGATAGGCGACCATGAGGCGCTGTACCGGATCCCGGGCGCGGCGGCGGCCACGGTGTCCCCCTTGGGCCCCGGTGGTTCACTTCCCTCGCCCGATGCACCGGGCAGGCCGGTCCCCGTTGCCCATCCCAAGCCGTCGTCGTGGAAGCTCGAGACCGACGCCGCCACCACCCAGGTCCTGCGGCTCCGTCTGACCGACGTGCCGGGCTGGCACGGGACCATCGACGGGCGAGCCTTGAAGCTCGAGCCCTTCTCGGGCGTGATGCTCCAGGCGATCGTCCCTCCCGGGCACCACACGATCGAGCTGAGCTACTGGCCGAGCGCCTTCACGGTCGGCCTCGGGCTGGCGGTGGGCAGCGCGGTGGGGCTCGCCATCGCTCTGGTCACCACCTGGGTCCGCCGGCGGAGGAAGCGGGTCTCCGCCCCAGGGACGGCGGAACCGGCACCGGCCTAGTGGGTGCTCGGGAGCCGTCGAGGGCAGCGGGGAGACCGAGAAGGGGAAGTACAGGCACCATCGGTTCCGCCTGCGGTGGCTGTCGCCTGGTCGACCGCCTCGGCGCTTTGCCTGAGATCGGCGAACGCGGTCGCGGACGCTCTTCCCGACTCGAACAGACTCGCCCTTCGCCTGCTGCCTTGCGACGTCCTTGCCCGAGTCGCATCGGGAGCGCATCAGGTCGCACCGTTCGAAGTCGGGGTTGCTCAACGGATCGCCGATGACGCCGCACTTCACGGATCGAGTTGCGCGGGCTCCCGTTCACCGACCTCGTGACGCGTTAGCGCCGCGACGACCGACCCCTGGATAGGCATCGAGCAGCTCGAACACTCCTCCGCACCCTCCGCCGGGTGCACCGTGGCCGGCACTCGACGTGGCGATGCGCAGAGCCGTCGTCTAGGCCGGGCCCGGTCCCATCGCCGCGATGGGCATGTTCTTCCTCCGCCGGCGGACCCTGGTCGCCACGGCGGCAACCAAGAGCCCCACCGCGCTGC
>JBEKIJ010000048.1:0-13854 GCA_050011815.1 Acidimicrobiales bacterium | reverse complement strand
GCCGCGCCCGGGATCCGGTACAGCGCCTCATGGTCGCCTATCTCCTTGTCGAAGACAGACCCTGTCGGGCCGGGGCTGCCATCGGGCTCGAGGACGAAGCCGACACCGAAGCGACGGGCCGCGGTGGCCGTCTTCACCGCCGGGCAGAAGATCACGAAGTAGAACTCGGCCTCTTCGCCCGTGGCAGCCCGCCAGGAGCTGAAGTAGGTGCGGGGGATGATGGGGTCATAGACGTTGAGCTCGTGGACCCCGTAGGCGACGTTGGCATTGGGCAGGATGCCCAACGAAGGTGCCGAACAGGGAGTGCCGAAACCCACCAGGGATGATCCGACGGCGCGCGCCAGGGTGGCCTCGGCCGGCGTGCGAGCGAAGAACGTCGGGCTCGATGACAGCAGCGGTGCCCCGGCCGTCACCAGGAACGCCGTCTCACAGGCCAACAAGCAGAACGCGGCCCATCGGCCGGCGCCGATCCATGACCATCTTCCTCGGGCCTGGTGTCGGGGGGCGCGCCTGTGCACCATGGTCAGGACCCCGACGACGGCCAGTCCCAGCACCGTTGCACCCACCGGCCAGAGAAAGGTGTCGGCACGGAAACGAGCCTGCGCGGGAGGCAGGTGGCCGCGACCGAAAACCCACACCGCCGCCAGCCCGAGCCCGGCCACCACGAACCCTCCACCGAGCCAACCTCGGACCACCCGCTTGGCATGCGAGCGGACGAGGATGTCCATGCCCACGCCGGCCAGGACGGCGAGGGAGAAATCCATGGGTTGGAGTGACTTGTTCCATTGGTCCCCTGCGAAGAACGGCAAGGCGTTCATCAACGACACGAGGGGCCCGACAAAGGCGAGCGCGGCGGTGACGACCGCCACAGCGGCGAACGCGATCACCTCGGCGTGCTGGCGTCGCAACGCCACCGCCGTCACAGCTAGGACCAAGGCGATCACGCCGACGTAGGCGGCGGTTTCGAAGTAGAGCGAGCCGCTCGACAGCGCGCTGTTCACCACCGGGAGCCCGTCGAATCCTTGAAAGACCACGTGGACGAGATCGTGGAGCGGAAGCGCCGGGGAGGCGGGCACCACGTGGCGAATGGAGGGACCCGTGAGTTGATAGCCGGGGAGCAACAGCGGGGCTCCCAGGAACACCCCGGCGATGGTCGCCACCACGACGTCGAAGGCGGGCCTGAGGATGGGCCCGGACCCGCCGAGCCTCGGCACACGCTGGGCCAAGAGCACGACGATGAACGCCGCCAGCGCGATGAAGAGCAACAGGAGCGTCTCGGGCTGACCCGCATAGATCGCACAAGCGCAGATGACGGCCAGGAAGATCACGTCTCGAACGCGGTGTCGACCACGAATCAAGAGCAGCGTTACGCCGAACAGCCAGCCCGCCCAGGACATCGTTTCTGCCTGAGGCCAACCCAGCCATCCTATGAACGAGCCGCTCACCTCGAACACGGTGGCAGCCGTCACGCAACCCAGGACGCTCAGTCGGAGCACGCGGCCGAGGAAGTACGCCCCCGTGCCGCCGATCACGAGTGTGACGAGCACCTGCACGGTGAACGCCAGGCGCACCGGGACCAGGTACCCGATCAGCGCCGGGATGCTGAACGGCGCCGATGACCAGTCGAAAGCCAGTGGTGTGCCGAGGGCGCTGTAGGGGTTCCACAGGGGAAGGTGGCCCTGGTGGACCTGGGTCCACACCAAGGTCGACCACGGGATGAATTCGTTGATCTGGTCGGCAGTCGACGAGCTGTGGACCACGACTCCTGCCTGTTGGGTCAGGCCGAACTTCGAGAGGTAGTCGAAGGGGCCCAGTGACAAGCCGTGGACCAAGGCCGGGGCCACGATCGCCCCCGCGGTCGCCAACACCCAGAGCACGCCCAGAATGTCTCGAACCGAGAAGCGAACCGCAGCCTCGACCCCTGAGGAAAGGTGGGGCGGGGGCGACGTCGTGGCCTGGGTGGCCAATGCCGGGTCTACGTCGCCGGGAAGCTGTCGCAAGTCCTCTGCCCTTCGCACATTCGTCTGCGCATGATCGGTCAGCTCGATCCCCACACAACGCCCGGTGAGCCGACGCAGGCGACCGCGGCAGTCAAAGGATACGACGGTTCAGCTCTGTCGTGGTTCACCCCGGCCCGGTTCGCCCCCCGCGAGGTGCCAGGAACCTCCTCGATGCCGTTCCCCCTCGGGGTTCGTCGATCCCGTACGTTTACCAAATGCCCGACACACCGGTGGCCCGTCGAAGCACACGGGTCCGCCGGTGCATTCCCGACATCCTCGGCATCGCATGGGTCCTGGCCGCGGCCGGTGCCGTGCTGGCGCCGGCGTTCACCCACGGCGCGTCCCTCGGGTCCTCTGACTGGCTGTCACAGTTCGGTCTTTCGAAGCAGCTCGGCGTGGTCGTCCACGATCACCAGGCATTCGACCAGGCGACGGAGATGATCCCGTGGGCGTCGCTGTCGTGGACCCAGGTGCATCACGGCCTCTTGCCCCTGTGGAACCCCTACAGCGCCCTGGGGACGCCGCTGGCCTTCAACTGGCAGGCGGCGTCGTTCAGCCTGCCGGCTCTGGTCAGCTATCTGTTCCCGCTCCATCTCGTGTACACCGTCCAGATCGTCGTGACCCTGGCGGTGGCGGGGACCGGTGTCTATGTCCTGGGTCGAGTGCTTCGCTTGGGCGTGCTGGGCTGCGTGATGGCCGCCACGGCGTACGAGCTCAGCGGTTCGTTGTTCGCGTGGCTGGGTTGGCCCGTGGCTTCGGTGATGTCGTGGGCGGGGTGGTTGTTGGCGGCCGCCCTGCTCGTGATCCGGGGCCGGCACCGAGCTCGGGCCATCGGTTGTTTCGCGGTCGTCGTCGCCTTGGCCATCTACGCAGGACAGCCCGACGCCCTGGTCCTGCTCGCCACCGCAGCCGGGGTGTTCGTCGTCGCTCTCCTCGTGTTGCGAACCCCGGCGTTGGGCGGTTCGGGTGCCATCGGCCGCCCCCTCTTCGACTTCGTGGTCGCCACCGGGGCCGGCGCTGCTCTCGGCGCGCCGTTGTTGCTGCCGGGCGCCCAGCTCTTCGAGACATCGGTGCGGGGGGCCAAGGGATTCACTCAAGCCCTGCCCGTGGGGGACCTGTCCTACCTCTTCCTCCAGGGATTCAACGGCCTCCCCCTGGCCGGCACGCACTGGTTCGGCCCTTCCTTCTACATACGGACGGCTTCCTATGTCGGGGTGATCGCCGTCGTGCTCGCCGTGGTGGCCCTGGGAACGTCGCTGCCCCGGTTCCAGCGCCGACCGGAGGTGGTCGCGCTCGGCGCCGTGGTCGTGGTCACGGTCGGGCTCGTGGTGGTCCCTCCCATCGTTCTCGGGGCCGTGCAGTGGCATCGCGCCCTGTTGCCGCTGGACTTCGCCCTGGCCGTGCTCGCCGGTGTCGGGACCGACATCGTCGTTCGGACCCGCGCCGGGCGGACGACGTTGTCCTTGGCGGCCATCGGCTTCGGCATCGCCGGATTGCTCGTAGCCGCCGTCTTCCTCTTCGCCCGGGGGCAGCTCTCCCCCGCCGACGCGGCGATCCGCGCCAGGAGCTTCGTGTGGCCCGCAGCCGAGGTGGCGCTCGGTCTGGCGGTCGTGGCTGTGCTCGCCGTGGTGGGGAGACGGAGCGGTCGGGGCACGCACGCCCCGCGCCGCCGGTCCGGCGCGGGGGCGTGGGCGGCCGCCGTGTTGCTGGCCTGTGAGACGGCGTTCCTCGTGACCTCGGGGGCTTCGTTGTGGACGGCGACCCCCGATCTGGCCGCGCCCACGCCGGCGGAGACGGCGCTGGCACACACCGTCGGGTCTGCACTGGTGGGGCTGGGGAAGAGCACGTGTTTCACCTCGGCGCAGTTGGGGATGGTCCCCGACGCCAACGTCGCCCTGGAGATACGGGAGTTCGCGGCCTACGACCCCTTGCTCCCCGACGCCTACAGCCCGAGCTGGCCCGATGAAACGGGGCCCACGCCCGGCCAACACCCTCCGAGGAGCGTCCCCTTCTCGGTCTTCTGTCCCGCCATCACGAGCGTCAGCGAGGCGCGTCGGTACGGGATCGGCTTCGTCCTGGAGCCCTCAGGTACGTCCGGTCCACCGGGCTCTCGACTGGTCCGTAGGGTGGGCGGAGAGGGCCTGTACCGCATCCCGGGGGCTGGCGCCGCGACCGTCGTGCCCCTGGCGGCCTCGGGAGCGCTGCCCCCTCTCGATGCACCTGGGGTACCGGTCGTCGTCACGCATCCCGATCCCGCCAGCTGGGCCCTGGTCACGCATTCCACCGGGGACGCAGTCGTGCGATTGCGCCTCACCGACGTGCCCGGCTGGCACGCCAGTATCGACGGCCGTCCGTTGGCGTTGCAGCGCTACGGGAACGTGATGCTTGAGGCGCGGGTCCCGGCCGGCACCCACACCATCGAGCTGCACTACCTTCCCGTCGCCTTCACCGCCGGCGTGGCGCTGGCCGGGGTGGCGGTCATCGCGCTCGTGGGGATGCCACTGGTGGCCCGCCTTCGAAGGCGGGCACCTCCTGGCCCTGAGGACGGCGCGTAAGGGTCGCCTACGCGACGACGGCGCCGTCACGCAGGCGGATCCGTCGCCCGGCGCGCCCGGCCACATCGGCGTCATGGGTGGCCACGACGATGGTGACCGCTTCGTCTCCCGATTGCAGCTCGTTGAGAAGTGACATCACTTCCTGGGCGCTGGCCGAGTCGAGATTGCCTGTGGGCTCGTCGGCGATGATCACCCGGGGGCGATTGGCCAGCGCTCGAGCGATGGCCACGCGCTGTTGTTCCCCACCCGACATGCGCGAGGGGAGATGGTCCAGTCGGCCTCCGAGCCCCACGCGCTCCAGCAGCTCGGCCGAACGTTCCCGGCGCTGCGCCTTCGAATGTCCGCGAGGGATCATGGCGATCCCGACGTTCTCTGCGGCTGTCAGTGTCGGGATGAGATTGAACTGCTGGAAGACGAAGCCGATCTCCTGGCTCCGGATATCGGTGAGCGTGCTGTCAGACGCCGAACCCATCTCGTTGCCCTCGAAACGGATCGTTCCCTTGGTCGGTGTGTCGAGTGCGCCCAGAAGCTGGAGCAACGTGCTCTTGCCCGAGCCGCTCGGCCCCTCCATCGACACGAACTCCCCCGGAGCGATGTCGAGGTCGACGTCATGGAGCGCCAGGACGGGTGTGCTCCCCCGCATATAGCGGCGCTCGACGCCGCGCAATTCATAGAGGATGCCGTTGGGCACGAATGTCGCCGGGCTCTCGGGCGGGCCTTCGGCCGCCGGCGCCAGGTGGTTGAGGTCTTCGTTCATCGATTCGGCCCCCTCCGCCGGGCCCGGTCCTTCGACAGGTGGTGTGGTCATCCCAGGTCCCGAAGTGCGTCGGCAGGAGCCAGACGAGACGCCCGCCAGCCGCCGGCGATGCCGGCCACCAGCCCGCCGACGATCGCGGAGCCCAGGCCGAGCAGCACGATGGCGAGATCGATGGGGGCGCGCAGGTGGACCTTGGCCGCTGCCGCCGACACCGAGGCCTGATGGAAGATGGTGCCGACGGCCGAGGCCCCGACAGCGGTGCCCGAGCTCGTCGACGTCAACGATGGTCCGACCGCGCCGATGAGGGCGCAGACCCCGATGCCCACGGCCACACCGATGATGCCTCCGAGGATGCCGATACCGACCGTCTCGGCCACGATCTGCCGGATCACCCGGCCCCGTGACCATCCGATGGCCCGGAGCGTGCCGATCTCTCTCACCCGCTTGGCGATGCTCGACAGCGTGAGCAAGGCCGCGATCAGGAAGGCGGCCAGCAACACGATGATGGCCAGCGCACCTCCGAGGTGGGTGGCCAGCGTGTGCGCGTCGGAGAGGCTGCCGGTGACCTGGCCCGACAGTTGCTTGTCGGTCAGGATCTGGGCGCCGGGGATCTTCTTGTGGATGGCGGCGGCGACGGCGCTCACGTCCGAGGACTTCGCCACCTTGACGAGGACCTCGTTGACCCGGCTCGTGTTCGACGCCAGGGTCTGCAGGGTCGGAAGGTCGAAGTAGATGTCCGAGGTGTCACCGGTGAGCGTCGGGTTCACGAGCCCCACCACGGTGAACACCGTCTTGTCGATCGTGAGCTGCTGGCCGACCTTGATGTCGTTGGTGCTGGCGTACGCCGTGTTCACCAGGATCTCGTCGGCGGGCTTGGTCCCGAACCACTTGCCCGAGACCACCTGGGCGGTGGTGATGAGCCCGGTGGAGGTGTCAGAGGGGTCGACCCCGGCCACGGTGTAGCTCTTGGTCTCGGTGTTGGTGCTGGGCGGGTTGAGGACCCTGGTGATGGTCTGCTCAGGGACCACCACGTTCGCTTCGTACTGCTGATACGAGGCCGGGAGGCACTTCGTGATGACCGCGCCGAAGGCGGCCCCACCGAATCCCCCGCCCCCGCCACCGCCGCCCCGTGTCCCTCCGAAGCCGCCTCCGGTTCCACCGGTTCCCGCTCCCCCGGCGCCTCCCGCCACCGTCGTCGTGGTGGCGCCGGGCGTCGTCGTGCTCGGCGTGCCGAATGCCCCCGAGGCTTGGATGCAGGCCCGGACAGATGCCTCCTGGGCCGCGGTCAAGGGAGGCGGCTTGGCGACGCTGCTGATGGTCTGGCCCCCGGTGGTGACGGTGTCGGTCACGCTCGGCACGGTGCCGGTCTCATGCAGCGCCTGGAGGGACAACCCGGGGACGGCAGACGAGACGCCCTTGACCGAGGCGACGTCGGACACCGCCGCGCTCGGAAACGTGATCAGGGTGCCCGGCACGAAGAAGTCATAGGTGAATTGCGTCCCGGCCGGACCGAGCTTGGAAAGGTCGGTCAGGACCGAGGAATTGGAATTCAGGAGCGCAGCCTGGTCCGCCGAGTTCAGCGCCGCGATGCCCGACGCCCCTCCCCGGACCCCTCCGGCCCCGGCAGCAAAGAAGCCGCCACCGCCGCCGCCTCCACCTCCACCGAAACCGCCCCCGGTCGGGGTAGTCGTGGTGGTCGTCGTGGTCGTGGACCCGCTACTCGAAGCAGGGGTGGCGTCGATGGTCCGGGTCACGATGATGTCGGTGCCGACCGAGGACAGTGGGGACAACACCTTGTTCTGAGCCTGGGTGAGCCCGTCCGACACACCGACGATGCCCATCACGAGCCCGACGCCCGCAGCCAGGCCGATGGCGGTGACAACCGTGCGACTCCATCGCCGGCGCAACTCGTTCCACGCGTACCCAACCGCGAACATCGGCACCTCCGGTGCTCAGACGACGGCACGCATGGTACGAAGCAAACCTGGCAAGTTCCTGTGAACCGGAGCCCCCCGCACCGACTCACAGGGGTCTCTCAGGGACATGCTACCGACGCCGGCTTGCCCGACCCGGCTTCGGTACCGGTGATCCCGCCACGCGTCGCCACCCTCGTCCCCTACGGAGTGAGGGCGACCGCCACCGGCGGTGACCCCGCCCCACCGAACCGCACCGTGACACCGTCTCGTCTCATGGCGCGAGTGAACCAGTTCACCGAGAAGAAGATCGCAGCGGCGGTGAGTGACAGCGTGATGGCGACGCGCTCGAGAGGAAAGGCCCCGGCCGGGGCCGTGAGGAGGAGCCAGAGCACCACTCCCCCGTTGACGAACATCGCCACGGCCCACAAGAACGAGACGCGGACGAAGAACCGGTGGACCGTCGGTCGAGCCAGGAGCTCGGGGGTGAGGGGGCAGAAGTCGTGCGTGAAGCGCTGGGTGAAGGGTCGGCCCAAGAGCGCGGAGCCGAGCAAGACGAGCGACGCCAGGAAGGTGCTCGCCGTGGGTTGGATGAAATAGAGAAAGACGCTCCCCGTCACGAACGAGATGACCGTCCGCAAGGTCAGCAGAATCGTCCCCAGCAGGAGGAGGGTGGACACCCGCTCGTGACGCATGAGGCGTCGGGCCACGATGAGATACGACCAGATGAGGGCGCCGATCAGAGCACCACGGAACCCGGCGATGAGGAGCACGCAGTAGTAGGCGGCCAAGGGGGCCACGACACTCTCGAACACGACGGGCAGGGCATGCCACAGCACCAGCCGGGGGGCGGGCATGTGCAGGACCGAGCCGGCGCGTCCTTCGGGATCGTCTTGGAAGTTGAGCGCCCGCAGTGCCGTACGGCGACTGTCGGGAAGGTTGATAGACCACCCTACCGGGTCTGGATGCGGTCCGGGGCGCGCGAAGCCGGGCCACACCGGCTACAGTGAAAGACGCGGACAGCCGGATTTCACGCGAGCTGTGCGTCTTTGCCGGTTGCCACAAGGTCTCCCGCAAGTGTCCCGAGCGTGGAGAAAAGAGGCAACACCATGGCAGCAGGCACCGTGAAGTGGTTCAACGCCACCAAGGGTTTCGGATTCATCACCCCTGACGACGGCACACCCGACGTCTTCGCACACTTCTCGTCGATCGAGGGTTCGGGCTACCGCGAGCTCATCGAGGGCCAAAAAGTGGACTTCGAGTCCGAGCAGGGCCCCAAGGGCCTCCAGGCCAAGCGCGTCCGACCGATCTAAGGACGGCCGGTTCGGCCCCGTTCCCGAACCAGGGCTCGTCGCCATGTCCGACGAAGCCCAGCGCGACGACCAGGCTCTCCTCCTGCGGGACCAGGGCCGGTCCTACGCCCGGATCGCCCAGGAGCTGAATCTCGGCGGCGCCCTCGACGCCAACGCCGCCTTCAATCGAGCGTTGCGGCGGCGCGGTCCGGCTGAACAAGCCGGGCTGCGCAGCCGCGAGGTCGTCCGGCTCGACGCCTTGGGTCAGCGCCTGCGCAACCGCCCGGGCGTGAGCGAGGACGAGCTCGCCCGCCAGTTGCACGGCCTGGCCCTTCTACGCAAGACCCTGTTCGTGGCGTGAACCCTCCTGCTTGCCATGCCCCGGGGTCGGAATGCGTGTGACCAGGGTTTGCGCCCGCTGTCGCCGGTAGAATCAGGGGACTTCGGGCAAACGATGGCGGGGGCGGTGCGACGTGGTGGCTACATCGAGGGGGCGCCGACGAACTGCGCCACCCCGGCGGTTGCTGGCGAGACATCTGGTCGGATCGGGGATCGAGGTGGGTCCGGGCCACCACCCCTTCGAGCTGCCGATGCCGGGCGTCGAAGTCCGGTACGTCGACCGTTGGAAGCCGTCGGAGAGTGGCGAGCTCTTCCCCCAGTTCGCGGCGGAGCGGAGCTTTACCGAACCCGACGTGATCGCCGATTTCAACTCCGACCGACTCGGCCCCATCGGGGATGCCAGCCAGGACTTCGTGATCGCCAGCCACGTGCTGGAGCACCTGGCCGAGCCCATCGGGTTCATCGCGGAGATCCACCGTGTCCTGCGTCCGGGCGGCATCGCCCTCATCCTCCTCCCCGACCGACACCGGACCA
This sequence comes from Acidimicrobiales bacterium, assembly GCA_050011815.1. Classification (GTDB taxonomy): domain Bacteria; phylum Actinomycetota; class Acidimicrobiia; order Acidimicrobiales; family UBA8190; genus Chersky-840. Next base: position 4,464 of record JBEKIJ010000048.1, on the reverse strand, counting down.
ACGATCGTGGTCGGGACCCCACCGCACTCTCACACCTCGTGTCGGAGTACGAGGCCAAGGTGGACGAGGTCAGCGAAGCACACGTGGTGGAGTGGCTCCGGCACAAGGGGAAGCCCGTCGGGGACACTCGCCCTGAGCAACTCCAGATCCTCGACTACCACCGACGGCGCTCCATCCACGTCCACTGTTGGGACGCGTCGGAATTCCTCGAGGTCATCCGATGGGGAATCGAGAACCTTGCCGAGGAGTGGGAGTTCGTCGACGGGTCCGCGCCGCGCGACGAGTTCCCGACCGGGATCGAATTCAGCTTCGTCCTCCGACGTTCCACCACACCGATGGACCCGGTGACACGGAGCCGTCGATTCGAGTCGGCGTGGACCGATTGGAACGATGCCCGGGCCAGTGCCGGGTTGACGGCGCGCGAAGACTGGTCGATCCGGGCGTTGCGAAAGGTCCGGCGCGAGCTCCACAGCCGGCTCTCGATCAAATCGAGGACGAAGCCGGCTTCCTGATCCGCACGTGCCGCTGCGCCGGCGCGTGTGACCCACCGACGATGCGATCTCTCGACGCCGCCATCCCCCTTTCCGGGGCCCGGTCGTTATCATTTGGCCTCTTACCGTGACCGGCGATTGCGAGGCGGACTCCAAGGGATGCCCAACAGATCTGTGACAGGGCGTCGGACACGCCCGGCATCCTGGGTCAAGGACGTGCTCGGAATCGCCTGGGTGCTCATCGCGGCCGGGGCCGTCATGGCTCCCGCCCTCGCCCACGGATCGTCTCTCGGTCCCTTCGACATCATCACGAGCCACGGGCTTTCCCAACACAGCGGGACCGTGGTCCACAACCGTCAAACCGCCGACATCATCACCGAGATGATCCCGTGGACCGCCTTGGCCTGGACCCAGGTGCACCAGGGCCATCTCCCGCTGTGGAATCCCTACAGCGCGTTGGGCATGCCGTTGGCATTCAACTGGCAGTCCGCCACCTTCAGCGTGCCGGCTTTGCTCGGCTATCTCGTCCCGCTGCGCCTGGACTTCACGGTGCAGATGCTGGCCACGCTCGTGATCGCGGGGACGGGGGTCTATGTCCTCGGGCGCGTCATGCGCCTGAGCGTGTTCGGGTGTGTGATGGCGGCCACGGTCTTCGAGCTCAGCGGGGAGTTCTTCGGCTGGCTGGGATGGCCGGTGGCGACGGTGATGGCGTGGATGGGTTGGTTGTTCGCGGCCGCCATCCTCATCGTGCGGGGGCGCCATCGGGTGGGAGCCGTCATCTTCTTCGCGGTGGCGCTGGCGTGTGCCGTGTACTCCGGACAACCTGACGCCCTCTTCCTGCTCGTGATGGGGCTCGTGGTCTTCGTCGTCGTGCTCCTGGGACTCCGAGGGCCGTGGTTCACCGGGTCGGGCCCCATCCTCCGCCCCGCCGTCGACCTGATCCTGGCCACCGCCGCCGGCGCCGCCCTCGGCGCTCCGCTGATGCTTCCGGGCCTCCAGCTCACCTCGGGGGCCATCAGGTCCACGATCTCGGGCAGTCCGGCCCTCCCCCCCCACGACCTGGTGTCGGTCATCCTCCAGGGCTTCGACGGGGTGCCGGTGGCGGGCAGCCGCTGGTTCGGATACCTGTCGGGGAACTCGAACTATCTCCAGGGCGCGAACTTCGTCGGCGTCATCGCCGTGGTCCTGGTGGTTCTGGCCATCGCTTGTCGATGGCGACGGCCGGCGGTCATGGCCTTCAGCGCGGTGGGCCTCGTCATGGTGGTGGTCGTCTTCTTCACGCCGGTCACGGCCGTGCTGGACGCGGTGCCGGGCGGCATTCGGTGGCACCGTGGCGAGATCGTCCTGGCCTTCGCGCTTGCCGTCCTGGCCGGCGTCGGGGCCGATGTCGTGTACCGCTCGTACCGGGAGCGGTCGGTGCAGCGGTGGGCGACGAGGGCTCTCGCCGCTCTGGCATTCATCGTGGCCATCTTGTGGCTCGTCGGTCGCGGCCATCTGCCCCGAGCTGACGCTGCCATCCGGGCCCACAGCTTCTTCTGGCCGACGATCGAGATCGCAGGGGGACTCGCCATACTCGGTGTCCTGGCGTTGCTGCGCCGGCGCAGGAGCGCACCGCCCGAGGCCGCCGCTCCTCTTCACATGGCCCGATGGGTGTGTCTGGGTGTGCTGGCCTGTGAGACCGTTGCCCTGATCGGCGCGGGAGCGCCCTTGTGGTCGTCGAGCAAGACCTTCCTGACCCCGACGCCGGCAGAAGTGGCGCTCGAGGACGCGGTCGGCTCTGCTGGGGTCGGTGTCGGGGTTCGGTCCTGCATCGTCCCGCCCCAGCTAGCGATCCCCCAGGATGTCAATGTCGCCTACGGGGTCCATGAATTCGACGACTACGACCCCATCATCCCCAAGGACCTCTTCACCTCGTGGGAGAACGCCACCGGGCAACCCGCGGGAGGGGGAAACCCCGTCTCGGTCTTCTGTCCGGCGGTCACCACCGCCACCCAGGCGCGTCGCTATGGCCTGGGCTTCGTGCTCGAGCCATCGGGCGACCCCGGTCCCCAAGGTGCGGTCTTCGACCGGCGGGTCGGGGACGAGCTGCTGTTCCGCATCCCCGGCGCTTCGGCCGCCACTCTCACGCCCGCTCCCGGCGGGTCGTTGCCCGGGCCCGATGCGCCCGGGACGCCGGTGACCGTCACCCATCCCGACCCGGCGTCCTGGAAGATCGTGACCGAGGGTGCCACCGCGCAGGTGCTGCGGCTCCATCTGACCGCCGTGCCCGGGTGGCACGCCACCATCGACGGCCGGACGCTCCCGCTGAGCCGGCTCTCGGGTGCCATGCTCCAGGCGCGCGTTCCCCCCGGCCGACACACCGTCGTCCTCAGCTACTGGCCCGCCACCTTCTCCATCGGCCTGGGCCTGGCTGGGGCCACCTTCGTGACTCTGCTCGTGGCCCTCGGCCTCTCGAGGAGGCGACAGAAGCTCGTCACCGCCTCGACCGACCGACACCCGCAAGGGCCGCTGCCTGTGGCCTGAAGCCTCCGGGAGCCGCAGGGGTGACAACGCCCCGGTGGCGACATCCTCATTTCTGAGGAGGAGGACCGGGCCCGAGTCGTGGTCGGCGCCGGACGTCGAGGTCGAGGCGACCGCAGGCCGACGAGGCCCCCTCAGGCCCGCCTCGGGTCAGGCTCAGGCCAGCCACACCGGGTAGGGTGACAAGAGGCGGGATCGAGTGTCGGGGCCTGGGACGAAGTGGGGGGTCATGATCGTCAAACGGCGCTTTGGGGCGTGGCATGCATTTGTCGCTGCCGCCATCGTGATGGCCTCGTTGGGCACGGCGTCGGTTGCTGCGCAAGCCCGTTCCCAAGGGCCCAATACGCCTTCGGGACCGTCTGGATCGGTGGCTCGTTGGGGTGACTATTTCGGGGGTCGCCACTCCGATTTCAGGACACCGCACGTGGTCAGCGGCCTCGCCAACGTCGTCGCCATCGATGCCAGCAACAGCAGCAACTATGCGCTGGAGTGCGCCGGCGGTGTCTCGAGTTGCCCAACCGATGGCATCGTCATGGCATGGGGGGACGGAGCCGTCGGTCAACTGGGAGACGGATCGAATCACAGCCCCCACAATCAACCGGTCCAAGTGCACTTCCCGTCCGGCGTCAACATCGTAAGCATCGGTGAGGCTCGCGACGAGGGCTTTGCCATCGACTCCACCGGGCAGGGCTGGGGCTGGGGCCTCAACGGTCATGGCTCGCTCTGCATCGGCAACACCACCAAGCAGTCCGTGCCCGTTGCCATTCCCGGCTTGACCAGTGTCACGGCGGTACAGGGTGGGCAGGACCACGTCCTGTGGCTTCTCGCCAACGGAACGGTCATGGCCTGCGGCGCCAACAACTACGGCCAGCTCGGCACCGGCCGGACCAGGGCAAGCAACGTGCCGACAGCGGTCCGCCAACTGACCGACGTCGTGCAGATCACCGCAGGCAACACGACCTCAGGAGCCCTCGACTCTTCGGGCAACGTGTACATGTGGGGATACAACCGCAGGGGTCAGGTCGGCATCGGCTCTGGTGACCAGGGTTCGATCTCGACCCCGACCAAGGTCACTCTTCCCCTGCCCGCCGTCCAACTCTCCTCGGGGGGCGACATCATCGGCAACGGTCACTCCCTCGCCATCTTGAACGACGGCAGCGTCTACGCCTGGGGAGACGATGCCAACGGGCAGCTCGGTGACGGCCAGACCTTCGACAAGTTCAGTCCCGTGCAAGTCACGGTGCCGGCCGGAGTGACCTTCACGAACGTGGCGGCCGGGGGGTGCTTCTCCCTGGCCCTCGACACCAACGGGTACGTCTACTCGTGGGGTTGCGGCCAACGAGGGCAACTCGGGGTGGCCGGTATGTCCCAGTCAACGAGCCCCATCGAGGTGGACAGTGGCGTGGGCATGATCTCCGCCACGGCCAACAACGCACTGGACTTCCACAGCTAG
>JBEKIJ010000047.1:0-13952 GCA_050011815.1 Acidimicrobiales bacterium | reverse complement strand
ATTGGCCTGCAGCGTCTGCTGCGCGTCTTGGAGTTGATCGAGCGCCGTGTCGATGTCCCCGGTGGCGATGGAGTCGTACTCCTTGGCGGACTGCACCTCTTCGGAGTTCCCCGAGAACAACGAGGCGTCGGCACCGGTCAACACGCCCCCGTTCATGTAGGACGTGATCGCCAGTTGCCGGACTTCCAGTGTGTCCTTGTTGAACTGCGCTTCGTCCACCTCGATCTGCTGGCCGAGTTGGGCGATGGCTTGGGCGTCGGCCGCGACCTTGGCCGAGATCACCGAGTACTGCTGCTGGTACGCGTCGATCTGGAGCTGGTCCTGCACGAGCTTCTGAGCGATCACCCGCGCCTGGGCCTTCAGATCGCCGATCTGATCAGCCCCGGCGGGTCGCTGCGCAATGACGACCGTCAGTGAACTCGTGGCGACGAAAACCGAAACAAGAGCAGCTCCGACGACACGTCGCCCTCGCCCTCTTGCCTTCGGCCTCCTCGTCGCGATGAACCAGGCGCGAGACACAATGCAATGGCAACGTAGTGGTCGGCCGTAGTTATGACAAACCAAAACTGCGTTTACGCTGGAAATAGGCGTGATGCACGCTCCTGGTGGCGTGCTCGAAAGGCCCGCTCGAACCGGAGGCTCGATGCGACTTTTCATGTGAGTGGACCCACGTTCTCCGTCGGTGAGTGAGCGGATGTCCCGGTGAGTGAACGCCGTTCTCCTCTTGGTCGGTACGGCCCGCATGGCGGTCGGCATGGCCCGGATCCTGGACAGGCTGACGAGAGAAGGACGAGAGATGACCGGAGATCGACCAGCTCCTCGTCACGCATCGCGACAACCGGACGACAATTGCGACCGGAACCGCCGTGGAGGCTCTGACGTTGGGTTTCTGTGGTGACAACGAGCCTCGATGCCTGGGTACGGTTTTACAGAGCGTCCCGTGCCGAGCAAACGCCGGGGTGTGATGGCACGAGTCCTGCCCAGGCCCTGGCCGCCGGAGCCAATCCGGCGTCGGGCCCGACAGGCACGAGACCACCCGAGGATCGGAGGCCGACTGATGGACATGGACATGGATATGGATATGGATATGGCGATGGAGAGGAACGTGGACGAGGACCGAGACGGGCCGCAACATCCCTGCGACTGGCGGAAGAAGGCAACCCAGCTGGCGTTTCAGCTGGAGCGCGCCCACTCCGCCATGGAGGATCTGGGCGCGGCGCTCGACGAAGGCGACGAGGAGTCGGCTCGTCTCAACGCCAGATCGGCACACGAGGCGGTGGGGTCTGTCGGCTATGCCGTGAAGACCCTGCATACACAGCTGCCGCCCCGCGAGCTTCTGGATGAGCCCGATGCCATCGGGTCGACACTGGCCATCGGCGGGTCCGGAGTCGCCACCATCGCCCTTGACGTGATGGTCACCGCCATGTTGGCGTTGGCCGCTACCGACGACGGGGACGTGACCGACTTCCTGATCGGCGCCTGTCTCGACGCCGAGAACGCCTACGAGATGAGCGCGGCCGTCGTGCAGGACGCGCCGCGCCGGGACCCACCCGCCATGTTCGATCTCCAACGCGCCTTCGACACCGATGGCTCGGTTGCCCTCAGGCAGCGGGTGATCACGACGAGGTCCCGCGTCCGTGAGATCAACGAGCGGATCAGAAGGGAACGTCTGGCTTCCTGACCCCTGCCCCGATCATCAACCCCCGCCCCGTGACGCGCCCAGGAGGGTGTCGAGGACGACGTCGACGGTGGGGGCGGCCGCGATCTCCGACGCCATGGCACGGGCCCGGCGCCGGTAGGAGGGCTCGCTCAGCACATCGTCGATGGCCCGGGTGATGCGAGGGACGTCCCGCGCGTCGACGACACGGCGCGAACCGTCGCTGTGGGCACTCCCCGGTTCCGCCTCGACCACCAGCCCGGCTCCGGCCGCGGCGATACGCCGACCGTTCTCGAACTGGTCGGCGAACACGGGCACCACCACCACCGGAACGCCCGCCGCCATGGCGCCGAACGCCGTTCCCGACCCTCCGTGGCACACCACCGCCTCGGCCCGGTCCAACACCTCGTCCTGGTCGACCCAGGCTTCCACGCAGACGTTGGCCGGGACCGGTCCGAGCAGTGACCGGTCGAACACCGGCCCCACGGTGAGCAGCACGCGCACGTCGAGGGGCCCGACGGCCTGCAGGGCGGTCCGGTAGACCTCCGCCGCGATGGACATGTGGCCGAGCACCGTCCCGAAGGTCATGTAGAGAAACGGCGTCGAGGAGTCCCTCTCATCGGACCGGGCCGGGCGCGGCGGTGGGGCGGGCTCTCGGAATCGCATGGTGGTGGTGAACGAGGACGGATCGAGCAAGGCCGGGAAGCGGGTCAGATAGGGCGAAGCCAGGAGCTCCTCGACCAGTCCCTTCCGGTGCTCCTCGAGGGCCGGTGCCGCCACCGCGATCGACGCCGCCTCGGCCTGGGCCAGCGACACCGCCACCTGCGCCACCGAGATGCCCAGTCGACCGGCGACGACCGCGGAGGCGTACTCACAGGGATCGCGCAGCACGAGATCGGGAGCCCACCGGCGACAGACCTCCTCCATGCCGGGCAGCATGGCGCCGGTCGCCAACCGCCCGAACAGTTCGCGGTTGCCGAGCACCGACGCTTCGAGAGGCGGTACGACGGGGAGACGTTCGCGTATGGGCGCCACCAGCTCCTCGGGGGGCTCGCCCCCGGCCCGGAACTCGTAGCCGGCCAACTCGACCATCTCCCGCAGGGCCGGCGGCCCCGTCACGAGTGTCTCCTCGCCCCGGCGCTGCGCCGCGGCGAGGAAAGGAAGCAGCGGGCCCAGATGTCCGGCCCCACCGAGAGAGCACGCCGCCAGCACCCGCATGGCGCGCAGCCTAGGAGCGCAGCCGCCTGCGAGGACGCGAGCGACCGAAAGGGGTTCAGAGCGCCAGCGTGGCGCCGCCGTCCACCACGATGGTGGCACCGTTCACGAAGGCGGCGTGGGACGAGCAGATGAAGGCGACCACGTTGCCGAAGTCGGCGGGGTCACCCATGGCCCGGTCCGGTGTCACGCCGCCCGTCAACTGGCGCATGCGATCGGTGGCGTGGGGACCGGGGCACACGAGGTTGAGCGTGATGTCGCCGTCCTCAGCACCGAGATCATGGGCCGCCGTCTTGGCCCAGGCCCGCAGGCCCGAGCGCGCCGTGTTGGACAGGGCCAGGACCGGCAGGGGCTGCACGACCGAGTACGACGCGATGCAGCACAACCGTCCCCACCCCTCGGCCCGCATGTGGGGAAGGGCGGCCCGCACGAGGCGCACCGGTGAGAGCAAGCTCGCCTCGACGGCGGCCCGGATGGCGTCGTCGTCGAGGTCGAGGGCGGCACCGGGCGGCGGGCCCCCGGCGTTGGCCACCACGATGTCGATGCGACCGAAGCGTTCCATCGTGGCTGTCACGAGCCGATCGGGCGTGGCCGGGTCCACGACGTCGGCCACGATGGCCAGGACGTCGGCCCCCTGGGCCACCAGGGCCTGTTCGGCGTCACGCAGCGAGGCCTCGTCGCGGGCGCACACCACCACGTTGGCCCCGTCGGCCGCCAGCGCCTGGGCGCTGGCCCGACCGAGACCCCGCGACGCCGCGGTCACGAGGGCCACCTTCCCGTGGATGCCGAGATCCATCGCCTACCGTCCGGCCCGCACTGTGCTGCACATTCAGATCACCACCAGCGAGTGGTCGACGGTGTTGAGAGGAATGGCGCCGTCCTCGCCCACCACCACGATGTCCTCGAGGCGCATGCCGAAGCGACCCGGGAGGTAGATGCCCGGCTCGATGGAGAAGGCGTGTCCCACGGCCAGGACGGTGTCGTTGCCCGCCACCAGATAGGGGTCCTCGTGCTCCTCGATCCCGATCCCGTGTCCGGTGCGGTGGATGAAGTACTGCCCCAGGCCGGCCTCGGCGATGGTGCGACGGGCCACGGCATCGACGTGCTCGGCGGTGACCCCGGGCCTCACCGCCTCCACGGCGGCCTGGTGGGCGGCGAGGAGCACCGCGTAGCAGTCCCGCACCTCGGCGCCGGGCTCGCCCACGGCCACGGTGCGGGTGATGTCGGAGCAGTAGGCCACGTCGTCGTGGAGCGCGTACTCGCCGCCGAAGTCACACACCACGGTGTCGCCGGCGCCGATGACCCGCTCACCGGCGTCATGGTGGGGACTGGCGCCGTTGGGGCCGCTGCCCACGATGGCGAAGTTGACGCGCCGATGCCCCGCGGCGAGCAATCCCGCGCTCAGGGCTTCGGACACCTGGATCTCGCTGCGCCCGGCCAGGGGGACCTCTCCTTCTTGGAGCACCGCCGCCACGCTGTCGGCGGCATGGGCCGCGGCCCGCAGCGCGGCGATCTCGCCGGCGTCCTTGACGGCGCGCAAGGGGGAGGTCACCCTCGAGGCCGCCTCGAACCGGGCGTCGGGGAGCACCGCCTGCAGGGCCAGCAAGGACTGGGCCCAGGCCCGGTCGCTGATGCCGTAGGTGGCCCCCCGGGAGGGGGCGAGGAGGCCGGCCGCCAGCGCCACGGGGTCCTCGGTCTCCGCCCAGGGGCGCAGCGTGACGTTCCCGCCCGTGTCGGGCACGCGGGGGGCCTCGAGGGCGGGGACGATGAGGACGGCCTCCCCCTCGCGGGGCAAGACGAGCAGGGTGAGCCGCTCGAGGGGCATGGCCCGATACCCCGTGAGCCAGGGCAGATCGGCGCCGTGCGACAGGAGGAGGGCGTCCACTCCGAGCTCGCCCATCCGGGCCCGCACCCGGTCGAGCCGATGTTGGCGAGCCGAATGGTGGTCGGTCATGCCCGCACTCCTCCGCGCGTCGCCGCCGCCGAGGCGGCTGCGCCGCGGGCGTGATAGCTCGAGCGCGTCAAGGGCGAAGCCTCGACGTGGGCGAAACCCATCTCCTCGCCGATGGCGCGCAGGTCGTCGAATTCCTCGGGCGCCCACCATCTCGCCACGGGGAGGTGGGCGGCGGTGGGTCGCAGGTACTGGCCGAGGGTGACGATGTCGACGCCCACGGCCCGGAGATCGGCGAGGGCGCCGACGACTTCGTCGCGTCGCTCCCCCATCCCGAGGATCATCCCCGACTTCGTGGTCAACCCGGCGGCCTTGGCCCGGCCCAGCACGGCCAGGCTCCGTCCGTACCCCGCCGAGGGTCGGACGGCGCGCTGCAGGCGCGCCACGGTCTCGAGGTTGTGGTTGAGCACGTCGGGGCGCGCCCCGAAGATCGTGGCCAGGGAGGAAGCGTCGCCCTTGCAGTCGGGGACGAGCACTTCGACCGCCGTGGTCGGACAGGCGCGGCGGATGGCGGCGATCGTGTCTGCGAAACCGGCCGCGCCCCCGTCGGGCAGATCGTCGCGGGCCACGGCGGTGACCACCGCGTAGGCCAGGTTCAGACGCGCCACCGCGGCCGCCACCCGGTCCGGCTCATCGGCGTCGACCGGTTCGGGGTGTCGGGTGTCGACCAGGCAGAAACCACACGACCGCGTGCACCGCTCGCCGTTGATCATGAAGGTGGCCGTGCCGTCGGCCCAGCATTCGAAGATGTTCGGGCATCCGGCTTCTTCGCACACCGTCACGAGGCCGAGGTCGCGCATGGTGCGACGTAGGCCCAGGAACTCCTCGCCCATCCGGGCCGGGACCCGCAGCCAGGGCGGCTTCCGGGCCTCCCGGGGCAGCCCCGAGCCGGGTTCGACTCCCGCCTGGCGCAGCCGGATGCGGAGCCGCTCGCCGGGGACCCGCTCGGCCAGGGCATCGGAGGCGGCCGGGGCATCGGCAGAGGAGGGCGCACCGGCGGTGGCATGCACCGACCACGCCACGTCCTGGCGCTCGAAGAGGCCGTCGGGAGCCCACCGCGCCACGGCGTGGCGCACCAGGATGTCGACCACCTCGTGCATCGACACGTCGACACCCTCGGCCGCGAGCGACGTCACGGCCTTGTCCCTGTCGTCGATGCCGCAGGGCACGATGCGGTCGAACCAGGCCATGTCGGGGTCGACGTTGAGGGCGAGCCCGTGCATGGACCGGCCCCGGGCCACCCGGACACCGATGGCACAGATCTTCCGGGGCACCGGGCCATGGGCGTCGACCCAGACGCCGGGGTACCCGGCCAGTCGTCCGGCACCCACCCCGAGGTCCGCCAGGGTGGCGATCACCACGTCCTCGATCCCGTGCACGTGCGAGGGCACCGACCGGGGCGCGGTGGGGACGTTCACCACCGGATAGGCGACGAGCTGTCCCGGCCCGTGGTAGGTGACATCGCCACCCCGGTCGCTGTGGACCAGATCGGCTCCCACCGCCGCCGGGTCCACGAGCACATGGGTCCGGTCGCCGTGGACGCCGAGGGTGAACACGTGGGGGTGCTCGAGGAGCAGGAGGTGGTCGTCGTGTCCGGTGTCGTGGAGGGCCCGCTGCAGGGCGTGCGCCTCTACGTAGGGGACCCGACCCAGCCAGCGGAGGCGGAACATGGTGGCTGTGCTCTTCTCTCGTTACCGGGTCTCGGGCTTACCGGGTCTCGTGCCGGCTCAGAGCTCGGCGGCCCAGTCGTGGGTGGCGAGCAGCTCTGTGACCCGCGCCACGAAGGCGGCTGCGTAGGCCCCGTCCACGGCCCGGTGGTCCCAGGCCAGGCAGAGGAGCCCGAGAGAGTGGATGGCGATGGCTTCTGTCCCGTCGGGCTGGACCACGACGGTGGGTCGCCGCTTGACCCCGTCGGTGGACAAGATGGCCACCTGGGGCTGGTTGATGATCGGCGCGGTGAGGAAGGTCCCGAAGGGTCCGGCGTTGGTGATCGAGAAGGTCCCCCCCGAGATGTCGTCCGCACTGAGCTTCTTGGTGCGGGCCCGGTCGGCCAGCTCGCGGATGCGACGCGCCATGCCCCGGAGCGTGAGCTCCTCGGCGTGCTTGACCACCGGCACGATCAACCCGTTGTGGTCGAGGTCGACGGCGAAGCCCATGTTGAACTGATGGTGGACGATGAGCGAGTCGTCACCGACCGAGGCGTTCAGATGGGGCCACTCGTGCAGCGCTTCGACCGTCGCCCGGGCCACGAAGGGGAGATAGGTGAGGGCGAAGCCCTCCTCGGCCCGGAACTGGGCCCCGTGCGCACGCCGGACCCGCTCCACCTGTTCGTAATCCGCCTCCAACACCACGAGGGTGTGGGCACTGGTCGCCTTGGACCGGATCATGTGCTCTGCGGTCCGTCGACGGATGTTGGTGAAGGGGATGACCTCGTCGGTTCCGGCCGTGGCCGCCGATGTCGAAGGGGCTGAGGGCGGCGCGCCGGGCGTTGGCGCCGCGGGCGCGCCGGGCGTCGCCGCCGATGGTGCGGCCGTGGACGGGGTCGCGGTCGCGGATGCGGGCGCCCCGCCGGCGCGCCGACTGTCGATGAAGTCGAGCACGTCCGACCGGGTGATCCGACCCCCGAGACCGTTGCCGGTGATCTCGCCCGGGTCGATGCCGTTGTCGTCGAGCAACCGACGCACCACCGGCGACAGGATCCGGTCGCCCCAGGAGCCGGGTCCGTCGCTCTCGTTGCCACCGGCAGGGGCGGCGGCCGGTGCGGGAGCGGCGGCGGCGGCGGCGGGAGGAGGTGCCGGTGCAGCAGCAGCAGCAGCAGCAGCGGGAGCGGCAGCCGGAGCCGGCGCCTCAGCCGGAACCGGAACCGGAGCCGCCGCCTCGACAGGAGCCGGTGCAGGAGCAGCGGCGGCGCCGTCGCCACTGACGACAGCCAACACCGTGCCGACGTCGACGGTCTCGCCTTCTTGGACGCGGATCTCGGCCAAGGTCCCCGCTGCGGGGGAGGGCACCTCCGAGTCGACCTTGTCGGTCGAGACCTCGAAGAGGGGCTCGTCGCGGGCCACGGCCTCGCCCACCGCCTTGAGCCACTTCGTGACCGTGCCCTCGGTGACGGTCTCGCCCAGTTGGGGCATGGTGACGTCAGCCAACGTGCAACCCCCTTCCGGTGAGCGCCAACACTGTCTCACCGAAGGCCTCCGAGAGCGTGGGATGCGGCTGGATGAACTGCCCGATCTCCTCGGGGGTGGCCTCCCAGTTGACCGCCATGTACCCCTGGCCCAACTGCTCGGTCACCCAGGGGCCCACCATGTGGACGCCGAGGATCCGCCCCGCCCTGCCGTCGGGGAGGCGCTGCGCCACCACCTTCACGAGCCCGTCGGTCTCCCCCACGATGCGGGCCCGGCTGTTTCCCCCGTAGGGGTCCTTCTTCACGACCACGTCGATGCCGGCCTCTTTGGCCTGGGCCTCGGTGAGCCCGGCGAAGGCCACCTCGGGGTGGCAGTAGATGGCCCAGGGGACACGGGAGTAGTCGACGGGGAAGGCGGGTTCTCCGAGCATCACCTTGATGGCCAGGATCCCCTCGGCGAAACCGACATGGGCGAGCTGGGGGGTGTTGACCACGTCGCCGACGGCCCAGACCCCCGGCGCCGCGGTGCGCTGGTACTCGTCGACGACCACGAACCCCCGGTCGTCGAGGGTGACCCCGGTCCCCTCGGCGAGGAGTCCCTCGGTGAGGGGGCGCCGACCGACCGAGACTACGACGGCGTCGACGGTGACCGATTCCCCCTCGCCGAAACCGACCGTGGTGCCGGCGCCGTTGGGCGAGTGGCCGGTCACCGTCACGCCGGTGTGGACGTTGATGCCCCGCTTGCGAAACGACCGGGCCACCACGCCCACCACGTCGGTGTCGCAACCGGTCAACAACGAGGGCAGGGCCTCGAGCACGGTGACCTGGCTCCCGAGGTCGGAGAACATCGAGGCGAACTCGCAGCCGATGGCACCCCCGCCGATCACCGCCAAGGAGGCGGGCAGGGCGTCGAGGGCCAGGACGTCGTCGGAGTCGAGGACCAACCGGCCGTCGACGTCGAAGCCGGGGATGGTGCGGGGCTCCGACCCGGTGGCGAGGACGACGTGGCGACCCGTGATCTCGATCGCCCCGGCGCCGGTGACGACACCGTCGGGGTCGGTGGGCTCGACGCGGACCCGGCGACCGGGAAGGAGGGTGCCGATGCCGTCGAAGGTGACGATGCCCCGGCCCTTCATGAGCCCGGCGAGACCCTTGAAGAGCTGGTCCACCACCTTCTGCTTGCGACCCTGGCTGACGGCGAAGTCCACGACGGGCTGGCCGGCCTGGACGCCGAACTCCTTGGCCCCCGCCACGGTGCGGACCACGGTGGCGGTCTCGAGGAACTCCTTGGCCGGGACACAGCCCCGGTGGAGGCAGGTCCCGCCCACCTTGTCCCGCTCGACGACGGCCACCTTGAGACCGGCGGACGCCCCGTAGAGGGCGGTGGCGTAGCCGCCGGGACCACCGCCGATGACCACGACATCGAATTCGGTCGCTTCGGCCGTGGTGATCACCTCCGTCTCGGACATCCGTGGTCCAGCCTAACGGGGACCACCCCCCGCCTTGATCTGGGCCTCGGGCACCTTCCGTCGTCACGAGACGTTGGGAGGGGAGCTGATCCACCCGACGTCGGATGAGTGGAGAACGTCAGAGCTCGGGAGGAAGGGGCAGGGGTCGACGGCCCGCGAAGCCGTCCTCGGGGAGGTGCCACCACCCCAGCTCCTCTTCACCGAGCTGCCAGCAGAGCAGGACCTCGCGCCCGTTGTGCAGCGCCGTGAAGTCGATCAGGCCCCGGTCGGGATCGCGCAACACGATCCCCTCGTCCTCGAGCTCGGCCAGGGCCTCTTTGACATCGAAGGCCACCGCCGGTTCGGACCCCGGCGACTCGGGCTCGGGGGACTGGGCCGAAGACGCGGGGCCGGCGGGGAGGGGGGCGCCGGGAAGCACGGCGTGGCCGTTGCCCCGGGCCGACACGGTGAGATTTGCAGCGCGCTTGATCACACCCAGCAGGAGCCGGAGTCGGGGGAGGTAGTCCTGGGCCTCTTCGACCGTCCAGTACCGCACCGGTCGCTCCCGATCTCCTAGGAGGAGCCCGAGTCGGTGCCGCCGTGGCCGCCACCCATCCGATCGAGGAAGCCCGACAGCCTCTCCCGGATCAGGTCGGGCAGCACCGAGGTCGCCCCCAGCGGGTCGAAGGCGTTCGAGGCGGAGACGAGCGACGCGTCCTCGGCGTCGGAGAGCTCGATGTCGGCGGCCGCCGCGTTCACCTCGACCTGGGCGGCCGAGCTGGCGCCGGGGATCACGACCACGTTGGGCCGCCGGATCAACCAGGCCAAGGCGATCTGCGAGGGCGTGGCGTGATGGGTCTGGGCCACGTCCCGGAGCACCCCGAGGAGCGGAGCGATGCGGCGGAGGTTCTCGGGATGAAAGGCGGGCGAGGCGGCCCGCACCATGCCGGTCGGCCGGTTCTCGACGCCGTAGCGCGCCGAGAGCAGTCCCTGGGCCAGCGGGCTGTAGGCGATGATCAACCGGTCATGGGCCTGGGCCCAGGGCAACAGGTCCTTCTCGGGCCGGCGGTCAACGAGGTTGTACCGCACCTGGTTCGACAGCACCGGGCGTCCGAGGGCCTCCTCGGCCGCTTCCCAGCGGGCCAGGGAGTAGTTCGAGACACCGGCGTGACGGATGACCCCTTCGTCGAGGAGCTGGGCGAAGGCGGGCATCGTCGCCGAGAGGGGCACCACCGGGTTGGGCTGATGGAGTTGGTAGAGGTCGAGGGCGTCGATCCCCAGACGCCGGACACTGGCCCGGGCCCGCTGCAGCACCACCGGGCCGAGGGGGAGGACCGGGAAGATCTTCGAGGCGATGAAGGCCTCGTCGCGCCGGTCACCGAGGGCTTTGCCGAGGATCCGCTCGGACCGGCCGAACCCGTAGATCTCGGCGGTGTCGAAGAGGGTGATGCCGACGTCGAGGGCCCGCTGCACGATGGCGTCGGCTTCCCGGTCGGAGTAGTCGGCGCCGTACCCCCACTCGGTCGACCCGAACTGCCACGTCCCGAGCCCGATGGCCGAGACCCTGGCCCCGGCGATGTCGACGTACTTCACGTCCGTGCGATTCCCGGACTACTTCGGGGGCATGCGGATGCCGCCGTCGAGCCGGATCACTTCGCCGTTGAGGTAGCTGTTCTGGGCGATGTGGGCGACGAGCTCGCCGTACTGGATGGGTTGGCCCAGCTTCTTGGGGAACAGCACGGACTGGCCCAGAGCGTTTCTCTGTTCCTCGGGGAGCATCCCGAGGAGGGGGGTGTCGAAGAGGCCGGGGGCGATGGTCACGACGCGGATCCCGACCGGGGCGAGGTCGCGCGCCGCGGGGAGGGTCATACCCACCACCGCGCCCTTCGACGCCGAGTAGGCCAGCTGCCCGATCTGGCCGTCGAAGGCCGCCACCGAGGCGGTGTTGACGATGACACCCCGCTCGCCGTCGGCGAGGGGCTCGGTCACGGCCATGGCCGAGGCGGCCCGGGTCATGACGTTGAAGGTGCCCACCACGTTGAGGTCCTGGATGAACTTGAAGGCGCTCAGGTCGTGGGGCGAGTTGTCCCGGTTGATGACCCGGCCCACCCACCCGGTGCCGGCGCAGTTCACGGCGATGCGGAGGTGGCCGCCCTCGGCGGCCTGATCGACGGCCCGCTGGCAGTCGTCGGGGTTGGTCACGTCGCCGGCGACGTAGTTGGCGCCGAGCTCCCCGGCCACCTTCTTGGCGCCGTCCTCGTTGCGGTCGAAGATCGTGCACCGCACGCCCAGGGAGCTGAGCTTCCGTGCCGTGCCTTCACCGAGCCCTGACGCGCCGCCGGTGATGACTGCGGAGATGCCGTTGAGGTCCATGGGGCGCATGCTACGGGCGCTCCCCCGTCGACCGCCAAGCCCCTTCGAGAACCGAGCCCCGCCGGGAACCGCCGGCGCTCAGGGAACGAAGCGTTCCCCCGATGCGGCCTCCTGGGCCGAAGCGGCCTCGAGGGCCAGGAGGTCGACGCGGTCGTTCATCTCGTCGCCCGAGTGGCCCTTGACCCAGGAGAAGCTCACCGGCCTCCCGGCGTCGAGCGCCAGGGCCAGGAGGGGCTCCCAGAGGTCCCGGTTGGCCACGGGCTTTCCCGCCGTGTTGCGCCACCCCCGACGCTTCCACCCCTCCCACCAGCGGTCCCGGAAGCAATTCACCACGTAGGTCGAGTCGCTCACGACATGGACCGGGCCGGCCAGGGCCTCGAGGGCCCGGATCACGGCCGTGATCTCCATGCGCTGGTTGGTCGACCGGGCTTCGAACCCGCTGGCGAAGGGCCCCTCGGGAACGGCCCAGGCCCACCCGCCGGGCCCGGGGTTCCGCAGGCAGGAACCGTCGGTGTACACGACGGTCCCGTCGCCTGGTCGTCCCATCAGGGCCCCAGCATGCATCCCTGCCCCCTGCGGTGGGGGGACACCAACCCCTCCGACTTCAGGGTTATCTAACCGTGAACAAAAAGTGAACGTCAGGTAAACTGGATCGATGCGAGCCGAAGTCGTGCACACCTGGGGATGGTTCGAGGACCCCTACCGTGAGCACGACTACCGGTACCTCTCCGAGGGGGCCCCGACCCCCCTCGTCCGGGACTCGGGCCGGGAATCCTTCGACCCGCCCCCCGACTACCCCATGCCCTTCTCCCTCGTCCCCGTCGCCGTCGACCCTGACCGGAGGTCCTACGGGTCCGACCTCCGCCGGGCCGACGACGCCGAGCGCCAACCCCCCTACGACCGGCGGGCCGCCTGCGACCGGGCCATCACCGCCATCGCCGGCTCGGGCTGAACCGGCTGCACCGACTGCACCGGCTGAACCGGCTGAACCGGCGGACTAACGGCGCCGGAGTCGCCTGTCCTCGATGGCGGGATGGGTGGCGAAGTAATTGTCACCGGCGTTGAGCTCTGTCCCCGGCGCCACGATCTCGTCGATCCGGTCGAGCACGTCGTCGCCCAGCACCACCTCGGAACCGGCCAGGAGATCCTCGAGCTGCTGCGGTGTCCGGGGACCGACGATCACGGACGTCACCGCGGGATGGGCCCGCACGAAGGCGGTCGCCATGTGGGTGACCGGCATCCCCGACTGCGCGGCGAGCGCCGTGATCTTTCCCAGGGCGTCGAGCTTGGCCTGGTTCCCCGGGACCGCCATGTCGAAGTTCCGCGCCGACACCCTGGCCCGGTGTCCTGTGGTGGGATCGGCCCGTCCCGACAACCACCCACCGCTCAGGGGCCCGTAGGTCAACACGCCCATCCCGTACCGCTGCGCGGTCGGGAGCACACCGGCTTCGATCGTCCGCGAGAAGATCGAGTACCGCGGCTGCTCGGTCCGGAACCGGTGATGCCCCCGCCTCTCCGCCGCCCACTGCGCCTCGACGATCAACTCGGCCGGGAACGTCGAGGAGCCGATGGCCCGCACCTTCCCGGCCCCCACCAGATCGGACAGCGCGGCGAGGGTCTCGTCGATGTCGGTGGTCCGATCGGGCCGATGCATCTGGTACAGGTCGATGTGATCGGTACCCAACCGCCGCAGGCTGTCCTCGACAGCCCGCCTGATCCACCGCGGCGAACCCCCCTTCTGATTGGCGTCACCGCCCATGGGGAGACCGAACTTCGTCGCCAGGACGACCTCGTCGCGCCGGCCCTTGATGGCCTTGCCGACGATCTCCTCGCACTCGCCCCTCGAGTACACGTCCGCGGTGTCCACGAAGTTGATCCCGGCGTCGAGCGCCCGGTGGATCATCCCCGCCGCCTCGTCGTGATCGGGGTTGCCCATGGCGCCGAACATCATCGTGCCGAGACAGACCTCACTGACCGACATCCCTGTCCCGCCGAGAATCCTCCGCTCCATGGGTCTCTCTCTAACACACGACTCCGGTTGGACTTCACCCGGTGTCGCGCCGCGGGGGTGGACCGGTTTCGAACCTGTCGCCCCCCGGCGGGGCCCGCATCTCCCAGGACCCGGGCGCACCGACGAGCTCGTAGCCCCCGTAGGTGAGCAGTCCGTGGTGCCAGTGACACACC
>JBEKIJ010000046.1:0-14338 GCA_050011815.1 Acidimicrobiales bacterium | reverse complement strand
GACGAGCCACAGGACGGTCGACGTGGCGTCGCTAGGTGCCGTGATCGACCTCCCAGAGGATCTGCCACTCCCGCGCCGCTGTCCGCTGTGTGGTGAATCATGGGTCGGCTACGGAACCACCGCTGACTCAGTGACCGTGTTTCTCACCTGTGAGAACTACCACCGACACGATCAGACGATGACCGCCGAACAGGTGATGACGCTTCTCCTCGCGGTCGCCCCTGCCGAGCTGCTGAGCCGATCAATATGGGTGGTGGGCGAAGACCACCCCGTCTCGGAGGAACGGCACATGCGGCTAGAGCCGGACCACTGCGTTCCAGGATTCCCACTCACCATCGATGGTCAGCACTACGCGGTGCATGAGGTCGATGTCGACAAGGTGTGGATCCGCCCAATCGTCAGCGATTGATTTCTGTCCTTCAATCTGTCCTTCAATCTGGCGCAATCTGGCACGATTCAGGGCTACTTTGCGTCCACTACCAGGCACAACGTGCCTGTGTCAGCGCGTTAGCAGTGAGTCCGATTCGGCCGCTCTCGCACCTCTCCCAACGGCTCCATTGTGACACGGGGAACACCCCGACCATCTGGCTCTCCCGGCCGCCGTGTATCAAAGTGGCGGAGGAACCTTCGTCCGACGGCACAGGCGCAGGCTGCGAGCACCGGGTAGTCGGTCGGGAGTTGGCAGACTGGGGCCATGCCCGAAGCGCCGACGAGCGGGGGACCAAGACCGGTCCTGAGCGTTGTGGTCTTCGGCTATCGCGACGAGGCGAAGGTCCTGCGCGCCGTCCGCTCGCTCGTGGAGCAGGACAGCGAGGACCCCTTCGAGGTCATCGTGGCCACCTCGGGGGGAGACCGCACGGCGTCGCTCGTCCGGGACACCTTCCCGGATGTGAAGGTGGTCGAGTCCCCGACCCGGCTCCTGCCCGGCGGCGTCCGCAATCTCGGCGCCGCGCTGGCCACGGGTGAGTTCATCGGGTTCCTCGAGGCTGACTGCGTGGCCCGCCCCGGGTGGGTGCGCAATCGCATCGCCGTGCACCGGGCCGGACACGAGGCCGTGGCATCGGCCTTGGACGCCAAGCAGGGCGACGGTCCGATCGCCCGGGCGGCGTTGTACCTGGTGTATTTCGTCCGCCTGCCCGGTCACAGGGCGGGGCCGGCGACCGAGTCCCAACACTTCGGGCTCTCCTTCAGCCGGGAGCTGCTCGACAGGGCAGGTCCCTTCGACGAGACCCTGCGCGTGTCCGAGGACACCGCCCTGGCCGAGCGGGTCCGGACGCTCGGGGTCGAGCCATGGTTCGAGCCCTCGGTGTGCATCGAGCACGATGGCCCCGCCAGCCTGGCGGAGCTGATGCGGGACCAATTCGTCCGGGGCCAACGCGACTCGTGGGGGGAGCTGCTCCGTCTCCCCTCGGGGCGTCACCGGCACCGCCTCGAGATCGCCCCCGGCGCCCGAGCGGTCGTGGTCGCGCTGCGTGCGTTTTACCGGCTGACCAGACGCATCCGGGCCACCGCGGCCGGGATCCGCCACGGCCACACCGGCAGCCGCGGTGAACTGGCCGGCCTCTTTGTGCCCCTCGCCCTCGGGCTGGCCGCGTTCCAAATCGGCTGGGCCGTCGACCAGCTCCGAGGCGTGCGCCCGGACCGGTCCGGCGCGCGACGCGACCAGCTCCCGGTCCCCACGGGACTGCGCCGCTGGGTGACGACCGACGGAGAACGGGTGGTGGCCCTGACCTTTGACGGCATTCCCCTCCCACCCGCCCGGGACGAGCTGCTCGGGGTCATCGACGCCACGGGCACCCCGGCCGCCTTCTTCATAACAGGGGAAACCGTCGAGACCCGCCCCGAGGACGTCCGCACCGTCGCCGCGGCCGGCCACATCCTCGGAGCCTCGGGATGGAGCGGGAAGCCCTTCCCGTCGATGCCCGAAGACGAGCTGCGGGCCGAGCTCGAGCGGACCGCCGAGCTGCTCCGAACCGTGACCGACCAGGCACTGCGCCATGTTCGCCCCCCCGCCGGGGAGTACACCCGGCCCGTGGTGGCGGTTGTCGAGTCCCTCGACCTCGTGCCGTGGCTGTGGACGACCCATCCCGAGGCCATCGCGTCCGGGTCGAGCACCGACCACGTCGTGCGCCAGACCATGGACCGCCTCACCCCGGGATCGGTCATCTCCCTGCCGGTCGGGGACGGCGTCGAGGGACGGGCGGTGGTGGCCGCCGTGCCGACGATCATCGACCAGGCCCGACACCGGGGGTACACGTTCGTCTCTTTGACCTATCTCCCTCCTGATACGCCGCCAGCAAGGTCGGCTCCTCGGGCCGAGGACGCCGTGTCTCTGCACCGGTCGTCTCTTTCCGGGCACTGAGCCGGAACCGCTTCTCGATGACCACCGTGGCGATCTGCGTCTGTACCTACCGACGCCAGAACGGGCTGCGTCACCTGCTGGAATCGCTGGCGAGTTTGGAGAAGGTGGATCCGACCGTCGAGGTGGCACTGGTCGTGGCCGACAACGACGCCGACGGCACCGCTCGAGACGTGGTCGAGACCGCCCGGCCCCTCTTGCCCTTCCCGGTCACCTACGTCGTGGAGGAGGAGCGGGGCATCTCCCAGGCCCGCAACGCCTGCGTGCGGGAGGCCGGAGACGCCGACTGGTACGCCTTCGTCGACGACGACGAGTTTGCGGACGGGAATTGGCTCGCCGAGCTGCTCCGGGTCCAGCGGGACACGGCCGCCGACGTGGTGATGGGCCCGGTCCGGCCGGTCTTCGCCGAGTCGCCACCACGGTGGGTCGTCCGGGGCCGGTTCTTCGAGGATCCCCGGTACCCGACCGGCACCCGCCTGCACTGGGCCAAGACGAGCAACGTCCTGGTCAACAGGGCGCTGTTCGAGTCCGGCGGCTTCGACCCGGCCTTCGGGCTCCGAGGAGGCGAGGACACCCACTTCTTCATGCGGGCATGGCTCGAGGGCCGGTCGATCGTGTGGGCCGCCGATGCCTTGGTCTCCGAGACCGTCCCCGCGGACCGGGCCCGCACCGGCTGGCTCGTCCGACGGGAGTATCGCCGGGGCAACACCTTGAGCCTCTGCCTCCTCCTGCTCACCAACACCCCGGCCAAGAAAGCCCGACGGTTAGTGGGGGCCACCGTCCAGGCCGTCGGCGGTGTCGCCCTCCTCGCCAGCGGTCTGTGGCGAGGGCGGGCCGGGGCGGTGGCGGGGCTGCGACGGCTCGCCTTCGCGGCGGGCCTCTTCTCCGGACTGGCGGGGGTCAGCTACGAGGAATATCGGGTCGTGCACGGCGAATAGCGCACTACCGTCGGGAGCCATATGGACGTGCTCGTCGTCGTCGGCAGTGAGCCGGCTCCTGCTCGGCTCGAGGACAGGGCGTTGCACGTCCACCGCATCGGGTCGGGTGAGCCCCTGGCGACCCTGATCGGAGCCCTCCGGGCCCGCATCCCCCGCCGGGTCGGCGTGTACGGGCCCCTCGCCGAATCGGTGTCGGTGGCGGCGGGGCTGCGTCGAGCCGGGCTGCCCACCGAGCTCTTCACCGATGAGCCGATCCCCGACGAGAGCGCCGAGTCGCTCGTCGGTGTCGAGGTGCGGCGCGTCACCGACCCCGGCCCGCCCATGGACGTGGCGGAATCGCTCGTCGAGCTGATCGGCAACACCCCCATGGTCAGGTTGGACCGCACCGCCCGGGACCTCGAGTGCACCCTCGTGGCCAAGCTCGAGCTCTTCAATCCGGGAGGGTCGTCGAAGGACCGCATCGCGCTGGCCATGATCGTCGCCGCCGAGAGAGACGGGCAGCTGCGACCGGGGGGGACCATCGTCGAGCCCACGAGCGGGAACACCGGCGTCGGCCTCGCCATCGTGGCGGCGCGCCGGGGCTACAACTGCATCTTCGTGTGCCCCGACAAGGTGGGCCCCGAGAAGATCGCCCTGCTGCGTGCCTACGGAGCCGAGGTCGTGGTCTGCCCCACGTCGGTGTCCCCCGACCATCCCGAGTCCTACTACTCGGTGTCGGACCGGCTGGCGCGCGAGGTGCCCCTCGCCTGGAAGCCGGACCAGTACCACAACCCCGACAACCCCCAGGCCCAGTACGACACGACGGGTCCGGAGATCTGGGAGCAGACCCGGGGCCGCATCACGCACTTCGTGGCCGGCATCGGCACGGGTGGCACCGTCACGGGGATCGGCCGGTACCTCAAGGAAAAAAACCCCCAGGTCCAGGTCATCGGGGCCGACCCCGACGGATCGGTGTACTCGGGGGGCTCGGGACGTCCCTACCTGGTCGAGGGCATCGGCGAGGACTTCTGGCCCTCGACCTACGACCCGTCGGTGGTGGACCGCGTGGTGGCGGTCTCCGACGCCCAGAGCTTCGCCACCGCCCGCCGCGTGACGCGCCAGGAAGGACTGCTCCTGGGGGGATCGGGCGGGACCGCCATCGCCGCCGCGCTGGTCGTCGGGCGCGACCTCCCCCCCGATGCGCTCATCGTGGTGCACATTCCCGACTCCGGGCGCGGCTACCTCTCCAAGATCTACAACGACGCCTGGATGGCCGACTACGGGTTCCTCCAGGCCGTGGGGACGACGGTGGGTGACCTGCTGGCGGCGCGCGACCCGGCCCTGCCGTCGCTGGTGCACACCCATCCTGACGAGACGGTCCGCCAGGCGATCGCCATCCTGCGCGAGTACGGGGTGAGCCAGATGCCCGTGGTCAAGCACGAACCCCCCGTCGTGCTGGCCGAGGTGGTGGGCGGAGTCAGCGAGCGAGACCTCATGGACAGCGTCTTCGCCGACGCGGCCGTGCTCGAGCACCCCGTCAGCGACGTGATGGGCGAACCACTCCCGACCATCGGTGCCGGCGAACAGGTCCACGTGGCGGTGGGGCGGCTCGAAGGTGTTCCCGCCCTGGTCGTCCTGGACCGGGGCCATCCCGTCGGGGTCATCACCCGCTCCGACGTCCTGGCCACCTTGGCGGCGGGGCCCCGCTGACGATGACCGATCGCCGGGACCTGGCCGGGCTCGGGTTCGAGACGCGCGCCGTGCACGGCGGGGGTGGGCCCGACCCCGCCACCGGGGCCGTGACCACGCCGGTCTATCTCTCCTCGACCTTCCAACAAGACGCCGTGGGGGTGGACCGCGGCTTCGAGTACGCCCGCTCGGGCAACCCGAGCCGCGCCAGCCTCGAATCGCATCTGGCCATGCTCGAGGGGGCGGAGTTCGGGCTCGCCTTCGCCAGTGGCATGGCGGCCGAGGACGCCGTCATGCGCCTGCTCGACCCCGGCGATCATCTCGTCATGCCGACCGACAGCTACGGCGGCACCTACCGGTTGGCCACGGTGGTCCATCAGCGGGCCGGGTTGGCGGTCGACGCCGCCGATCTCTCCACCCTGGGAGACGTCTTGCGACCCGAGACCCGCATGGTCTGGATGGAGACACCGACGAACCCGCTCCTCTCGGTCATCGACATCGCCGCGGTCGCCGCCGTGGCCCATGGACAGGGCGCCATCGTGGTCGTCGACAACACCTTCGCCACCCCGTGGATCCAACAACCACTGGGCCTGGGCGCCGACATCGTGGTCCACTCGACCACCAAGTACCTGGGCGGGCATTCCGATGTCATCGGAGGGTTCGCCGCCACCAACGACGGCGACCTGGCGGCGCGCCTCCGGTTCCTGCAGAACGCGGCGGGGGCGGTGCCGGGACCCTTCGACTGCTTCTTGGTCCAGCGCGGGGTCATGACGCTTCCCATCCGGATGGAACGCCACTGCTCCAACGCGCTGGCGGTCGTCGACATGCTGCGCGGCCACGCCGCGGTGAAGACCGTCCTGCATCCCTCGGTGGCGGGCCACCCGGGTCACGAGGTGGCCCGCCGGCAGATGCGGGCCTTCGGCGGGATGGTCAGCTTCACCCTCGAGGGCGGGGAGCCGGCCGCGCTCGAGGTCTGTACCCGCACCCGCATCTTCACCCTGGCCGAGAGCCTCGGCGGCGTCGAGAGCCTGATCGAGCACCCCGGCCGGATGACCCATGCCAGTACGGCCGGCTCGACCAACGAGGTCCCCGGTGACCTCGTGCGCCTGAGCATCGGATTGGAGTCGGCCGACGACCTCCTCGACGATCTGGAAGGCGCCCTCGACGCGGTGCGCTGAGGCGACCCCGCTGACCCCGGAGGGTCCGAGTCCGAGGGCGGGCGCTTCAGGCCTCAGCCCGCAGCGCGCACCTCGTCGAGTGACAACTCTCCGGTCGCCCGTCCGCCACACTGCGAGCACTGGTGCGTGTGGCGCCAGGAGCGGAGCAGCCGGGTTCCCTCGGGGTTGAGCACGACCACGAACGACTCCGAGCGGGTGTCCAGGTCGAGCCCGAAGTACGGGCGCCACTCCGTGGTCGTGGGTCGACGCCCGACATCGGCGCCCTTGAGGACGCGACGGAACCTCATCCGCTCGGTGTCGAAGAGCCAGGTGCTGTTGCACGACTCGAGAACGAAGGCGTCCACCTGTCCATCGTGCCTGCTCATCCTGGCAAAAGGGTCAACGTGGCGTTGCGATTCCGTGAAGAATGGGGCGTCGCGACTGGCATCTCCGAAGCCCGGCGGGCAAGGTGCCGGCATGACCGACGCCATACGAGCAGAGACGGTCCGGATCGTCGGGCATGACGGGGACGAGATCGAGGCCTATCTGGCCCAACCCCTGGCCGAGGGGCGCTTCGGCGCCGTGGTCGTGATCCACCACTTCCCCGGCTACGACGAGGAGACCAAGGAGATCACCCGCAGGTTCGCCGACCACGGCTACCTGGCGCTGTGCCCGAACCTCTACTCACGCCAAGCGCCGGGAGCCGGTCCCGAGGACGCCGCCGCGGTCGTCCGGGCCCAGGGTGGCGTGCCCGACGCGCAGCTGGTGGGGGACGTCGACGGCGCCGCCCGGTACCTGAAGGCCCTGGGGAGCTCCAACGGCAAGGTGGGCACGATCGGCTACTGCTCGGGGGGACGCCAGTCGCTGCTCGCCGCGTGCAGCCTCCCCCTCGACGCTGCGGTCGACTGCTACGGCGCCTTCGTCATGGCGGGCGCGCCCGAGGGATCGCCCCTCAAGGCCGGGCCCGTCGCCCACCTGGTCGAGAACCTCTCGTGCCCGTTGCTCGGGCTCTTCGGAGCCGAGGACCAGAACCCCTCACCGCAGGAGACGGCACAGCTCCAAGCCATCCTCGTGTCACACCACAAGACCTACGAGTTCCACACCTTCGAGGGTGCCGGGCACGCCTTCTTTGCCACCAACCGGCCCAACTACCGGCCCGAGGTCGCCGGGGAGGGATGGGGCAAGATCTGGGACTTCTTCGGTCGCTACCTGTCCACCTGAACGAGGCGAACGGTGATCGGGCGAGAGGGCGACGCGCTCAGCCCGACGCGGCCACGTCCACGGTTTCGAGGGAGGCGAGCAGTTCCCGGTCGCGGTCGTAGGTGAGGATCCGCGACGCCACGTCGAGGTCCAACCACCGGAGCTCGTCGACCTCGTCCGACACGACGAACTCGCCGTCGAGCACCTCCATGATCCAGTAGCCCACGACCTTGGGGCGGCCCCGGCGGTCCCGGTACTCGGTGAACCCGACGAAGCTCATGAGCCGGCACCGATACCCGGTCTCCTCGAGCACCTCCCGCAGGGCACAGCTCTCGTAGGACTCGCCCGGATCGAGCTTCCCCTTGGGCAACGACCAGTCCCCCCGCACGGGGCGGTGGACCACGGCGACCTCGTTGCGGCCGCCGGGCGTCGGGCGCAGGAGGATCCCCCCCGCACCCCGGACGACGTCGTCGCGTACCTTGCGCGGCCACAGGACCCTCGCCACACCACGACCCATGTCCGCGACGCTACCCATGCTTCGGGCGCTAGCTGGGGGACCCTCGGAAGTTTTCGCACGACGGCCCCCGGGTGACCCCCCAGACGGTGAAAGAGGACCGAGTCCATGGCCATTTATCAATCCCTCCATGCATAAGGTGGTGGGGGTCATGTTCTTCGGCAGGTGCATCGGCGCGGGTCCCGCCGCGACCACTCTCGACCCGGGGTGGATGTGACCACCTCGATGCCACCGACACCTCCCGAGGCGCCCCCGGACCAGCTTCGATCGGCGCCGCCGGGAGCGACCAGCGCGCTTCCCCACCGCTTCGGTCGCAACGTCGTCATGAACTACCTCGCCCAGGGCACTGCGGCCCTGTCGGCCATCATCGTCACGCCTCTGCTCCTGCATCATCTGGGCCGAACGGCGTTCGGCGTATGGGTGCTCGCCAGCAGCACCGTGCTCTACCTCGAGCTCTTCGAACTGGGTTTCGGCGCGGCGACGTCCAAGCTCATGGCCGAGGATGCCGAGGAGCGTCCCGAGCGGGCGTTGCAGACACTCAACACGGCCTTCTTCGCCATGATCCCGCTGGGAGTCCTCGCGCTGGCGGTCGGCGTCGGCATCGCCTTCGTCTTCCCCGACATCGTCCACGTCACCCCCGGGCTCCACAACCAGGTCGTGCTCGTCGTCATCATCCTGGCCTTCGGCCTGGCCGTCTCGATCCCGGGCGACACCTTCGGCGGTGCCCTCACCGGCCATCAGCGCTTCGACATGCTCGGCCTGTCCAACTCGCTCCTGGTGGCGAGCACGCTCGTGGCCACCATCGTCATCGTGGCGCTCGGAGGGGGCCTCGTGGCTCTGGCCACGGCGCTGACCGTGACAGGGATCGCCTTCCACTTCGTCCGTTTCTGGATGCTGCGCCGCATCCAGCCCGGGGCTCGAATCGCCTGGCGCCTCACCGACCGCCAGCGGCTGCGCGAGGTGATGCACCTGTCGGGATGGTTCTTGCTCTACGGCGTGGTGGTCGCCATCTACCAGGCCTCCGACGTGCTCGTGGTCGGCATCGTGCTCGGCCTGCGACCGGCCGCGGTCTACGCGGTGGCGTCCAAACTCGCCACCGCGGCGCAGCAGGGGCTCGACTCCCTGGCCCAGGTGTTCTTCCCCTATGCCTCGGCCATCGCCCGCAACAGGGATCGCAGCCATCTCACCGAGGTGGCTGCGGACGGCACGCGCGCCGCCATGTTCGTCGGGATGATCATCGCGGCGATGTACGTGATCCTGGCCTTCCCCGGGATCAAGGCGTGGGTCGGGGTGGGATACGGAACCTCGGCCCGGACGCTCATGGTCTTTGCCGCGGTCATCGTGCTCGCCACGCCGGTCCGGGTGATCAACGTCGTGCTCACCGGCTCCGGACGGATCCCGATGGTCGTGCTCATCCGCGGCGTCGAGGTCCTCATCGACCTGGGGCTGTCGATCGTCCTGGCCCACATCGTCGGGCCCGTGGGCGTCGCATTGGGAACGCTCGGGGGCATCGCCCTGGCGCGGTTCCCGGGGTTCTTGATCATCGGCGGCCGGGCGGTGGGCATCCGGCCCCTGACCCTGCTGCGACGATCGGTGCTGCCCCACCTCATTCCCCTCGCGGCGGACTCGGCCGTGCTCCTCGCCTTGCGGGGGGTCGCCGACCGCTCGGTCCCCGGGCTCGTGGGGGACGTGGTGGCGGGAGCGATCACGTATGTCGTGGTGTACTTCGCCGTGGGCGCCACCAGTGGCGAGCGCCACCGCGCCCTCATGGCCGTGGCCCCCTACCTCCCCAAGCGCTGGCGCCCGAGCCAGGTCGCCGCGCCGGTCGACGCCGCGGCCCGGGACTAGCGGGGAAGAAGGAGCATCGATGACCGCCGGCGACACCGGACCCGAGGATCGCCGACGGCCCTTGACGGCCGCCACCGGTCGGCTCTACAGCTTCTTGAAGGGCCACCGCAGCTTCGACGTGGTGGTGGTGTGGATCAGCCGCCGAGTCCGGGAGTCGCCCCCCTCGTCCCGGCTCAACCATGTGCTCGGCCCCCTGCGGGCCCGCTTCCGGGGGGAGATGAAGGCCGAGGACGTCCTGCGGGTCGTCGACGCGCTGGAAGCCCAAGGCGTGCCGTTCTGGATCGCGGGTGGGTGGGGCGTGGACCTCCTGGCCGGATCCCCGACCCGGCGCCACGACGACCTCGACGTGGTCCTGTCGGATTTCGAAGGCGACCGGGCCCGGGCCTGCGACGCCTTGGACCGGCTCGGATACCGACTGGTCGAGGTCCTCGAGGGACTGTGGATGACCCCCCGGAACCTGCTCGACGACGGGGTCGGCCACCAGATCGAAGTGCTCGGGATCGACCGGGCCCGTCTGGACGCCGCGCTCGGGCTCGGGCTCACCGGGGCCGGCCCCGCGCCGGCGCCCCTGGAGGAGCGGGCGCCCCAGCTCTTCACCGTGGGGTCGCTCCGGGGCCGGCCGGTGCCGTGCCTGTCGGCGCAACTCCAGCTCCTCTTCCACAGCGGGTTCGATCCGCGCGGGGTGGACACCGGCGACATGGAGCTCCTGCGGGCCAAGGCCCGAACCGAGGAGCAGGACTCGACGCCGCACTGAGCGCCCGGTCCCGGCCCCTCGGCCCGGGATCAGGCCAATGCGCTGATGAGCACCCCCACGGCGCCCGACACCCCCGCCGGTGACTGCTTGGCCGTGGGCTGGATCGCTGCCGACACGTTGGTGTCGTAGGTGGCGACGTCGGCATCCGAGGTGGTGGCGTACGTGAAGCCCGTCGTGGTCCCCGCCGCCCCGTTGTTGGCGATCGCCGCGTAGCCGAAGTAGAGCTCACCGGTGCCGGTCGGCGTGAGCTTGGGCAGGGTCACCGTGGTCGAAGAGGTGTTGGAGATCCCCGAGCCCGAACCGACCGCCCACACGGTCGAGCTTCCCGACGACGCCGAGAACTCCTGGGCCGCCAGCCCGGTGTAGACGGCGGTGACGCTGGCCGAGAAGGTGACGGCGATGGTCGAGGCGCCGGTCGTGGTGACGGTGCCCGTCCAGATCTCGAGGTCGTGGCCGCTGTAGCCGGCGTAATCCTCTGCCTGGGCCCAGGTCCCCACCCCGCCCCCCGACACCGACGACACCGTGATCGTCGTCGATTCGGCCTTCACCACCAGTACGAGGAGGTCGCCCACGTGCTGGGGTGACACCGCCAGGGTGGTGGTGCCGTCCCCGGAGCCGTTGACCAGGGTGCCGACCACCGCGATGGTCGCGGCGGAGGACGTGTAGGTGTAGTGATCCGCGCTGGTGGTGGCGCTGGTCCCGCCCGAGGCGACCACCGTGACGTCGACCGTGCCCGTGCCGGGCGGGGCCGTGGCGGTGATGGACGTCGGCGAGTTGACGGTGACCCCGGTGGCGGCGGCGGTGCCGAACTTCACGGCCGTGACCCCGGTGAAGTTGGTCCCGGTGACGGTGACCGAGGTGCCTCCCGCGGCGGGGCCCGAGCTCGGGCTCACGCCGGTGACGGTGGGGGTGGTGGAGACGACGTAGGTGAACTGATCGGCCGGGCTCGTGGCCGAGGTCCCACCCGGGGTCGTGACCGTGACGTCGACCGTGCCCGTGCCGGCCGGGGCCGTGGCGGTGATGGACGTCGGCGAGTTGACGGTGACCCCGGTGGCGGCGGCGGTGCCGAATTTCACGGCCGTGGCACCGGTGAGGTTGGTCCCGGTGACGGTGACCGAGGTCCCCCCGCCGGTCGGGCCCGAGCCGGGGACGACCGAGGTGACGGTCGGAGCCGCGGCGTAGGTGTAGTGATCGGCGCTGCCGGTGGAGCTCGTGCCGCCCGAGGCGCTCACCGTGACGTCCACGGTCCCCGTGCCGGCCGGCGCGGTGACGGTCAACGAGGTGGCGCCGTTGACGGTGACGCCGGTGGCGGCGGTGGTGCCGAACTTCACGGCCGTGACCCCGGTGAAGTTGGTCCCGGTGACGGTGACCGAGGTCCCCCCGCCCGTGGGGCCCGCGCCCGGGCTCACGCCGGTGACGGTGGGGGTGGTGGACGGCGTCGCCGTCATCAGGCTGTCGATGTTCCCGTTGGCCGTGGTGGCGGCGTCGGCGAGGAACGGCACCCCGTAGAGCTTCTCGATGCTGTGCAGCACGCCGGCGGTGTTCACGGACGTGGCGTCTTGCTGGGGGGTGGCCGCCAACGCCGAGGAGACGACGAGGGTGGCGACCTGTCCGCCTCCACCCTCGCCGGCCGTGCCCACTCCCGAGGTGTCGGAGTCCACGCCCTCGTCGACCTCGATCACGATCTGGCCACCGGCCGCATACCACGACGACGCCTGGACGCCGCCGACGAACTTTCCGAGCCAGGCGTCACCCACGGTGGGGACGGTGTCGCCGTCGGTCATGAGGGGGCCGTCGTGCATGTCGTCGACGGCGTTGGGCGAGACCCAGACGAAGGCCGGCGGGGTGGCGGAATTGAGGTCGGTGCTGAAGTTGGTGGAGAGCGGCACCACGTTGGTGGCGAAGTCCGACAGCGACGTCACCGCCGGGAAGTAGACGAACGGGTTGTGGTGCTGGAGGTAGTACTCGCCGCCGTAGGGGTCGGTACCTCCGGTGTCGCCCCCCGTGTAGCCGGCCGAGGGCATGGCCTCGAAGTAACCCCGCCACGAGATCCCCGCCGTCTCGAGCTGGTTGGCGAGGGTGCTGGCGCTGGCCGAGATGCCCTCGGACTGCGGCGTCCCGTCGTCGGTCACGCCATAGTTCGATCCCGCCAGCAACTCGAGGTAGTTGGGGAGCGACGGGTGCCCGATGGCGTAGGACTGGGTGGCCAGGCCGTAGTCCTGGGCCAGTTGGTTGACGTTGGGAGCCTCACTGTTGCCGATCAGGTCGCTGTAGGACTCGTTCTCCATCATGACGACCATCACGTGGGGGGTCCCGGTCGCCGTCGGGGCGGCGGCCACGAAGGTGAACTTGTCGGCCGCTCCCGTGGCCGAGGTTCCCCCCGGGGCGGTCACCGTGATGTCGGTCTGCCACGCCGGCTCCGCCGGCGAGGTGGCGGTGATCGAGCTGGACGAGTTCACGACGACGTTGGTGGCGGCGGTGGCGCCGAACATGACCGAGCTGGCCCCGGTGAGGTTGGTGCCGGTGACGGTGACCGAGGTCCCTCCCGCCGTGGACCCCGAAGCGGGGCTCACGCCGGTGACCGTCGGCAACGCCGTCGAGGACCCCGTGGCCGTGATGAGCACCCCCAGGCCGCCCGAGACGCCGGCCGGGCTCTGGGTGGTGACGGGTTGGGTGGCCGCCGACACGTCGGTGTCGTAGGTCGCCACGTTGCCGTCGGGGGTGAGGCCGTAGGTGAAGCCCGACGTCGTCCCCGCTGCGGCGGTGTTGGCGACGGCGTCGTAGGCAAAGTACAACTCGCCCGAGGCGCTCGGCGTGAGCTTGGGGAAGGTGACCGTGGCCGACGAGGCGTTGGAGATGCCGGCCCCGGTGTCGACACTCCAGGCCGTGCCCGACCCCGCGCCCGAGAACTCCTGGCTCACCAGGCCGGTTGCGATCGAGGTCACGCTGCCCGAGAACGTGACGGTGATGGTGGACGCTCCGGTGGTGCTCACCGTGCCTTTCCAGATCTCGATGTCATGGCCGGCGTAGCCGGTGTACGGGCCCTCGGCCCGAGTCCAGGTGCCTACGCCTCCTCCCGAGACCGACGATGCCGAGACGCTCGTCGAGGCGACCTTCACGGCCAAGAGCATCAGGTCGCCGACATGCTGGGGGGTCACCGCCAGCGTGGTGACCCCGGTGGAGGCGGCACTGGCCATCGTGCCCGCGGCCGTGATGGACACCGCCGAGACGACGTAGGCGAACTGATCAGCTGACCCTGTGGCTGATTTCCCACCCGGGGTGGTGACCGTGACGTCGACGGCGCCGGTCGCTCCGGCCGGGGCCGTGGCGGTAATGGACGTTGCGCTGTTCACGACGAACCCGGTGGCGGGCGTGGAACCGAAGTCCACCGCGGAGGCCCCGGTGAAGTTGGTGCCGGTGATGATGACCGACGTTCCCCCCGACGTCGGGCCCGAGCTGGGGCTCACCGAGGTGACCGTGGGCGGGGACGGCGTGACGAACGTGAAGCGGTCGGCCGAGCTCGTGGCGCTCGTGCCTCCGGGCGTGAGGACGGTGACGTCCACCGTCCCCGTGGACTCGGCGCGCGGGGTGGCGGTGATCGAGGTGGCGGAGTTGACCGTGAAGCTGGTGGCCGCCACCGTGCCGAACTCCACGGCTTGGGTGCCCGTGAAGTTGGTGCCGGTGATGGTCACCGACGTTCCCCCCGTGCTCGGGCCCAAGCTGGGACTCACCGAGGTGACCGTGGGAGCCGCGGCGTAGGTGTACTCATCGGCGGCGGTCGTGGCGCTCGTGCCCCCCGAGGCGGCGACGGTCACGTCGACGGTGCCGGAACCGGCGGGAGCCGTGACGGAGATGGAGGTGGTCGAGTTGACCACGACCCCGGTGGCCGCCGCCGTGCCG
>JBEKIJ010000045.1:0-23291 GCA_050011815.1 Acidimicrobiales bacterium | reverse complement strand
TGGTCGTGGCCGAGGAGGTCGACGAGCTCGCCGTCGAGGCCGTGGCGCCGGTGCTCGACGTGGCCCCCCCGCCGCCGTTGGACGAGCAGGCGGACAGGCCCACCGCTCCCACCACCGCCGCCAGGACGAGACCCCGACGCGACCGAGGTCGCGGCGGCGTGGTTCCCCACCGGCGCCACCGGTGCCGCGTCGAGACGGTCAGGAGCTGAAGTCCTCGGGACGGACGGTGTCGAGGAACTGGCGGAACTCCCCCACCAACTCGTCGGGGGTCGAGTCGCCGTCCTCGTCATCGTCATCGGAAGGAAGCAGGATCCCTTCGGCGTCCATGAGCTCGTCCGACACGAACAACGGGCTCCCGGTGCGCACGGCCAGGGCCACCGCGTCCGAGGGACGGCTCGACACGTTCAGCGTGCCGGTCCCCCGCTTCAGATGCAGCTCCGCGAAGTACGTGGCGGAACGCAGCTCCGTGATGACGACTCGTTCGAGGCTGGCACCGAGTGCTTCGACCATGTCCCGCAACAGGTCGTGGGTCATGGGACGCGGTGTCGCCACACCCTGGATGGCGAAGGCGATGGCGGTGGCCTCGGGTGCGCCGATGAAGATCGGGAGCGTGCGGCCGAGGCCCTCGGCCTCGGTCAGCAACAGGACAGGCGTGTTGGACTGCAGGTCCACCCTCACCGCGCTGAGCCGCACCTCGACCATGGTTGAAACTTACCGCCCGTAGAGGGCTCCGACATACGCGTCGGGGTCGGATTCGAGCGTCCGAGGGTCTCCCGCGGCGACAAACGGGAGGTTGCGGTAGCGGCCGGCCACGTCGAGCCCGTACCCCAGGAGCAGGTCATCGGTGGCCTCGAAGCCCGAGAAGCGCACCGGGACGGGGACGATCCGCCGTGCCCGGCGATCGAACAGTGCGCAGACCTCGAGCGAGCCGGGGCCGCGCCGACCCAGCTCACCCAGGATGTACGTGCAGGTGAGGCCGGTGTCGACGATGTCCTCGACCAGGACGACATTGCGGCCGTGCACGTCGTGGTCGAGGTCCTTCACGATCCTCACCCGGCCCGTGCCCTCGGTGTAGGTCGAGATCCCCAGGAAGTCGATCTCACAGGGGACCGTGACCCGGCGCGCCAGGTCGGCGACGAAGGGGAGGCTTCCCTTCAACACCGCCACCAGGAGCACGCCGTCGGGGTAGGCGTCCGACAGCTCCCCCCCCAACCGGGCCACCGTCTGCTCCAGCGCGACGCGGTCGTGCAGGATTCGGGCGCCGCCCTGCGGGGTCACCCGGTGCGCTCGGTCACCCGCGGCGGGCGATCACCCGCCGAGCTGGTCGCGCAACGTGGTCCGGAGGAGCACTTCTCGCAGTCGCTGGCCCAGGAGGGTCACCTCGGACACGATCTCGTGGGCGCGCACCCGGGCCTCGGGGTTGCGCTGCTTGAGCAGGGGCAGGACGATCTGCTCGATGAACCCCGCCTCGCGTTCCGCGGCGTGCTTGTGCAGCCGCAGGTGCCGGGCCTCGACGCCGTAGGGCGCCAGCCCCGCCGCCACCTGCGCCACGGTGAGGGCGTCCTCGTCGTAATACGAGACACCGCCCACCACGCGCCCGCACAGGAGCCCGTAGGACTCGAGCTCCTCCACCGAGGCGACGTCGAGACCGCTGCCCGCGGCCAGCTCCTGCACCGTCATCCCGGGCCCCGACATGGCGTCGAGGAGTTCGTCCCCGGTGCCGTCCCCCGCGGCGGGGCGGGCCGGGGGGCGCCGGGACCGCACGTCGGTCGAGCCCATGGCCGCCTCCCCCGACACCTTGGCGGGGGTGGGCACGCCGGGCACGACCGCTCCTGAGCCCGGGGGACGGGTCGGGGCCGGGACCCCTCGACCGGGACCGGGGGCCGGTGCGGGCGCCGGTCTCGACCCCGAGGTGGATGCCGGGGCCGGGGCCGGCCCGGACCCGGTGGCGCCGGAGAGGGTCCTCGAGCCGCCGGCGAGGGCCCGGGGGGAGCCCGTCGACCGGGGCGGGGTCCCGACGGTGGTCGGCGGGGACGGGCGGGCGGTGCGGGCCGAGCCTGGTCCGGGGACGGGACGGGCCGGGGCGGCGCGCCCGGCCTCGGCGCCGGTGCGGACGGTCTCGCTCCCCGGGGACTCGAACCCCGGCAGCTCGCGCCCCGCGGCGCGGGGACCGCCCGGGCCGGCGGCGCGTCCCACCAGCGCGGGCTCGTGTCCCGAGACGCCCGCGGCGTCGTGCCCGTTCTCGTCGGCGTAGTCGGCGACCTCTTGCTCGAGACGGCCCTTGATCACCTTCAAGGGGAGGAAGTGCTCGCGTTGCTGGCGCAGCACCCAGCGCAACCGCTCGACGTCGTGCTCGTAGAACTTGCGGTATCCCGAGGGGGTGCGCTCGGGGTTGACGAGGCCCTGGCTCTCGAGGAAGCGGATCTTGGAGATGGTGACGTCGGGGAATTCCTGGCGCAGCAGCGCGAGGACGTCCCCGATCGAGAGGTAGGTCCGGCTGCTCACGGTGTCCCGCCCCCGTCGACGCTCACTCGTCCGCCGCCGCCAGGTAGACGAGCTTGAACTTCCCGATCTGCACCTCGTCGCCCGAGGAGAGTACCGCCTCCTCGATACGTTCGCGGTTCACGTAGGTCCCGTTGAGCGAGCCCACGTCACGGACCGTGTAGCCGCCGTGGCTCTTCTGGAACTCGGCGTGGCGTCGCGACACGGTGATGTCGTCGAGGAAGATGTCGCTCTCGGGGTGCCGTCCGGCGCGCGTGACATCGGTCACGAGGTCGAAGCGGGTGCCCGCGTTCGGTCCTCGCTTCACCACCAGCAGCCCGGTGCCGCTGGGTCGATCGGGAAGCGTCACGCTGAGCTCTTCGTCACCGGCTTCGCCCTGGGCGTCGACGGGGTGCAGGGTGATCGTGGTGTCGGGTGACCCCGGGCTGAGCACCGCGCCGCACGAGGAGCAGAAATTCGCGTCCCCGGGGTTGCGATGCCCGCAGTTGTTGCAGAACACGCCGTCCACGCTACTCCGTCCCGCCTACCCGCCCGACGGCCGACTACTCGGAGATCAGCGCCGTGTAACGCGCTGCGTCGAGGAGCGCGTCGAGCGCATCCGCATCGGCGGGAACGATCTCGCTCATCCATCCCGCCCCGTAGGGATCGGTGTTGAGGAGCTCGGGAGAATCGGCCAGCGCGGTGTTCACCGCCACCACCTCGCCGGCGATCGGCGCGTAGATCTCCGACACGGACTTGGTCGACTCCACCTCGCCCAGCACGCCCCCGACGTCGACGTGGGCTCCCACCGCGGGCAGGTCGACGTAGACCACGTCGCCCAGCGCGTCCTGGGCGTAATCGGTGATGCCCACCTGCACCTTGTCATCGATGAGCCGTGCCCACTCGTGGTCGGCGGTGTAGCGACGGTCGTCGGGCACCTGCATGGCGGCGACGATACCGGAAAGGCCCTGTTGGTGCCCGGGACGCGACGGCTCACCCGCTCGTCATTGCATCAGCTGGCGGATGCGGATGGCTTGCTCCTGGGCCCGCGCGCGCGCCTCGGCTTCACTGGGCGCCTCGGCCCACACGTGGGTGACCGGTTCTTCGGGATCGGGCACCACGAGGGTCCAGCCGTCGGGCTCGGGGAGCTTGACGCCGTCGACGAGGATCACCTCTCGCCCTTGGGCCCGCTCCACGGTGGTGCGCATCACGGTGCCCTTCTGCTCCCACGGCGTCACGATCTCCTCGTGGACGATGTGGACCGGTGGCAGCCGGCTCGCCAACTTCGACAGGCGCTCGTCGGTGCGGGCCAACATCCCCAACAGATGGACCAGGGTCGCCACGCCGTCGAAGGCGGGGAGAAAGCGGGGGAAGATGTAGCCCCCCATCTGGCTGGCCGCGAAGGTGACCCCGCCGGCGCTGGCCACCTCCATGAGGTGGGTGGCCGAGAGCTTGGTCCACATGATCTCGGCCCCGGCCTCGGCGCAGATGTGCTCGGCGGCCATGGGCGTCGACACCGGGAGGGCCACCTTGGCGTGGCGGACCCTCGAAACCACCAGGTCGAGGAGCAGAAGGAGGGTCTGGTTGTCGGTGAAGACCTTGCCCTCGTCGTCCACCAGGGTGATGTTCTCGCCGCCGGGGTCGATCACGGCCCCCACGTGGGCCCCCGAGGCCCGGACCAGGTCGGCCACGTGCCCGGCGGCGGCCCGGGGGTCGCTCGCCATGACCGCGGCGGTGGCGGCATAGGGGTTCACCACCAGGACCTCGGCGCCCAGCTTGGCGAGCACGTTGGGCATGACGAAGCTCGAGGTCCCGAAGGAGTAGTCGAGCACCATCTTGAACCCGGCCCGGGCGATGGCGTCGACGTCGACGGTCTCGCTCAGCGCGGCGGTGTAGAGCTCGAGGGCGCGCGGGGCGTAGCCGATGTCGCCGATCTCCGACGCCAGGGCCCGCCGGAACTCCTCACGGTGGTAGAGCCGCTCGATCTTGCGTTGCCCGGGCTCGGCGATGTCGATGCCGTCCTGGTCGAAGAAGCGGATCATGACCGACTGGGTGTCCTGCTCGAAGAGGCGGACGGTGATGCCCCCGAGGCTGCGACCGGAGCGGACCTGGAAGCGCGTCACCGGCACCGTGGCGACCTCGAGGTCCTCCACGTTGACCCCGGCCGCGTTGCAGCCCACGATCATGGCCCGCTTGAGCACGCGCGCCGCCCGGGAGGTGTCGCGCGACGCCGTGATGGTGCTCCCCTTCTCGAGCGTGCTGGCCCACGCCATCGACAGCCGCATGACCAGCTCGGGGCTGATGTCGACGTTGGCGAGGCCGGTGATCCCGAGCCGCCCGAACAGGGTCCGGGCCCCCCGTGACTCCCACACGATCGAGGTGTTGACCGTGGCACCGGCCTCCACCGTCTTGAAGGGGTACACCTTGACGCCGGACTTGATGACGGCGTGGGCGCCCACGAAGGTCTCGTCGCCGAGGACGACGCCCTCCTCGCACCGCACCCCCTGGCGCAGGTCACAGGACCGGCCGAGCACGCACCCGTCGAGTCGGACGCCCGCCCCCAGGAAGGCGTTGTCGTGGATGACGGTGCGCTCCAGCGAGGCGTTGTCGCCGATGCGGGCGTTGGCCCCGATCACGCAGTACGAGCCCAGGACCCCGTTGGCTCCCACGTGGCAGTTGTCACCGATGATGACCGGGCCCCGGACCTCGGCGGTCGGGTCGAGCTCGGCCCCCTTGCCCAGCCACACTCCGGGCCGCAGGGCGAACCCGCTCACCTGGACGGCCACGTTCTCGTCGAGGATGTCCTGGTGGGCCTTGAGGTAGGCGTCGAGGGTCCCGACGTCCTCCCAGTAGCCCCCGGCCACGTAGCCGAACAGGGGCTTCTCGGCGGCGAGGACGGCCGGGAAGACCTCCTCGGAGAAGTCCACGGCCCGGCCCTCGCCGATGAAGTCGAAGATCTCGGGCTCGAGCACGTAGATGCCGGTGTTGATGGTGTCGCTGAAGACCTGGCCCCAGGTGGGCTTCTCCAGGAACCGGTCGATGGACCCGTCCTCGCGGGTGATGACGATCCCGAACTCGAGCGGGTTGTCGACCTCTTTGAGGGCGATGGTGGCGAGGGCACCCTTCGACTCGTGGTGCTCCACCAGCGTGGTCAGGTCCAGGTCGGTGAGGACGTCGCCGGAGATCACGACGAACCGCTCGTCGAGCTCGTCGCGGGCGTTGCGGACCGAGCCGGCCGTGCCGAGCGGGGTCTCCTCGGTGGCGTAGACCATGCGCACGCCGAACTCCGAGCCGTCTCCGAAGTAGCTCCGGATGGCATTGGCCATGAACGCCACCGTGACCACGATGTCCTCGAAGCCGTGCTGGCGCAGCAGGTTGACGACGTGCTCCATCATGGGCCGGTTGGCCATGGGCAGCATGGGCTTGGGTTGATTGGAGGTGAGGGGGCGAAGACGCGTGCCCTCGCCGCCCGCCATGATCACCGCCTTCATGGGAGCACCGCGTGCATAGGAGCCTTCACAGGAGCACCGTGTTCACGGGCACCGGAGGTTCATGGGGCACCGGGGGTTCATGGGGCACCGGGGCGACCCTACCCCGCCGCCATACGGTTCGCGCGACCTCGGGACAGGGCGCGTCGCCCCAGCGGCACGTAGGCCGCGGCCGCGATCCACGCCAGGGTGATGGCGGGGACGGCGCTGATCCAGGCCACGATCTCGATGGGGTGCTGCCATCCGGCGTGGCCGTGGGCCAGGAGGAACGTGGGATAGGCGAACATGAGCCCGAAGGTCCCCGCCTTGCCCACCCACAAGACGTCGATCCTCTCGGCGCCCAGGCCGGCCAGGAGGAGCACCGCCCCCGACACGAGGGCCTCCCGCACCACGGTGAGCAGACCGAACCACAGCGGCACCGCCCCCGCCACCATCACCGAGATCACCGCCGTCCCCACCAGGATCCGGTCCGCGGTGGGGTCGAGCACCTTGCCGATGGTCGACACCTGGTGCCAGCGGCGGGCGACGAACCCGTCCACCCAGTCGGTGGCGCCCAGCACGGCCAGGAGGGCGGCCGCCCCGACCGGATGGTGGGCGCCGAAGAGCAACCAGACGAACACCGGCACGCAGGCCAGGCGGACGGCGGTGATGGCGTTGGGCACCGTGAGGACACGGTCGACCCCGGGGTCGACTTCCTCGGGTGGCGCGGGCACGGCGTGCAGTCTACGAGCCAGGCCCGGCGTCCCCCGGCCTCACCGCGGTGTGATACGCAGAGGCGATGCCACGATTTCGGCCCTTCCCCGGTCTCCGCTACGACAAGGCCCTCCCCCTCGACAAGGTCATCGCCCCTCCCTACGACGTGGTGGGGCCCGAGCAGCGCGCCGAACTGGCGGCGCGGCACCGGGCCAACGCCATTCACGTCGAGCTCCCGGTGCAGGACAACCGGACAGGGCTCGACAAGTACCAAGCTGCGGCACAGATCTTCGCCACCTGGCGCCAGGAGGGGGTGCTCGTGCCCGAGGCCTCCCCCGTGTTCTACGCCTACCGGATGACCGACCCCGACGGCGGGTCCACCACCGGGGTCATCGGGGCCCTCGGGTGCGAGGCGCCGGGGGGCGACATCCTGCCGCACGAGCAGACCATTCCCAAGGACAAGAGCGACAGACTCGACCTGCTGCGGGCATGCCGGGCCAACCTCTCCCCCATCTGGGGGCTGTCGCTGGCCCGGGGGTTGGCGACCGCCTGTGAGCCCGAGGGACCCCCCCTGGCCCGAGCCGTCGACGACGACGGGGTGGTCCATGCCCTGTGGGTGCTCGACGCGCCCGATGTGATCGACGAGATCTCGCGCGCCGTCGACGGGGCGCCGGTGGTGATCGCCGACGGGCACCACCGCTACGAGACCGCCCTCGCCTACGAGGCCGAGCGGCGCGGCGCCCGGGAGGGGGCACCGGGCGACTACGACTCCATCATGGCGTTCGTGGTCGAGCTGTCAGAGGGACAGCTGTCGGTCGGTCCCATCCATCGCACCATCTCCGGGGTCCCCGCCGGGGTCGACCTGGCCGAGTTGTTCGGTCGGTGGTTCGACACGGTGCACGCCGGGCAGGCCGACAGCCAGCTCGTGGGAGCGGTGGCGCAGTCCGGCGCCCTCGCCCTCGTCACCGAGCACGACGTGTGGTTGCTCACGCCGCGCGAACAGACCTACGTCGAAGCCGGGTCCGATCTCGACTCGAGCCTGGTGGCCCTGGCCATCGAGGCCGTGCCCGGTGCGGTGGTCGCCTACGCCCACGACTGGCGGACGGCGCTGGCCGCGGTGAGCGCGCAAGAGGTCCAGGCGGCCCTGCTGATCCGGCCCGTCACCGTGGACCAGATCTCGGAGTGGGCCCACGCCCGCCGGCGGATGCCGCCCAAGAGCACGTACTTCTACCCCAAGCCCCGCACCGGGATGGTGTTCCGGACCGTGGAGGACTGAGGAACACGGGTGCCGCGGCGCTGCCCCCTTCGTCGCAGCGAAACGGCCGCGAACCACGCCGCGGGCACCCTGTTCCTGTACCCCCCCGAAGGCACCCACGTCCCGTCCCGCTCGGCGTGACGCCGAGTGCCAAGGGGGGTATCGGCGCCGCGTCGGGCGCAGTTGAGAACGCCCAGGTAGGACCTGGGTCCTGTATTCACGCCTGAGCCCCGCAGAGGCGGCGGCCGGGCGGGGCGGGATCGGCACGAACCGGCCCCGGGGCCGGTCCGGGATCAGCCTTCGACGGTCCAGGTCCCGCCCGAGGCCAGCAGGTCGGCGAGATCACCGGGGCCCCGGCGTTCGTTGGCCTCGAGCAGCTGCCTGGCCATGGCCGCGCCGTACTCGGGGCGCTCCACGGCCCGGAAGACCCCGATGGGGGTGGGCTCGAAGGGCCCCCGGGCCAGGCGGCTCAACTGGAAGGCCAGCCCCGGCTCGTCGCGGCGCTCGTCGTGGACGAGCAAGGCGTCCTCACCCACGTCCGCCACCTCGGCGATGCGGAGGCGGCCGTCGGGCTCCATGACCACGCCGTGCTGGAGCTCGGACCCGAACCGGATGGGCTCGCCGTGGACGAGGGGGATCATGTTGTCGGCGCGGACGTCGCGGCCGGTGATCTTCTCGAAGGCGCCGTCGTTGAAGACGTTGCAGTTCTGGTAGATCTCGACGAAGGCGGCGCCGTCGTGGTCGTGGGCCCGGCGGAACATCTCCTGCATGTGCTTGCGGTCCATGTCGTGGGTGCGGGCCACGAAGCTGGCCTCGGCGCCGAGCGCCAGGCTGACGGGGTTGAAGGGGGTGTCGAGGGAGCCGAAGGGGGTGGACTTGGTGACCTTGCCCTGCTCGGAGGTCGGCGAGTACTGGCCCTTGGTCAACCCGTAGATCTGGTTGTTGAAGAGCAGGATGGTGATCTTCACGTTGCGCCGCAGGGCGTGGATGAGATGGTTGCCCCCGATCGACAAGGAGTCGCCGTCGCCGGTGATCACCCACACGTCGAGGTCGGGCCGGGTCACCGCCAGCCCGGTGGCGATGGCGGGGGCGCGCCCGTGGATCGAGTGCATGCCGTAGGTGTTCATGTAATAGGGCAGCCGGGCCGCGCAGCCGATGCCCGACACGAAGACCGTGTTCTCGCGCCGGACCCCGAGGTCGGGCATGAGCATCTGCAGGGCGGCCAGGATGGAGTAGTCCCCACAGCCCGGGCACCAGCGGACCTCCTGGTCCGAGGTCCAGTCCTTGCGGGTGGTGACCGGGATCGAGGTGGTGTCGGTCATCAGCTGGCCACGTCCTCTTCGTCGATGGTGGTGCCGGCGGTGGCCCCGAGCATCTCGAGCACCACCTCTTCGATCTCCGCGGCCCGGAAGGGGACGCCCTGGACCTTGGAGAGCGTCCGGGCGTCGACGAGGAACTCGGCTCTGATCAGCCGGGCCAGCTGGCCCAGGTTGGCCTCGGGGATGAGCACCTTGTCGTAGGCGCCGAGCACCTCGCCCAGGTTGGAGGGGAAGGGGTTGAGGTGGACGAGATGGGCATGGGCCACAGACAGCCCCCGCGCCCGGACCCGGCGGACGCCGGCCGCGATGGCCCCGAAGGTCGATCCCCAACCGAGGACGAGGACGGGGGCGCCGCCCAGGCCGGCGGGGTCGTCGACCTCGAGGAGGGGGATGTCCTTGGCGATGCCGGCGATCTTGGCGGCGCGGAGGTGGACCATGCGCTCGTGGTTGGCGGGGTCATAGGAGACGTTGCCCGAGCCGTCCTGCTTCTCGAGGGCCCCGATGCGGTGCTCGAGCCCCGGGGTGCCGGGCACGGCCCAGGGGCGGGCCAGGGTCTCCTCGTCGCGGATGTAGGGCCAGTACACCGGGGTGCCGTCCTCGTCGGTGTGGTTGGGCTCGGTGGCGAAGGCCACCTGGAGGTCGGGCAGGGTGGCCGGGTCGGGCAGGCGCCAGGGCTCGGCCCCGTTGGCGAGGTAGCCGTCGGAGAGGACGATGACCGGGGTGCGGTACTTGACGGCGATGCGGGCCGCTTCGATCGCCACGTCGAAGCAGTGCGAGGGGGTCATGGGGGCGACGATGGGCACGGGGGCCTCGCCGTGGCGGCTGAACATGGCGTGGAGGAGGTCGGACTGCTCGGTCTTGGTGGGCAGGCCCGTCGAGGGGCCACCGCGCTGGATGTCGATGACGAGGAGGGGGAGCTCGAGGCTGACCGCCATGCCCACGGACTCCGACTTGAGGTCCGCCCCGGGCCCGCTGGTGGTGGTGACCCCGAGGGCGCCGCCGAAGGCGGCCCCGATGGCGGCCCCGACGCCGGCGATCTCGTCCTCGGCCTGCAGGGTGCGGACCCCGAAGTGCTTGTGCTTGGAGAGCTCGTGGAGGATGTCCGAGGCCGGGGTGATGGGGTAGGACCCGAGGAACAGGGGCAGGTGGGCCTGATGGGCGGCGGCGATGAGCCCCCAGGCCAGGGCCGTGTTGCCGGTGACGTTGGTGTAGACCCCGGGCTCGAGGGCGGCCGGCCGGACCTGGTAGTTGACCTCGAAGAGCTCGGCGGTCTCGCCGAAGTTGTAGCCCGCCTTGAAGGCCCGGGTGTTGGCGTCGAGGACCATGGGGGCGTTGGCGAAGCGCTTCTCGATCCATTCGATGGTGCCTTCGACGGGCCGGCTGTAGAGCCAGCTCACGAGGCCCAGGGCGAAGAAGTTCTTGGACCGCTCCGCGTCGCGGGGCTTCACGCCCGCCGCCTTGGCCACCTCCATCGTGAGCGAGGTCATGGGGACCTCGTACACCTTGTAGGCGACGAGGCTCCCGTCGGTGAGGGGGTTCGAGGCGTAGTTGGCCTTCTCGAAGGCCCGGTCGTCGAAGGCGTCGACGTTCACGATGAGGGTGCCGCCGGCCGGTACCGCGCCCACGTTGGCCTTGAGGGCGGCGGGGTTCATGGCCACGAGCACGCTGGGCTGGTCGCCGGGGGTGAGGATGTCGTGGTCCGAGATGTGGACCTGGAAGGCGGAGACGCCGGCCAGGGTGCCGGCGGGGGCGCGGATCTCGGCCGGGAAGTCAGGAAGGGTGGCGGTGTCGTTCCCGAACGCCGAGCTGACCGAGGTGAATTGGGTACCGGTCAGCTGCATCCCGTCGCCGGAGTCGCCGGCGAACCGGATCACCACCCGGTCGAGCTCGGTGGTCTGGTGGCGTGTCGCGGTGGACACCTTGGGCCCCCTGTCTAGGCGTCGGTCGACGCCCCCGACCGTCCACCTGGTGCGAGGCGCGCGAGCACCGACCCTTCGAGGTCGAGCATACCGCTGTCACCAACGCGCTCCGGGAACCGTCGGTCGCAAAAGCGGTGGACGCCTGAGAAATCCTCGAAACTCCTCGGCGCCTCGAAACTCCTAGGCGATCGTGATCGAGGCGTCGAGAAAGACGTCCTGGACGGCGTGGATCAGCCCGACGCCCTCGGCGGTGGGTCGCTGGAAGGCCTTGCGGCCCACGATGAGGCCCGTCCCCCCTGCCCGCTTGTTGATCACCGCGGTCCGGACGGCCTGGGCCAGATCGTCGGCGCCCTTGGACTCGCCCCCGGAGTTGATGAGGCCGATGCGGCCCGCGTAGCAGTTGAGGACCTGCCAGCGGGTCAGGTCGATGGGGTGGTCGGTGGTGAGCTGGTCGTAGACGAGGGGGTCGGTCTTGCCGAACTTGAGGGCGTTGTAGCCACCGTTGTTCTCGGGCTGCTTCTGCTTGATGAGGTCGGCTTCGAGGGTCACGCCCATGTGGTTGGCCTG
This sequence comes from Acidimicrobiales bacterium, assembly GCA_050011815.1. Taxonomy (GTDB): domain Bacteria; phylum Actinomycetota; class Acidimicrobiia; order Acidimicrobiales; family UBA8190; genus Chersky-840. Next base: position 11,569 of record JBEKIJ010000045.1, on the reverse strand, counting down.
GCCGGTGAGGTCCGCGGCCACGTGGTAGTCGGCTTCTGCGGTCTTGAAGGCGCCGTTGCGGAGATAGCACCACAAGACGGTGAACATCCCGAGGTCGTGCGCCTCGGCGAAGGCGGCTCGGACCTCCTGGATCTGGCGGTCGCTCTGCTCGGAGCCGTAGTAGACGGTGGCACCCACGCCCATGGCGCCGAGGTCGGCGGCCTGGCGGGCCGAGCCGAACATGATCTGGTCGTACTGGGCGGGATAGTGGAGGAAGTCGTTGTGGTTGAGCTTGGCGATCATGGGGATGCGGTGGGCGTAGCGGCGGGCCACCGCGCCCAGGCCCCCCAGGGTGGTGGCGATGGCCGAGCAATCGGCGGCGAGGGCCAGCTCCACGAGGTTGGCGGGGTCGAAGTAGGCGGGGTTCTTGGCGAAGCTGGCCGCGGCGGAGTGCTCGATGCCCTGGTCCACCGGGAGGATGGAGAGGTAGCCGGTCCCCCCCAGCCGACCGTGGTCGTAGAGGGCCGCCAGGCTGCGGACCACCGGGATGGGGCGGTCGGTCTCCACGAAGACCCGGTCGATGTAGTCCGGTCCGGGCAGCGAGAGCTCGTCGGTGGTGACGCCCTTGCAGGTGTGGGTCAGCAGGCTCTCGGCCTCGCTCCCGAGGAGCTTCTCGATGTTGCCGGCCACGGGGGTCGCCTCCTTGGAAGTGGGCTGGGTCCGGTGTCGAGCCTAGCCCCGCGGGTTCGACCTCCCCCGGGTCCGAAGACCTCTTTTCCCGGTGAGAGTCCGAAGGCCTCTTCTCCCGGTGAGAGAAGGCCGGGTTCCCGGACTAGGGGGCGCTGGCCAACGCGTTGATGGCCCGGTCCAGACCGCGATCGTCGACGTCGTGGTGGGTGACCAGGCGCAGGACGCCGGGGGCGATGGTCCCCGACAAGATGCCCTCCCCCGCCAGGTGGTCCACGACCGTTTCGGGAGCGGGATGGGTGAAGATGACCATGTTGGTGGGGACGTGATCGGGGTCGCAGCCCGCGTCGGGCCAGCGGTCCGCCACCGCCTGGGCCAGGCGGTGGGCCCGGGCGTGGTCCTCGGCCAGGCGGTCCACCATGGTGCGCAGGGCGACGAGCCCCGCCGCCGCGATCACCCCGGCCTGGCGCATGGATCCCCCCAGCCGGAGCCGCTCCACGCGCGCCTGGGTGATCACCTCGGTGGGGCCGGCCAGGACCGAGCCGACGGGGGCGCAGAGGCCTTTGGAGAGACAGGACATCACGGTGGTGACCGGCGCCGCGAAGCGCGCCGCGTCGACACCGGTGGCGACCTCGGCGTTGAAGAGGCGGGCGCCGTCCATGTGGACGGGGAGGGGCCCCGCCGCGGCGACGACGGCATGGAGCGCGTCGAGACTCCAGGGCATGCCGCCCGAGGGCATGTGGGTGTTCTCCAGACAGAGGATCCCGGGCTCGGGGTAGTGGTGGGAGGCGGCCTCGAGGGCCCAGGTGACGTCGGCCGCGGAGATGGTGCCGTCGGTGTCGTCCACCGGGTGGATCTGGATCCCGGCGTTGGCGGCCGCGGCGGCGGCCTCGTAGATCACGACGTGGTGGCGGCGGCCGGCGATGGCGAGGCGGCCGGGCGGGCACAGGGCACGGAGGGCCGCCTGGTTCGCCATAGTGCCGGAGGGGACGTACATGGCCGCGGGCTTGCCCACGCGCTGGGCGTAGGTCTCCTCGAGGTCGTTGACGGTGGGATCGTCCCCGTAGCCGTCGTCGCCGACCTCGGCGTCGGCCATGGCCCGACGCATCTCGGGCGTGGGGCGGGTGACGGTGTCGCTGCGGAGGTCGACGAAGCCCGATCCTCCCGCGGGCGCGGTCGAGGGGGACATGAGGTCGATGCTACCGACGGCCGCCGGCGGCTCCTCGTCGTTGGCGGCGGCGGGGGGTCCCGAGGGCGAGGAGCCGGTCGGTGGTGTCGGCCAGGTCGGGGTCCACCGCCGCCACGCGGGCGAAGAGCTCGCGCGCCCGGGGGACGTCACCGGCCCGCTCGTAGAGATCGGCGAGGACGTACCACTGGCGGAGGTGACGGTCACCGGGATTGCGGAGGTTGCGGGCCGCGCCCGCGGTGGCGAGGACCAGGATGGCCTCGTCGAGCTTCCCCACCTCGGCCAGGTCCTCGGCCAGGACGAGGCGGCCTTCGACGAGGACGTCGGCCGAGGGTGAGGCGCCCCGGAGTTCGTTCCAGAGGACCTCGACGCGACGGTGGTGTCCCTGGGCGCGGTGGCAGTCCATGAGGACCGGGACCTGGCTGGGATCGCCGCCCGAAAGGGAGCGGGCCGCTTCGAGGTGCTTGACCGCTTCGCGCCAGCGGTTCAAGCGGTAACAGACGAGGCCGTGGAGTTCTCGTGCCGCGGCGGACTCGGGCACCTGGTCGACGAGCTCCCGGGTGATGCGGAGGGCCTCGGGGTAGCGGTCGCGCTCGTAGGCGCGCGCCGCCGCGGTGAGTCGGTCGGCCACCTTGCCGGCCTTGACGCGTCCCACCGCGCCGGCGAGCTCGTCGACGACGTCTGTGGGGAGGACCTCGTCGGATTTTCGTGACGTCGGTGAGGGGCGCCGGTCGGTGGTGGCGGAAGAGGCCGAGTCGTCGGGGCGACGCGGTCGGCGCGTCCGACCCTCGCCTCCGGGGGCGTCGGTCGCCACGCCGTCGAAGACCCAGACCTCCTCGGTCCACTGGGGGCGGGGGTGGCCGTGATCGGAGCGGGCCGCCTCGCGGTCGTTGTCCGGACCGTGGCTCCCGTCCTCGGCGAGCAGGCGGGCCCCCTTGCGGGCGACACTCCCCCAGCCCCTGCCGTCGCCGGGAAGGCGCGGCGCCGGAGGCTTTCGGTCCATCGGCTTTCGGTCCATCGGCTTTCGGTCCATCGGCTTTCGGTCCATCGGCCTGCGATCGGTCGGCCTGCGATCGGTCGGGCGGGGCGGGCGCGGCTTGTCTGTGCTCGCCTGGCGCGCCGGCGGGCGCGTTCCGGTCTGGCGCGCGCGTTCCGGTCTGGCGCGCCGGCGGGCGCGTTCCGGTCTGGCGCGCCGGCGGGCGCGTTCCGGTCTGGCGCGCCGGCGGGCGCGTTCCGGTCTGGCGCGCCGGCGGGCGCGTGCCGGTCTGGCGCGCCGGCGGGCGGGCGGTTCGTTCTCCGTCACCCTCGGCCCGGCGGGGGCGGGGCGGTCTGGGGCGGGGAGACCAATCCGAGTCGGCCACGCCGCGGCGGGGACGGGGGGCTCCGGTGCGAGCTCCCCCGCGGCTGTCTTGTCTCCCCTGTCTCGGGTTCGACCTTGATGCCGAGCGGGAAGCTGATCGACCGCCGTCGTCCCGGCGGGGACGGGACGCTCCGGTGGGGGATTCCGCCCGACCGTCTTGTCTCGGCCCGGGCCCCGACGCCCATTGGCCCCGAGAGCGCCCGGTGGTCCGAGGCGAACCCTCCCGATCGGTCCGTTCGACCCTCCGACCAGGCCTTTCGTCCCCAGGACGGCCAGTGGTCCGGGATCTGCCCGCACCCGCTTTTCCTTCCCCGCGGCGGGGCGCGGCCCGGTCCCGGGACGCGCCGGTGCGGCCACGATCGGTCGGCGGGCGCCCACTCCGGGGACCGTCAGGTCGCCGAGGACGCCCCGAAGCTGCGTCCCTGGGCACCGACCGAGTGTACCGATCGATGCGGGCTCTCCTTCTCTCCCGTTTCGAGGGTTGGGGACGAGCCGGTTCGGGCAGTTGTTCTTCGTGTGTTCTTCGCGCTATGGGCAAGAACCGGTATCAGCGCGAAGATCGTCGCAGAAAGTTAACGTTTCTGTCACGTCCATCGGAGAACGCCGATGGCTCGAAAAGGGAGACGCGATGAGACGAACCAGGGCAATGGTCACCATCGCCGGTGTATTGACAGCTTCCGCGCTGCTTCTGGCGGCGTGCTCCTCCTCCTCCCCCACTCCTTCGGCTTCGGGCGGCGCCGCCAAGGGCACGACCGTCCCCACCGGCGGCACCCCCATCAAGGGGGGCACCGCGACCTGGGCCGAGCTCCCCTCTGACACGCCCAACTTCATCTTCCCCTTCGACCCCCCCGGGCTGTTCAGCGTGTCCAACATCTCCCAGTTCCAGTACCTCATGTACCGACCCCTGTACTGGTTCGGGCAGGGGACGACGCCGGACCTCAACCTGTCCCTGTCGGTGGGCAAGAACCCCGTCTACTCCAACGGCTCGAAGACGATCACCATCGACCTCAACAACTATGTGTGGTCCAACGGTGAGACCGTCACCGCCCAGGACGTCGTGTTCTGGATGAGCATGATGCACGCCGAGAAGGACAACTTCGGGGCGTACGTGCCGGGGATCAACGCCATCCCCGACGACGTCACCAACGTCGTCGCCACCAGCCCCACCGAGGTGACCTTCACCCTGAGCGGAGCGGTGAACACCAACTGGTACACCTACAACAACCTGTCCCAGGTGACGCCGATGCCCAAGGCCTGGGACATCACCGCCAAGGGAGCCGCTCCCGGTTCGGGGGGATGCTTCAGCGGGGCCTACGGCACCAAGGCCACCGATGCAGCCTGCACCAAGGTGTTCGACTTCCTGGCCACCTCGGCCGGGTTCAACCCCTCGAACCCCAAGGCCGCCAACAACTCGTTCTCCACCTACGCCACCAACCCCATCTGGCAGGTGGTCGACGGTCCGTGGCACCTGACGTCGTTCGACGCCACCGGGAACGTCACCATGGAGCCGAACCCCACCTACTCGGGGCCGGTGAAGCCCAAGCTCGACAAGTTCATCATGGCGCCCTTCACCGATGAGCCCACCGAGTACAACGCCCTCCTCGGCGGCAAGCTCCAGGTCGGCTACCTCCCGTTGGCCAACGTGACCAAGGCCACCACGAATCCCAACGTGGTGGCGGCGCAGGACCCCCGGCTGTCGGGCTTCTACCTCAACGAGTACTACGGCTGGGAGTTCGCCTACTTCCCGGTCAACTTGAACTCCTCGGGGAACAACGGGGCGGCCGGCAAGATCATCTCCCAGCTCTACTTCCGCCAGGCCATGCAGACCCTGGTCGACCAACCCGCCATCATCTCCAAGGTGTTCAAGGGGTACGGCGCACCGGAGTACGGCCCGGTTCCGGTGCTCCCGGTGACGAACTTCCTCTCCGCCGGTGAGAAGACCAATCCCTACCCCTACAGCCTTTCCAACGCCGAGAAGCTCCTGAGCTCGCACGGCTGGAAGATCAACCCCGGCGGGACCGACACGTGCACGAAGCCCGGCACCGGTTCCGACGAGTGCGGGGCGGGGATCCCGGCCGGTACTCCCCTGACGTTCAACATGCAGTTCGCCACGGGGATCACCTCCCAGACCGAGGCCGTCGACGACGAGATCTCGTCGTGGGCGTCCGCCGGTATCCACGTCAACGAGACGACGTCGACCTTCGACACCGTCATCGGCAACGCCACGGCCTGCACCCCCGGGCCCAGCTGCACCTGGGAGTTCCAGGACTGGGCCGGAAGTTGGGTCTACTCCCCCGACATCTACCCCACCGGTGAGGAGCTCTTCGCCACCGGGGCCGTGGCCAACTACGGGAGCTACTCCAACCCGCAGGCTGACACCTTCATCAAGGAGACCGACTTCACCAATGCGTCGCTCGACAACTACGAGAACCTCATGGCCAAGGACGTGCCGGTCATCTACCTGCCCGACCAGGTGCAGTCCCTGACCGAGACCCAGAACGACCTGCGCGGCGTCGTGCCCCAGAACCCGTTGTCGACGATCACTCCGGAGAACTGGTACTTCGTGAAATAGCAGTCGGTCGTCGAGAGCGGAATCCGCTGTCATGGAAACCGCCCCGGTCCCGCGCATGATGCGCTGGCCGGGGCGGTTTCGCGTTAGCGTGCGTCCGCGATGATCGGCTTCCTTATCCGACGGGTGATCCAGGCCATCATCGTCGTGATCGGGGTGATCCTGCTCCTGTTCCTGCTCTCCCACGTGATCCCCGGGGGGGCGGCCCGGGCCGCGCTCGGCCCTCGAGCCACGAAACAGCAGATCCGTGAGTTCAACGTGGCCAACAATTACTACAAGGGAATTTTCGTCCAGTTCTATCTCTATCTCAAGCAACTCGTCTGGCATCACAACCTGGGGTACTCCTACAAGCTCAACGAGAGCGTCCTCACCGCCATCGAGAGTCGCCTACCCAAGACGCTCGTGCTGGTGGGCATCTCCACCGTCTTGGCCTTGATCGTGGCGGTGCCCCTCGGGATCCTCCAGGTCATCCGGCGCAACAAGCCCATCGACTACGTGCTGACCGGGATCTCCTTCGTGTTCTACGCCATGCCTTCGTTCCTGTTGGGGACGCTGCTCATCTTGTACTTCGCCATCGACATCCACCTCTTCTCGGTGTCGGCCCCTCAGGGGCAGACGGTGGCGTCCATCCTGGGTGATCCGCGCGGCCTGGTCCTACCCGAGGTCACCCTGGCCGCCATCACCATCGCCTCGTTCAGCCGGTACATGCGGTCGTCGATGATGGAGGCGATGACCGAGGACTACGTGCGCACCGCCCGGGCCAAGGGAGCCGAGCCCCGACGGGTGTTGTTCGTTCACGCGTTGCGCAATGCCATCATCCCCATCGTGACCCTCTTGGGCCTGTCCATCCCTTCGATCGTCAGCGGTGCCGTCATCACCGAAACCGTGTTCAACTACCCGGGTATGGGCCTATTGGCGTACCAGGCCGCCATCACCACCGACGTCCCTCTCCTCTTGGGGACCGCCTTCGTCGCCACCCTGGCCACGGTCGTCGGGTCGCTCCTCGCCGACATCCTCTATGCCGTCGTCGACCCCAGGATCCGATATGCCTAGGGGCATGGACCGCGACGCGTCGGGCTCGCCGTGGTCGTCACGCGCCCTCGAGGAAGAGAACCTGCTCACCCATCCCCCGCTCCCCGGCACGGTGCCCGTGTCGCCGGCCGAGCAGCTGGCAGCCGCCGAGGGCGGGATCCCCAGCGGCGGCGAAGCCGTCTCGACGGGCAGCATGTTCCGTCAGATCGCGTCGGTCTTCACCGAGAACAGGTTGGCGGTCATCGGACTGGTCGTCATCGTCTTCATGGTGCTGTTCTGCTGGTTGGGGCCGGTCTTCTACCACACCAACCAGACCAACGCCCAAGAGGCGCTGGTCAACTCCACCTCGAATACCGCGCCCAGCGGCCAACACCTGTTGGGCACCGACAACGCCGGGTACGACCTCCTCGGTCGGTTGATGTTCGGGGGGAAGAACTCGCTCATCGTGGGGCTCATCGCCGCCATCTTGGGCACCACGTGGGGGGCCCTCTACGGTGCCATCTCCGGCTTCTTCGGAGGCTGGGTCGACGCCCTCATGATGAGGATCGTCGACACGTTGCTGTCGATCCCCTTCTTGTTCTTGCTCATCGTCCTGGCCGTGGTCTTCCATCCCACCTTGACCGTGCTCATCCTCGTCATCGCCTTCGTCTCCTGGCTGGTTCCGGCTCGGCTCATCCGGGGGGAGACGCTGACCCTGCGGGTCCGGGAGTACGTCCAAGCGGTGCGGGTGATGGGTGGGAGCCGGCGGCGGATCGTGTTGCGCCACATCGTGCCCAACGCCATCGGCACCATCATCGTCAATGCCACCTTCCAGGTGGCCGACGCCATCTTGCTCCTGGCCTTCCTCGGCTTTCTGGGACTCGGGGTCCAGCTGCCCCAGACCGACTGGGGATCGATGCTCTCCAACGGCGTGACCTACGCCATCCAGGGGTACTGGTGGGAGATCTACCCCGCCGGCCTGGCCATCGTCCTCGTGGTCGTGGCCTTCAACTTCATCGGCGACGCGCTGCGGGACTCGCTCGAGGTCCGGCTCCAGACACGCTGACCTGTCCGCCCGCGAATCCCGAAGGCGGCGGCGCCCCGGTCAGCCGACGGCGACCGGCACCTGGTCGGCGGGGGCGGTGCCCGAGGGGGTCTGCAACGGGAAGTGACAGGCCGCCAGGTGGCGCGCCCCGAAGGGCCGGAGGGGGGGCTCCTCCTGGGCGCAGATCTCCTGGGCGAAGGGGCAACGGGTCCGGAACCGGCACCCCGAGGGCGGGTTGAGGGCGGAGGGCAGCTCGCCTCGGATGTGCCCGACGGGCTTGGCCCGGGCCCGTTCTACGTCGGGCTCGGGGATGGCATCGATCAAGGCCCGCGTGTAGGGGTGGACGGTTCTCTCGTAGACGCTCTGGGCGGGCCCGATCTCGACCAACTTGCCCAGGTACATGACGCCCATGGTGTCCGAGACGTACTTCACCACGGCGAGATCGTGGGAGATCACGATGTAGGTGAGCTCGTGTCGGAGCTGGAGCTCCTTGAGGAGGTTCAGGATCTGGGCCTGGATGGACACGTCGAGAGCGGAGACCGGTTCGTCGGCGACGATGAGGCGGGGCTCGAGGGCGAGGGCCCGGGCCAGGCCGATGCGCTGGCGTTGGCCCCCGGAGAACTCATGGGGGTAGAGGTCGGCCGCCTTGGGGCTGAGGCCCACCTCGTTGAGCAGGGCCTTGACCTTCTCCACGCGCTCGGCCGAGCTGCCGATCCCCTGAACCACGAGGGGCTCGCGCAGGATGGTGCCCACCCGCATCCGGGGATCGAGGGAGGCATAGGGGTCTTGGAACATGAGCTGCATGTCCCGGCGCTGGTTGCGCATCGCCTTGGCCCGGAGGCGGAGAATGTCCTTGCCGTCGAAGACGATGCGACCCGAATCGGCGCGCTCGAGGGCCACGGTGAGCCGGCCGATGGTGGTCTTGCCGCAGCCTGATTCGCCCACGAGACCGAAGGTCTCACCTTTGCGGAGGGAGAAGGAGACGTCGGAGACCGCCTTCACGCTCCCCACCTTGCGCTGGAGCACCGCACCGGCGGTGACCGGGAACTCCTTCACCAATCGGTCCACCTCGAGGAGCACCGGCTGCGCCTCGAGGCGCTCGGCACGCGTCCGGTGGTGGGTGAGCACCGCACCGTCGGGCCCGATCTCCGCACCCAACACCACGTCGCCGGCGGCGACCGCGGCGGTGGCCGCCATCGAGGCGTGCTCTTCTCCCGTGCCCACGGGATAGAAGCAGGCGGCCAGATGGGTCGGGCTGTTGGCCACGCGCTCCAAGGGCGGCTCGAGAGCCCAGCAGTTGTCATGGGCGAACCGGCAGCGGGGTGCGAACCGGCAGTGGGTCACGGGGTTCGAGAGGTCGGGTGGCAGTCCCGCGATGCTGCGCAGGGGGACCGAGGCGTCCTGGTCGACTTTGGGGACCGAGGCCAGGAGGGCTTCGGAGTAGCGGTGGCGCATGGCGGTGAACATCTCGAGGGTCGACGCCTCCTCGACGATCTTCCCGGCGTACATCACGACGACCCGGTCCGTCCGGCCGGCGATGACCCCCATGTCGTGGGTGATGAGCATCACGGCCATCCGGAGCTGCTGGCGGAGGCTGTCGATGAGGTCGAGGATCTGCGCCTGGATGGTGACGTCGAGGGCGGTGGTGGGCTCATCGGCGATGAGCAGCTTGGGCTCACAGGCGAGCGCCATGGCGATCATGACCCGCTGCCGGAGGCCGCCCGAGAGCTGGTGGGGATAGGAGTCGAGGCGCTCGGCGGGGCGGGGCATGTCCACCAACGAGAGGACCTCGAGGGCACGCTCCCGGGCCTGGGCCTTGGAGGCCCCCCGGTGGAGGCGGACGCTCTCGGCGATCTGGCGGCCGATCGTCATGGTGGGGTTGAGCGAGGTGAGGGGGTCCTGGAAGATCATCCCGATCTCGTTGCCCCTGACCTGGCACATCTCCTTCTCCGACAGGGGAACCACGTCCCGACCCAGGAGGCGGACCGCCCCCGAGGTGATGTGGCCGACGTTGGGGAGGAGCCGCATGACCGACAGCCCGGTGGTGGTCTTGCCACAGCCCGACTCCCCCACCACTCCCACGCACTCGCCCTCGTCGACGTGGAAGGAGACGTCGTCGACGGCCACCACCTTCGAATGCTTCAGCCGGAACTCGGTGGTGAGGCCCTCGATCTCGAGGACGGTGGTCACCGGTCTCCTCGGGATCGGATCGGGGCTGACCGCGGTTGGTCCATCACAACCCACGCTACCTGCGAAATGACCCGGTTGAAGGGAGGCGGGGAACCCGAAATTGGAGATGGGCCCCCGCTCTCGCGAGGGCCCATCTCTGTCGAAATATCCCGGCGACGTCCTACTCTCCCAGGGAGTCTCCCCCCAAGTACCATCGGCGCTGGTGGGCTTAACTGCCGTGTTCGGAATGGGAACGGGTGTTGCCCCACCGCCATGGTCACCGGAAATCCTGCTCCTCTCGGAGGCCGGGTGGCCTCGGAGGTAGAGCGGCCGTCCGGCCACCCCGTGAGCGTTCCATAGCGAGCGCGAGCATAAATGACTCCAAGCCCTCGGCCGATTAGTACCGGTCGGCTGAACACGTTGCCGTGCTTACACCTCCGGCCTATCAACGTGGTGATCTAGCCACGGGCCTTACCAGGTTGTCCTGTGGGAGACCTCATCTTGGAACGAGCTTCGCGCTTAGATGCTTTCAGCGCTTATCCCATCCGTAGGTCGCTAACGTCGCTAACCAGCCGTGCCCTTGGCAGGACAACTGGCACACGAGAGCTACGTCCGTCCCGGTCCTCTCGTACTAGGGACAGCCTTCCTCAGGTCTCCTGCGGCTGCATCGGATAGGGACCGACACTCTTGTTACCACCGGCGCATTACGCCGAGGGCCAGGGCATTTCTGCCTGGCTCTGCATGTCGCCATGCAGGTCGGACCATATCTTCACCACCCTCAATCAGAGGTGGTGCCTGGCGTATGGTCTCTGAGGATTCTGAATGCCGAGCTGTGATGGAGACGTCGATACCGACCTCCTCCATTCATTTGGGTGGCCTCAGCGACTATCCGCTGAAAGCCCCCCTCTTCAAGATGAGTTCCATTCGCCATTTCCCGGACGATGCCGGCAAAGGTCAGAAACTCCTTGTTCTTGCAGCTCAGTAGCGGGTTTCGTTCGAAGAATGGAATGACTTTCTCGAGGAGATCGACACGCTTCCGGACCACAAACACCATCGTGTGGTCGTTGGAACCGCGATGATTCTCTCGTATCGATCCGCACTCAATCCGTGCTCGAATCAGGTCTAGGACCTGATTCGACTCACGTCTTGACTTACGCGGAACTCCGGCACGAGTTGCCAACCAACTCTGGTGCATGGGTTCCTCTGAATCGCTACGTGAAAGCTTCCTTCTCCGTCAACAAAGCCCGCGATGTACGCATCCAGCCTTTCCTGCTGATTTGCCGCACCTGTCGCATTGTCACTGCTCCTGCCATCCATGACCACCAAACGTACATTTGGGGTGTTTCAGTCATGTCAGTGCAAGAACGAGTAGCGCAGGATTCAACGGCCGTTCCAGCATTTGGCCAAGTTTATAGACAGCGCGGTTTCGTTCACTGTCTCGCGACGTTCTAAACCCAGCTCGCGTACCGCTTTAATGGGCGAACAGCCCAACCCTTGGGACCGGCTTCAGCCCCAGGATGCGACGAGCCGACATCGAGGTGCCAAACCTTCCCGTCGATATGG
>JBEKIJ010000044.1:0-18559 GCA_050011815.1 Acidimicrobiales bacterium | reverse complement strand
GGTGCCCGTACCATCAACTCCTGGCTGCCGGTACTCGTCTGCGCGGTCACCGACTGACCGGAGCCTCCGCTCTGGCTTACCGCTGGCGTGGAACCCGGTGAGCCCCCGGCCGGTACGACGAACACTTGAAAGGCATCCCCCGGCGCAGACGCGGGAGTGCACCTGAAGGCCCAGCCGATGTTCCACTGACCACTCGTGACCGTGAATGGCGTGCTCGTCCAGGCACCCTGGGACTGTTTCGGTCCGAGGAGCACCACCAGGGGCCCCGATGCGGGGGCTGTGGCGGGCGCGGTGGTGGCCGTGCTGCCCCCGGCGGTGGTGGAGGTCTGTGTCCCAGGAGCAGACGTCGCTGTCGAACCGGGCGCGGTCGTTGCTGAGGAGGTCCCTCCCGCCGTTCCAGATTCAGCCGGCAAGGGCCTTGACCCTCCCCCCGCAGCGGCCGTCGGCGAGGTTGAACTGCCGCTCGGGAAGCAACTCCCGAGGAGCATCCCGACAATCAGCGTTCCCGCCGCGGCCACCACCAGTTGCCAGGTGCTCCACGACACTCGCTCCTTGATCTTGAGCTGGCCCGGAGTGAGTGGTCCAAGGGGCTTGCGGCGGCGCATTTACCACTCGCGAAGCGTGAGTCACATCGGTACCCCTCGTCAAGTCAAGATTCTCGCGGATCATGTCTGGCTCCAGGGGTTTCTCCGAGAGCCAACTCCCGCTGCGCTCTGCCGGTCGTGACGCTGTCGTAACGCACTGTTCACCTTTGCCCCGTCAAAGCAGTACGCGGCCATCAGATTTCATGCCTACCCCGGTGGTTGCCTGCGACTAGGGCCGACGGGGGAGGCGGCATCCAGCCTCAAGCCGGTCGCCCTTGCGTTCGCGGTCATGACACCAAGTGTTCATTCTCCGGTCCTTGCGATCCATGACCAGGTCCTTAACGATGCATGCATGCGGGCAAAGATCAGTGTTCCGACGCTGATGACTGCCGTCGGAGCGGCTGGTTTGGTGGGCAGCGCCCTCTGGATGACGACCCCACCGGCGGCAGCGGCATTCCCCGGGAACAACGGTGACATCGCGTTCGTCTCGACCCGCAACAACAACGTGGCGATCTATCAGGTCAACCCGCAAGGGTCGGGTCTCGGGACGACCACCGGCGACGAGGCCAATACCACCCCGCTCACCGGTGGTGCTGTCGATGCCGAGCCCTTCTACTCGCCCGACGGCGCCACGGTGTACTTCTCGAGCAACCGTTCGGGGTTCTGGACGATCTACTCGATCGCGCAGTCGGCCGAAGAGCCTCCCACGACTCCGACCGAGCTGTCGCAGGTGTCCGGCTCGGAATCCCACGACGACTACTCCCCCTCGGTGGCCCCCAACGGCGAAACCGTCGTGTTTAACCGCGACAACGCGGCGCTGTACACGCTGTACGCCTCGGCCGGAGCCAGCTCGGTGTGCTTGCTCTACACCCCGCCGGAAGGACTCGCCCCGGCATCTTCGGACAACGGCTCGGGGAGTAGGGCCGTGTTCGACCCGGACGACCCCACCAAGCTGATCTACGTCGGCGGCGACAATCACCTTCATCTTTTGAGCGGCATCCCCAATCCCACTGGGACCAATCCATGCAGCGTGTCGCCGTCCTCTCTCACCGACACCGATTTGTCGGCTGAGGCCACGGCGCCGGCGGGCGAGTCCATTACAGGTGCCGCCGACGCCAACCCCGACTGGAACCCGGCCGGACTGGGCGCGACCTCGGTAAAGATCGGCGGCCACAGCACCAACGTGATCTTCGATTCCACCCGGGGGGGTGGACACACGCTGTGGACAATGGACCTGACCACCGCCACCCCGACCGTGACGCCGATCTGGTCTGGGCTCGTGGGGGCAGGCAACAAGTCAGACACCCAACCGGTCTTCTCCCCCGACGGGAACTACATCACCTACACCGAGCCCGTCGTTCAAGACGGCACCCAGGTCATGGACTACGAGCTCGACAAGCTCGGGCAGATGAACAATCTCGAGACCGACCTCACCCAGGCGACGGGGACGCCCGCCAACAGCCAACCTGACTGGCAGCCCACCACCGTGGCCGCCGAGACCCCCGAGGCTCCTATGGCCGTGCTGCTACCCGCAAGTGGCCTGGTGATCCTCGGAGGTGCGCTCGGATTCCGACGCCGGCGTGGCCGTCGTCTGACCTCCGCCTAACGGCCCCGACGGCTGCCCCCCACCCGGGGCGCCGGACGGGATCAAAGCCTCCGCCCCGCGTTTCGCGCCGCAGGTCGAGCCCAGCGACGACGGGGTCGAGGCCGATACCGACGGGAACGTGGTGATCGGTCAATCTGCTCTCCGTCGGATTGCCCGACACTCGGTTCGAACCAACCTCGTCGGCTCACCGTGTGACAATCATCGATCCTCAGGGCATCTGTTGGGATCGGTCTACCGTTCTCCCGAAGGCGTAAGTCTCGCCGTGGCCGTCGAGCGATCAGGGCTGGCGCCGTCGCCGTGGGCGAGGTGCACCTCCCTCACGGAACATGGCGGAGGACTCGCGCCGGCGATCAGAGCCGTTACGCCGGCGATGAGGCGAAGCGGCCGGTGGTCTTAATTCGGAGACGAGTCGAGATTGCGTCGACGACGGCTCCACCATTCGGACAAGCCGTACCCCATCAAGGCGACTCCGAGAACTCCCAACGGGACGGCGAGGTCTATCGACCGGCCAGGCTGACCGTGGCGAGCCGACAGGGCGATCTCCGTGCCTTGCGCGCTGATACTCGGAGCGCTGGCCTCCGGCTGGGTCGAGGTCCCCGCCGCCCCGCTTCCACCCCCAACGGATGTGGACATCTGACCCCCGTTGGCGCCACCGGAACCGTTGCCCGAGCCGACTGCGCCAGCGTGGTAACGATGAGCCCCGCTCGGCACATGGGTACTTGGGGCTGCTGTGACGTGAGCGACGACCGGCAGGTGGGCCGAGTCTCCCTCGAACGTGGCGGTCAGATCGGTCGATGACACCGCTGGACTTGAGCTCTGTCCTTCAGCGTTGCAGGAGATCTGTCCCGATGCATCGGTCGTCCCCTGGCACAGTTCGTTCCCGTCGGCCGCGAACCACACCACGCCGTCCGAGACCGGGGCGCCCTCACTCGTGAGCGTTGCCTGCAAGACGAATTCGGAACTGTCAGCGACCTGAGCAGGCGAGGCAACCACCAACGATGTGGGAGCCTGATTCACTGCGTACCTCAGCCTCCCTCGACTCGGACCGAACCCGGCGTCACCTGAGAACCTCGCACCGATGCTGTGGGTCCCGACTGGCATGGTGAACTCAACCGACGCCGTCCCGTCAGAGGTCGACACTGGCTGCGAGCCAATGACCTGCCTGTCGACAGAGAACCGCACCGTTCCGCCATCGGGGACAGGAGTAACCGATGCCGTGATCTCTTCGCCCGATGTCCCGGGATCGGGGACGATCTGCAGTGCCGTGACGGTCGGCACCAGATCGGACTCTGCCGGCAACGTGGTTGTCGGCGACGGGTCGGTGGTGGATGTGGTCGTGGTGGTCGTCGGCGCTGGGCCCGTCGTGGTGGTCGTCGGCGCTGGGCCCGTCGTGGTCGTGGTGGTGGTCGTAGTCGTGGTCGGCGCGGGGATGCTGGTGGCGGCCCCCTGGAAGTCGGCCTCGTAGGCTGCCTCGGACTGGGGGAATTGGGTGATGTCCGAATCGATGGAGCCGGGATAGCTGAAGTACGCCTGGAGCTCGATGGAGCCGGGATAGCTGAAGTACGCCTGGAGCAGGACGTCGTTGGCGGGATTGTTGACGATGGCGGCCACGCCGTTGATGTAGGAGGGGTCGTCGGACCCGTTCAGCCCCCACTCGGGTATCGCCACCGGGAGCCCCTGGGACTTGGCGAACGACACCACGGCCCCGATGTTGGCCGCGTAGCCCGAGTAGTCGTACTGGTCGACGCCCACGATGTTGACGTAGGAGCTCCCCGGCCAGGTGTCCTGCCACGTCCGGCCGCTCGCTTCGCTGCCCGTCCCGCCGTTGGGGTTCCACATGAAGCTGAACGCCTGGCCCGGCACCGCCCGCATGGTGGTCACGATGCTCTGGAATTCGGCGATGTAGCTCGACGCCGTGGGGTAGGTCAGCTGGTTCCACCCTTGGAACCACCCGTCCTCATCCTGGTTCTGCTCCCACATGACCCGAATGATGGCGTGGCTCTGTCCACCGGCCACCAGGTTGTCGCCGATGGAGGTGGCCTGCGACGGCGTGAGCGCCCCCACGCCGAGCATGAGCGTCATCCCGGCGGGGATGCCCGAGGGAGGCGAGTAGCTGTTGTAGTCGCTGCCGCCGGCGTACACCGTGTCGATCGTCGGACTCACGTCGAGTTGCTTGCCGAGTGCAAGTACGTCGGCCGGAGCCTGCGAACCGACGAAAAGACCCAGCGCCGGCTCGAGCGCGCCATCAGAGGAGCTCTGGGGCGTCGAGTCGAGAAGGGAGGCAGTGGCGGCCATGGCGAATACCGCCAGCACGGCCGCCAATTCCACCCCCCGGCGCCACCGCCGGGGCCGCGGCCGTGGCCGAGAGAACCAACGCGTAGCGTGTGCACCCCGACGCCCCACAGACGCGACGATAGGCATATGAGGTGAACGGCCTGCAAACGGCGGGTGAAACTACGACCAACACCGAGTTATCGGGCCTCTGCGGGTCGTGGTATCGCAGATCGCGGTCCTGTTCGCGCTGCCTGTGTCGACTTTTTGGATCCTCATGCCTCAGATCCACCGAGAGGTCAATAGTTGTCACATAAACGTCGCGAACAGTTCATCTTCATCTCACCTGAAATAGTGGTCTTTGGGTGACCGACCCGACAACATGCCCCTATGGAGACCCTCGGGGAGGCCACATCCGTGTTGCCTTCGCCACGGATCGTGTCCAATCGGTGGTGTTCACGGGCAGGCTCAGGCATCGCCAGGAGGGTTGGCCGGGTGACTCTGGCCATCAGCCTGGCGACAGCAGGTGCGGCCTTCTTCGCCCCCACGGCGGCAGATGCCGCCTTCCCCGGCGCCAACGGCCTGATCGTCTTTGCCAGCAGCAGAGTCGGTGCCGTCCGGTGGTGCCATGCCCAACACCAGGGGAATCAGCTCTTCGAGGTGCAGCCCGGCGACTCAGACGCCGTCCAGTTGACCTGCACCTCAGGGAACGACCTCCACCCCTTCGTGTCCCCCGATGGGTCCGAAGTCGTCTTCTCGAACGTCGTCAGAGGAGGACCCTCGCGGCTCTTCACGCTCCCACTGCCCCCAGGTCAGCTGTCCCGACCGACGCGCCCGACCCCTGTTTCCGACACGTCCAACGCGAGCGACGACTATCCGTCGTGGTCTCCAACTGGCGACACGATCGTGTTCCAGCGAACCATTCCCGGTGGCAACGCGCAGCTCTATCTCGAGACCGTGTCCAACCCTTCCTCCGCGACACCGGTGTTCCCATCACCGACCGGCTTCAACGACAGCGAGCCGGTCTTCGACCCTTCCGACCCTGATGTGATCACGTTCGTCCGAGCGGTCGGTCACCACACCCACATCTTCAGTTACGACCTCAAGTCCCAGACGCTCACCGATCTCTCGGCCCAGGGTGACGGCGGTAGGACGGGCAACGACTCCAAGCCTGGCTATGCACCCACCGGTACAGGGCGCATCGTGTTCGAGTCGGATCGCCAGTGCAGTCAAACGCAGCTCTACACGATGACACCGCAAGGCACGAACCAGGTACCTGTCTTCCCCCCAGTCCAACGTCACCTCCATGGCAACTGGCCGCGATGCGTCGCTGCGTCTGCTGACCCCGTCTACTCACCGAATGGCGATGCGCTCGCCTACGACGGGCGCACGAAAGGCGGTGGGACGGAGTTGCTCACGGTCCCGGTCAACTCCTCTGGTACGGCCACGGGGAATCCAGCCGGCATCACGAACCGTTGCGCACTCACCGAGCAACCCAACTGGGGACCGGCCGCCGACCCCCCTGCGCAGACCCCGGAAGCAGGTTTCCCCGTGCTCTTCCCGGTTCTCGGTGCCGGCATCATTGTTGCGTCTCTCGGCATCTATCGCCGGAGACGAGACCGCCTGTCACCGACGCGGCGCGACGATGGTACCGACGATCGTGAAATCTCGTGATGGGGCCTCAATATTTTTCCGGTCCGACGCCCATGGCATTGCAGGTGCTGCCGAGATCTGTCAACTCCTGTTCGACACCGGATTGATTCGCGTCGGTCACATCGGCCTGTAGCACCCGGGCCTCGGTCCGGAGGTCGTCGTTCTGTGCCGCTTCGCCCGACGTCACGACACGCTGCGCGATGGCGGCGGGGACGGTCTTGTGGTCCTTGATCAGCGTGAAGTCGGCGTCGACGGCGGCACACGCCACCAGATCGCTCCGGGCATACGTGGGCGGGGGCGCCGATACCGGCTTGGCCGGCGACGAGCATCCGACCAGCGCCACCGTCGCCACCCCAAACGACATCGTCCAGACGTATCGCATCCCCCGGCCCCCCATGTTGCCGATCGTATCCCGGGCTCAAAGTGGAGTCGGTGGGCCACCGGGGCAGTTCATCTGGGACACCATTTGTTTTACCTAGGGTTCGCCCGAGCGTGACCGATCCGTCACGTCGTGTTCACCTTCAATCGGTATGGTGAGGGAACGTGCAGCCTGACGTGACCGAGGAAGAACGGCCGGGTCTTCGCCTCCTCGAGCCGCCGACAGCGTCGACGCCTTCCGCCGCGCGAGGCCGACGATGGCACCCTTCGTCGAAGACCCGAGGCGACGGGCCCCTGCTCTACATCTGTGGCGAGCCCGAAGGCCGCATCATCTTCATCCGCATCGCCCGCCGGTGGGAGAGCATGCGCCTGGTGGTCGCAGACGGGTGGCAGTTGGGCTTGCAACTGGCGGCGAGGCGCCGGCCCCGAATGGTCGTCCTCGACGCTTCTCTACCCGGCGTCGACGGGGCGGATTTCGTCACACACCTCCGTCAGCGGGTGCTCCCGGCCCAGACCCCGATCATCGTTCTCGGCGACGACCACACGCCCAGTGAGCGGGCGCGATTCGTGTGGGCGGGGGCGAGCGCCTACCACGCCAAGCCGCTGAACGTGGCCGAGGTCGACGGTTCGGTTGCGACGTTGTTGGAGATCACCGCCCTGGGCTGAAGAAAACCAGCCCCGGTGCCTCGATCAGCGCTGCTGCACCGGCGGAGTCGGGACCTGAGCCGTCGGTGGGTCTGTGTACCGAACGTCGCCCCACGTCGAGCCATCCCACCACCGGACCATCTCCGGCGCTCCCTGGACCGGGTACCAGCCGGGGCTGGGAACGGGGTCGGGGACGATCACGGGGGGTTGGACGGGCGCTGACGTCGTGACGGTGCCGTTGGCCCCGTTCGTCGCGGTTCCCCTCGTCTGCCCGGGATCGACCTGCGCCACGTACGAGTCGTGACCGTTCGTGGGCACCGTTGAGGGTCCGAGTGGGTATGGATCTCGCTCGGTCTGGGACCTGGCGCCGTTTCGAGACTGCTCCCCCACCTTGGCTCCTTCGGCCAACGGCGCCCCGCAATGAACACAGAACCGGGGTGCTGGGCCCGAAGCCCCGCTGGTCTCGGAAGACGGCCCCAGCGTCGGAGCGGCGGGCTCGGGCTGGGACCCGCCGACTTGGGCCGATCTGGGCTGGGTCTGCTCGGTCCATTGCGTCCCGTCCCAGACGCGCTGATAGTTGCTGTCGAGAGGGTCCGGATACCACCCTGGCGGAGGGTTCGCCGCCACGCTCGCCTCGCCGGCCGGGGATGGCGCGGCTGTCTGGCCCTCGCTCGGGTTGCTCACGGTCGTGGGGAAGCCGGTGCGGTCGTCATAGCCCTCGGCGTCCCCGTCCCTGAAGAGATGCGTGGGCGCCCCTTGTGAGAAGTACCGCTCTTGATGGCGACCGGTGGGATCGGGATGCCAGCCCTGGAGGCGTTCCATGCTCACCCCATTGTCTCAGTGCCCGATAGACACAGGCATTGTGGCAGGGATTTCCCGAGGTTGCGAGAGTCCCTGACCCGGGTGGGCGCTCCCCCGTCGGACCTCCGATGAGCGAGACGTCGACCTCGATGTGCCGAATACTTCGTGTCACGATTCCGTCGGTTCCCTGAGGAAGCGGCGCCGGCCTCGACCTCCTCCGACGGCGAGAGTAACGCCGACCACCACCAAGCCCACGAGGCCGGTCCCGGCGCCGGTAAAGGCCAAGGCGGACGACGAACCGGTCGTCGCCGACGTTCCGTCCGACGAACCGCCCGCTGCCGCCGCGGTGGCCGCCGCGGCCGTCGTCGAGGTGGTAGACGTCGACGACCCGGACGTGCCCGCGATGGTCGTCGTGGTGGTGGCTGAGGTCGTCGTGGTGGACGTTGAGGTCGTGGTGGTGGACGTTGTGGTCGTCGAAGACGTGGTGGTTGTCGGCGAGGGCGCCGTCGTCGTGGTGGTGGTGGGATCGACCGCCGCGTTGCTCGTGATGGTATTGCCGTCAGCCGCGGACGCCGCGCCGGCCGTGAGCACGATCAGCCCGCCAAGGAGCAAGGCTGCTCCGAACGTCGCGATCACCAATCGGATGCTTCTCACCACGGTCCTTCTGTCGGTACGGTCCCGTCGCCGGTTGGCTTCCAGCAACGTATGCCAGCGTGTTCGCCAAACAAAGTGAACCTTTCGTGAACGATCAAACAACTCGTGGAATCCGCTGGTGGTTACGTGACAAGAGCGCGAACTCCTCCTGCCGTTCGAGGACCGACGGGCCGAGACCCTCGTTGACGAACGTCGCTCACCCGTCGCGGCGCATCAGCGCTACCGCGCCCGCGCTGGCGAGCGCACCCGCCACCAGCACCATTGTGGCGGCCGCTGCCCATGTCCCGGCCGGATACGTCTGGCTCGTCAGCAAGGGGGTGCCGCCGACGATCTGTGTCACCACGGTGTCCGGGCTCGCACCGACGACCCAGGGTTGCAAACGTCCGAGAAGCCCGCCGGCCGCCCGGGGAAGAAGCAATGCCACGACGACGATGGCGACCGCCATGGTCGGCGATCTGGTGATCACACCGATGGCCACACCGACCACCGCCACCGCGATCATCACCAGGACGACGCTGACAAGAGTGGCCGGGTTTCCGAGGGGTTGCCGACCGGGCGGGGTCACCGCCAACACGAGGAGCAGGGCGCTTGTCGCAGACACGATCGCGCCCACACCTGCCACGGTCGCCGCCGCAGCGATCTTGGCTGTGTAGAGCACCGCCCGGCGGGGCACTGTCGCCAGACTCACCACGATCGTCTGCGTTCCGTACTCCCCCGCGGCCAACGACGCACCCCACACTCCGAAAGCCAGCAGGCCGACAATCGAACCCGTGACGGCTCCGCTCGTGGCGGTGGCCCCCGCTCCCACGCTGGCGGTGGTGGCGACGAGAAGCGAGGTCAGGGGCATCGCAGCCGTTGCCAGGATGGCGGCGACCCATTGCCCCCGAACGGTGGCGATCTTCGACAACTCGGCGCGCCAGGCCGCCCTCACGGCAACCTCAGCACGCGGAGATAGGACTCCTCCAACGAAAGGCGCCCAGGCGCGCCCGGGGCGCCGCCGACGAAGTCAACGAGTGGGGACGCCACACGAAGCCTGCCCTCGTCGATGATGATCACGTCGTCGCATATGGGCTCGACCTCGGCTATGAGGTTGCTCGACACCAGCACGGTGCGTCCGGCGTCGGCGAGGGCCCGCAGCACGACGCGCAGCCATCGGATCGTCGGGGCGTCAAGACCGTTGTGTGGCTCGTCGAGGATGACGGCCGCCGGATCCCCGATAAGGGCGGTGGCCAGCCCCAGGCGCTGGCGCATACCCAGGGAGAGCTGCCGAACCGGCACGTCCGCAATGCTGGCGATCCCCACCAGCTCGAGTGCTCGCGACACGGCGGTACGAGGCAGTCCGTTGCTGGTGGCGACGACGCCCAGATGGCCACGGGCGCTACGTCGCGGGTGGGCGGCATCGGGCGTGAGGAAGGCACCGGCGACCCGGAGCGGCTGCCGGTGCTCGCGGAACGGTCGGCCGCCGATCGTCGTCCGCCCCGAGGTCAGGTGGTCGATGCCGAGGATGGCCCGGAGCATGGACGACTTGCCGGCACCGTTGGGGCCGAGCAACGCCGTCACCCGGCCATGTCGAGCCGTGAAGGAGATCCCGTCGAGCACCTTGAAGCCGTCCATGACCTTGGTGGCGTCCTCCACGACGATGGCCGCCGGGGCCCGCTCGTCAGCCGACGTGCGGACCCCCTGGGGTCGAGCCGGGCTCCGTGGTCGGAGCGCCAGGTGCAGGCTCACGCGCCGGCTGGTGCTCGGCCCGACGGCTCGAACACGCCCTGAAGGTGCCAGACACCGGTGAAGCTGTTGAACGGCCCGCCCACGATGTAACTCGTCCACTGAAGGACGAACGCCCCGGTCTTTGCGTCGTAGGTACCGGTCGCACCGGCTCCGGTGACAGTCGGCTTCGGCACCGAATCGAGCCACCGGTGTGACACCCAGTCCCATGCTCGTTCAGCCTGCGCCTGGCCCGGTGCCTTCGCCCCCGTGCTCTGTACCGGCTTGGGCGCGCCCTGGTTGAAATTCTGGTTGTTCCACGACGCCGCCCATGACGCCAGGTCGGCGGTGAGCTTGCCACCTTTGAGCACCACCGTGGGCGGAGCAACCGGGGTCTTGGTTTGCGGGTCGACCGGGTTGGTCGAGATGCTGAACTTCACACCGAAGAACTTGGTCGGCACGGTGATCGCATCGGCAAGCGAGTTCCCGCCGGTGTCGAACGCCGGTGTCGGCTGGGACTGGTATCCCCCGGTGCGCAGGCCTCCGGAGGTCCCGGGCTCGAGGAGCGTCACCATTCCGTCGTCGGCGGAAGAATCCGCGTTCTTCATGTAGGGGCCGTCTTTCGGGTTGCCTCCTGGCTGCAGCATCCTGAACCACGTCCCGCTGATCTGACCACCGTTCATCGTCCCCGGGGTCAGCCGGAGAAGTCCGACGAGCTCCGTTCCCCCTCCCGGCGGACCGCTGGCAGCGGTCTTACTCGAACACGAGGCACAGACCGTGACGGCGAGGATGATCGCCGCCACCGTCGCCACGGGTACCTTCAGCCTGCGAGCGCCGCTCATGACATCTCCTTCCCGCGACGCGGCCAACCCGCGAGCGCGATTCCTGCGCTTAGCGCCCCGGTGCCCACCAGGAACCAAGGGAACGCTACGAAACCGGAAACTCCGATGGGGCTCGTGAGGACGTCGAGGTCGTGGAGCGCCTTGAAATTGCCGATGTTGTCATCGACGGCTCCAACCAGCGTGGCCAGATCGGAAGAGACGGTCGGCCACCTGTCGACCAAGGCGGCCACCTCGGTGGCCGCCTTGCCGGATCTCGGAACGCCACGAAAGGTCGTCTCCAGCTCACCGTCTGCGCCGACGATGACAATGAAGTCGCGTTGCAGTTGCCGAACCTCGCCAGGAGTCATGACGGGGGCGAGGGACTGCAGCATCCGATGGCCCGCCGGGGCGCCCCCCTCGAGACCACTGACGAAGGGGTACGCGGCGATTGCCATCGCCGTCAGCACGACGATCACCACACCGATTCGGGCACGCCTGAAGTCGCCCAGGAGGAGCACGCACCCGCCGTAGAGCGAGACGATCCCTCCCGCAACGATCAAGAAGGGCATCCGATCGAACCCGCCGATCTGGGCCACCCGGCGGTAATCCGGACCGGTTGCCCTCACCCGGTCGAGGAGACCCGAGGCGCGGTCCAAGATGGCAGTGGACTGGCGTCGATAGGTGTCGAGGCCCGGGAACCAGCCTGCGGCGATGTCCTGGCGGCGGTAGATGGCGTCGACGCCTGCGGTCCCGTTTCGCAAGGTCTCGAGGTCGGCGCCGTCCCGAGCGAGGGCGTCCGCCGTCATGAGGGGGGCGAACTGGTCGATCATCTGTGTGCCGGCAGCCGCCTTGGCGAACAAACCGCCGGCGATCGGTCCGACCGTTAGGAGCACACCAAGAGCAAGCAGCCCAAGTGCGGCCACCGTCGGCCGGCGCATGGGTGTGGCGCCGGCCCTGCTCACGGGCGGAGCGGACGGAAGCTCCAGCGCCACCAACGGACGGTCCGGGGCGGGCTCCCGGTGCTCGGGGGCCGGCGATGAGGGTCTCGGGCCTTCAGCGCCGCTTCGAGGACAGTCGCCGTTCACCGTCATTGGCGGGGCGCCGACCTGGGACGCCGGTCGGCTGACGGGTGGCGCCGGTGGAAGCTCCAGCGCCCCCAAGAGACGGTCCGGGGCGGTCATATGTCGTTCCGAGGGCGACGACCGAGCTGCCCGGGGTTCAGCGCCCCCTCCAGGACGCTCACGGTTCACCGCCACTGGTACAGCGGCGACCTGGCATTTTCCGCGTCGATCCGATCTTCGGGGTTGCATCCTCGGGCCATAGGTCTCTGAGCGCCCGCTTCCGCATGAGGTACTACACTATATCGATCTGAATAGAGGGGATTAGCCGACAGGATCGATCCGGGCCCTGAGGGAGCCGGTGTCGCTGGCCCCTTGCGGCGCGGGAAGGTTCGACCCAACCAACTCAACGTCGGCGTGATCCGGCGCTCCCGTCAGCCCTGTGACACCGCATCAACCCGGTTAGCACAGAGCGTGGCGCTGGTGGTTCGCTCTGCGACAATCGGAACGATTCGTGCAGGCACGAGAATCGACTGCCTGACTCCCGGTCTCAGGTCCGATGAGGTCCCATGTTCACCCGATGTCGACCACGGCGACGACCATGCGCCGGCGGGCGCAACGAAGAGGGCGGTCGTCGCCTGTGCCTCGGAGACGAGATGCGACGCTCCAGAGACGCCGGCGTGGCTAGACCGGCCAGACAGAGCAAGAACAGGCCTGAGATCACGAGCGCGATCACGGCCACCCCCGCTCCGGTGAGCACGATGTCGTCGACCGGCGTCCCGCCGGAGGTCGAGAGTCGGGCGGAGACGACAGCCATACCCTGAACCAGCGTGGTCGTGGTCGTCGTGGTCGTCGTGGTGGTGGTTGTCGTCGTCGTGGTGGTCGAGGTGGTGGTCGTCGTCGCGGTCGTGGTGGTGGTCGGCGCCGGGCTCGTGGTCGTGGGGGTAGGAGCCGTCGTCGTGGGAGACGGGTTGGTCGTGCCGGTTGGGCTCGTCGAAGGCGGGCTGGCCGGGGTCGTCGCCGGGGGCGATCCGGCGGCCGAACTCGAACTCGACCTTACGGTCGGCGGGGTCGTGGTTGCACTCGATCCACCCGAGACCACGGCTCCAGTCGGTGGGGACGAGCCATCCTGGGCGGCTGTCTGAGGGCCAGTCGCCGCAGTTGTCGTCGACGGTGACGCCGCCGCGTCGGCTGGAACAGGCGACAACTCGACCGACGCGTTGGGAGTGGTGACCGACGACGAGGGGTCGCCGATGGCGTGTGGCGCCGGGGAATGCCTGAAGGCCAGGGCAAGGCCGACGCCGATCAGGAACAAGGTCACGACGGCGGCGACCGCTATGACCGCCTGTGCCCGCCCCTGGATGTGGAGTCCGGTTGTCAGGAACCCGGGTTTCTTTGGCACCGGTGGAAGTGGCAGCTGACCGGGTGAGTACGACGCCGGCTGCGATGTCGGCACCGCCTCGGGAGGGGGCGGCGGTGATCGGTAGGGAACTCCCGGCGCCGACCATGACGATGCGTCGCCCACCGGTGGCGGTGGAGGTGGGGCCAGAAAGCCATGCCGGGTCTCAGTCTCAGGGAAAGGCGCCCACGCGGAAGCTTGTGGCTGTGGCTGGGGTTGGGCGGCGGGCTCTGGGACCAGGGCATCGATCGGGTCATAGCCGACCACGTCGCCGCGCATGACCAACGACGTGGGCTGCCCGAGGAAGAATCGGCGCCACTCGTAGCGTCCGTAGGGATCCGGGCGCCACTCTGCGGTGGAACCGTCTTGAGGCTCGGGCATGATCGTTAGTCCCTGCTGGAAGCCTTCTCAATATGAGCCCATGAAGCGAAGAGAGAATCTCGATGAGCGGCCATATTGACGGTATCGGTGGAATGTCGCGTTTCGCAAGGGACATAGCGGTCAAAGACGCGCTCGGAGATCGGCAATCTGATCTGTGGTCTGTTCACCAAGAGTTCGCGCAACTGTGACACTTCGCGAGACGGCCAGACATGTGTCACCCGAGCTTCAGGAGAAGCAGGGCGATGATGACGATGGCGACCCCCGTCTGTATGAAGAGTCGGGGCGGGATTCTCGCCAGCCATCCGGCCTGTGCCAACGCTCCTCGTGGCTCGGCCACCGCATGTGCATCCGATCGTGCCGGGGGGGTGACAGCAGGCGACACCGCACCGGCGTCGAGGGCCGAGGCCGAGACCACCGTCGACTGGAGTGTCGGCGGGTCGGGCGCAACGATGGGGGCGGGGTGGACGGGAGCATCGGTGTTCTGCGCGGTCGGCCGAGGGCGGACCACCACCGTCGTCCGAGGCTGCTGGTGCGAAGAGGGAGGGGGGGGCGGCGGCGGAGGTGGCGGAGGTGGCGGAGAAGTCACCGTAGGACCGGTGGGCGCGTGAGACCCGTTGCCGTTGAGCGCTTGAGGGTGCTCTGTCAGTTGGCCGTTTCCCGGGATCGGCTCGCCGCGCCAATACCCGACCCCGTTGCCAGAAGCCGGTCCCAAGCCGAGGTCGCGCTTCCCCACTGGCGCACTGGTTGCATCGTTGGTGTACCTCTCGGGGCTGAGCCCGCCCTCGAACGACCTTGCGACCGCGTCGAGATGTCGTTCGGCCCGCTCGACAGAGCTCAGGACCTCTTTGATCTGGAGACGAAGCGCTTCGAATTCCCCGTCGTCGCCGGCTGGCCGGCCGTAGACTGGGACGTTCGTCATCCAACGGCCTCGGGTCGTCTGTCCCTGGTCCGCCGGGACGTCCTGCCCGGACTCCGGCGCCGGACGAAACTCCGCCAGCATCTGGGCGACGAACGACGAGACCAACGGAGTGGGCAGAGCATTAGGGCGATCGGCTTCCACCCGTCTGAGCGTGTCGGCGAGCGACTCCGGCAGACGAGTCAACGATGCCGTCGCATCGGCGTTTACGACGCTCGGTCGAGGTCTCTCCGCCGGTGAAGCAACGGTGACGCGGGAGCTGTCACCGTTGCCGGAGGGCCCCAGGAATCCTCTCATCTCCGCGGCGCGGCGTGCCGCGTCGGCGAGGACGTCGGCTTCGAAATCGTCGCCGATGAACGCCGCGGCCGGATAGGCGCTGAGGCGCCGTTCGGCGCGTTCCGCAGTGTCGAGCGCACCCTTGAGCTCGAGGCGAAGTGCTTCGAGCTCCCCCTCCTTGCGAGCGACCATGGCCGCCACCACGTCGTCGGGGAGCACCTCGACCGCCGCCGGCCGCAACGGCGATTCACCGATGGCGTACTCAGCCACCGCGATCCACCCCGTACCCACCGACGGGCGCCCCGGTGGGCACCTCGTTGGAGAACGAACCCCGGATCTGGGCCAGCAGGTCCTCGGGCGCGGGGCTCGGCCCCCATGCCAGGGGTCGCTCCCCTCGGTTGGCTCGTGGGGACCCTTCAAAGGTGAGAGTCGTGGCGTGATCCCCAGGAGCCGAGCCAGATCCTGGCGGCGCTCCGGCGGCGGGGGGCTGGCTCTGGCGGCCAGGACGAAGATCATGATCGGGCGGGGTCGGGCTCGACTGCTCGGAGCCCTCGCCGAGGCCGGGCTCCGCCTCGATGTGCGCCGCCACGAGCCACTGGCCCACTCGGCGCTCGAGCTCGACGATGCGCTGCTCCAGCCGCTGCGCCCGTTCGGTTCGGGCGTGGGCGTCGGCGATGGCGGCCTGGTACGTGGCGGCCTGATCGGCGACAGCCTGCAGGTACGCCTCGACTTCCCCTCGCGTATAGGCGTGGGTTGCCCCGAGATCCCCCGGTTCTGTCATGGAGGCCCCTCCCCGTGGAGTGACACCGTCGTCACTCCACCCCCATTATAACCATCAATCCAGTAAACCTACTAAAATGATGTACTACAGCCTGTCCTCAGCCGAACCGTCCGTGGACGTAGTCCGACGTCCGAGCGTCCTGGGGCTCGTTGAACATGGCGTCGGTCGGCCCGTGCTCGATGATGTATCCCGGCGTCCCCTGCTCGGCCAAGAAGAATGCGGTGTAGTCCGAGACCCGGGCGGCCTGCTGCATGTTGTGGGTCACGATCACGATGGTGACCTCGGAGCGGAGCTCCTCGATCGTGACCTCGATGCGCCGGGTGGAGGTCGGGTCGAGCGCAGAACAGGGCTCGTCCATGAGCAGGACCCGGGGCCGGATAGCCAGGGCCCGGGCGATGCACAGCCGCTGTTGCTGTCCTCCTGACAGCGCACCACCGGGAGACCGCAACCTGTCCGCCACCTCGTTCCAGAGCCCGGCCTTGACGAGGCAGTCGTGCACGATGCCGTCTCGTGTGTCCTGATCGACGCGCGTCCCCGTGAGCTTCAGTCCGGCCAGGACATTCTCGTAGATCGACATGGCCGGAAACGGATTGGGCTTTTGGAACACCATGCCGATCTGGCGGCGGGCGTCGGTCAATTTGCGGCTCGGGTCATAGATGTCAGCTCCGTCGAGCAACACATCGCCGGCCAAGGTGGCGGACGGCGTGAGCTCGTGCATGCGGTTCAGAATCCGCAGGAAGGTCGATTTTCCGCACCCCGACGGGCCGATCAGTGCGGTCACCTGTCGGGCGACCATGGTGAGCGACACCCGGTCGAGGACATGATGATCACCGAACCAGGCCGAGATGTCGCGCGCCTCGAGAGTGGCCGCGACACCCTGGGTGTCACCCACCTCTGGTATCTGTGGCGCCGTCATCCTTGTCAACATGGTCGTGGCGAGTCCTTTGGCGACTGCGAGAACGAATGATTCACATCAAGTTGGGCAGAAGAAGCGTGATCTGCCCGGCGATGAAGAGGCTCACAACGGCGACCGGCGCGCTGAAGATGATCCATGCTCGCGCATGGCCGCGCCGGCGCCACGTCCAGATCCCACCGCCGAGCAACAAGACCAGGGCACCGAGCCAGAGCACCAGGAGCCAGAGCGAGCTGACGTCGATACCCAGAGGACGTTCGCTGCCCGGCAGGGTGGCTATGGCCGGCTTGGCCGCCGCCAGAGGGCTGCCCACCAGATCGGCATCCACCCACTGCACGCCTGAAGGCACGAACGCAGGGCCGGCCGCCGTGGCCAGCGTGAGGCGGGCGTCCCCCGGGGCGAGGTGTGGGATGACGTCGCCGGCCTTGCGGTGGTCGACCACCCGGAAGGTGGAGGTCCCGACCTGAGTCGTCACCTTGATGAGCGCTCCCTTGGCCAGCTCGTTGATGCGACCGAAGGGTCCGCCGTAGGCGGCGGCCCGACCCAGGATCACGCTCGTCCCGACACCGCCCGGGAAGACCGTTGACCGCTCGTGCCCTGGCCCCGACATCAAGACGGCGCTGGTCGTGCCTTCACCCACCACCTCTTTCACCCCGATCGACGGGATGGAGAGCTCCGCCATGGGTGTACCCAGGGCCAGAAGCCTGTGGTCGGAGTCTCTCGGGCCGAGCGGAGCCGTTTCGTTGCCCAGTTCGAACCGCAGAAGGTTGAACGCCTTGGTCTGCGCGACCTGGTGCTCCAAAGGGCTCACAAAGACCAGGTTCGCCACGAATCCCAACGTGAGTGCGGCCACCAAGAACAGCGCCATGCTCACGACGTAGCCGGGTGACGTAGCGGGGGCGATCGCGTCGCTTAGGTGGGCATCGTCGGCCTGGTTCGCAGCGGGAAAGAGGGCTCCCGGGGCGACGGGGCGCGCAACCCCTGTCGGTGCCGTGGTCCTCGAGGCACGCTCGGCGCCAATATCGGCGATGCTCATCGCCACATTCTTATCGGGAGAGCGGCGCGTGCCCAGCGCGACCTGGCACTCCAGCCCAAGAGGATGAGCCCGAGGCCAACGCACAGCAGGCCGACAGCCAGATCCCGCACGATGGGCGCGCCGGTGGATGCCAGGGTCCCGGGCGACGTGCTCGGGTCCCCGGTCGCGGTGGGGTCGCCACCGGTGGAGGAGCCTGACTGGGTCGCTACTCCCAGCGTGGTCGTCGTGGTTGTGCTGGTGTCCGGCGTGGTTGTGCTGGTGTCCGGCGTGGTCGTGGTCGTCTCGGGCGTGGTCGTGGTCGTCTCGGGCGTGGTCGTGGTCGTCTCGGGCGTGGTCGTGGTGGTTGTCGTCGACGTTGACGTGGTCGACGTTGAGGTGGTCGACGTTGAGGTGGTCGACGTTGAC
Organism: Acidimicrobiales bacterium; assembly: GCA_050011815.1. GTDB lineage: Bacteria > Actinomycetota > Acidimicrobiia > Acidimicrobiales > UBA8190 > Chersky-840. The sequence continues at coordinate 277 of JBEKIJ010000044.1, read as the reverse complement.
GTGGTCGACGTTGACGTGGTCGACGTCGACGTGGTCGATGTTGACGAGGTGGTTGTCGTCGACGTTGACGTGGTCGACGTGGTCGATGTTGACGAGGTGGTTGTCGTCGACGTGGTCGAACTCGATGTGGTGGTAGACCCTGAAGACCCCGGCAGGTCGGTCCAGGTGAACCCGCCGGGATCCGGGGTGCTGGCCGTGAAGGTGATCTGGGTATTCCAGTAGTCAGTCACCACCCCGCTTTTGTTGGTGCAGGCGATGCCGCCCTCCCACACCCCGC
>JBEKIJ010000043.1:0-15259 GCA_050011815.1 Acidimicrobiales bacterium | reverse complement strand
CGGCGCCGGCGGTCCTGCTCGTCGACAGTTCGGGGTACGAGGACCTCGGGGGGGCGGCCACGGTATTGAACGAGATCATCGAACGGGTCGACAGGACTCGATTCGTCCCCGTGCTCGCGTGCTTGTCGCCGGGTCGGTGGCCCGAGCTCGTGCGCGCCCGGGGGACCGCCGCCTACAGCTTTCCGAGGTCACGGCTGCGCTCGCCCCGCAACCTGATGACGCTCGTCCTCGGGTTGCGGAAGGTGATCCGGCGCGAGCGGATCGAGCTCGTGCACGCCAGTGAGAACTCGGCTCTGCTGTATGCGAGCCTGGCCGGTCGCCTGACGAGGACGCCGGTCATCTGGCACATCCACTCGCCCCTGCAACCGCGGTCGCGATCCGAACGCGCCGTGGCGCGGGTGCTGCGGCTGATCCCGCCTGCGCACATCGTGTTCACGTCGTCGGGCGCCCAGAACAGGACGGTGGAGTTTCCCGGAGTGCCGTGGTCGGTCGTCACGCCCGGCGTCGACATCGACCGGTGTCGAAGCGGCGACCCCGTCCGGGGCCGCGACGCATTCGGGATCCCCGCCGACGCCCAGGTCCTGTCGATGTTCGCCCGGGTCGGGGTGATGAAAGGCCAAGCGGACTTCGTCGACTGCCTGGGCCGTCTTTCGGCGCGCCACCCGCGGCTCTACGGCGTGATGTGTGGTCCGGCCGACAAGGGATCGGGTTATTGGCAGAAGCTGCAAGATCTGGCGCGCCACTACGGCCTCGGCGAACGGCTCATCATCCCCGGCGACGTGCGGACCCCGGTCAAAGAGGACCTCGTGGCCGCGTCCGATGTCGTCGTGCACCCCTCTCGGGCCGAGTCATTCGGGTTGGCCGTGCTCGAGGCCATGGCGGCGGGGAAGGCGGTGGTGGCCGCGGCCACCGACGGTCCCCGCCTGCTCATCGAGGACGGGGTGAGCGGCGTGCTCGTCGAGCCGGGGAACGTGGATGCACTGGTGGGGGCGGTGGGAGCTTTGCTCGAGAACCCCGGGGAACGCGCCCGCCTCGGCGCCGGAGCGACCCGCTCGGCCCGACGCCATGGCGTCGAGGAGATGGTCGACCGCTTCGAGGATCTCTGGGGCTCGGTGCTCGGACACGGCGACGAGCCCAATGTGTAGGTCTCCTTCGACGGTCAGCGCCCCGGAGGGGCTCCCGGACCGTTGCCTCCCCGCCGGGCCCTGTCGCCGAGAACGGCGATGAACGGGATGCGCCTCTTCCACTTCACGTAGCGCATGTACCGCGCGTAGAGCTCCTCGTAATCGTGGCGCTGGGCGATCACGTCCGCCATCCAGGCCGGCGCCGGCGCCGGTGTTGTCTCGGGAACGTGGTCGTGCGCACCCGAAAGCTCGGTCAGTGTGCCCACCGCTTCGCGCACCACGTCGGGAACGTCGCCGGCGCCTTCGTGGCGAGCCAAGGGGCCCGACACCGAGGAGGCCGCCCGGGCGATGGCCGCCGCGTCGGTGTCGATGGCCGCGGGCACCGTCGCCTCCAGCCAGCGGGCCGCCGATGTGATCGAGGCGGTGGGATCGGCGAGGAGCTCCTCGTAGCGCATGATGTAGACGGCGTGACCGGCCAGCGCCGCCAGCGCATCACGGGTGTAGCGCTCCCACAGGGCGAGGCCGAGGCTGACGGGGAAGCCCTGTCTCGAGCGCAGGGATCGAGCCACCGCCAGCGGAGCGCGCCACAACAAGACGGTCACCACCGGGGCCGGGAGGACCGAGCGCCACAGGGGAAGGAGCAGGCAGTGGCGAGGGTCCTTCCACAGCACCGGCCCGTCTCCGGGAAAGGCCCGTCGGGCGGCAATGCCGGCGCGGCCGGCGACGTCGAGGACCGCCGGCGACCGCTCCCAACCGGGCTCCATGACCGGGGGGGCGCTCCACGTCCCCCCGAGCGCATACAAGACCGCATCATCGATGTCGGTGAGGCCCTGGCTCTCGTAGTGGACCGGGTTGTCGTAGCGCCCGGCCACGAGGTCGTTGGGGGTAGGCACCATGAGACCGAGGTGGCTCAGCGCGCCGGTGAGTGCCGAGGTGCCGCTGCGATGCATGCCCAGCACGAGCACCCACGGCCCGGGGGGAAGTCCTCGTTGTGTGGTTCGGGCCAACGCCCCTCGCAGGCTCTCGGCGCTCGCTTCTCGATGGCGCGTTGGCGCTCATCTCGCGTCGAGCGCCACGGCGATGACATCCAAACCTATAGGACCCGATCAGAGGACGGGGCACTAGCCTCGGGAAGATGCACCAGGGGGGCCAGGAGCGCAACGACGCCGCCGCGCTGAACGAGCGCCTGGCGCTGACGGTCCCCGCCACGGCGCAGACGGTGCTGCAGATCGGCTCCGGGCAGGGTTGGCTCGTCGACGAGTTGAAGAGACGTCATCCGGCACCGGTGCTCTACGGCGCCGACTCCCCCGGGCGGGGCGCGGCACCACGGGACGGTCTCGACGGCTACTTCGAGATCGACCTCGACCACGAGGTGCCACCCCTGGAGCGGGGCTCGGTCGACTGCATCGTCTACGCGGACAGCCTGTCCCGGGTGGTCGATCCTCTGGCCCTGGTGACGCGCCTCGGCCCCCTGTTGTCGACGTCGGGGACCATCTCGTGCTCGGTACCCAACCTCCAGCACCACAGCGTGGTGGGTGGCCTCGTGCGGGGGGTCTTTCCCTACTCGGCGGGAACGCTGCTCGACCCGACCTATCTCCGCCTCTTCACGGCGTCGAGCATCATGCAGCTCCTCCTCGACGCCGGCTACGCGCCCGACACCGCCGATCGGATCGAGGACGAGGGAGCCACGGCCATGGTGAGCGCGGGCGCGCCCCTCTTCGAGTTGCTGGGGGTGGGTGCCGCCGACGCGGAGCGCGACCTCCGGACCGCCCGGTTGCTCATGCGCGGCTACCCGCTGCCCGACCCCGGTTCCTCTGACGAGATCCCCATCACGTTCGTGGCGTGCGTCAACGACGACGAGCAGCTGGCCGCGAACCTGGGGCGTTCACCGTGCCTGCGCGACCCGGGGCCCCACGAGCTGCTGGTCTTCCGGGGCTGTGCCAGCGCGGCCGAAGGCCTCAACGCCGGGATCGGCCAAGCTCGAAACGAGCTCGTCGTCCTCGTTCACCAAGACGTCTATGTGCCCGCGGGTTGGCCGGCACGCCTGGGGGCGCAGTGGCGACTGGCCCAAGCCCAAGGGGGCCCTGTCGGCATCGCCGGGGTCTTCGGCGTGCTGGACCGCCGCGTCCCGTTCGACGCCATCGGTCGGGTCGTCCACCGGGACCGCCTGCTCTCGCACCGCAGCCTGCCCGCCGATGTGGACGGACTCGACGAGCTCCTCATGGTGGTGCCCCGAGACACGCCACTGCGCGTCGACGCCACCCTGGGTTGGCACCTGTACGGGACCGACCTCGCACTCCAGGCCCAACAACGCGACCTCCGGGTCGTGGTCCTGGACGCGCCGTGCCATCACAACTCGCTCACCGGACGGGTGCCGTGGAAGTACCGAGAGAGCGAGCGGGTTCTGGCCCGCAAGTGGGAGAAGCTGCTTCCCATCCATACCAACCTCTCGTCGATCGGGTCGTGGTTGATCGACGGCCCCGACGGCCCCGATACCCCCGACGGCCCCGATGCCCCCGACGACTCAGACAGCTCCGGAGACGTCGATGAGGATGGGGCGGCGGGCGTGTCCCCCACCGTGGCCGCCCTGGTGACAGGACTGCGGCGCGAGCAAGGTGCGCTGCACGCCGAGCTCGAGCAGGCGCGCCTCCAGGTGGCGTCGATGCAGCAGAGCCCGTTCTGGCGCGCCCGTGAGATCTATGCCGGCTTCCGCCACCGCCTGTCCCGTCGGCGCTGATGTCGGTCCTCTTGAGCGTGGTCATGCCGACGCACGATCGGGCCGGCGAGGTGGTGCGGGCCGCGGCGTCGGTGCTCTCCCAGGACGTCGATGGCCTCGAGTTGGTCGTCGTCGACGACGGCTCGACCGACGGCACCGCGCAGGTCCTCGAGCGTCTGGCGTCGGAGGACCCCCGGGTGCGCGTCGTCACCGTCGAGGGACCGGTCGGTCCGTGTGTGGCCCGCAACCGGGGTCTCGCCGTGGCCGAAGGCGAATTGGTGGCGTTCTGCGACGATGACGACGCCTGGTTCCCCGGTATCGGAAAGGTGATCGTCGACTTCCTGGGCGGGCACCCCGACGTGGTGGTGGCGTCCTCGTGGCATCTGGTGTTCCACGCCGACACGGGAGGAGCCGCCGTGTTTCGGGGTCCCCTCGAGTACGACCACGACCAGCTCCTGTGGCAGAACCTCGTGGCCCTCCCCTTCGCCGTGGTTCGCCGGGCCGCACTCTCCTTCGAGGTGAGCTTCGATCCCGATCTGCCCACCGGCGAGGACTGGGACCTGTGGCTTCGGTGTTCGCAGGACGGGCTCGTGCGCACCGTTCCCCATGTCGGGTACCGCTACACCCAGCACGGAGGGAACCGGGTCACGAGGACGGCGGCGGCACAGGTCACCGGACGGCGCAACTTCCTGGCGAAGCACGGCTCGACCATGTCCGACTCGTGCCGGCTCTTCCACAGGACCGTGCTCGCCGGATACGAGGGCGGGCGTGGCGCCATGGTGCGCAGCCTGGTCCCGGGCGCGTCCACACGGGTCAGAGACAGCGCCCGGGTCGGCTTCTTGCTGGCGTCGAGCTACGTCGCGGTCCACAGGGGCCAGAGACGGGGAGACCCGGGGCTGCAGGCGCGCCTCGTGGCGTCCCTCCTGGCGCGGGGGTCGACGTAGACTTCGCCCTGGTAACGGAGCGCCGGCCGGCTCCGCGGATCGTAGGGGAGAGGCGACGATGCGTGGCAGTGGGAGCGGTCCGACGCTCGGCGGGTCCGAGCGCAAGCCCACCTCCGTGCGTGTGGGCGGGCCTCAGGACGCAGCGGCGGCGGCAACGCTGCACGCCCAGCTCATCTCCGAAGGCTTCTTGTCGAGCCTGGGGCCGCGCTTTCTGGGCCGCCTCTACAACCGGATCACCCGGGCCGAGGGATCGTTCCTGCTGATCGCCGAGATCGATCACACCGCCGTCGGGTTCATCGCCGGGTCGGTGGCGCTGCGTCAGCTGTACCGGACCTTCCTGCTCCGTGACGGACTGGCCAGTTCGCTCAGCGCCCCGGTCCGCCTCGTCACCGCGCTCCCCCGCGTGCTCGAGACGTTGCGTCACGGTCGCGGCGACATGGGGTCGGGCGGCGCCGAGCTCCTGGCCGTCGCCGTCGACCCCGCCTGGAGGGACCAACATGTGGGCCGGCAGCTCGTCGAGAGCTTCTTGAGCGAGTTGGTGCGCCGGGGCGAGAGCTCGGCGCATGTCGTCGTGGGCGCCGAGAATGCCGCCGCCATCGCCATGTACCGCCGGGCCGGCTTCGCGTCGGTGGAGACATTCGAAATGCACCGGGGCGTCCGGTCGGTGCTGATGGAGACTGCTGTGCCGACCGGTGCGGTCCCGAGCACCCCCCACGGTCTGTGACACGAGTCTGGGTCTTGAGCGCGGTGGCCTTCGCCACGGCGGTGGTCCTGGTCCCCGTGGCCATGGTGGTGGCCCGGCGCACGGGCATCGTCGACCGGCCCGGACCCCTCAAGCCACAGTCGGAGCCGGTGCCGTACCTGGGCGGGGTGGCGGTGTTCCTCGCCGCGCTGGTGGGGGCGGCGGCCGGGCACCCCCTCGTGATCGTGCCCCTGACCGGCGCGGTGGTGCTCGGGGTCCTCGATGACCGCCTCGACATGCCCGCCTCCGTGCGCCTGGCGGCGCAAGGGGCCATCGGCGCGGGCGTCGCCGTGGTCGTCCCGACGAAGGTGGGGGGCGTCGGTGGTGGGGTCCTCGTCGCCGTCCTCGCCGTCGTGCTCATGAACGGCGTGAACTTCCTCGACGGGCTGGACGCGCTGGCCGGCGGCGTCGTGATGCTCGGGTGCGTGAGCTTCGCCGTGCTGCTCCATCACGGCGGGAGGGACTTCGCGGCGGCCCTGGCCGCTGCGGTGGTGGGATTCCTCTTGTACAACCGGCCGCCGGCACGCGTCTACCTCGGAGATGCCGGTGCCTATGTCCTGGGAGCCGGTCTGGCCCTGCTCCTGGCCTGGGCGTGGGCGCCCGGGACGCGAGGACCGGTGAGCGTGGCCAGCCTCGTGGTCGTCGCCCTCCCCGTGGCCGAGGTGGTCTTCGCCGTCGTGCGGCGCGTCCGCTCGCGTCAAGCGGTGACGAGCGGGGACCGCCGTCATCCCTACGATCTTGCCGTGCAACGGGGATGGCGGCGTGGCGCGGCAGCGCTCGGCTACATGGGAGGAGAGATCGTGCTGTGCGCGGTCGCGCTCGGCGCCTCCCGGGCCCACTCGCTCGCCCTTCCGGTGGTGGCTGTCGCTCTCACGGCGATCGTTCTCGTGGTCATCGCGGCCGCCTGTGGCGCGCTGTCGGCAGGACCGGCGGTGCCGGTATGAGCCGGGTCTACCTGTCCCCGCCCGACATCGGTGACGAAGAGCGCCAGCTGGTGCTCGACGCACTCGACTCCGGCTGGATCGCGCCGTTGGGCCCGTATGTCGATGCCTTCGAGGCCGATCTCGCCGCGCGCGTCGGCGTGGCCCAGGGCGTGGCGCTGTCGAGCGGGACCGCCGCGCTGCACCTGGCCTTGCTCCTGGTCGGGGTGGGCCCCGGCGACGACGTGCTCGTGCCCACCTTCACCTTCGTGGCCACGGCGAACGCCGCCACCTACATCGGGGCGCGACCGGTGCTCGTGGACTGCGATGCCGACACGTGGCAACTGGCACCGGACCTCGTCGCCCAGGAGCTGGCGGACCGGGCGCGGCGCGGCGCGCTGCCCAAGGCGGTGGTGTCTGTCGACCTGTACGGGCAGACGGCGGACTACGAGCGCCTCCTCCCGCTGTGCGAGGAGTACGGGATCCCCCTGGTCGAGGACGCCGCCGAGGCGCTCGGCGCCACGTACCGGGGAGCGGCGGCAGGATCGTTCGGCAAGGCCGGGGTGTTCTCCTTCAACGGCAACAAGATCATCACGACGAGCGGCGGAGGGATGCTCGTCTCTCAGGACGAAGAGCTGGCGCGACAGGCCCGCCATCTGGCCACTCAGGCACGCGAGCCGCAGGTGCACTACGAGCACGTGGTCATGGGCTTCAACTACCGCATGAGCAACCTCCTCGCCGCGCTGGGGGTGGCCCAACTGCGGAGCCTCGACCGGCGCATGGCGCGTCGCCATGCCATCAACGCCTCGTACCGCGCCGCCCTCGGTGCTATCCCGGGGATCGAGTTCATGCCACGGGCCGACTACGGCGAGACCAATGACTGGCTGACGTGCATCACGGTCGATCCCCACGAGTTCGGTGCCACGCGCGAAGACATTCGGGTGGCGCTCGAGGCTCAGGACATCGAGTCCCGACCGACGTGGAAACCGCTCCATCTTCAACCGCTCTTCGCCCCGACGCCGGTGGTAGGCGGCGCCGTGTCAGGGCACATCTTCGAGCGGGGTTTGTGCCTACCGAGCGGGTCGAGCCTGCGTGACGCTGATCTCGAACGAGTGGTCACGGTCATCGGGCAACTCTCCTCGCGGGCGTAGACTCCAGTCGTGCGCCAGCGGGGGGTAGCTCACGACGGGCTGGTGCACGAGCCCGGAGCCGAGGAATTGCCTGCGGATTCGCCGGATTCGCCGGATTCGGCCCCGATGCGGTCGTCGTGGGTGCGGGACGCGCTCGGGCTCGTGTGGACCATCGGCGCCGCGGTGGTGGTGCTCCTGCCCGCGTTGCGACCCGGGGTCTCGCTCGGACCGTTCGACCTGCTGTCGCGCTACGGCCTGACCCGGGAGGCCGGCGTCACCGTGCACAACGCCGCGCAGGCGGACCAGATCCAGCAGTTCGTCCCGTGGATGAACCTGGCGTGGCACCAGGTGCACAGCGGACAGCTTCCGCTGTGGAACCCCTACAGCGTCCTGGGCATGCCGCTGGCGTTCAACTGGCAGTCGGGCGTGTTCAGCGTTCCCGCCCTCGTGGGGTATCTCGTCCCTGTCAGCCACGCCTTCACGGCGATGGTGCTCACGAGGCTCGTCGTGGCCGGCGTCGGTGTGTACCTCCTGTGTCGCGCCCTCGGGCTCGGCCCTCTGGCCGCCACCTTCGGGGGGACCGCGTTCGAACTGTCGGGCCCGATGGTCGTCCAAGCGGCGTGGCCCCACGCCTCGGTGACGTGCTGGGCGGGGTGGATCCTCGTCGCCGTGGTAGGCCTCGTGCGGGGAAGGCACCGTCTGCGCAACGTGGCGTTGTTGGCCGTCACGCTGGCCCTGGCGGTATACGGCGGGCATCCCGAGAGCCTGGTGGCCATGGGCGTCGCCGTGGTGGTGTTCGTCGTCGTGTTCCTCGTGGCACGCGCCCGCACCGAGGGCGGCCCCGTCGTCAGGCCGCTGCGTGACCTCGTGGTGGGCTCGGTGTGCGGATTGGGGCTCGGTGCCCCCCTCCTGTTTCCCGGGGCCCAGCTGGCGCTGCTCTCCGCCCGTCGCTACGGCACGGGAGTGCCCGCCTTCCCGCTGTCGAACATCCCCAACATCGTCCTGGTGGGACTCCAGGGCAAGGTCTTCGACACCACCGCCTATGTCGGGGTGATCGTGCTCGCCCTCGCCATCGTCGGCGCCGGCGTGGCCTGGCGCCGGCCGGTGGTTCCCGCCTTCGTGGCCATGGTGGTCGTCACGGCCCTGCTCACGTTCTTCTCCCCCGCCGACCAGCTCCTGCACCTCATCCCCGGGGGCGGCACCGTGACATGGAACCGCGCCGTCATGCTGTTCGCCTTGGCGCTGGCCGTGCTCGGCGCCTTCGGGATCGACGCCTTGGCGCGTTCGGGACGGGATCGGATCGCCGTGGGTTGGATGGCGGCCGCCTTCGGCGCGCTCGCCTTCGTCGTGCTCTGCCTGGCCGCCGCGGGTGAGCTCAAACTGGCGGACACCATCACCCGGCACCGCGACAGCCTGATCTGGCCCGCGGTCCAGTCGGTGGTGGGACTGGCGCTGGCGGGGCTGTGGTGGCGCGCTCGAGGGGGCGGGGCCCACTCCCGGCGCGGGGCGCGGCCCTTTGTCGTCTCGGGACTGGCCCTCCTCCTTGCCCTGGAGACGGGTTTCCTCCTGAGCTCGGGAATCGGCTTCTGGTCGGTGAGCTCGGGGTACCTGCCGACGAACCCGGGGATCACCGCGCTCCAGAAGTCCGTGGGCTCGAGTCTCGTGGGCTTCGGGGACTGCGGGCTGCAGCGCTACGTCACCGGGCCCACCGCGTCACTGGGGATATGGCCCGACGTCAACGTGGCCTACGGCGTGCGCGAGTTCGAGGTCTACGACCCCATCTTGCCCGAGAGCTACTACCGCGCCTACGCGGCGATCGGCAAAGGCCATATCGCCGCGTCCCTGTCGGAGCTCGGGATCTTCTGTGCCCGCATCAAGACCGTCGAACAAGCCCAGGTGTTCGGGGTCAGCTACGTCCTCGAACCGCCCACCCGCTTCGGGGGGCCGCCCGGTAGCGTCCCGGTCGGCCCGGTGGGTGCCGAGGAGCTGTACCGGGTCCCCGACGCAGGCGATGCCACGGTCACCCCGGCCCCGGCCGTCATGGCGTCGCTGGCCACCGACGCGCCGGGGACGCCGGTCCCGGTGACCCACCCCGATCCCGCGTCGTGGCGAGTGGCGCTTCACACCACGACGGCGAGTGTCCTTCGCCTCCGGCTCACCAACGTCCCGGGCTGGCGCGCCACCATCGACGGCCGCCCGGTGGCACTGACGCCGTGGGCCAACGGGCTCATGCTCGAGACGCGGGTCCCGGCGGGGTCCCACGTGGTGGAGCTGCACTACTGGCCGGTCGCCTTCAGCGCCGGCCTCGTCGTGGCCGGCGTCGTCCTGGTAGGGCTCGTCGGGGCGGCTCCGGTCGCCGTGGTCCTGCGCAGGCGGCGTCAACGAGCCCCCATATAGCAATGGCGCCGCGGGGATCCGGACTGGACGTCGTCATCGTCGCCTACGGTCCCCCCGAGGGGCTGGCCCAGGCCCTGGCTACGCTGGGAGACGCCTACCCGGTATGGGTGATCGACAACTCGTCGTCGCCGGCCAACGCCGAGCTCGCCACGACGGCGGGCGCGCACTACGTCGACGCCGGGGCCAACCTCGGGTTCGCCGCCGCGGTCAACATGGGGCTGGCCCGCCTGCCCGACCCCGGACGCGACGTCTTGCTGCTCAACCCCGACGCCCGCGTCACCCCGGCCGAGCTGGCGCGTCTGCACGCCGAGCTCGGGGCCCATCCGGAGGTGGCCTGCGTCGCTCCCGCCCAGCGCGTCCCGGGATCCCCGGCCCCGAGCCGGGCGCGTTGGCCGTGGCACACCCCCGCCGGCGCCTGGGCCGAGGCCGTCGGTCTCAGCCGCCGGCGCCTGGCCTCGTCTCGTTACTTCGTCGGGGGAGCCGTGCTGCTCCTGCGCAAAGCCGCCCTCGCGGATGTGGGGACCTTCGACGAGCGGTTCTTCCTCTACGGCGAGGACGAGGATTGGCAGCGCCGCGCCGTCGAGCGCGGGTGGCAGGTCCGGTTCTGCCCCGACGTGACGGCAGAACACGGCGCCGGCGGGACCGAGAGCGACGGGGACCGGCTCCAGCTGCGCCTGCACGCCAGCACCGAGCGCTTCATCCGCAAGTGGTACGGGACCATGGGCTGGGAGCTGTACCGCGCCGGCACCCTCTTCGGCCTGGTCCTGCGTCTGGCCCGGCGGGGAGCGGGCCGGCGGCGGCGCACGGCTCGCCTGGCCCGCCTCTACGTGACGGGCCCCGACCGCACCGCCCGGCGCACCGGGGCGGTCCCCGCACGCTGAGGTCGGTCGACGCCGGTCGGGGCGGGAGCGCTCAGCGGGGCGTGAAGTTCGGCCACAGGGTCAGGTCGAGGTCCGGGACGAGCTCGACCAGGGCTGCCACGTCGGGCGTGTAGAGCTCGACGAGCCGCGCCCGGGCCTCGTCGTCGAGGGCCACCTTCTCCTGACGGGTGGGGCTCGAGACATGGTGCACATGGGGAGGACGGAACGTGTCGTCGAGCCCGAGGAAGCGGTACGTGCGGGCCAGTTCCTCCTCGGCGTGCGACGCGCACCGCTCGTACTGCTGGACGAGGACCCGACCCGCCTGTAGCGCCGGTCCCCACCGCGCCAGCGCCGCCGCGTAGAAGCCGCGGTCCACGGCCTCGGCGAGGACGGTGCCGTAGTGCGCCCCGGGACCGAGTTGGCTGTGGGTGAGCCCGGACACGAAGCGCTCGACGGGGTCCCGGAGCATCACGAGGAGTCGCGCCTCGGGCGCGGCGCGCTCCAAGAGCTCCGGCACCCACGGCTGGTAGAGGTAATCGGGGGTCCACTCCCCCGTCTTCTTTCCCGGCGGACGGGGGAAGGAGTCGCAGTAGCGGCGCACCTGCTCGGGCCCGAACGCCCCCGTGGCGAAGGGTGCGAAGTAGTGGCGCTCCTTGTGGACCGTGGCGCGCTGGGCGACCTCGGGATGGGCGACGATCAACCCGAACCACCATGTCGTGCCGGCCTTTTGCACGCCGATGCCCACGAAGTCGGGCGGTCCCACCACCTCCCCCGAGCCCGGCGGCGGCGGCGCGTGCGCGAAGCCGGCCTCCCAGGGCGCGAAGGGTCCCACGCGCCGGCGGACGAGGTCACGCACGGTGCGGGGAAGCATCCTGCGCAGTCCGTCGGGGGCCCGGTACAGCGCTCTGCCCAGCGCCGTCCGGAGGGCCACGGCATCAGGGTGCCACACCCCGCTGTCCTGCGACAACCACCGGGCCGGCGCACCGACGGCCGGTGCCAGGCTCACGATAACCATCGGGGCTCGCCTAAGGTGGTGTGGTGTCCCGGGCGCGTCGGCAGCATCCCGACGGGCCGGCGGTGAGTGGGCGGACATGATCTACGTCGCCACCGTCCACGTCGAATCAGCGCGTTGGATCGACATCCAACTGGCGTTTTTGCGCCGAAACATCACCGAGCCGTTCAAGGTCTACGCCAACCTCCAGAACGTGCCCGAGGGCCATGAGCACAAGTTCGACCGGGTCTTCACCATCCTCGGCGAGCACCCGGCCAAGCTGAACCTCCTGGCCGGGGAGATCGTCGCCGACGCCCAGCCCGACGACATCATCGTCTTCCTCGACGGCGACGCCTTCCCCATCGCCGACCCGCTTCCCACCGTGCGCCAGGGCCTCGAGCACGGCGCCCTGGTGGCTGTGCGCCGAGACGAGAACCTCGCCGACGCCCAGCCCCACCCCTGCTTCTGCGCCATCCGGGTCCGGGACTGGGAGCGCATTCACGGCGACTGGTCGAAGGGGTACTCCTGGGTAACCGCCGACGGTAAGCGCACGAGCGACGTGGGTGGCAATCTGCTGCGAGCGCTGGAGCGCAACGGGGACGACTGGGTCCCCTTGTTGCGCAGCAACCGGGTCGATCTCCACCCGCTGTGGTTCGGCGTCTACGGGGGGATCGTCTACCACCACGGCGCGGGATTCCGCTGGGCGGTGGGTCGTGTCGACCTCGTCAACCCGCCCCGCCTCACCACCCGGGCCCGGCACGTGCCCGGCCTCGGCCGGCTCCTCCGCAGGAGGAACCGGGCCAGGGCGCAACGCTTTCACGCCCGGACCGCGGCGGTGGCCCAGCGGCTGAGCGACGAGGTCTACGGACGGATCGAGCGGGACCCCGAGTTCTACCGGGAGCTCATCTAGCAGTTCCGGCTAGGGAACGAGCCACTCGCCGTAGTCGTTGGCGGACCCCGCGGCCGGGTAGAACTGCACCTTGGACACGCTGATCGAGGATTTCAGCTGGAAGGCCACACAGGTGGTGGGCGACTGGCCGCTCGCCATCTGGAATTGGACGGCGTCCTTCTCACACTGCGTCAGCGAGGCGTGATTCGGGAGATAGACCTGGCCGTTGGACCCCACCACGTCGGCGTCCAGGTTGCTGTTCACCGTGAACCCCGCTCCCTGGGAGTTCGACAGCTTGAAGATGGCGGCCACGAACCGCTTCCCGCTCTTGGGCTTGGTCTTTCCGACGCCCTGGGCGGGATCCACCACCTGGGTCAGGGTGATGTCGAAATGCCGTCCCGACGGGTTCTGGAGGGTGAGCGTGTCGCCGGTGTGGGCCACGCCACTCGACGACCCGCTCGGGTGGTTGACCACCGTTTGCGAGGTCGAGCAGCCGATAGCCAGGACACCGAGCGTCAAGGAACCCGCCACGGCCAGAATTTTCCCCACGTGAACCCCCCAGATGAAGTTGTTTCATATTAGGCGAACCACCAGGTCCTATGGGGCTCGCGGGGACAAAGTTGGGTTCCGGCCCTGGCGCGGGGCGGGCGCGCCCGTGGGGGCACCGAGGCCCATGGGGTCACCGGTGCCACAATTACACGGCCCGTACACTGCCCGGAGTGCTCCGCCGCCCGGTCCACCCCAGATGGGCGTCCGACGCCCTGGGAGTGGCGTGGACCGTCCTCGCCGCCGTCGTGGTCATGGCGCCGGCGCTGCGGCCGGGGATCTCGTTCGGCCCCTTTGACCTGCTCTCGCGCATCGGGCTCACGCGGGGCGCGGGCACCGTGGCACACGGGGTGTTCCCCTCGGACCAGATCCTCCAGTTCGCCCCCTGGACGGATCTGGCCTGGACCCAGGTGCACCAGGGCCATGTGCCGTTGTGGAACCCCTACAACGTGCTGGGCGTGCCTCTGGCCTTCAACTGGCAGTCGGGGGTCTTCAGCCTCCCCGCCCTGGTCGGGTACATCCTCCCCGTCCGCTACGCCTACACCGCCCTCGTGCTGGTCAAGCTGGTGGTGGCCGGGACCGGGGCCTACGCCTTGTGCCGGGTGGTGGGGATCACCGCCCTGGGCGCGGCCTTCGGCGGGACCGCTTTCGAGCTCTCGGGCCCCCTCCTCGACCACATCGGGTGGGCCAACACCGGGGTGATGTGCTGGGCCGGATGGATCTTCGCCGCCGCCCTGGCCCTCATGAAAGGTGGGCACCGGCTGCGGTGGACGATCCTGCTCGCCCTCGGGGTGGCCTGGGCGATCTACGCGGGCCACCCCGAGAGCCTGTTCGTCCTCGGCCTCATGTTCATCGTCTTCGTGGCGGTCTACCTGTGGACGGGCGCCCGGACCGCCCGGCACCCCGTGGCCCGACCGGTGCGCGACGTCGTCATCGCCGGTGGGTGTGGCGCGGGGCTCGGTGCGGCCTTGCTCCTGCCCGGGGTCCAACTGCTCGAAGCCTCCTCGCACCGGTACTCGGCGGGGACGCCCGCCTTCGCGCTCTCCAACCTTCCCAACGTGGTGGCCGCCGGGCTGCAGGGCACCAACCTCAAGAGCTCCGCCTACGTCGGGGTGGCGGCGGTGGTGTTGGCCGTGGTGGCGACGCGGATCAGCTGGCGCCGTCCCGAGATCGCCGCCCTGGCCGCGGTGGCGGTGGTCGGCGTCTTGCTCAGCTTCGTGAGCCCCGTGGACGACGTCCTCGGGATCCTCCCCGGCGGCCACACCCTCACCTGGACCAGAGCCGTCATGGTCCTGGCCTTGGCGCTGGCGGTGTTGGCGGCGTACGGCATCGACATCGTGGCCCGCTCCGAGCATCGCCACGCCGCCATGCGCAGCGGTGTCGGAGCCCTGGCGGTCGTGGTCGTGGTGCTTTTGGCGGTGGCGGTCACGACGCACCACGACACGAGCCTCCTCTGGCCCGCCGCTGAGGTCGTCGTCGTGCTGGTGCTGGGTGCACTGTGGTGGCGGAGTCCTCCTGGTCGCCCTGAGGGCGTCTTCACGGTGGGCCGGTGCGCGGCGCCGGCTCTGCTCGTCGTCTCGAGCGCGTTCCTTGTCGCCACCGGGGTGGGCTCGTGGTCGCTGAGCTCGTCGTATTTCTCACCCACGCCCGCCGTGACGGTGCTGCAACGTACCGTCGGTCAGTCCACGGTGGGCATCAGCGCGTGTCGCGTGCTCCCCTTCACCGCCCCCTACTCGACCGAGACGGGGATCCGACCTAACGCCAACATCGGCTACGGGGTCCACGAGTTCGCCGTCTACGACGCCACGGTCCCCGAGAGCTACTTCACATTGTGGAGCAACCTCGGTGGGCAGCACATCCCGTCGGGACTGCATCGCATCGGGGTCTTCTGTCCCCAGATCACCACGGCGACCCAGGCCCGGGTGTTCGGCGTGGGCTTCGTGCTCGAACCGCGCCACGCCCGGGGCCCCACCGGTGCGGTCTTCGACCGGATGGTCGGC
>JBEKIJ010000042.1:0-30078 GCA_050011815.1 Acidimicrobiales bacterium | reverse complement strand
CGCACGACGGTGATGGTCTCGCCGTCGCTGACGGCCATGCCGGCCGACTCCTGGCCCCGGTGCTGCAGCGCGAACATGCCGTCGAAGGTGAGCTGTGCGACGGCCTTGCCCGGCGCGTACACGCCGAAGACACCGCAGGCTTCTTTCACTGGGCCCTCATCGGTTTGCCCTCACTGCGCCGGACGTTCAGGGGACTCCCGTTCCCCCGGCGCATCCTCTCGCCGCGTTGACCAGCCTACCTTCCCACATTGCCGCGACGGTTCCCCGGATCGTGCCTGGCGGGCGTGACGCGGGGACCTTCGCCCCTCGCAGGTAGCCTCCGGCGGTGATCGACCTCCACACCCATTCCACGGTGTCCGACGGATCGGAGACCCCCGCCCGGGTCGTGGAGCTGGCCGCGGAGGCGGGATGCTCGGCGCTGGCGCTCACCGACCACGACAGCCTGGGCGGGCTGGCCGAGGCCGGCCGGGTGGCGGCCGAGCTCGGGCTGCGCCTGGTCCCGGGGTGCGAGGTGTCGTGTCGCAAACCCGCCCCGCCCGCCGGGGCGCCCCGGATCGCGGGGTCGGTGCACGTGCTCGTCTACTTCGTCGAGCCCGGGGCAGGAGTGCTCCAGGACGAGCTGGTCAAGCTGCGCGGCGACCGGGCCCAGCGCAATCGGGAGCTCGCCGAGCGTCTCGGGGAGCTCGGGACCGGGGTGACCTACGAGGACGTGGTGGCCGAGGCGGGTGACGAGGGGGGCATGGGCCGGCCCCATTTCGCCCGGGCCCTCGTGAAGGCGGGAGCGGCGCACGACATCGACGACGCCTTCGACCGGTACCTGGCCGACGGGCGCCCCGGCTACGTGCCCAAGGCCCGCCTCGACGCCCCCGACGTGGCCCGCCTGGCGCACGAGTCCGGAGGCGTGGCCGTGCTGGCCCATCCGCTGTCCACCGGCCTCAACCCCCAGCACCTCGAGCGGCTCGTCGCCGAGTTGGCCGAGGGCGGTCTCGACGGGATGGAGGCGGTCTACTCCTCCTATGACCCCGACCAGCGGTCGGTGCTCCGCCGCATGGCCGCTCGCACCGGCCTGGTGGCGACGGGGGGATCGGACTTCCACGGCTCGTTCAAGCCCGGGCTGCAGGTGGGGTCGGGGCGTGGCGACCTGCGGGTGCCCGACGAGGTCCTCGATGCGCTCGAGGCCCGCCGGCCCTGATCGAGAGGTCGGGATATCCCCCGGGCCGGCGATCTCAGCCCATCCCCTGACAATCCTCAGGACATTCCCAGAGATAGGGTGGGCGGCCGGCGGGGCGTTGGGTCCACGGCGTAATCACCCTTCCGGCCCTTCGCCCTGCCATACCCTCTCGTGCCCGGGCGAGAACATGCTCGCCGATCGGATGGGGGATCTGTCGCTCACGGCGAGGGCACAGGGACCGTCTGGGGGGTGATCCCCGTGCCGCCGCCGCTGTAGGTGTCCCCAAGGGTTCCCCCCGGAGTGACGAGACGGCGCCACTCCGGAACCCACCGGTGACCACGCTACGCCCAGGGCCGACGGCCACTAGGGCCGAAAGACCCCTGTTTGTCCCGGCTGGAGCCAGGTGAGCGTGGTGCGCCGTGGCGCCACGCCGGACAGGCGGGAGCGCTTCCCTATGAGTAAATTCGCCGACCAGGACCGGCCCCCGAAATCGAGGTTGAACCGTGACGAGTCTGGTGTGGATCGTGTGGTGGGTCGCTCTCGTGGCCACGTTCGGCTGGGTGGGCTGGCTCGGTCGCAAATGGTCCCAGGAGGCCGCGCCCAAGAGCTGAGCGGCGAGACGGTCCGATGGCATGGGACTCCCTCGGTTCCACCTACGACGTCGTGGCCGCCAAGTACGAGGCCCGCTTCATCGACGAGCTGCGCGACAAACCCTTTGATCGTGAGCTGCTCACGGGGTTCGCCAGGTCGGCGGGTGATCCCGTCGCCGAGATCGGGTGTGGGCCCGGGCACATCGGCGCCTTCGTGGCGCAAGGGGGACGCCGGGTCTTCGGCGTCGACCTCTCTGCGCACATGGCCCGGCTGGCGGCCGTCCGGCTCGACGGCGCCGTGGTGGGAGACATGCGATCGCTCCCCCTGCCGAGCGACAGCCTCGGTGGGCTCCTGGCCTTCTACTCCGTGATCCACGTGCGGCGCGCCGAGCTCGGCGCGGTCATGGCGGAGTTCTGCCGCGTCGTCCGACCGGGTGGGGTCGTGCTCTTCAGCGCCCACGAAGGCCAGGGAGAGCTCGAGCGCGACGAGTGGTTCGACGAACCGGTGCCGGTGGTGGCGACGTTGTTCGATCTCGACGAGCTCGTGACTGCCAGCCGCGGCGCGGGGCTCGAGGTGACGCGGGCCGAGCGACGAAGGCCCTACCCGACCGAGCTCGACACCTTCCGGCTCTACGTCCAGGCCCGCAAACCCGACACCGCCCCGTAGCGAAGCCGACGTCGGTTCGAAGGTACCGTGAGTCCCGTGGCGATAGCCCCCTACATCGCGCGGCTGCGCCGGCTCGTCGGGACCGAGCTCCTCGTCCTGCCGTCGGTGGCGGTCCTTCCTCGCGACGACGCAGGGCGGATCCTGTTGGTGCGCATCATCGACACCGGGCAGTGGGCGGCCATCGGCGGCGCCATCGAGCCCGACGAAGCACCCGAGGACGCGGCGCGCCGGGAGGCCGAGGAAGAGGCCGGCGTCACCGTCGAGCTCGGGTCGATCCTCGGCGTCCTGGGCGGGCCGCAGTTCCGGATGACCTATCCCAACGGGGACCAGACCTCCTACGTCTCGACGGTGTTCGCGGCGACCGTCGTCGGGGGCTCGCCGCGGCCCGATGGCGACGAGACCTCGGCCGTGGCGTGGTGGGAGCCCGACCACCTCCCCTCCGGGGAGATGAGCGACTTCACCCGGGCGCTCCTGGCGGCGGTGGGGATCGGGGCCGGCGCGTCGTGACGTCCGCCCGCGGCGGTCACCCGCCTTGGACGACCAGTCGCAGGGCTCCGTCGAAGGTCTCCTTGTCGCGCAGGTCTCGGTAGCGGCGGTCCCAGGCACCGGTGGCGAGGTCACCGCGCAGGTGCTCGACGAACCGCTCCTCCACACCGTCGTCGACGAATCCCCACGCCGACTGCGACCGGCGGGTGGCCTCCTCCAAGAACGCCTCGGGTCGGGCGAAGTAGGCCTCGGTGAAACCGTCGAGGCAGTCCCGGGCGATGGGGACGGCGTGGACCGCATACCCGGCACCGAGCACCGCTCCGATGCGGTCGAGGGCCGGATAGCGCCGGCGCTCGACCTCGATCAGCTCGGGGACGTAGTCGGCCAGCCAGAAGCGATCGAGCGCATCACCGTCGAAGGTGAGCACGACGACAGGCCCCCGGGTCACCCGCCGCATCTCCCGCAGCCCCGCCGCCATGTCCGGCCACTGGTGGACGGTCAACGTCGCCATCGACGCGTCGAAAGACCCGTCGTCGAAGGGCAGGTGCTCGGCCACACCGTGCAGGGCGGGGACCGCATCGACCGGGCGCTGCGCCCGCATGGCGGCGGAGGGCTCGAGCGCCACCACATAGCGATCCGACGGCTCGTACGATCCCGCCCCGGCACCGACATTGAGGACGGTGCGCGACGAACCCAGCGCGGCGTGCACCTGCGCCGCGATGCGGGGATCGGTGCGGCGCTGGGTGGCATAGGCCTGCCCACCGCGCTCGTAGTCGTAGTCCCCCGCCATGGCCACGCCGAGATTCTCGCGCCCTCAGAGAACCTTCGACCAACGCCGATCCCCGGTGCTCAAATCGAAGCCGGCGCGTTCCCAGAAGTGCTCGGCCCCGACGTTCCCGGCGTGCACCATGGCGTCGACGGCGACCGCGCCCAGCGCGCCGGCGCGCTCGATGGCCGAGTCGAGGAGCGCGGTGGCCACGCCGCGGCGGCGATACGCCGACGCCACGGCCAGTCGATAGAGATGGAAACGCCAGCCGTCCCATCCGGCCACGAGCGAGCCGACGAGGACGCCGTCGAGCTCGGCGACGAGAAGGGCGTCGGGGTCCCGTTGGACGAGGACGACGGCTTCTGCCAATTGGCCGGCGTGGCGGGTGGGGCCCCCGTCGGTGTTCCAGAGCTCCACCACGGCGGGGAGGTCGTCACCGGTGGCGGTGCGGATCACCAACACCCCGACATTCTCGCGCCGGTGAGGCGGCTACCCTTCACCCACCAATCGCCCGACGCCGACGAGATGGCCGATCGTGATCACTGACTGGAACCCCTTCTTCACCGCGCAGACCGGAGCGTTCGCGGCGCTGACCGGCTTGGTGTTCGTCGCCTTGTCGATCAACCTCAAGCAGATCCTGAGCTCGCCGGGCTTGCCGGGTCGCGCCGGAGAGGCGGTCATCGTCCTGGTCGAGCCGGTGCTCCTCGGGATGCTGGGACTGCTCCCCCGCCAGAGCGTGCGGACCCTGGGCTCCGAGCTCCTGGTGATCGCCATCGTCGGCTGGGTGGCGGTCACCACCATCGTGGTGAGCGGTCGATATGCATTGCGGCAGCGCCCCTTCTTCGAGCGCGCTTCGCGCATCATCGTGGTGCAGACAGCGACGCTGCTCGTCGTGGCCGCGGCCGCCCTCTTGATGACGGGCCACCGGTCGGGGCTTGACTGGGAGGTGGCGGGCACCGGGTTCTGCCTGGTGGCCGGCATGACCGATGCGTGGGTGCTGCTGATCGAGATCCTCCGCTGAGACCTCGAGCGGTGTCGGCTCACAACGCGGCGAGAGCGAGGCCGAGCGCGGCGGCCGCACCGCCGATCACGAGCGTCCCGAAGGCGTTGCGCACCGCCTTGCCGAGCGCGCCCTCCTCCATCAGGCGCACCGTCTCGAAGCTGAAGGTGGAGAATGTGGTGTAGGAGCCGCAGAACCCCGTTCCCAGGATCACCTTGGAGGTCTGGGGGAAGGCGTGGTAGAGCGCCAACCCGGTGATCACCCCGAACAACAGGGATCCGCTGGCGTTGACGACGAAGGTGCCCCACGGGAACACGCTCTCGGCGCGCTCCCCGATGGCGCGGTCCACGACATAGCGAAGGGGGGCGCCGATGGCGGCCGCCACGACGAATCCGACCCAAGCGAGGGGGCTCAAGGTTCACCCTTGGCGCCACGCCCGACGTACTTCACGACGTCGACGTCGTCGACGATGACGAGACCTTCGGTGATGAGCTGGTCCAGATCGGCCAGGAAGGCGGTGACGGCCTCGTCGGTGTCGACGATGACGATGGCGATGGGCAGGTCGTCGGAGAGCGACAGGATCCGCGTGGTGTGGATGTGGTTCGAGGCTCCGTAGCCCTCCACGCCGCGAAAGACCGTGGCACCGGCCAGGCCGGCCTGGTGGGCGCGGTGCACGATCTCTGTCGCCAGCGGCGTGTGACCGTGACGGTCGGCCTCGCCGATGAAGATGGTGAGACGCTTCTGATGGCCTTCGAGCTTCATGGCTTTCCTCCTCGGTGTGGCACCGGCACGGTTCGGGCCATCCAGATCCCCGCCCACACGGCGATGAACCCTGCGAGCAGGCTCGCCGCCGCGTAGGCGAGCGCCACCGCGACGTGGCCCTGTTTGACGAGCAGATCGGTCTCCACCGCGAACGTCGAGTACGTGGTGTACGCGCCCAGGAACCCGGTGGCCACAAAGGGGCGCAGATACCGGGTGGGCGGGAACCGCTCGAGGATCAGGGCCATGAACAACCCGAGCACGAAGCTGCCCGTGACGTTGGTCACGAACGTGGCCCACGGGAAGCTGCCCGCCGGGACATGGATCAGCTGGGCGATGCCGTACCGGGCGGGAGCCCCCAGCACCGCTCCCAGGGCGATGGCGAAGAGCACGGACGTGCGTTCCCCACCGGTGCGAGTCGAGCCAGGGCTCGGCGCCACGTCGGGGTCGATGGGCAGGCGCTCGCCGGTGGGGTGGTTCTCGCTCGCCAAGGTTCTCCCGGGCCGATCGCGGACAACGCGGAGCGTAGGCGACGGCGCTGCGAGACTGCGGATCATGGACCAGCGAGTGAGCGTGATCACCTTGGGAGTGCGAGACCTCGGAAGGGCCCGCGCCTTCTACGAGTCGCTGGGCTGGCGCAGCGACGCCGGCCCCGAGGACGACGTCGTCTTCTTCCAGGCACCGGGCATGATCGTGGCGTTGTGGGATCGCGCCCGGCTGGCCGAGGACTCCACCGTCGATGACGGTGGCGGGTGGGGCGGGGTGACCCTCGCCTACAACGCCCGGTCGCCCGCCGAGGTCGACGCCGTCATCACCGAAGCCCGGGGGGCGGGAGCGACGATCGGGAGGGAGCCCGGCACCTCGTTCTGGGGCGGTTACTCGGGGATCTTCGTCGATCCCGACGGCCACCCCTGGGAGGTCGCCCACAACCCGGGGTGGCACGTCCACGACGACGGCCGGGTGACCCTCGGGGCCTGACCCCGGGATCGGCACCCGGTCACGCTCAGGCGGTGACAGGCTCGCCCAGCGCCCCGGGCAGGGCTACGCGCCACGCCTCGGCCGCGTCGGCAACCGACAGATCGACCAGAGCACCGACCACGATCCGGTCGCCGCCCGCCACGCCCATGACGCGCGCCGGCACTCCCGCCGCCCGGGCCTGGGCCAGCACCTCGTCGGGGCTGTCGGTCCCGAGCACCACCCGGGACGGCGATTCGGAGAACAGCTCGGCGTGGTCAGCGACGTCCTCGACGGTGCAACCCACGCCCGACGCCAGCGCGCATTCCGCCAGCGCCAACGCCAGACCTCCCCCCGAGACGTCGTGGACCGAGGTGAGCAGGCCCTCGACCCGCACCAACTCCACCATGAGGGCCAGCAGCCGCCCATGGGCGGCGAGGTCGAGCGCCGGGAGCGTCCCGCCCCGGTGGTCGTGGCGCTCGACGGCCCAGCGCGATCCGGCCAGCGAGGGGTCGGTCTCACCCAGGAGCACGAGGGTCGATCCCGCCGTGAAGGCCATCCCCGGGGGCCGGCGCTCGAGGCGGTCGATGACACCCAGGACCGCCACCACCGGCGTGGGATCGATGTCGTTCCCCGCGCTGGCGTTGTAGAGGCTGACGTTGCCGCCGATCACGGGGATCCCGAGCGCCCGGCACGCCCCGGCCATGCCGTCGATGGACTCCGACAGCTGCCACATGACCTCGGGGTGCTCGGGGTTGCCGAAGTTGAGGCAATTGACCAGCGCGGCGGGACGGGCCCCGGCGCAGGCCACGTTCAGCGCCGACTCGGCGACGGTCATGGCCGTGCCCAGGCGGGGGTCGAGGGCGCACCAGCGCGGGTTGGAATCGGTGGAGATGGCCAGGCCCCGCCGGCTGGGCGGCAGCCCCGGGGCCTCCAGGCGCAGCACGGCGGCGTCCTCTCCGGGCCCGACGACGGTGTTGAGGAAGAGCTGGTGGTCGTACTGGCGGTAGACCCACGACGCGTCGGCGAGCAACCCCAGCACGTCGGCGGCGACCTCGCCGGGGGCGACGTGCCCGGACAGGGCGGCGCCGGGGTCGTCGCGGCGACGCGCCTCGAGATCGGCGGGAGCAGCCCGGTCCCGGTCGTAGAGGGGGGCGTCGTCAGAAAGCGAGGCGGCGGGGACGTCGGCCAGCACGGCGTCGTGCTCGTCGAGGATGCGCAGCCGACCCCCGCCGGTCACGGTGCCGATCACCGTGGCCCGCACCTCCCAGCGCCGGCACACCTCTTCGACGGCGTCGCCGTCGGCCGGGGTCACGATGGCGAGCATGCGTTCCTGGCTCTCCGAGGTCATCACCTCGAAGGGCTCCATGGCCGGCTCCCGGCGGGGAACGACGTCCACGTGCACGTCCATGCCCATGTGCCCGCGTCCCGCCGTCTCCGACGTGGCACAGGTGAGGCCGGCTCCGCCGAGGTCCTGGATCCCCACCACCAGTCCCCGGTCGAGCAGCTCGAGACAGGCCTCGATGAGCCGCTTCTCCTCGAAAGGGTCGCCCACCTGCACGCTGGGACGCTTGGCGGCGTCGCCCTCCCCGTCACCCTCGCCCTCGAAGGCGGCCGAGGCCAGCACGCTCACCCCGCCGATGCCGTCGCGCCCGGTGGTGGAGCCCAGAAGCACCGCCAGGTTCCCCTCACCGGTGGCGGCCCCGAGCACCAGGCGATCGATGGGCATGACCCCGAGGCACAGCACGTTGACGAGGGGGTTGCGGGCGTATCCCGCCGCGAAGGTGAGCTCGCCGCCCACGGTGGGCACGCCCACCGAGTTGCCGTAGCCCGAGATGCCGGCCACCACGCCCTCGGTCAGCCACCGGGTGCGGGCGTCGTCGAGGGTGCCGAAGAACAGGGGGTCCATGAGGGCGATGGGGCGGGCCCCCATGGTGAAGATGTCGCGCAGGATCCCACCCACGCCGGTGGCGGCCCCCTGGTAGGGCTCGACGGCGGAGGGGTGGTTGTGGCTCTCGATGCGCAGTGCCACCGCGATGCCGTCGCCGGCGTCGATCACCCCGGCGTTCTCGCCCGGTCCCACGAGCACGTGAGGCCCCTCGGTCGGAAGCCGCTTGAGATGGAGACGCGAGGACTTGTAGGAGCAGTGCTCGCTCCACATCACCGCGTACATGGCGAGCTCGAGGTCGTTGGGCGGGCGACCCAGGATCTGCTCGATACGGGCCGCCTCCTCATCGCTCAACCCGAGGGCCCGGTGCAGCTCCATCGGTGCCACCGTACCCGGCGCCGCGCCCCGGCCAGACGTTCCGATGTCTCCGTGACAAGGCATAATCCCAGCCATGCCCGACGCCCGACCCGGCACCACACGCCAGCCCATGTCGAGCGCCCACAAGGCCGCGCTGGCCAAGGGCCGCGAGGAAGGGCGCGCCGTGCGGCGCTATCTCGAGGCCATCGAGCAGAACCGGCCCAAGCGGGGCCGCAAGCGCACCCCCGAGTCGGTCCGCAAGCGACTCAGGGCGGTGAACGACGCCTTGGCGTCGGCCGAACCGCTGGCGCGCCTGCACCTGCTCCAGGAGAGGAGCGATCTCGAGACCGAGTTGACCCGATCGGCGTCGACCGATGAGCTCGACACGCTGGAGAAGGCCTTCGTCAAGGTGGCCAAGACCTACGGACAGCGCAAGGGCATCGGGTACAACGCCTGGCGGGCCGCCGGAGTCAGCGCGGCGGTGCTCCAGCGTGCCGACATCAGGCGCGCCACCGAGTCCGGGGCGGGGAAAGCGCCCCAACCGGGCAACAGCTGACCGAATGAGCTGACAGTCAGCGAGCGTAGGCACGTCGCCTAGCTCAAATGGATGACCGCCTCGCCCTCGATAACGTTCGGCGGGCCCGACGCCACACCGGCGAGGTTCTCACTCAGGTACGCGGCCGCTCGCTTGCTCGACTCCGCGGTCCCGGCCTCGTTCTCGAAGACGCTGATGCTTGCGCCACCGTGAGCAGTCTTGACGAGGTAGTAGGCGACGAACCCGTCGACCCCCCTGATGAGCTCCTCGACGTCCTTGCGTCTTCCGACGAGCTCGTCGATCAACGTCGAGCTGCCCTCGTAGTGGCGAACGACCACATGCATGTTCTTGGACCCCTCCGGTGCCGAGGCCCGTTCCTCAGCCGGCTGCATCCTCGCGCAGGCGTCCTCGGTCCGCAACGGCCGTGAGGCTCCCGGCTACCCAGGACGCGGGCTATGCCAGAGTGCGGCGTAGGACGGCAGCGAAGTCCCCGGCGTCGCTGGCGAACCCGGCGTGGCCTCCGGGAAAATCGATCAACGACGTGCCGAGGCGTTCGGCGAGCGCGGCGGCCGTGCGCTGGGGGAACTCCCCCTTTGAGGTGGTTCCGCCCGCGACCACGACCCGGGCCGGCCCGCCTCGAAGGGCGGCGAGCTCCGGCTGGTAGAGCGCTATGGGCAGGAGGCCGTGCCCGAAGAAGCGCTCGCTTGTCGCCACCACCTCAGCCGACGGGGCAGCCGGCTCATCGCGCCGGGGGGGCGGGCTCATACCGGTGAAGGTGAAGAACTTCTCCCATGCCGCGCCGGTGCCGCTGCTGCGGGAGATGTCGTAGATGTCTTGCATCCCGGCGCGGGCCTCATCGGCTTCGGGCAGGAGCAGTGCCAGGGGGGGTTCGTGGGCAACGAGGGTACGCACCTGGCCGGGGTAGCGCGCCACCAAGGCGAGCCCGGTAACCGCGCCACCGCTGGAACCGAACACGTGAGCGGGCCCGTCGACAGCCACCTCCAGCACCCGTCGCACGTCGTCGGCCACCAGGTCCGGCTCGGCGTCCTGGTCGGGGTCGTCGATCGTGCTGCGGGCGAAACCTCGGGGGTCGTATGTCACGACCGTGTAGTGCTCGGCGAGGAGTGGTGCGATGGCGGCGAATCCCGCCACGCCCATGGGATGGCCGATCAGCATGAGCGCCGGGCCTGAGCCTTGGACCTCGTAGTAGAGGCGGGCGCCCGGCACGTCCAGCGAGTGACTCGTGGGCAACGACATACCCGTCAGCCCGGACGCACCGGCAAAGCCTCAGACAGGGACGGCAGCGCGGCGGGTGGCCGCCACCACCAGCGATTCGAGCAGGCCCATGCCGTCGGTGGACGCCGTCATGGCGTCACAGGCCCGCTCGGGGTGTGGCATCAGGCCCACCACGTTGCCCTCCTCGTTGCACACCCCGGCGATGTCGTCGAGGGATCCGTTGGGGTTGGCGGTGTAACGGAGGACGACGCGATCCTCGGCCTGCAGACGCTCGAGCGTGGCGGGGTCGCAGGTGAAGTTGCCCTCGAAGTGGTTGATGGGCAGCGACAACTTCGCTCCCACCACCGATTCGCTCGTGAGCACGGTGCGGGTGGTGCAGACCTCCACCCCCACCGTCGTGCACAAGAAGCGCAACCCCCGGTTCTTCTGGAGTGCTCCGGGGAGCAGCCCCGCCTCGGTCAGCACCTGGAAGCCGTTGCACACCCCCACCACGGGACCGCCGTCCGCCGCGAACTTGGCCAGCGCTTCCATCACGGGCGAGAAGCGGGCCAGGGCTCCCGGGCGCAGGTAGTCGCCGTGGGCGAACCCGCCGGGGAGCACGACGGCGTCATAGCCCGCCAGGGACCGCTCGCCGTGCCACACGAGCTCGCCTTCGACACGGGCCGAGCCGAAGAGCCCGAGCGCCTTGACGACGTCGTGCTCGCAGTTGCTGCCGGGGAACACGACGACACCGATCTTGGCCGTCATCACCGCGCTCCATTTCCAGCCGCGGCATTACCGGCCGCGCCATTTCCCGCCGCGGCGGCCACGCCGATCACGGTGACCGTGGAGTCCTCGATGACGGGGTTGGCGAGCAGGCGGTCGGCCATCTCGACGGCACGGCGCTGCGCGGCGGTCTCGTCGGACGCCTCGATCGACAGGCGGAAGGCCTTGCCCACACTGACGTCGTCGACACCGTCGAAGCCCAACGCCGGCAGGGCCCGCTCGATGGTGGCGCCCTGCGGGTCGGCGATCCCGGGGCGCAACCGCACCTCCACGAGCACCTCGTACTTCACGCGCCCATCACCTCTTGGCACCGTACCAGTCGGCCAGTCGGCGTCCGCTGACCCGCTCGTAGGCCTCGATGTAGCGCGCGCTCGTCTCCGCCACTACCTCGGGCGAGAGGGCGGGAGGCGGCGGCGTCTTGTCCCAGCCGCTGCTCTCCAGGAGGTCGCGCACCGGTTGCTTGTCGAAGGCGGGCGGGTTGGTGCCCGGCCGCCACGCATCCGCGGGCCAGAACCGGGAGGAGTCGGGGGTGAGCACCTCGTCGCACAGGGCGAGCTCGCCGTCGATGATCCCGAGCTCGAACTTGGTGTCGGCCACGATGATGCCGTTGCGCTCGGCCGCCGCTGCCCCCCGGCGGTAGGCCTCGACGCACAGGTCGCGGGCCTTCTCGGCCAACTCCTTGCCGACGAGCTCCGCGGCCTCGTCGAAGGAGATGTTCTCGTCATGACCCTCGGTGGCCTTGGTCGAGGGCGTGAACATGGGCTCGGGGAGCCGGCTGGCCTGCTCGAGGCCGGCGGGCAGGGACATGCCGTGCAGGGTCTGGGTCTTGGAGTACTCCTTCCATCCCGACCCCGCCAGGTAGCCGCGCACGATGCACTCGATGGGCAGCATCTCGGCCCGGCGCACGAGCACGGCCCGGCCCGCGATCCCGTCCAGGCCGGCGTCGCCGCCCAGCAGCGCGGCGTCCTTGGGGAGCTCGGCGGGGTCGGCGGTGATCAGGTGGCTGGGGGCGAGGTCGGCCAGGGCGTCGAGGAAGTAGACGGTCATGGCCGTGAGCACCCGGCCCTTGTCGGGGATGGGCTCGGCCAGGATCACGTCGAACGCCGACAGGCGGTCCGAGGCCACCATGAGCAGGCGGTCCTCGCCGGCGTCATAGAGCTCGCGCACCTTGCCGCTGTGCACCAACGTCAGGGTCACCCTTCTACCTCCTTGATCGCCTCTGCGAACCGTGACACGTGTTGGAGGGCCCGTTCCAGGCTGAAGGCCCGGTCCATCGCGGGCCCATCCAATTCCACCTCGGCGTCGGCCTCGAGCACACTTCGGAACGGACGCCGCTCCTCCCACGCCGCCCGGGCGTCGCGCTGCACGATCCGGTACGCCGCGTCGCGCTCCATCCCCGATTCCACCAGGGCCAGCAGCACCGCCTGGCTGAAGACGAGGCCGAACGACCCTTCGACCACGTTCGACCGCATGCGGTCGGTGTGGACGACGAGATTCTGCACCAGCCCGGCGGCGCGGCGCAGCACGTAGTAGGTGAGCAGACAGGCGTCGGGAAGGATGACCCGCTCCACCGAGCTGTGGGAGATGTCGCGCTCGTGCCACAGGGCCACGTCCTCGAGCCCCGCACCCAGGTAGCCCCGCAACACGCGCGCCAGCCCGGTCAGGCGTTCGGAGAGGATGGGGTTGCGCTTGTGGGGCATAGCCGAGCTGCCCTTCTGGCCCGCCCCGAAGGCTTCTTCGACCTCTCCCACCTCGGTCCGGGCCAGGTGGCGGATCTCGGTGCCCATCATCTCGACAGTGGCCCCCACCGACGCGCACGCCCATAACAGCTCGGCATGGCGGTCGCGGGCGATGACCTGGGTGGCGGGCACCGGTGCGAGCCCCAGCGCGCCGCACACATGGGTCTCGACGAGCGGGTCGATGTTGGAGTAGGTCCCCACCGCCCCCGACAGCTTCCCCACCGCGATGCCGGCCCGCGCCGCCCGCAGGCGGGCCCGGTCGCGGTCGGCCTGGAGGCACCACAGGGCCAGCTTGGCCCCGAAGGTGGTGGGCTCGGCGTGCATGCCGTGGGTCCGGCCCGGCATGGGGGCGTCCATGAGCTCGAGGGCGCGCGACTTGAGCACCGACACCAGCGCACCCGAGGCGTCGAGGAGGAGATCGGCGGCGCGCGTCAGGGTGGCGCACAAGGCGGTGTCGACGACGTCGGAGGACGTGAGGCCGTAGTGGACCCAGGAACCCTCGGGGGGGCCGATGGCGTCCTGGACCACGTCGACGAAGGCGGCCACGTCGTGGTCGGTGACCCGCTCGCGGTCGTTGACCGCCCCCACCAGCTCCGGCGTCACCTTGGGCGCCCGGGCCCGCACCGCCGCGGCCACCTCCCGGGGCACGACGCCCACCTCGGCCCACCCCTCGACGGCCAGCAGCTCCACCTCGAGCCACATCTCGAAGCGCGCCTCGTCGGTGAACAGCGCCGCCATCTCCGGCAGCGAGTAGCGGGGGATCACGGCGCACCCACCCCCGCGCCAGCCACGGCCGCCGCGGCCTCGGCGGCGATGTCGGTGCGGTAGTGCATGCCCTCCCAGCCGATGCGGTTCACCGCCGCGTAGGCGCGCCGGCGGGCCTCGGCGATGGTGGGGCCCAGCGCGCTCACCCCCAGCACCCGGCCGCCGGCCGTCACGAACTCCCCCTCGTCGTCGAGGGCGGTCCCGGCGTGGAACACGCTGACGCCCTCGATGGCCGCCGCCTCGTCGAGGCCGTCGATGCGGTCGCCGGTGCGCGGCGACCCCGGGTAGCCCTCCGAGGCCAGGACCACGCACACCGAGGCGTCAGCGGAGAAGCGCGGCTCGGTGCGCAGGCGCCCGGCGGCCGCCTCGGCCAGGAGGCCGGTCAGGTCCTCGGTCAGTCGGGGCACCACGACCTGGGTCTCGGGATCCCCGAAGCGGACGTTGTACTCGAGCACGCGGGGGCCGTCGACGGTGAGGATGAGCCCGGCGTAGAGCACGCCCCGGTAGTCGATGCCGCGCCGGCGCAGCGCGCCCACCAGCGGCTCCACCGCCCGGTCGAGCACCTCGTCCACGAGGCGGTCGTTCACCAGGGGCACCGGGGAGTAGGCGCCCATGCCGCCGGTGTTGGGCCCCTCGTCGTCGTCGGCGATGCGCTTGAAGTCCTGGGCGGGCGCCAGCGCCGCGATGCGGGTCCCGTCACAGAGGACGAGGAGCGAGCACTCAGGCCCCACCAACCCTTCCTCGACCACGATGCGACGGCCGGCGTCGCCGAAGCTCTCCCCCGAGAGCTTGGCCGCGATGTCGGCCTCGGCCTCTTCGAGGGAGTCGGTGACGAGCACGCCCTTGCCCGCGGCGAGCCCGTCGGTCTTCACCACCCACGGTCCGGGCAGGTCGCGCAGGAACTCCTGGGCCGGCCTGATCTCGTCGAAGGCCCCGTAGCGGGCGGTGGGCACCCCCGCCTCGGCCAGGACGGTCTTCATGAAGGCCTTGGACCCTTCGAGCCGTGCCCCGTCGGCGCCGGGCCCGAACACGAGACGGCGGTCGGCCCGGAGGCGATCGGCGAGCCCGTCCACCAGGGGCTGCTCGGGGCCGATCACGAAGAGATCGGCGTCGACGTCCTCGGGGGCGTCGGTGGTGACGGAGACGGGCAGCCCCACCAAGGTGAAGTGGGCCGAGTCCGCCGCCTCGGGCGAGCGGGGCGCCATCCCGGGGTTGCCCGGGGCCACCACCACCTCGGCCGTGCGGGCCAGGCTGAGCGCCAGGGCGTGCTCCCGGCCGCCCGAGCCCACCACGCAGACTTTCACGACGCGGCCTTCACGCCGCGAACCGGACGAACTGCTCGCGGCCCGGGCCCACCCCCACCAGCTTGATGGGCACGCCGATCTGATCGGCGAGGAAGCCCACGTAGTCCCGGGCGGCGGGGGGGAGATCAGAGAGCTCGGTGGCGCCCGAGAGATCGGCGTGCCACCCGGGCAGCTCCTCGTAGACCGGCTCCACCTGGTGCAGCACGGACTGGTGATAGGGCGGGTAGGCGAAGCGCTCGCCCCCCGAGGTGTAGGCCACACACACCTTGACGGTGTCGAAGGTGTCGAGGACGTCCATCTTGGTGAGGGCCACCTCCGAGAGGGAGTTGAGGCGGACGGCCTGGCGGGCCATGACGGCGTCGAACCAGCCGCAGCGGCGGCGCCGTCCCGTGTTGGTCCCGAATTCGTGGCCGCGTTCGACGAGCACCTCGCCCACCTCGTCGAGGCACTCGGTGGGGAAGGGGCCCGCCCCCACCCGGGTCACGTAGGCCTTGGCGATGCCGATGACCTCGTCGATCATGCGGGGCCCCACGCCCGTGCCCGTGCAGGCGCCCCCCGCCACCGGGTTGGACGAGGTCACGAAGGGATAGGTCCCGTGGTCGAGGTCGAGGAAGGTGGCCTGGGCCCCCTCGAGCAGGAGGTTGCGGCCGGCGTCGAGGGCGTCGTGGACGAGCCCCACGGCGTCACCGACCATGGGCCCGATGCGGGGGGCGTACTGCTCCAGGTACTCGTCGCAGATGGCCGAGGCGTCGAGGGGGAGGCGGTTGTAGACCTTGGCCAGGATGGCGTTCTTCTCCTTCAGGACCACCTCGAGCTTCTGGCGGAAGATCTTGCCGTCGAGGAGGTCCTGGACCCGCAGCCCCACCCGGGCCGCCTTGTCGGCGTAGGCGGGGCCGATGCCCCGGCGGGTGGTGCCCAGGGCGTTCTTGCCGAGGTAACGCTCGGTGACCCGGTCGAGCTCGGTGTGGTACGGCATGATCAGGTGGGCGTTGCCCGACACCACCATGCGGGAGGTGTCGATGCCCTTGGCCGCCAGGGTGTCGAGCTCCGAGAGGAGCACGCCGGGGTCGACCACCACGCCGTTGCCGATGACCGGGGTGATGTGGGGGTAGAGGACGCCGGACGGCACGAGCTGGAGGGCGAAGGAGACGCCGTCGACCACCACGGTGTGCCCGGCGTTGTGGCCGCCCTGGTAGCGGACGACCATGTCCATGTCCCGGGCCAGGAGGTCGGTGAGCTTGCCCTTGCCCTCGTCGCCCCATTGCGTCCCGACGACCACGGTTGCGGGCACGACGCTCCTCCGTGAAACGGCTCCGGATTACGCCGCATTGTACCGGACCTGGGAGGACACCCTGAAGGGGGCGTCGCTCCCCCGCACCACGTCACGCGATGGCAGTTTCACTCAGTGCAGTGAGATCGCACCCTCGGACGCGTCCACGGTCACGGTGTCGCCGTCGGTGTAGCGGCCTTCGAGCAGGGCCAGGGCCAGGGGGTCCTCCACCGAGTGCTGAATGACTCTCCGCAGCGGGCGGGCGCCGAGATCGGCGTCGTAGCCCGCCTTCGCCAACCAGTCCTTGGCCCGGTCGGTGACGACCAGGGTCAACCGACGCCGGGTCACCCGGTCCGCCAGGGTGGCGATCTGGATGTCGACGATGCGGCGGATGTCGGCCTCGGTGAGGTGACGGAAGCGGACCACCTCGTCGATGCGGTTGAAGAACTCGGGCTTGAAGAAGTCCTGGGGATCACCGGGGAGGTTGGACGTCATGATCAAGACGGTGTTGGTGAAGTCCACGGTGCGACCCTGGCCGTCGGTGAGCCGTCCGTCCTCGAGGACCTGGAGCAGAGGACCACGGCATAGGGCCGGCGCCGCACCGCTTCGGAGAGCTGGCCGCCCTCCTCGTAGCCGACGTATCCCGGAGGCGCGCCGACGAGGCGCGACACGGTGTGCTTCTCCTGGTACTCGCCCATGTCGATGCGGACCATGGCCCGGTCGTCGTCGAAGAGGAAGTCGGCCAGGGCCCGGGCCAGCTCGGTCTTGCCCACGCCCGTGGGGCCGAGGAAGAGGAAGGAGCCGATGGGTCGGTTGGGGTCCGACAATCCGGCCCGGCTGCGGCGGATGGCGTTGGCCACGGCGATGACGGCCTCGTCCTGGCCCACCACGCGGGCGTGGAGGGCCTCCTCCATGCGCACCAGCTTGGCCAGCTCAGCCTCGAGCAGCCTGGTGACGGGCACGCCGGTCCAGCGGCTCACCACCTCGGCCACGTCCTCGGCGTCGACCTCCTCCTTCAACATGGCCCCGGTGGCCTGGAGCTCGGCCAGGGCCTTGGTGGCGTCCTCGATGCGGTGCTCGATGTCGGGCACCACCCCGTAGCGGATCTCCGAGGCGCGGGTGAGGTCGCCGTCCCGGGCGAAGCGCTCGGCCTCGCCCTTTCTCGTCTCGAGCTCCTCCTTCAAAGCGCGGATGGAGGAGATGGCGTCCTTCTCGCCCTGCCACCGCACCGTCATGGCGTCGGCCTGCTCGGACAGGTTGGCCAGCTCCTCCTCCAGGCGGGCCAGGCGTTCCTTCGAGGCGTCGTCGGTCTCCTTGGCCAGGGCCATGCGCTCGATCTCGAGCTGGCGCATGCGCCGCGTGACCACGTCGATCTCGGTGGGCATGGAGTCGATCTCGATGCGGAGCCGGCTGGCGGACTCGTCGATGAGGTCGATGGCCTTGTCGGGGAGGAACCGCCCCGTCACGTAGCGGTCCGACAGCACCGCCGCGGCCACCAGCGCCGCGTCCTGGATGCGCACGCCGTGGTGGACCTCGTAGCGCTCTTTCAACCCGCGCAGGATGGCGATGGTGTCCTCCACCGAGGGCTGGTCCACGAAGACGGGCTGGAAGCGGCGCTCGAGCGCGGCGTCCTTCTCGATGTACTTGCGGTACTCGTCCAGCGTCGTGGCCCCCACCAGGCGCAGCTCGCCGCGCGCCAGCATGGGCTTGATCATGTTGCCGGCGTCCATGGCCCCTTCGGCCCCGCCCGCGCCCACGATGGTGTGGAGCTCGTCGATGAAGGTGACGATCTCGCCCTCGGAGTCGGTGATCTCCTTGAGCACCGCCTTCAGGCGCTCTTCGAATTCCCCGCGGTACTTGGCGCCGGCCACCATGGCCGAGAGGTCGAGGGCCACCACGCGCTTGTCGCGCAGCCCCTCGGGGACGTCCCCCTCCACGATGCGGTTGGCGAGGCCTTCCACGATGGCGGTCTTGCCCACGCCGGGCTCGCCGATGAGGACGGGGTTGTTCTTGGTGCGGCGGCTCAGGACCTGGATGACCCGGCGGATCTCCTCGTCGCGCCCGATGACCGGGTCGAGCTTGCCCCGGCGGGCCAGCTCGGTCAGGTCGCGCCCGTAGCGCTCGAGCGCCTGGTACTGGGCCTCGGGGTCCTGCGAGGTGACGCGGTGGCTGCCGCGCACCTGGCGCAGCGCGGTCAGCAGCTCGTCGCGCTTGACCCCGATGAGGTCGGAGAGGGCCAGGAGGAGGTGCTCGACCGAGACGTACTCGTCGCCCATGTCGCCGCGCAGGCTGTCGGCGGACTCGAGCAGCTCCCGGGCGTCGCGCGACAGTCCCACCTCGGTCCCCCCGTAGACCTTGGGGATCGCCGCCAGGCGGTCGGCCACGCGGTTGGAGAGGGAGGTGGGCTCCACCCCGGCCTTGGCCAACAGGGGGAGGGCCAGCCCGTCGGCCTGGCCCAGCAGGGCGGCCAGGATGTGGTCGGGGGTGACCTCGGGATTGTTCTGGGCATGGGCGCGCTCCACGGCGGAGCGCATCGCCTCTTGGACCTTGAGCGTCCAGCGGTTCTGGTCGATGGGCACGGTTATCTCCCTCCTCGTCGCGGCGCGTCGGACTTGCCGGTGCGGTGGAACACCAGGGCCTGGCGCAGCGGCACCAGGTCGCGCCGGTACTGGCGGTGGGTCTGCTCGATGGTGGCACGCGCCTCGTCGCGCACGCGCTCGAGCTCGGCCCGCAGGCGCTCCACCTCGGCCTCGAGCTCGAGCACCTGGCGCACCCCCTCGAGATTGAGCCCGGCGTTGGTGAGCGCCCCGATGCGGCGCAGGCGCTCGATGTCGCGCTGGCTGTAGCGGCGGTTGCCTCCCCCCGTGCGAGAGGGGTCGACGAGGCCCTTGCGCTCGTAGACCCGCAGGGTCTGGGGATGCACGCCGGCCAGCTCCGCCGCCACCGAGATCACGTACACGGCCCGCTTGTTGCTCTCAGGCGCTGGTGGCGTCATCGGTGTTCACCTCCAGATGTGAGCGGGGCTCGTCGGTCGAGACCCGGGCGAACTCCTCGACCGCGGCGCGTTGCTCGTCGGTCAGGTGGGTGGGCACGGTCACCTCGACGGTGACGAGCAGGTCCCCGGTCGAGGTACGGCCGTGGCCGGGCACGCCCCGGCCCTTGACGCGGAAGGTGCGGCCCGACGACGTCCCGGCCGGCACGCGCAGCGTGACGGGCTCGTCGAGCGTGGGCACCTTCACCGTCGAGCCCAGGGCCGCCTCGGGGAACGTCACCGGCACGGTGAGGGTCAGGTTGCGGGCGCGCCGGCCGAAGACCGGATGGTTCCCCACCCGCACCGTGACGTACAGATCGCCGGCCGGCCCGTTGGCGCGTCCCGGCGCGCCCCGGCCCTTGACCCGGATGCGCTGGCCGTCCTCGACGCCGGCGGGGATGCGGACCTTCACCTGGCGGGCGCGGCGCACGACCCCCGAGCCCCGACACGTCTTGCACGGCTTCTCGATGATGGTGCCGCGCCCCGAGCACTGGGGGCAGACGCGGCTGAGGGAGAACAGTCCCTGGTTGTCGTCGAGCGCACCCCGGCCGTGACAGGTGGGACACGTCACCGGCGACGAGCCCGGGGCGGCTCCCGATCCGTGACAGGTCTCGCATCTCGCTTCGCCGGCCACGTTCACCGACGTGGTCACGCCCCGCACGGCGTCCTCGAAGGACAGGTAGAGCTCGGCTTCGACGTCGGCGCCGCGCCGTGGCCCGGCGTTGCGCGCCCGGCGCCCGCCGCCGAAGGCCCCGCCCAACCCCCCGAAGAGGTCCCCGAGGTCGCCGAGGTCCTCCACCCGGAAGGTGGAACCGCCGGGCCCACCGGGTCCGCCCGGTCCGCCGAAACCCCCGAAACCCCCCGGGCCCAGCCGACGGACCTCGTCGTACTCCTTACGCTTGGCCCCGTCCCCGAGCACGTCGTAGGCGGCGGAGATCTCCTTGAAGCGGTCCTCGGAGCCGGGATTGGCATCGGGATGGAACTGCTTGGCCAGCTTGCGGTAGGCGCGCGTGATCTCCTTGTCCGTGGCCGTCGAGGCCACGCCGAGGACCTGGTAGTAGTCCTTTTCCAACCACTCGCGCTGGGCGACCATTACCCCCGCACCCGCACCATGGCGGGACGGATCACCCGTCCCTTCCAGCGGTACCCGGCCCGCAGCACGCCGTCGACGACCGGGCCGTCGGGCGCGACCTCACCGGCGGGGACGCGGTCCACCGCCTCGTGCGTGGTGGGGTCGAAGGCCTCGCCAGGGACGCCGATCTGCTCGAGCCCCTCGCGGGCCAGGGTGTCGGCGAGCAGCGTCGAGCCCGCCACGAGGGCCTTGCCCTCGGGCGAGACGTTGTCGCCTTCGCCCAGATGGGCGCGCGCCAGGTCGAAGGCGTCGAGGACGGGCAGCACCTTGGAGACGAGGTCCTCGGCGGCGCGCTCGAGATGGTCGGTCTGCTGGCGCACCATGCGCTTCTTGTAATTCTCGAAGTCGGCCTGGACGCGCTGGACCATGTCGCGGAACTCGTCGCGCTCGCGCCGCGCCGCGGTCAGGAGGTCGTCGAGGTCGCCTTCGACCATGTCGTTGGCCGCCTCGACGAAGACCTCGTCGTGGTCGATCTCCCCCAGGCCGCGCGTCGCCGCGGAGCCGGCCGGCCCGAAGCCCGGCTCGACGCGGGGGTCGACGGTGGGCTCCCGCCGGGGCGCGCCGGAGGGACCCGGGCGCGGACCGCCCCGGTCCCCGGCACCGCCGGACGGTCCGGACTGCGGGGTCATGCCCCGGGCTCGTCGACGATCTCGGCGTCGACCACCTCGTCGTCGGAGGGGCCGGCCCCGTCGTCACCGCTGGGCCCAGCCGACGCTCCGTCGGCGCCGCTGGCCTGCGAGGCCTGCTCGTAGAGGCGCTGGGTGAAGGTGTGGCTGGCGTTGACGAGCGCTTCGGTGGAGTCCTTGATCTTCTCCACGTCGGCCCCCGCCAGGGCGTCCTTGACGGCTTTGAGGGCGCTCTCGACCTTGTCCTTCTCGTCGCCCTCGAACTTCTCGCCCTGGTCGCGCAGCACCTTCTCGGTTTGGTACACGAGCGTGTCGGCGTTGTTGCGGATCTCCGCCTCTTCGCGTCGGCGCTTGTCGTCCTCGGCATGGGCCTCGGCGTCGCGCACCATGCGGTCGATCTCGTCCTTGGCCAGAGACGACTCGCCGGTGATGGTCATGGACTGCTCCTTCCCGGTGGCGGTGTCACGGGCCGACACGTGCACGATGCCGTTGGCGTCGATGTCGAAGGTGACCTCGATCTGCGGGACGCCGCGCGGCGCCGGAGGAAGGTCCACGAGTTGGAACTTGCCCAGCGTCTTGTTGTACATGGCCATCTCGCGCTCGCCCTGCAGCACGTGGATCTCCACCGACGGCTGGTTGTCCTCGGCGGTGGTGAAGACCTCGGACCGCTTGGTGGGGATGGTGGTGTTGCGCTCGATGAGCCGGTGCATGACGCTGCCCTTGGTCTCGATGCCGAGCGACAGGGGAGTGACGTCGAGCAACAGGACGTCTTTGACCTCGCCCTTGAGCACTCCGGCCTGCACGGCGGCGCCGATGGCGACGACCTCGTCGGGGTTCACGCCCTTGTGGGGCTCTTTACCCGTGAGGCTCTGCACGAGGTCCTGGATCGAGGGCATGCGCGTCGAGCCACCCACCAGCACGACGTGGTGGATGTCGGACTTGGACAACCCGGCGTCGGTGATGGCCTGCTCGAAGGGTCCCTTGCAGCCGTCGACGAGATCGGCGGTGATCTCGTTGAACTTGGCCCGGGTGAGCTTGAGGTCGAGGTGCTTGGGCCCGTCCGCGGTGGCCGTGATGAAGGGAAGGTTGATCGTGGTCTCCTGCACCGAGGACAGCTCGATCTTGGCCTTCTCGGCCGCTTCCTTCAGGCGCTGGAGGGCCATCTTGTCGACCGACAGGTCGACCCCTTCGGTGTTCTTGAACTCGGTGACGAGCCAGTCGATGACGCGCTGGTCCCAGTCGTCTCCGCCGAGGTGGGTGTTCCCCGAGGTCGACTTGACTTCGAAGACGCCGTCACCGATCTCGAGGATCGACACGTCGAAGGTCCCACCCCCGAGGTCGAAGACGAGAACGGTCTGCTCCTTGTTCTCTTTGTCCAGCCCGTAGGCCAGCGCGGCGGCGGTGGGCTCGTTGATGATGCGCAGCACCTCGAGGCCGGCGATCTGGCCCGCTTCCTTGGTGGCGGTGCGCTGGGCGTCGTCGAAGTAGGCCGGCACCGTGATGACGGCCTGGTTGACGGTGTCTCCGAGGTAGGACTCCGCGTCCCTCTTCAACTTCTGGAGGATGCGGGCCGAGATCTCCTGGGCGTTGTACTTCTTGCCGTCGATGTCGATCGACCACGAGGTGCCCATGTGGCGCTTGACCGAGCGGATGGTGCGGTCGGGGTTGGTGATGGCCTGGCGCTTGGCGACCTCGCCCACGAGGACCTCGCCCGACTTGGAGAACCCGACGACGGACGGCGTGGTGCGGCCCCCCTCGGCGTTGGGGATCACGACCGGCTCACCGGCCTCCAAGACGCTCACGACCGAGTTGGTGGTGCCGAGGTCGATTCCTACGGCCTTGGGCATTGCGTGTGCCTCCGTATCCTTGTTGCGCCCCGGTGACCTTCACCAGGGAATTCCGCCGACTCTCCTGGCTTCGGCTGGCTTGGGCCCGGTCCGGTCCGACTGGAGGCCAGGTCGACGACATAGGTGGAATCACCTGTTCGCCCAGGTGGAACCCCTCTGGGAGGCCGAAACAGCCGGGCCTACCTTGGCCTGTAGGCGACTCCGGGGCCTCCCAAACCCCAACCTGACACGGTCGCTCACCGGGGGGTGCGGCGGGGTGGTGGTGCCTATCCCGGTTCCACCGCCCCGCCGTCCAACCCGGGAGGGCCGTCGTGGCGGAGCGTGAGATCGTGGCCGTGGTGTGGCACGAGCACACCCACTCCATCGACGTGGTCTACGGCGAGGGCCATCCCGACACCCTCATGGGAACCCAGAGGATGGCCGGGCAGATGGCGGAGGGCTTCGGCCTCGACCTCGTCCCCACCGTTCCCGGGACCATCCTCTGGGTGCGCAAGCCACCCTCCCCGCCAGATCCTTCCTGACGGGCCTGTCCAGGTGGAATCCCCCACCCGACCCAGGTGGAACCTCGCTAGGCGTTCGCCCTGGTCAGGCATACCGTCACGGACCATGACCATGCTGCTTGTGACCCTTGCCGGCCTCGTGGTGGCGGGCCTGCTCACCAGTGCCTTCCCGGCCATGGGCGACGCTGCCCACCGGAGGCGGCGGGGCCAGGCCGTCGTCCCCCGCCGCCCCGTCCCGTGGCGCACGACGGTGGTCCGGCCGTCCGCCGGAGCCGGGTCGAGAAGCCCTGGGCTGGCGGGCAGATCCCGCCGGCCCATCTCCCGGATTCACATCTCACCCGGTCCCGGTAGGCCCCGGCAAACCACCCGTCCAGCCCTTCGTCGTCGTAGGGCGGCCTGACTACGCTCGACGATGTGCCCGACCTGGTCCTGCTCCGCCACGGCGAATCCACCTGGAACGCCCAGAACCTGTTCACGGGGTGGACCGATGTCGACCTCTCGGCCAAGGGTGAAGCCGAGGCCCGCCAGGCGGGATCGCTGCTCGCCGCGGAACAGCGGACCGGGCTCGACCTCCAGGTGGTCCATACCTCGGTCCTGACCCGGGCGGTGCGCACGGCCAACCTGGCCCTCGACGAGCTGGGCCGGAGCTGGCTCCCCGTCCGGCGCCACTGGCGGCTCAACGAGCGCCACTACGGCGATCTGCAGGGCCTCAACAAGAAGGAGACCACCGAGCAGTTCGGCGAGGCCAAGGTCAAGCTGTGGCGGCGCAGCTACGACACCCCGCCCCCGCCCCTGTCACGCGCCGACGAGAGACACCCCATCCACGATGACCGCTACCGGGCGCTGCCTCCGGCGGTCCTCCCTGATTCGGAGTGCCTGGCCGACGTGGTGGTGCGCATGGTGCCCTACTGGGAGGACGCCATCGCCGGCGACCTGCGGGCCTTCCCGGGCGTGCTCGTGGTGGCCCACGGCAACTCCATCCGGGCGCTGGTCAAGTACCTGAAGGACATCTCCGACGACGAGATCGTCGGCCTGGACGTGCCCACGGGGGTCCCGTGGTGGTTCCGGTTCGACGACCACCTGGAGCTCGTCGACGACCGACAGCTCGGCGACCCCGAGGCCATCCGGGCCGCCACCGAGGCTGTCGCCCGCCAGGCGGGCTGACACCCCCGACCGGCCGGCCGCCCGGGGGGAGGCGAACCGTGCCGGTCAGAGGGCCAGGCCTCGTGGGGATCAGAGGGCGTCGCGGCCTCTCTCCCCGGTGCGCACCCGCACCACCGATTCCACCGGAATGACCCACACCTTGCCGTCGCCGATCTTGCCGGTGGCGGCGGTGCTGACGATGGCGTCGACCACCTCGTCGGCCTGGGTGTCGTCGACGAGCACTTCGACCCGGATCTTCGGGACGAAGTCCACCTCGTACTCCGCACCTCGGTAGACCTCGGTGTGGCCCCGTTGGCGGCCGAAACCCTGTGCCTCGGTGAGGGTCATCCCCTGGACGCCGAGCGTCTTCAGGGTCTCTTTGACCTCGTCGAGTTTGAAGGGCTTGAGGACTGCCACGACCAGCTTCATTGTGCGCTCCCTTTCTTCGAGCTCGGCCGGGTCAACGTTCGCCTGCCGGAGGGGATTCCGACCCTACGGGAGGAGACTTGGACCCGGTGAGGCCCGCCAACTCGAAGGCACTGGCGGCGGAGGTCCGCTGGGCGAACGTCTCGTCGGGGAAGGCCTCCTCGTCGTGGATGGCGAGGTCACCGATCTCGAGGATCTCGTCGTTGTACCGGGCCCCACGCAGGACCAGGCCGATGAGCTTCATCAGGATGAAGGTGACGAGCGCCGACCAGAAGATGACCCACAGGGCGGCCCGGAACTGTTCCCACAGCTGGTGGGCCGAGCCCGTGTACATCAGGCCGCCCACGCCGAAGGGCGTACAGCCCCCGTGCGGCGTGATGTACGTCGACTGCGAGGCCACCACCGAACCGGAGGTGTTGACCACCTGCCCGACGGAATTCAACTTGCCGCAGCCCAGTTCCAGGGTGTTCGGATCACCGAAGATGCCCAACAGCATGCCGCCGAAGAAGCCGGCGATGCCGTGGGTGTAGATGACCCCGAGGGCATCGTCCACCTTCGAGAAGGGCCGCACCTTGGACAGGTAGTTCCAGGCGACCCAGACCACAGCGGTGCAGATCACCCCGACGTAGATCGCTCCCCGGCCGTTCACGAAGCCGGCGCAGGGCGTGATCCCGACCAGGCCGCAGATCATGCCGTTCACCCCGCCCAGGAACGTCGGTTTCTTGGCCTTGGAGAACCAGGCGTCCATGGCCATCCACACCACCACGCCACAGGCCGTGGCCACGTTGGTGTTGACCACCGCGGCGGCCGCGTCGGCCCCCGCGTAGTACGGGTCGCCACCGTTGAACCCGTTCCAGCCGAGCCAGAGGATGCCGGCTCCCACGGCAGCCATGACGAGGTTGTTGGGGACGGCATGTTGTCGATCTCGCATGAGCCGGGGGCCTAGGACCCAGGCGGCCACGAACCCCGAGACACCGGCCGACATGTGGATGACGTATCCACCGGAGAAGTCGAGCGCCCCTTCCTGGGCGAAGTAGCCCCCGCCCCACAGCAGGAAGGCGTCGACGCCGTAGACGAAGGTGGACCACAGGGGCACCAGGAGGCACCAGGCGCTGAACTTGATCCGGCCCAGGACGCTTCCGAGGAACAGCAGGGGGGTGATCGCCGCGAACACGAACTGGAAGTAGGCCAGCGTCGTGGTGGGGAAGTGGAAGGGCAGGGCGGTGTTCGCAGCCGACACCGCCTGGCCCTGTTCATCGGTGGCGCTGGTGATGCCCCCCGGTTTCCCGACGAAGTTCTCGAAGAAGTGCTTCACCCATCCTGTGCCGGTGAGCTGGGTCTGGACTCCGTCTCTCACCCCCCCGCCCAAGGAGGTGGCGCCGAAGCCCATCTTGTAGGACCACAGCACCCAGGCGATGAGGACCAGTGAGAACCCGGCGAACATCATCGCCAGCACGTTCACTGCCCACTTCTTCTGGACGATCGATGCGTAGAGGACCGCCAGTCCGGGGAGGCTCATCAGGCCGACGAACGTGGCAGCCACCAGCTGCCACGTGTTGTCGCCCGGATTCAGCCAACTGGGATACGGAACGAGTTGCGATGCAGCGCCTAGCACGGCTCGAGTGCTCCTCTCGTGCGGTCATGAACTTCCGACGAACCCCCGGACCATGGACTGGCATCACACATCGACGGGTGCGCCAAGGCCACGGCAGGCGGTTCGCCCTGCCGCCGAAAGAATGCAGGCCGAGCGTTTCGGCACGGTCACGCCAGTGTTACCAGCGCGTGAACTGGACACGTGATCCGGAAGAGCCCAGGTGCGGCGGCCGGCCCCGAGGGACCGGCGCTGCTCAGCCCGCTTTTTTCTGGTTGTCGGGTTTGGGGGGCAGGCGCTTGCGGGGCGCCGTCCGGGGCGTGTAGCGCTTGTTGGGCTGGGCACCCGACGCCCGGGGCGTGGTGCCGCTGCGCCGTCCGGGGCGAGACGGCCCGTCGCCGGTGGCCTCCTTGAGGTCGCGCTGGAGGCGGTAGGCCCGGACCAGCAGCCAGGCACCCACCAGGACGAAGGGAACCCCGAACCCCCAGTAGTGGAGGTTGAAGACCGAGAGCCCGTAGAGGGCCATCACGATGCCGAGGTAAAGGCGCTTCCGGAAGTACGCCGTCGCCAGCATCACGACCGACAAGCCCAGGAGCACGAAGAACAGAGAGTGGTAGAGCGACACGCTCACGTGTTTCGATCCCGCGGGGTCGTCGGTGATCAGCGATCCGATGACGATGAACCCGATGATGGCCGCCACCGGCGCCAGCAGGAGGCCCGTGAGCCGTTCCTTGTCGTCGGCGTACCTGACGGCGTCCTCGAGCTCCTCGACCGAATTCGGCCCGTCCGCCTTGGTTTTGGCGGTGGTGCCGGGCTCGGCCGGCTTGACGATGGCGCTGCGCAGCCGCTCGCCCAACGGCGCCCTGTCCTGGTCCCGCTTGAGGTGCGGCAGCGAGAGAAGGAGGCGGTGCCGGAGGCTCAGTTTGGGCGCGACGTCGTCCGAGTCGTCGTGATCAGGACCGCCGGGCATCGAGAAAGGGTAGCGCGCCGTCTCGCCGGCCAGCCAAGGGCGGGCGGCATGGGCGATGGCTACTGCGCAGTGCCGGAGGGATCGGGCGGGGTCTCCCGACGCAGCTTTTTCTGCCTGAGCACGAGGACTCCGACAAGGAGCGCCAGGACCACGAGCAGGATGGCGGGGACGATGAACACGCTCGCCGAGGCGCGCTCGGTCGCCACGGCGTGGGCGGTCGACAGGAGGGGCGGGTTGCCCGAAACCGCCACGGCTCGGACCTTGGTCCCCGGTCGACGGAGGGCGTTGCCCGGGATGGATTCGTTGTAACGGTGACCGTCGAGGGTGAACGTTCCCCGGCACGCGTACCCGGCTGGATTGCTGCCGCTGCCCCCGAGCAGGCCGAGACACCCCGACACCGTCACTTGGATAGCTACGCCGTGTTGGCGCAAGCGATTGATCTGCGAGTTCTTGTGCACTCCCACCGCGAAGAGCACAACGGTGAGCACCGCCAGCGCCATGAGGCACAGGGCGACGACGACGCGACCGAGGCGGCGGACGTCGACGTCCACTCCGGCCCCACGCAAGGTGGTGCCGGTGCTCTCGGGTGTCGCCGAGTTCGGCGCGATCATCGACCTGTCCATTCCCCGGCGATCTCAGCGCCGGACCGCGCCCGACGGTAGCCTCTCGCCATGCCGCGAAAACCCGAACTCGACCTGAGCAAGATCTGGATGTTCTCGGCCTGTTCCGCCGGCCAACTGCGAACGATCCGGAAGGCCGTCGAGGAGGTGATCGTGCCCGCCGGACGGGTCCTGTGCGAAGAGGGAACCATCGGACGGGAGTTCTTCTTCGTCGTCGACGGCACCGCCTCGGTGCGTCGCAACGGACGCCGGGTCACCACCCTCGGGCCGGGCAAGTGGTTCGGCGAGCTGTCGCTGCTGGACCGGATGCCGCGCTCGGCCAGCATCGTGTCGGAGACCCCGATGACCCTCCTCGTGCTCGAGCAACGTCGCTTCAACGGTCTGCTCGACGAGATGCCCACGCTGTCACGCAAGCTCCTGGTGGCCATGTCGCTGCGCCTGCGCGAGGCCGACGCCAAGGCCCTCCACTAGAACGAGGCCGGAGTTTTCGCTACTCCTTGTCGGCAGCGACCTGCAACGACGCCTCGACGACCTGGGAAAGGTCGAGGACCCTGACGTCGTCCTCTCGGGATCGGGCCCGCACGGCGTCGTCCAGCATGATCAGGCAGTAGGGACAAGCCGTGGAGACGACGTCGGCGCCGGTCCCGAGGGCCTCGTCGGTGCGCTCGAGGTTCACGCGCTTACCGAGACTCTCCTCCATCCACATGCGGGCCCCACCGGCGCCACAGCAAAAACTCTTCTCCCGGCAGCGTTTCATCTCGATGTGCTCCACGCCGGCGATGGAGTCGAGCACCGACCGGGGCTCGTCGAACACCCGGTTGTGGCGGCCGAGATAGCAGGGGTCGTGGTAGGTGACCTTGGCATCCATGTTCCCCGGGGTGAGCTTGCCCGTGGTCACGAGATGGCTCAGGAGCTGGGAGTGGTGGATCAC
Organism: Acidimicrobiales bacterium; assembly: GCA_050011815.1. Lineage (GTDB taxonomy): Bacteria > Actinomycetota > Acidimicrobiia > Acidimicrobiales > UBA8190 > Chersky-840. The sequence continues at coordinate 1,009 of JBEKIJ010000042.1, read as the reverse complement.
CTCGAAGTTCCCACCGAGGTCGGGGTACTCCCGTGACAACGAGTTGAAGCAGTGGGGACACGAGGCGATGACCTTCTTGGCGCCCACCTCGTCCAGGGTGGCGATGTTGGCCTTTCCCATCTCCTGGTAGAGGTACTCGTTCCCGAGACGGCGGGCCGGGTCCCCGGTACATGACTCACGCGGACCCAGGATGCCGAAGCTGACCCCGGCCCGGTGCAGGAGGCGGGCTGTGGCCTGGGTCGCCTTGCGGGCTCGCTCGTCCAGCGCGCCGGCGCAGCCCACCCAGTAGAGGTACTCGATGTCGTCGGGGATGGTCCCGGTGATGACGGGGATCTCGAAGTCGAGGGCCTCGGTCCACTCGGTGCGCTTGGCTCCCCCGAGGCCCCAGGGGTCGCCCTGGTTCTCGATGTTGCGCAACATCAGTCCGGCCTCGGTGGGGAAGCGGGACTCCATGAGAACTTCGTAGCGACGCATCTCCACGATGGTGTCGACGTGCTCGATGTCGACCGGGCACTCCTCCACGCACGCCCCGCAGGTGAGACACGACCACAGCACGTCGGGGTCGATGGTGCCGGGGACGAGGGTGGGGGCCTCGGCCTTCTGGGCGGCGGCCCACGCCACGGCGTCGACGGGAGACCCGTCCTCCGAGGGGGGAGGGGACCCGAACAGCCGAGCCGAGGACTCGAAGAGGTTGTCGCGCAGCCCCATGATGAGCAGCTTCGGGGACAGGGGCTTGTCGGTGTTCCAGGCCGGGCACACCGACTGGCACCGCCCGCACTCGGTGCAGGTCAGGGTGTCGAGGAGCTGCTTCCACGACAGGTCCTCGATGTGGCCCGCCCCGAAGACAGTGTCCTCGGAGACGTTCTCCATGTCCATGTCGGGCGTGCTGTAGAGGGGGCCCAACGCCCGGGGCCGGCGCGAGGTGGCCACGTTGATGGGGGCCAGGGCGATGTGGAGGTGCTTCGAATAGGAGAGGAAGACGGCGAAGCCGACGATGACGGCGATGTTG
>JBEKIJ010000041.1:0-23593 GCA_050011815.1 Acidimicrobiales bacterium | reverse complement strand
CGCCGGACATCGGCGTCGGTCATGTAGGTCTGCAACGTGGCCATCTTCTCGGCGGCGGGGTTCTTGGTCCACACCCCGTTGGGCCCGCGAAAGTCGGGAATGCCCGAGTCGGTCGAGATGCCGGCGCCGGTGAGAGCCACGACCCGTGTGCTGTCGGCCACCAACCGGCGGGCCTGATCGAGGTCTCGTTCCATCCCGTGGAGTTTCGCACCGCCGGGAAGGCGTCGCACCGCCGGGTCGGCACCCGGGTCCGGGTGTCGGGGGCGGCAGTAGCCTCGGCGCACCGTGCTGAGCTCGCTGCGACCGCTGTGCTCCAAGAACTTCGCCCTCGTCTGGACATCGGCGTTGGTGTCCAACGTCGGATCGTGGATGCAGGCGGTGGCGCTGGCGGTGGTGGTGACCGACCGGTCGCACAACCCCCTGTGGACCGGCGCGGTGGCCGCCGCCGCCTTCATCCCCATCGGGGTGCTCTCACCGGTCGGCGGTGCACTGGCCGATCGGCTCGACCGTCGCCGGTGGCTCATCACCACCACCGTCGCCGAGGCGGGCTTCGCCGCCGCGCTGGCGGTGCTCGCCGCCACCGGGCACGCCCCGTCGTGGGTGCTGTTGGCGGTGGCGTTTCTCGGCGGGGTCGCCGCCGCGGTGGGGTTCCCCACGTACCAGGCCATGATCCCCGACCTGGTGCCGCCCGAAGACCTGCTCGGTGCGGTGTCGTTGTCCTCGGCGCAGTACAACGTCGGTCGCGTCATCGGGCCGGCCCTGGCCGGCGTCGTGCTTCTGGCCGGCTCGCCGGCATGGGTCTTCGCCATCAACGCCCTGTCGTTCAGCGCCGTGGTGGTGGCGCTCACCGTCGTCGAGCTCCCCGCCACGAGACCGGGTGCCGGGGGGAGCGGGAAGATCCTGCGACGCATCGTCGAGGGTGCGCGCATCGCAGCCGCCGAGCCGGGGTGTCGGAGCGCCATCGTCCTCATCGGCATCGTGGCCCTGATCGGCTCTCCGTTCATCGCGCTCGTCCCCGCCATGGCGATCACCGCCCTCGACAAGGGTGCGGGGGGGACGTCTGTGCTCCTCACCGCCCAGGGCATCGGCGCCGTGACGGGCTCGCTGATGCTGGCGTCACTGGTCCTGGCATTCGGACGCAGGCTCCTCGTCGGGGCCCTGCTGGCCTTCCCCCTGGCGCTCGTCGGCTACGGGTTGGCGCCCTCGTTGTGGTGGGCGGCGGCGGCGCTGCTGATCGTGGGAGCGTGCTACATCGGCGTCCTCACCGGGCTCAACACCGTCGTCCAGCGCCGCGCCCCACCCGAGGCTCGAGGCCGTGTCCTGGGTCTCTACATGATGGTCCTGGGAGCCGTCTATCCCGTGGGAGCGGTTCTCCAGGGTGCCATCGCCCACGTCGTGGGCATTCGCGACGTGACCTTCGTGTCCGGGATCGTGCTCTTCGGGGTGATGGTGGCCATCGGGCTCACGGGAGGTGGCCTCTTCGCCGCCCTCGAGGGCCCCGACGCCGCCGCCCCGGGGCGACGCGACGAGGAGGGAGCCGGTGGTGTGGTGCTCGACGATCCGACCGCTCCGGTCATCCCGTGAGCGTGGTTCTCGGAGATGTCGAGACGATCGAGCCCGGGCCGGCCGAGGACGCGCAGCGCCGTGTGGCGGGCGCGCTGGCGCAGATCGGCGCGGGGCCGGGCGATCGGGTGGCCTTTTGCCTGCCGTCGTCGGCGAGCCTCCTTCTGTGCGTCCTGGGCGCGGCCCGTCGGGGGGTGGTGCCAGTCCTGCTCAACGCCACGCTGCTCCCCGCCGAGTGCGACGCACTCGTCGCCGATGCCGACCCTGCCCTGGTGGTGAGCGACGGCGCCGGACTGCAGCGCCTCCTCTCGGGCCCCGACGCCGATCTGGCGCCCTATCCGTTGGTGCGGCCCATGCACTACACGTCGGGGACCACCGGTCGCCCCAAGGGGGTGTGGTCGGGGGTGCTCGGCGCGGCCGATGCCCGCGCCCTGTTCGAGGACGAGGCCGACCTGTGGGGCTTCGACGGCACTGACACCCATCTGGTGTGCTCGCCCCTGTACCACTCGGTGTCGGTCCGGCTCGCCGGCGCGGCGTTGCTGCGCGGCGGCAGGGTCGTGGTCCTACCCCGCTTCGATGCGGCCGGCGCGGTGGCCGCCGTCGATCGTTTCGAGCCGACGACCACCTTCATGGCCCCCACTGCCATGCACCGGGTCATGGGTGTGGCGAACGGACCGGCGTGTTTCTCTTCCTTGCGGCTCTTGGTCCATGCCGGCTCGCCGTGCCCGGTGGCGCACAAGCGTGTCGCCCTTGGAAGACTCAGATCCGGGGTGCTGTGGGAGTTCTACGGCTCCACCGAAGGCCAGTTCACCGTGTGCTCGCCCGAGGAATGGTCCGAGCGCCCCGGGACCGTGGGCCGGGCGCGGCCCGGCCGGCGCATCGAGATCGACGCCGACGGGATGGTGTGGTGCCATGCGCCGGGCTTCGCCCGGTTCGAGTATTGGCGCGACGCGCCGTCCACGGCACGGGCCTGGCGCCACGGGGCCTTCACCGTGGGCGACATGGGCCGGCTGGACGAGGACGGGTACCTCTTCCTGGACGGACGGCGCGACGACCTCGTCATCAGTGGTGGCGTCAACGTGTACCCGGTCGAGGTGGAGTCGGTGCTGGCCCGGGCACCCGGTGTCCTCGAGGTGGCGGTCTTCGGCGTGGCCGACGAAGAGTGGGGCCAGCGTGTGTGCGCGGCCGTGGTGGGAGCCGTCGACGAGGGCGACCTCCGTCGCCACGCCGCGCAGGCTCTGGCGCCCTACAAGCGCCCGAAGGCTTATTTCCTCGTGAGCGAGCTTCCCCACACCCCGACCGGGAAGCTCCGCCGGCGCGACCTCCCGGCGGTCCTGGGCCTCGCCTCGTCGCCGCCCTGAGCGCTTCGACACCGGCGTCTCGCCACACGGGATCCCGGTCGGCTCACAGTGCGGTGTGCCGCGAGCCGTCGGGATGGGCATGATCTGGGTATGCCGATCGCCACTGTCAATCCCACCACAGGCGAGACCGAGAAGGTCTTCGAACCCGACTCCGACGAACAGGTGGAGGCCAAGCTGGCCCAGGCCGAGAGGGCCTTCGCCTCGTACCGTGCCACCTCGTTCGAGGAACGGTCCCACCTGGCCACGGCCGCCGCCGACCTGCTCGAAGGCGAGATCCCCGACATCGCCCGGGTACTCACCACCGAGATGGGCAAGACCTTCGCGTCGGCCAAGGGCGAGGTGGCCAAGTGCGCCTCGGCGTTGCGGTGGTTCGCACAGCACGCCCAGGACCTGCTGGCCGAGGAGACGGTCAGCACCTCGGCCACGAAGAGCAGCGTGCGGTACGGGCCCATGGGTCCGGTGCTGGCCGTCATGCCCTGGAACTTCCCGATGTGGCAGGTGATGCGGTTCGCGGCGCCGGGCCTCATGGCCGGCAACGTCGGCCTGTTGAAACATGCCTCGAACGTGCCCCAGACCGCGCTGCTCATCGAGGACGTGTTCCGCCGGGCGGGGTATCCCCCCGGCGCCTTCCAGACGCTGCTCGTCCCGTCGTCGGGCGTGGCGGGGTTGATCGAGGACGACCGGGTGCGAGCCGTGACCCTCACGGGGTCCGAGGGGGCAGGCCGGTCTGTGGCGGAGGTGGCGGGTAGGGCCATCAAGAAGTCCGTGCTCGAGCTGGGCGGAAGTGACCCGTTCATCGTGCTGCCCTCGGCGGATCTCGACCGCGCCGTGTCGGTGGGTGTCCAGGCCCGGGTACAGAACAACGGCCAGAGCTGCATCGCCGCCAAGCGGTTCATAGTGCACAGTGCGGTCTACGACGCCTTCGAGGCGGCTTTCGCCGAGCAGATGCAGGGACTGGTCGTGGGTGACCCGATGGAGCCGGGCACCGACGTCGGTCCGCTGGCGACGGCCCAGGGTCGCGACGACATCGTCGAGCAGGTCGACGACGCCCGGGCCCGGGGGGCGGCGGTGTTGTGCGGGGGTGGCGCCGTGGAGGGTCCCGGGTACTTCTACCCCCCCACCGTGCTCGCCGGGATCACCCCGTCGATGCGTGTCGACACCGAGGAGGTCTTCGGGCCCGTCGCCCTGCTCTACAAGGCGCAGGACACCGCTGACGCACTGCGCATGGCGAACGACTCGACGTTCGGGCTCGGCGCGAGCGTGTGGACCGACGACGCCGACGAGCGCAGGCTGTTCATCGAGGGTCTCGATGTCGGCATGGTCTTCGTGAACGCCATGGTGGCGTCCACCGTGGAACTGCCGTTCGGCGGGATGAAGCGCTCGGGCTACGGCCGCGAGCTCTCCACGCTCGGGATCAAAGAGTTCTGCGAGGCCAAGACGGTGTGGGTGGCGTAGCCTTCCTCCTGGCTCAGCCTCCAGGTCTCGGTCGGACGGAGAGAACTATGAAGAAATCCGTTTTTCGATACGAGGACAGGCATTGAGGTGGTTCTGGGAGCACCGAGGGGCACCAGTCGGCGCCGGCGGCGAAACGATCCTTGGATGGTGGTGGAAACGATGAGCGCAATGTCCGAAACTTCGGCAAAGGCAGAGCTACGTCGACTCCAGTCCCTTGGATGGGATGCGCCTGCCGCAGGTGCTGACGGTGTCCGCTGGCTAGCTCGAGACGAGACCGAGATCTCCTACCCGCGCGACGTGTTGGACACCTTGAGTGGCGACGGCGGAGAAGGGTTCTGGCTCGACGCTCGAGCCGATGCGGTCGGAGAGCTGCTTCGCGACGCGTCGATCTCGAAGATCTGGGAAGTGGGAGCGGGTTCCGGTGCGATGGCGAAGCGACTCCCGGCCTATGGCGTTGACGTCTTGTCGGTGGAGCCGCTGCCTGAAGGGGCTCGAGAAATTGCCCACCTGGGAAGCGAAGTTTTCTGCGGAACCCTCCAAGACCTGGCCCTGCCGTCCGGGAGCCTGCCGGCGGTAGGCATGTTCGATGTGCTCGAGCACCTTGAGGATCCGTCGGACCTCCTCCGTGAGGTTGCACGGGTGCTTTGCCCGATCGGGACGCTCGTCGTTACCGTTCCTGCGTACCAGTGGCTGTGGAGCGCCGAGGACGAGGCTCTGGGTCACTTCCGCAGGTATTCTGCGACGACCTTGCGTGCCCTCCTGGCGCGTTCGCAGTTCTCCGTCCTGTCGGTGCGCTACTGCTTTGCGTCACTGGTGCCGGCCGCCGCATTGCTGAGGGCGCTGCCATACCGCCTCGGTCGCCGTCATGCGTCAGACGAGGTCTTGATCGACATCAGTACCAACCTGAACCCTGGGGCCAGGTTGAACCATTGGGCGGAACGGGTGTTGGCGCTGGAGGCGAAGGCCTCCCGACGTGTTCCGCTCCCGTTCGGCTTGTCGGTGCTGGCTGTTGCGCACAACCCACCATCGGGTTGACAGACAGAATTCTTCCTCGCGCATTCGGCTGTGCCGAAAGTCCTAGTACCAGCCCGGTCCCCAGTGGAGCTCGGGAGCCTCGCCCGCCGCGGTGGCCAGGAGGGTGAGCGAGTTCACCAACTGGCGTCGGAGCGGGACGGGAATGGCCTCGAGCAGGTCGCGCACCTCGGCCCGGCGGCGTTCGATCACGTCGGAAACCACCCTGCGGCCCAATGCCGTGATGGCCAGCTTCACCTCTCGTCGGTCGAGCTCGTCGCGCGTGCGGGACACCAACTCCTTACGCACCAGCCGGTCGCACATGCGGGTGGCGGTGGAGGGGCTTGAGCTCCACCAGGGTCCGGTACTGCGGCAGGGTCACGTCGTCAGGGTTTCCGGCCAGCGACCGCACGGCGATGGCGACCATGGCGCGGCTGGCGAGGAGGATGGCACCGATCACCTCTTCGTCGTTGGGGACGCCCAACGACGAGACATCGGGAAGCGGTGCCTCGGGTGCGGATCGTTTCCTCGGACGGGCGGCCGCAGCGGTTTCGGTGGGAGCCACGTGCAGAGTATTGCCGATCACGGCATGGCTCGCTCGGGCGACTGATACCGGGGCGCGGCCCCGTTCACGAGCTCGCCACGCCCGGCTCACCGAGAAACGTGTCGAGCTCGGCACGTGCTTGATCCATGTGCCCCCGCCGGACCATGTCGGGGAGGGGCCCGTCGAGCAACCGTCGCCAGTCCACGGTCTCGGTGCTCCGGCCCTGATCGTGCAGGCGCCGACGCCCGTCCTCGAGGAGCGCGGCCAGGTCGCCGAGCCCCGGCCCCAGTGCCTCGACGGCGCGGTCGCGCAACCAGCCGGCCAGGGCGGGACTGGCGCCGGCGGTGGACACGGCGATGGAGACCGTGCCGTCGCGGCCCACGGCGGGCAGGACGAAGCTGCACCGCGCCGGGTCATCGGCAACGTTGACCCAGACCCCGGCGCTCTGGGCGTCCCGGTGGACGGCGTCGTCCACCGCAGCGTCACCGGTCGCCGCGATCACGAGCAGGTAATCGGCGGCCTCGCCGGGGCGATAGGGCCGGATCTGGACTTCGAGCGGCGTCTCGTCGATCGCCGCGATGGCACCTGACGCCGTCAGCTCAGCGGTGGCCACGTGTACCTCGGGGGCTACCACCGTCACCGCCGCGCCGCATGCCAGCAGTCCACCGATCTTGCGCGCCGCGATCCGCCCGCCTCCGACGACGAGGCAGCGTCGGCCCTTCACCACCAGTCCGACGGGGTAGATCGGGGCGCCGACTCCCACCGTCAGCCCGGGACCAGCGACGCCACGACGGGAACACCCACCATGCCCGCCGCCACCGTGGCATTGGTCTGCTCGTCGATCACCACGAAGCTGCCCGTCACGCGATTGCGCCGATAGGGATCGAGTGCCAGAGGAGTGCCGACGGCGAAGCTCATCACGCCGATGTCGTTGGGGCCGAGCTGGCCGGCCGGTTCGAGCTCGAGAGACGCGACGTCGAGGCGAGAGTCCACGGACAAGACGTGCGCGGGGGTGAGCCGAGTCGTGTGCTTGAGCCGGAACCGCTGGCCTGCTTGGACGGGTGCATCGGAGAACCAGCACACCGTGGCCTCGAACTGGCGCGCCACCTCCGGCGCACCGTCCGCAGGTGCGATGAGGTCACCCCGTGACACGTCGAGATCGTCATCGAGGCGCACGGTCACCGACAGGGATGCCTGGGCCTCGTCGAGCGGTCCGTCGAAGGTCTCCACCGACGTGATCCGACTGCGTTGCCCGCCGGGGAGCACCACGACCTCGTCGCCGGGCCGGAAAGTGCCGCCACTGACCATGCCGGCGTAGCTCCGCCCGCCTCCGGGATGGCGCACGACCCACTGCACGGGCAGGCGACCCCCGCCGTCGCCGTCGTGCGCCCAGGTCCCGGCCGGTACGTTCTCGAGAGCGCTCAGAAGCGTCGGCCCGTCGTACCAGGGCATGTGGGTCGACGCTTCGACCACGTTGTCCCCGAGGAGCGCCGAGACGGGGACGACGGTGGCGGCTTCCATGCCGAGGCGTCCCACCAGCGCTCCGACCTCGTCGGCGGCGGACCGAAACGTCTCGTTGTCCCAGTTGGCCAGGTCCATCTTGTTCACCGCCACCACCAGGTGGCGGACACCCAGCAACGCCGCGATGCAGGTGTGGCGCCGGGTCTGCTCGCGCAGTCCCGAGGTGGCATCGACCACGACCACGGCCACATCGGCGGTGGAGGCTCCCGTGGCCATGTTCCGCGTGTACTGGACGTGTCCGGGACAATCGGCGATGACGAACTTCCGGTGCGGTGTCGACGCGTACCGATAGGCGACGTCGATGGTGATGCCCTGCTCGCGCTCGGCCCGCAAGCCGTCGGTGACGAAGGCGAGGTCCACTCCGTCGACCCCGCGTCTGGCACTGGCCGAGGACACCGCTTCGAGCTGGTCGTCGAAGAGCTGCTTGGTGTCGTGGAGGAGGCGGCCAATGAGCGTCGACTTTCCGTCGTCGACCGACCCGATCGTGGCCAGGCGCAGCAGCGTGGAGCCCGCCACCGGCTCGGTGCCGAGAGTCGCGGTCATCTCAGAAGTAACCCTCTCGCTTGCGGTCCTCCATCGACGTCTCCGAGAACCTGTCGTCGGCGCGTGTGGCCCCTCTCTCGCTCACCCGCGAGGAGGCGACCTCGGTGATCACCTCGTCGATGTCGAGCGCCTGGGACCGCACCGCCCCGGTGCAGGTGGCGTCGCCCACGGTGCGAAACCGGACCATGGCGTCCTCGGCGACCTCGGACGGGGAGGGGACGACCCACTCCGACACCGCCAGCAGCATGCCGTCGCGCTCGACGACAGGGCGGCGATGGGCGAAGTAGATCGAGGGCAGACGTATGTCCTCGCGCCGGATGTACCGCCACACGTCGAGCTCGGTCCAGTCCGACAAGGGGAAGGCGCGCAGATGTTCCCCGGTCCGAACCCGGCCGTGGTAGAGGTGCCACAGCTCGGGCCGCTGATTGCGTGGGTCCCATTGTCCGAACGAGTCCCGAAACGACAGCACCCGCTCCTTGGCACGGGCCTTGTCCTCGTCGCGACGGGCACCCCCGATACAGGCGTCGAAGCCCCGTTCGGTGATGGCATCGAGGAGCGTCACGCTCTGGAGCCGGTTGCGCGACCGCCCCGGCCCGAGGTCGGCGACACGTCCCCGGTCGATGGAGTCCTGCACCGAGGCGACGAGCAACTCTTCACCGAGCTCCGCCAGGGCCTTGTCCCGGTATTCGAGGACCTCATCGAAGTTGTGGCCCGTGTCCACGTGCATGACCGGGAAGGGGAGGCGTCCCGGTCGAAACGCCTTCTCGGCCAGCCGCAGCAGCACGGCCGAGTCCTTGCCGCCGCTGAACAGCAGGACGGGACGCTCGCACTCGGCCGCCACCTCCCGCATCACGAACACGGCGTGTGCCTCGAGCAGGTCCAGGTGGTCCGGGGGTGCCGCCGGGGCGGGCCGGGCCGGGATCTGGGCCCGGGGGTCGATGGTCGTCGTCATGGGGCAGCTCCGTTGTCCCTGGTGGCAAGGTGACCATTGCCATCGGAAAGCACTAAACCGATCTGGAAAGGGGTAAAACCCGATCTGATTAGTCATATATAGTAGTGGCCGGTTGGCCGGACAAGTCGTGCGACGGGCGCCGGTCCCGAAGCGGTCCCCGAGGACCGTCACGGAGAAGCGCTGGTACGAGGCTCGGAACAGGAGAGTGGACCGTGGATGCAGGGGTCGGGACCATGATCGATCTCGAGGAGCTGGCATCGAGAGCGGCGGAATTCGAGACCGCCCCGGCGGGCAAGGTCATGGGCTGGGCGGTCGAGCGTTTCGGTAGCGAGCTCAGCCTGGCCTGTTCGTTCCAGGATTGCGTCATCATCGATCTGGCCGTCGAGGTCGATCCCGGGATCGAGGTCCTCTTTCTGGACACCGGGTTCCACTTCCCTGAGACCCTGGCCTACGTGGAAGAGGTGCGGGCCCGCTACGACCTGAACCTCCGAGTCATGACGCCCGGTTCCGAAGCCGCCGCCTGGCCGTGCGGGACCGACCGGTGCTGCGAGCTCCGCAAGGTCGAGCCTCTGCACCGCGCCCTGCAGGGCCGGGCCGCCTGGCTCACCGGGTTGAAGCGCTGCGACGCCCCCACGCGTGCCGCCGCTCCCATCGTGTCGTGGGACGAGGCCCGGGGACTGGTCAAGGTGAACCCCATGGCCACATGGAGCGAGGCCGACATCGCCAACTACGAGGCCGATCACCACCTGCCTGTGCATCCCCTCATGACCCAGGGGTACCTGTCGATCGGTTGCGCCCCGACGACGCGTCCGGTCGCGCCCGGCGAGGATCCCCGTGCCGGCCGGTGGGCGGGCATGGGCAAGACAGAGTGCGGCCTGCACGTCTGATGGCCCATGATCGGGACAATCCCCTGGGCGTCGAGATCCATGGGAACGAGCGGTCGATGCACTTCGTGCACCCCTACCGCCATGTGGGCGAGCTGAACCAGATCGAGCGCTGGAAGCTCGAGCGTCACCCCCTCGAGGTCGCCGACGCCGTCATCTCCCGCTACGCCAAAGAGGGCCCTGACGCCATCGCCAAGGTGCCCGGCGAACAGGAGCGGCTCAAGTGGGTGGGTTTGTACCCCCAGCGCCAGGGGGGCGACGCCTTCATGATGCGCGTCAAGGTCCCCGGCGGGGTGCTCACCGCCGACCAGGCCCGGGAGATCGGCGTCGTGGCCGACGCCTTCGGCGAGGGCCCCGAGGACAGTGCGGTGTTCGGCAATCGGTACGCGGACATCACCACCCGACAGACCATTCAGATCCACTGGATCCGCATCGGCGACGTGCCCCGCATCTGGGAGCGCTTCGCCGACGTGGGGCTCACCACCGTGCAGGCGTGCGGGGATTCCGCCCGCAACGTCTTGTGCTGCCCGGTGTCGGGCGTCGACGGCGAGGAGGTCCTCGACGCCCTTCCGATCGCCCGGGCCATCTCGGCCTTCTTCACCGGCAACCGCGAGTACGCCAACCTCCCCCGCAAGTTCAAGATCAGCGTGACGGGGTGCCGCGAGGACTGCGCCCAGGCCGAGATCAACGACATCGGCCTGTGGCCGGCTCGTGCCGAGGACGGGACGGTCGGGTTCAACCTGCTCGTGGGCGGCGGGCTTTCCGACGGCGAGCGAATGGGCTCGGACATCGACGTCTTCGTCCGGCCCGAACAGGCCGTCGAGATCACCCGGGCCATCGCCCAGCTCTTCGGCGAGCTCGGCAACCGCGAGAGTCGCGGCTTGGCCCGGATGCGGTACCTGGTCCAAGAGCTCGGGCCCGAGCAGTTCCGGGTCGAGCTGGCCGCCCGGGCCCGCTTCGACCTCGCCGCCGCCGGGGAGGAGCTCACCACCCGGTACCGGGGCGACCACGTGGGTGTCCATCCCCAGCACGAGCCGGGATTGCGGTATGTGGGGTGTTCGGTGCCCGTGGGCCGCATGTCGGGCATCGAGCTCGTCGAGGCCGCCCGGCTGGCCCGGACCTACGGGGACGGGACGATGCGCCTCGGGACCGACCAGAACTTCGTCCTGACCGGTGTCCCCGAGCACCGGGTCGACGCCCTGCTCGACGAGGAGCTGCTCGCCAAGTACTCACCGTTCCCCGGTCCCTTCGAGCGGGGTGTGGTGGCCTGCACGGGCAACGAGTTCTGCCGGTTCGCGGTGGTGGAGACCAAGGAGCGGGCCGTCACGTGGGCGCGCTGGCTCGATGGCCAGTTGGCGGCCGAGCCGACCGGGGCCCGGCCGACGGCGGGAGCGCCCTCGGTTGCGCGCGAGGACGCCGGCATCATCCGCATGCACTTCTCGGGCTGCTCGGCCTCGTGTGCCCAGCCCCAGATCGCCGACATCGGCTTCCGGGGCGATATCGCGCACGTGGGAGAGCGGATCGAGGAGGCCGTCGACATCGGCATGGGGGGATCGCTCGGCCCCGACGCAGCGTTCATCGACTGGATCGAGAACGCCCGGCCCGTCGATGACGTTCCCGACGCCCTGCTGCGCACCGTGCGGCGCTACCAGTCCGAGCGCCGCGACGGGGAGCCCTTCTACAACTGGGCCCGCCGGGTGCCCAACGAGGAGCTGGCGGCCACACTGGCCGGGCTCGACACCGACCACGCACCGGCGGGGACGCCATGAAGGGATTCCGTATCCGCGACGAGATGAACGGCGTCGCCGAGCCGCCGGGCAAGACGTGGTTCTGGGAGCTCGAGGCCGGCGTGATCTTCGCCGACCGCTGCATCCAGTGCGGGACGTGCGTGGCCGTGTGCCCGTCGAACTCCATCGGCGTAGCCAAGGACACGGGCCTGCCCGAGCTGGTCAAGATGTGCACCGGATGCTCGCTGTGCTGGGACTTCTGCCCCCGGGGGGGGTTGCGCTACGAGGCCCTGTGGCCGCCGTCGACCCCGGACTCCGAGGCCGTCGAGGTCCCGGTGGTGATCAAGTCCGACTCCGCCGACACCTACTGGAAGCTGACCGGCGGACCGCCCGGTGACGGCCTGGGTGCGGTGGTCGGGGAGTACGCGGTGCGCGCCGGTGTCCCCGCCGACGACGTCCAGGACGGCGGCGTGGTCACCGCCATGCTTCTGGCCCTGCTGGCGGGCGGAGACATCGACGGTGCCTTGGTGTCGCGCCCGAGCGACAACCCCGACGAGCCCTGGAAGGGGATCGCCACCGTCGCCACCACGGCCAAGGAGATCATCGACGCGGCCGGGAGCTTCTACAACCAGACCATGGCCCTGGCCGAGCTCGACCTGAGCCGCTACGACCTCCCCGCCAAGCCGCGACTGGCCGTGGTGGGGACCCCCTGTGAGATCCAGGGCATCCGGGCCATGCAGGCCCGCCGGTGGCCGACGGGGGCGCACCGGATCGACGCCGTGGCGCTCACCATCGCCCTGCTGTGCACCAAGAGCTTCGACTACGAGGCCCTCATGCTGCGCGAATTGCGGGACAGACGCGGCCTCGATCTGGAGCGGGTGAGCAAGGTCGACGTCATCCACGGCCGGATGATCGTCGAGTACCGCGACGGGTCGGTGGCGGTCGACGAGCCCGTGAAGGACTTCCACGGCGCGGCGTTGAAGGGCTGTGACGAATGCGCCGACTTCCTGGGGCGCAGCGCCGACATCTCGATCGGGAGCGTGGGGTCGCTGACGGGGTGGTCGAGCGTCCTGGTCCGCACCGAGGTCGGCCGCCTGGCCTTCGACCGAGCACGGGGCCGGCTCGACGTGCGCGACCTCGATGACCGCGAGGCCCTGGTGCGGCTCGACAACCTGGACAAGCGCATCGCCGGTCGGACCCTGCAGCGCAAGCTGGACCCCGACGGGCCGTTGTTCATCGATTTCGCCGAGCATCTCGACAACTACCGCGGCACCGACCGTGCCCCGGTCGTCCGGGACCGGTGAGTGGTCGGCGATGAACACACCATGACCGTGGTCGAACCGGCCGAGGGCCTTCGTCTCGATCACCCCGAAGAGCCGGTCGAGATGCGTGACGCCTTGCGCGATGCGCTGCTGGCGGGCGCTGATTGGCGCGAAGGATTCTCCGACGACATCTGCGTCGGCCTGTGGCTGTGGGAGCGGTGGCGACCGGCGCTCGAGCCGGCCGGCATGAGCCGCGAGGCGTTCCTCGACGTGATCGTCTCCTACGGCCGCGAGCTGTGGCTGTGGCTGATGGGGGAGCGGGTGTGGGCCCAATGCGTGTCCGGGCTGGCGGGCCGCGTGGCGAGGCGGCTGCCCGCTCGCTGAGCACGGGCCGAGGGACGGTGGCGACTTCGCCCCGGCGTGCCCGAGACTGGGCGCATGCCTGATCACGTCTCCGATCCCCCGTCGCCGGTGGTTCGCCTCCGGGGCGTCTCGGTGGTGCGAGACGGCCGCCCCATCCTCGACGACATCGACTGGGACGTGTCGCCGGGCGAACGGTGGGCCGTGCTCGGGCCCAACGGTTCGGGCAAGACCACCCTGCTGCACGTGGCCGGCATGCGGCTCCTGCCCACCCGGGGGAGCGTCGAGGTGCTCGGGGCCCGCTACGGGCGCACCGACGCCCGAGCGCTGCGGACCCGGGTGACCTTCGTCACCCAGGCCATCTTGCGCAGCCTCCGGCCCACGCTCAGCGCCCATGACGTGGTGCTCACCGGTCGCTATGCCGCGCTCGAGCCGTGGTGGCATCACTACGACCCGAGCGACCATGCCCGCGCCGACCGGCTGCTCGACGAGGCGGGCCTGGGCCGTGTCTCGGACCGGGAATTCGGGGTGCTGTCGGAGGGTGAGCGCCAACAGGTGCTCCTGGCCCGGGCGCTCATGGGGGCACCCGAGCTCCTGCTCCTCGACGAGCCCGCCGCGGGCCTCGACCTCGGCGCCCGGGAGCGCCTCGTGGCGCGCCTGGCGGCCTTGGCGGCGGCGCCCGAGACCGTGCCTCTCGTGCTCGTGACGCATCACGTCGAGGAGATCCCTCCGGGGACGACCCACGTGGCGTTGCTGCAGGGTGGTCGGATGGTGTCGGCGGGAGCGGCGGACTCCGTGTTGAGCTCGGCGGCGGTGTCGTCCTGCTTCGACGTGCCCGTGACCGTGGAGCGGTCCGGGGGCCGGTGGACGGCCAGGGCGTCAGGGTCGCGCGCCGGTTCCCGTTGACTTCGTCATCAAGCGGAGGCGTGTGTACCATCCACCGATCGTGATGCAGTTTTCTGTAACGTCGTGTGACATCGGAAGGTAGATCGAAGGGTTTTTGACGATTCTGGTCCTCCTGATACTCGGCGCAGTGTGGGCTGCGGTCCTCGGACCGAGCCTTCTCCGGCGGAAATTCGACCGCCGGTCGGGTGACTCCATCGGCGAGTTCCACCAGCACCTGCGGGTGCTGCGGCGCACCGGTCCGGCCGTGGTGCCCCCCGCCTTCCGTCTCATGACGTCACTGCCCGACGACGCACCGAGTGCCGTCGGCCGTCGTTCCCTCACCCCCGAACGCAGCCTCATCCTCATCAGGCCCGACGCCATGGCGCCCCGGACGGCGCGCCCCGCCTCGACCACACAACGGCCTGACCGGTACTTCCGTCCCGAAGCCTGTAAGCGCCGTCGCGACGTGCTGGCGTCGTTGGTGTGCGTGATCTTCGTCACCGGTGTGCTCGGCGCCATCCCGGTCCTGCGACCCCTGCTCGGCGTCACCGCCTTTGTCCTCGTGATCTCCGCGCTGTATGTGGTGATGCTGGTGCGCCTCGGAGGCCGGGCCACCGAACGCGCCGCCAAGCTGCACTACCTGCCGGAGCCGGTGGAGGACGAACCCACGATTGTCATCCGCCGCGCGGCTCGCTGACGCGGCTGCCGGTGCCCTCCGAGGTGCGCACGGCCGATCTGGCCAGGTGGGGAGACGAGGCGCGTCAACAGCTCGAAGCGGCCCACCGGGCGCGCGAAACGGCGCTGGCGTCGTGCCGGGAGACCATCCGGGCCTGTGGGCTCGCCATCCGGGCCATACACCGGCTCCAGCCCGCCGAGACCGAGGCACGGGTCACCGAGGCCGACCGCAGCCTGCGCCGCGCCCAGGAGGCGCTGGCGCCGTATCCGAGGCTGGCGGCCGCCGGCTTCCTCCATGACGCCGAGAAGGAGCTCGCCGAGGCCCGCCTGACCTCGGCCCTGGTCGAAGGGTCGCCGCTCCCGGGCCCGGGCGACCTCGCGGTCGGGCTCGCGGCGTGGCTCAACGGCCTGGCCGAAGCGGCGTCCGAGCTCCGTCGCCATCTCCTGGACCGCCTGCGGGCCGGCGAGACCTCCCGGGGTGAGGAGCTCCTCGAGGCCATGGAGGACGTCTACGACATGCTCGTCACCATCGAGTATCCCGACGCCATCACGGGCGGGCTGCGTCGGGCCACCGACGCCCTGCGCGCCGTGGTCGAGCGCAGCCGGGCCGACGTGACCACGACGGTGCTCCAGGCCGGCCTCCAGGACGCCATCGAGCGACGTCTGGGCCCCGAGGCCGACGCCGCCCGGTGAGGATCGGGGAACTGACCACCCCGGCCCTGGTGGTGGACAGCGCCTGTCTCGAGCACAACCTGGCCACCATGGCCGCCGCCCTCCCCGGAGCCCGCCTGCGGCCGCACGTGAAGGCCCACAAGTGCACCGCCCTGGCCGCTCGCCAGGCCGTGCACGGCCACTGGGGGTTCACCTGTGCCACGACCGTCGAGGCCGAGGGACTGGCGCAGGCCGGCCTCGGAGACGACCTGATGGTGGCCAACGAGGTGGTCGACGAGGCGCGGCTCGTCCGGCTGGCCCGCACCGGGGCCCGGGTGACCGTCGCCGTCGACTCCGAGGAGACCATCGCCGCCGCCGCGGCGGCGGGGATCAAAGAGGTCGTGGTGGACGTGAACGTCGGCCTGCCGCGCTGTGGCTGTTCGCCGAGCGAGGCCGGGCGCCTGGCCGAGGCGGCCCGGGCCCGAGGCCTGGCCGTCCGGGGGGTGATGGGATACGAGGGCCACGTCGTGGGCCTCGAGGACAGGGCACGGCGGGTCGAGATGGTCGAGGTCGCCATGGCCGGCCTGCTCGAGGCCCATGCCGAGGTCGGGGGCGAGCTCATCTCCGCCGGGGGGACGGGGACCTACGACATCAACACCTGGGCCACCGAGATCCAGGCGGGCTCCTACGCCCTCATGGACAGCGCCTACACCAAACTCGCCCTGCCCTTCCGCCAGGCCCTGACCGTCCTCGCCACCGTGGTGTCGGTCTCGGCGGGGTGGGCGGTGGCCGACTGCGGGGTGAAGGCGCTCGGCATGGACCACGGCAACCCGACCATCGAGGGGGCGGCGGTGTGGTTCTGCTCGGACGAGCACGTCACGTTCGCGCCCACCGACGTCGTGCGCGTCGGCGACCGCATCAGCGTGATCCCGGCCCATATCGACCCCACCGTGGCGTACCACGAGCGTATGTACCTCGTCGACGGCGACGACGTGCTCGAGAGCTGGCCCGTCGACCTGCGGGGGTGGTGAGCTCGGGACCGACCGGGCTCAGCAGTACGGCCGGGCCAGGGTCAGGAGGAAGTCACCGCCCGGTGCCTCCCACATCGAGTCCACGAGGAAGCCGGCCGCGTAGAGCTCGTCCTCCACACCCTGGCGGGTGAACTTCGAGCTGATCTCGGTCAGGAGGTCTTCGCCGGCGCCGAAGGTCACCTCGATGGACAGATCGGCGATGGAGACGACCTGGTCCGTCGTCGAGCGCAGCCGCATCTCGATCCGCTTCTCCTCGTCGTTCCACAGGGCGACGTGCTCGAAGCGGTCCGGATCGAACGACGCGTGCAGCTCCCGGTTGAGGACGTGCAGGACGTTGCGGTTGAACGCCGCGGTGATTCCCCGGGAGTCGTCGTAGGCGGCCAGCAGCCGGGCCTCGTCCTTCACCAGGTCGGTTCCGAGCAGGAGCCGGTCCCCGTGCCCCATCATGCAGTCGAGGTCGAAGAGGAAGCGGCGTCGCTGGTCCGGCGTCAAGTTGCCGATCGTGCTCCCGAGGAAGGCCACGAGCCGCTGCCCTTCGCTCGGCACCCGGTCGACATGGAGATGGAAGTCCCCCACCACCGCGTGGACCAGGAGCCCGGGGTACTCATCGGCCAGGGCCGTGGCGGCCGCCCACAGGGTCCCGTCGCTGACATCGAGCGGCACGTAGCGCCGCAGGGCCCCCGTCGCCTCCATGGCGTCGAGGAGGACCCGTGACTTGTCGCAGGTCCCGGCGCCCAGCTCCACCAGGGTGTCGGCCTGGGCGGCGGTGGCGATCTCGGACGAGTGGTCCTCGAGGAGCTTTCGCTCGGCCCGGGTGAGGTAGTACTCGGGAAGCCTCGTGATCTCGTCGAACAGCAAGCTGCCCCGGTCGTCGTAGAACCACACCGGGGGCAGCCACTTGTGCTCGGCGCTCAAGCCGGTGCGCACGTCGTTCTCCAGGGCGCCGCGCAGGTCCGCCGCGCTCAGGTGGACATCCATGGACGGCGTGGTGGGGGACACGGTCCTCAGTCGTCGCGGGCCAGGCGCAGACCGGTGAAGGGCCAGCGCGCCGAGGGGGGGAAGAAATTGCGGTACGTGGCCCGCACGTGATCCGACGACGTCACGCAGCTCCCGCCCCGCAGGACGTACTGGTTCACCATGAACTTGCCGTTGTACTCGCCGACCGCCCCCGGCGCAGGGCGAAAGCCGGGATAGGGGCTGTAGGAGCTCGAGGTCCACTGCCACACATCGCCGTAGAGCGACGCACATTGCGTGGTGGGCCGCGGGTGCAGGACCGACAGGTCGAGGAAGTTGCCCTCCGGGACCCGCTCCGCGGCGACCGCCTCCCACTCGGCCTCGGTGGGCATGCGCCCCCCCGCCCAACGGGCGAAGGCGTCGGCCTCGTAGTAGCTGATGTGGCACACGGGCTCGGCCGGGTCGACGAGCTGTGGGCCACCCAGCGTGAACAGCCACCAGTCGTCGACCACCTTGAACCAGTACAGCGGTGCGTCCCATGCTTCGGCTTGCGTCGTCGCCCAACCGTCGGACAGCCACAGGTCGGGGCGCCCGTACCCGTTGTCGTCCATGAAGGCCAGCCACTCCCCACAGGTGACGGGCCGGTCGGCCAAGGCGAAGGGCTCCAGGTGGGTGGCGTGGCTGGGAAATTCGTTGTCGAAGCCGAATGCGTCATCGGTGTGCCCGATCTCCACGAGCCCGCCCTCGTGTTCGATCCATGCCGCGGGGCGTGCGTCTCGCTGCTCGTCGAAGGTGACCGTGGTGTAGGCGGGCTGGAGGGGATTGCACGACAGGACATGCTTGATGTCCATGAGCAGGAGCTCCTGGTGCTGGCGCTCATGATGCAATCCGAGCTCGATGAGATCGGTCACCTCGGGAGTCAAGGTCCCGGCCAGAAGCGCTGTCATCGACCCATCGACGTGCCGTCGGTACTCGCCCACCTCGGCCACGCCGGGTCGCGAGACCACGCCGCGTCGGGGCCGGGGGTATCGGGCCCCGACGCCCTCGTAGTACGAGTTGAAGAGGTAGGCGTAGGCGGGATGGAAGGGGCGGTATCCGGCCAGCTCCGATTCGAGGAGGAACGTCTCGAAGAACCAGGAGGTGTGGGCCCGGTGCCACTTGGTGGGGCTCACGTCGGGCATGGACTGCACGGTCTGGTCCTCGGGGGACAAAGGGGAGGCCAGCGCCTCGGTCAGGTTCCGCACGTCCTGGTAGCGAGACGCCAGCCGGGTGGAGTGCGCAGTCGTGATCAGATCGCCCATCGGCTTCCCCGTGTCATCAGCCCCAGCGTATGCGGAGGGTGTTGGTCGGCGAGCCTTCTGGGCCCCAGACCGGTGATCCCTACTCCCACCATCCTTTCCCACGCCGGACGAAGACATGCAGCGACCGGAGGGTCGAAGCGAATCTGCAGGTCGGAGGAGGTAAATACGTCCTTGAAGATCTCCCAGATGCGGAAATTGGCGGGCCCTCTGCGTTCACGGCACCACTCCACGGGCGACGAAGAGGCGGTAGCCGTTGAACACCTGGGGAGGGCTGTATTCCCGTCTCGATCGCTCAACCAGCCGTGCGAGCGGTAATTGGGGCAGAACGTGCCCTTGGGTCCAGAAGGACGTCCAGAAGGGGTTGTCGACCACGCAGAACCGCGATCCATCCCGCCCTTCGATTCGGTCGACGATCTGTTTCTGTTGGCGGGCGTCGAGCGAGTAGAACCACGTCCCATTTCCGCCGGTGGGCGGCCGCTCTCCGGTCCAGAGGTAGAGGCTGTCCAGTGCGGGGAGCGTGACAAAGGTCGAGCACTGGGCTCGTATCGCCCGCGAAAGCAGCTCCAAGGTGTCGGCCTGGCCCGCAGGGAGACGAATCATGTCCGATCCTGCAAGCGTGAGCCTCGTGTTGGCACGGTAGCTGCTCGACTCTGTCGACAGGTTGCCGGCAAAGATCCACGCTAACCAGGCCAGGAGGCCGGCGAACAAGACGACCGACGCCAGCAGGCTTGAGATGTGTCGGCCGTGGCGCCGTGGTCCAATTGCGGGAGCACGCAACTGGCTGAGACCGTCGTTCAGACAGAGCATTCCGGCGGGCACGATGAGGAGCGACGACCATCGGATCTGCGCTCCGGCCACGGGATACGCCACGAGGCCTTCGAGCACGGCGAGCGCCACGAGTCCCACTCGGGCGATGCGCTGCGATTCGGTCGCTCCCACCGGCGGGATCGCTGCGAAAAAGAGCAGCGGTAGCGCCACGGTGAAGCTTACGGAAAACGAAACCGAAGGTTGGAGCTGAGCCTGCGCTACGGCGATATAGAGCATGACCGACCCGGCGATCACATGCACACACGCATCGAGCAGACCCGATGAGGAGCTCCGGTGTCGGTATCGACGATAGACGACGGCGCCGGCAAGACAGCCCGCTCCCCACGCCTCCACCCACCATGGCAGGACAAGGGGGATGGTGAAATTGCTCGAATAGCGGGCCGGGTCGATGAGCACCCCGCGGACGAGATCAAGGAGCTGTGTGCCCGAGAGGAGCGCAATGACGATGACGAGGGCACCCACGATGCCGCCTCCAAGGAGGAATCGGTGGAGGTCCCGACGGTGGACCAGTCCATGAAGATCCTTGTCCAAGGTGAGCACAGCGACTCCAGCCGCCGCCAATGTGACGATCAGGGCGTACTTGAGCGCCCAGGACTCGCTGATGTGTCCCGCACCGACCACGATCAGAAGAGCAGGGGTGCCCACGAAGAGTACCGCCGCAGCAATCCGTGGGAGGCGCATCTCCCGGAGCGGCGAGGCCAGCATCAGCCCGGCAAACAACATGGCAATGGCGGCTAGTGCCCCCACATTCACTTCCGTTAGCACCAGTGCAGCGACGGCGGCTCCGAGCATCACCGATCCAAACGTCCGCTGACCTCGTGAGATCAAGGCCAGGGCAATCAACACCAACGCAATCAGGAACCAGACCAAAATGCTGGGGTGCATGGACTCGTCGACGAAGGAGAAGATCAAAAGAACAAAGGTGCCCACTTGCGTCGCGATCCCGGCGATCAGATTCCGCGTGAACATCTTGGTGGCCACGCCGAAGCCGAGGCTGGTGAGAACGGTCACGACCAGGGTGACGATTCGACCGTCGTCGTGGGTGACCGGTAACCAGGTAAAGATCGTCGAAAAGGCCTCAAAATAGAGCGGCCCAAATGTGCTCTGGATGTGAGTATAAAGCCCCCCATGATCAGTAAACGTGGACAAGGTATTCAGAAGATAACCTTCGTCGTCCCAGCCGCCGAAGGAGTTGAACGTCGTGTAGAACCCCAGCCAGACGCACAACGCCGTCACGGAGGCGAAGCTCCCTACGGACAACCACCGGCTGGCCAGCGACGACGGGGATCTCAGCCGAGTCGCGGAAGGTTGGGGAGAAGCAGAAGCCCCTTCCCTCGTTCGGATTGTCTCGGTCATGAACGCTGGTGGACCAAGGGTTTCGTAGGGCCGGTTGGAGGTACCCGTCCACCTTTTGGCCCTTTGAGAGCCCCGACGGGACGAAGTGTTGGCGTGCAGTGGATGACGCTCTTGGCCAGATGCCAAGGACGAGGCCCCAGCTTCATGTGGCGCATTTCGCACCCTGCATTACCATGGCCAAGATCATCGCACACACGTGCGTGGTGACGGCTCCCGCTCGCCGAGTTGGAGATCACTTGACGAGTGCGGTGCCGGTTGGGAGTGGAGGAATCGACCCAACAGAGTCTCGCTGCTGTTGAGCTTGTCCGGCGACGGATGCGGTCAGGGCCGGTTAGATCCTTTGCCGGCGACCTCGTATGCCTCGATGTCTTCGAAGCTGTGCTTCTGCATCGACGCCCCTTTCTCCCGGTAGTAGTGCCGGTACCAATCAACCGTCCGACTTACTGTCTCGTCGAGATGCCACCGCGGCTGCCAGTCCAATGTCCCGACCGCTTTATCTATGGAGATGCGCAACGTCTTGGCCTCCACGTTAGAGGTGGTACTTGACGGTGTGGTCCATCGACCAGAACCCCAGGCGTTGACTAACGCGGTGGCGAGGTCGGCCACGCTTGCTTCGTCGTTGATAGAGGGCCCGAAATTCCAGGCCTCGGCCCACATCGAGGGGTCCGCGTCCGAGAGGAGCCGATCGGCGAGTTTCAGATAACCCGACAGCGGCTCGAGAACATGCTGCCAAGGCCTCGTCGAATCCGGATTTCGCACCTCGAGATCGATCCCAGCGGCAAGGGCCCGGACGGCATCGGGAACGATGCGGTCGTCCGCCCAGTCTCCGCCCCCGATCACGTTCCCAGCTCGCACCGATGCGAGTCGGATACCGTGCTCGGCGATGCGTCCGACTGGAAAGAACGACGACCTGTAGGCGTCCACAACCAGCTCCGAGCCCGCCTTGCTGGCGCTGTAGGGGTCGTGGCCACCTAGGGGATCGATCTCGCGGAAGCCCCACACCTGGCCATCGTTGCGGTAGCACTTGTCACTTGTGGCGACAACTACCGCGCATGGCTGTCCGCGAAGCCGGATCGCATCCAGCACGGACGCCGTTCCGACCACATTGACGTCAAACGTCTCTCGGGGATCGACCAAGCTCGTCCGCACAATTGGTTGTGCCGCCAAATGAAAGACGACGTCAGGTGCACACCGAGCTACAACCTCGGCAAGATGATCGGCGTCGCGGATGTCGCCCCTCGCGTCCTCAACGAGCAACTCGGCGATGTTCGAAGCCTCGAAGTGGTTGGGGTTACTGGGTGGTTCAAGCGCGTAACCAGTGACATGGGCGCCGAGCTGGTGGAGCCACAGGGCCAACCAGGAGCCTTTGAACCCAGTGTGCCCTGTCACGAGGACGGATTTCTCTCGAAAGCTGGGCAAGTCGCCGACCACGGCCTCAGTCGTTTTCACGTGTACTAGAGAAAAAGCAGACAAGGCCATCGCAAGAAGGAATTGTGAGCGACTTGACGGAGATGAAGTCCATTGTGTTCGGGGCGGGAATCAAGCTTGGCTCACGGATGAAGCGGAGTCGTCGTCGGTTGTGGCGAGATCAAGTGACGCTTGGGCTCCCTCCAAGTCGGAAGCGAGGCGCCCGTCATCAGCCTCCGCAGCCTGACGGTTCTTGTTTGACTGACCGCCTGCGGCGAGCCCGACTGGATCGGACCGAACAATCGGACCTTCGAGGCCAAGAGTCTGACGAACGATGAAGTTGGGCCGACCTTTGACCTCCTCGTAGATCAGCCCGATGTAGACGCTAATGATTCCCATCAGGCAGAAGAGAATTCCGAACATCATGACCATCAAAGCCACGATGGTCCCAAATCCAGGGAATGGCACGCCGAGGGCGACAAAGTCAATGGCGAGCACCAGCAATGCGACGATCGACACCGCAAACAAACCGATCCCGATAGTCGGAATAATCACTAGGGGTACCTGGGAGTGGGCGAAGACAGCCTTTACCGCCAGTTGCAAGACCGGGAGTGAGTGCGCCTTCGATTTTCCGGCGAAGCGCTCCTCCCGCTCGTGTTCCACCCCAATCGATCGGAACCCAACCCACGCCACCAGGCCGCGAACAAAACGATTCCGCTCGTCCATCGTGCGGACTACCTCGTAGACTTTGCGATCGAGCAATCGAAAGTCACTCGCGTTTGCCGGGATGAGGCCCCCCGTCAATTTGCCGATGGTCCAGTAGAAGAGACGTGAATTCAGAGTGCGGAGCCTTCCGGTACCTCGTCGAACGGTCACAATTCCGTAGACGTTTTCGTAGCCCTTCTCCCACTCCGCCACGAACCGCGGGATCATCTCGGGCGGGTCTTGCAAGTCGGCTGTCATCAGGACAACGGCATCGCCATCGACCGAGGCAAGTCCCGCGGTCAACCCGCCGTCCATGCGAAAATTCCGAGCCAGCTGAACGACCTTGAAGCGAGGGTCGCGTCGACAGATCGCCTCAAGCCGTTCGAATGTGTCGTCCTGTGACCCATTTTCGACAACGATGACTTCGAAATCGTACGCGGCCAATTGGTCAATGACGACTGTGAGCCGCCGCGCTAGCTCGTCTATGCACTCTGCCTCGTTGTAAGCGGATGTCACCACCGTGATCTTCTTACGCACAAACAGTCCCGTTCCGCCAAATCGACACCTCGGGCGATGGCCCAACCTTGTTCCCGGGGCGGCGACCGAGGTTCACGTCA
>JBEKIJ010000040.1:0-20937 GCA_050011815.1 Acidimicrobiales bacterium | reverse complement strand
TGGACGGGAGCAACAACATCGCCATATCCGCCGATCTCCACGACATGGACGGTGTGCAGGCACTCCTGTCATCGCCCCCACCCGAGGTTCCGCCCAGATGGAGGCGCACGGCGTCCTCCCACCCGTTACGGCCTGCATTGAGGCGTAGGAACCAATCCAGGACGCCACGGGCTACTGCTCTACCGACACTGGCGCACGCTGGCGTGGGCGGACGGGCTCACCGTTGATCAAGAGATCAAACGCACCAGACCTGCGGTCGTAGGCGTAAACCTGCACGATTGAAGGTAGAAGCGACTCAGGTCGGCTCCGTCGAAGTCGACGTGTAACCATTCACAACCCGCATCTCTCACACGGTCCGTGGCGACCGCGACCATGGTGGTTCCGATACCCTGCCGACGGACCTTCTCAGCGACTGCGGTATCCATCAGGAAGGCATGCACGCCACCATCCCAGGGCACATTGACAAAGCCCACTAACTCGCTTTCGCCCTCGCATGCGCACACCCATCCCAAGCTGTGTGCTCTGACCTGCTGCAGCCAATCGTGCTCCAAGACCTGGTGCTCGAAGGCCTCGGCGTGAAGGCGGTTCAAGGCCTCGTTAGAGAACTCGCCACGCCACTCGAATCGGGCCGCCATGCACCTATATTGCCCGTTCCGACTCGATCCCCTCAGATTGTCCAGAGACATTGCCGAACTCTGGCCTGCCCAGGCGGTTTGTCCTGTCGGGTCGAGGCCCGACCGTTGCGCGGCATTGGGGGACATTCGCGGGGCGCCTGAGAGGGGAGATTCGGGCGAGAGTGCTGGAATTAGGGTCGAAAGACCTCTCTGGTAAGAGTTCAGGCAGTCGATGACAAGTAGGCATGGAACCCGTTCTTGCGGAAAAGGATCATGGGGGTCTCGCCGCACTCTCGGCACTCGCTGTCGCCGCTGAGACACGACAACCCTCCGCCAGGGGTCACCAACACCGTGTGGCGAGGATTGCGGCAGCAATCGCGCTCGAGCTTGACCTCGACGAAAGTGCTGTGGCCGGTATTCGGATCGCCGGCCAGCTCCACGACATCGGCAAGGCCTCAATTCCCACGAGCATCCTCAGCCAGACGGGCAGAATGCATTTCTGTGCCTGGGAACTCATAAAGACCCACTGCCAAGCCGGGTTCGAAATCGTTGCCGGCACATCGTTCGAATGGCCGGTCGCCGAGATGGTTCTCCAGCATCACGAACGCTTAGATGGCAGTGGCTACCCGGCGGGCCTTCGGGGGGACGAGATTCTCCTCGGAGCCCGAATCATCGCCGTCGCTGACACCGTCGAGGACGAAATGTCGTTCAGCCCGGATGATCCCGAGAATGGGGTGAATGCAGCACTCAAGAAGATCGCGGCTGGCCGGGGAAGGCTATTCGATCTGCACGTCGTCGATGCATGCCGACACGTTTTTCGAGAGAACCCCCAATTCGGACGATGACGCGAGACCTGCGGACGAAAGCGCTCTGAGCCGGTACTGGATTCCACGACCGGCACGTCTTCGCCGCCAGAGAAGGATCACGCAACGCTGCATTGACGTGGTCATGACCTGTTCCCGCGATGGGCTGCTTGGCCGCAGCACCTAGGCAGGCCACGGGTCGTCGAGGACCCCCAGCTGAATGAACAGGCCGAGTTTGTCGGCTCCGATCCATTCCCTGACGACTTTGTCGCCCTCGAAGTGCATGATGGTGACCGCCCACTCCTCCACGGGTCGGCTCGTCGGGGCCCGGCCCACGTATCCCCCCGTGTCGGTGCCGCGGAATGTCACCCTGAGGACAGCCGTGTCGCCAGCCACGATCAAGTCCTCGACCTCCAGGTTGAGATCAGGAAACGCCTGGTGATATCGGCGGATCGGCTCGACTCTGGCCGAGGGACCTGTTCCAAACGGGCTGGCGTAATCCTCACCGTAGAGATCGGCAGCCGCTTCGTAGTTCCTGCCATTCCAGACCTCGGCGACGAACTTCCGCACTTGCCTCTCGCGCTCGGTAACTTCCATCGCTCACCCCGTTGTCTAGTCGGAAAGATTCCACCGGATTACCGGGGCTCAGGCAACCTCCGCGCTTCCCTCGTACCGGCCTACCGTCCAGTCGTGCCAGGTCCCCGACCCCTGACGTCTCAAGAGGCATCTGCCAATACTGGCGTATGTCAGGGTCTTGCACGGCTCGGGCCCTCATTGACATGAGCGGGATTCCTCTGTTCCAAACACTCCATCTTCATGTCGATAACGAGGTCGGTGTTCTCGTGGGCACCGGAGTTGAGCGTTGCAGCGATGAGAAAGGGAGTGCGCCGGCCGGGGCTTCGATCGCATTGTTCGCTCCCCACCGGGAGAAAGTAATCGTGCTCGACCACGACTGCCCGCCGCCCGACCCGTGGGCGGAGTATGCCGCGGGCAGTTTGGAACGCGTCAACAGGTCGAGCCGCGCCGAACCGGTGACGACCCGGCCGTGCGGAATCCGGCCCGTGATCCGGGTCAGGAGCACCCCGTGCGTCCGGTGTGCCGGCGAAATGGCAGAAGGAGCGATCAAGACCTGACCCAACGCGGCCGAAGTGGTCACACCCTCCTCGACCGATGGGAATGGCCCGTCGGACTGCTGGAGCGATATCCACTTGCCGGCGTCCGCCGATGCTGTCGTCGCCGGGAGTCCCAGCTGATCGCGCAGCGCGGCAGCAACACCCTCGAAATAGGCCTCCTGGCCCGTGTACACCACGGAGAACCGGTCATTTCCGACGGCAACTGATTCCGAGCCCGAGGAAGGCCGGGCGTCACCCACCACGACCTGCAAGACGCCGTCGGCGCGCCACACGGCCCGATAGTGGAAAGCGTCCGACCTCCCCGCAGCCCGAAAGGTCTCATTCAGGAGCTGAATCGGACCCGGGGCCCGCACCCTCGGAGACTGGCTCGTCGCCAGCCCGATCTCGGCGCCGAAGAGCGCGACAAGGGCGAGCGTGAACCACATGGCGATTCTGGTCGTCCGCGCCCGCCCGCCGGGGGTCCTTGCCACGAGCGCAGCGTACGACCTGGCCTCGACTCGTTGACCTCGGGCCGGCCTCTCCGAGGATCGAGAGAGAAACATTGACGGGCGGGCGGGCGTGGGTGGCGTCTCCCTGACCGGGCACAGAACCTCGCCTGCGGCCAACCCGAGCCCTGATATGTCCGCCAGACCGGTGTCGGACACGTCTCGGGTGTGGCGATGGCCCGCTCGGCGGAATCACTCGGCTCCAGCGGCTCGTGTCCCCCTTCGATGACGGCACGCGCCTTCGACGCGGCGCCGAGCGTCCGAAGTCCTTCCGGGTGCGGAATTCCCCAAGAGCGGGTCCACCCCTGAGCGTGCGGAGGGCGGCCCTCCCGGCCGCCGGGGAGCGGGCTGTTGACCCGGGCACCGTCAATGGGACGTTCGACTCTGGACGGACAGCACCCAAGAGAGCACGCTAAGTGGTGATGATCATTGCGGCGAGGACGCAGAAGGCGTCACCGCCGATTGGCGGCGAAGGAGGAACGCGATGAGAAGGAAGCTCCTCGTCATGGGACTACTCCTGGCAGTAACCACCCTGGGCGTGGCCGCGGTCCCGGTCACCGCATACGCCGATTCGACGTGTTACACGGGATGCGCGACGACGACCACGGGCGGCTCGACGACCACCGTGACCGTGGCGGCCACGGTGGCACCCAGCCCTCCCGTCGCGCCCAAGACGGCGGCCTCGGGCGGCCTGGTCCTCACCGGCGCGGACATCGGAGGTATGGCGACCGTCGGTGCCGGCGCCCTGGTGGTCGGTGGCCTCCTGATTCGCCGCAGCCGTCGGCAGCGAGCAGCCTCGTAGCGAGCACGCTGCAGCGCAGCCAGTAGACCAGAAGCCGCTCAGAGCCATGTCCGTCGGACAGAGCTACCAATCCTGGGTCGACACGAGGACCGCCGAGGTCGAGGTGCAGGGCGCTGCCTTGCGGGCCAACGCCAGCGCCAGCGCGGCGATGGCGGTGTTATCGCTCCTCGACGCCGTGCTCTTCGTGGCCCTGGTCGCCGCCGCGGGCCTACCCTTAGCGGCCTGGTGGTCGTGGGCAGCGGTGGCCGCCGGGGTGGGCACGCTGGCGCTCACGGGCCACTATCGCCCCCGCATCACGCTGAGCGTTGCCCAAGAAGCTGGCGAGCTGGCAGCTTGCGCGTCGCTACCGTTTCTGATCCTGGCGCTCGCCAAGGTGAACGGACCTTCTACGGCCTGGCTCGTCATGATCGGCGCGGTCGCGGCGGCTTCTGTGATCGTTTCCCGGTGCGCCGAGTACTGGCTCTTACGCGTCCTGAGGACGCGGGGCTGGTTCGCCGAGCGGACCCTGATCGTGGGTGCCGGGGACGTCAGCGCCACACTGGCATCGACGCTCGACGAACACCCTGAGTACGGCCTGCGTCCGGTCGGGTTCCTGGACGAGGTCGACAGCGCCGGTCTCCCTCTGCCGCTCTTCGGTGGGGTGGACATGCTCCGCATGGTGTTGACGGTTGAGCGGATCGACCGGGTCATCGTGGGTTTCGGCGTGACCCGCGAAGCGGAAATGGTCGACGTCTTCCGGGCGTGCGAAAAGGCCGCGGTCGAGATCCACATCCTCCCCCGATTCTTCGAGCTTGCCACGGCAATGACCGACCGCAACGTGGACGACGTGTGGGGCTTCCCACTCCTGCATCTGCGCCGGTCACTGTTGCGTCGCAACGCCCGCGCCTTGAAGCGGGTCTTCGACGCATCGATGGCGGCCTTGGCACTGCTCGTCGTGGCCCCTCTCTACGTCGTGATCGCAGCAGTCGTGAAGCTCACGAGCCCGGGCCCGGTCCACTTCAGACAACAGCGGGTCGGGGTGCGCGGCGCCTTCGTCGATGTCCTCAAGTTTCGTTCGATGTACGCCAACCCACGCTCCGACGTCGAATGGAGGCCCGTGGACGACCGCGTGACAAGCATCGGTCACGTCCTGCGGGTGACGGGGCTGGACGAGCTCCCGCAGCTATGGAACATCTTGAAGGGCGACATGTCCTTCGTTGGTCCGCGCCCCGAACGCCCGTTCTTCGTCGAGCAGTTCAAGACCGAGGTCCCTCGCTACGATGCCCGGCACCGGGTGCCTGTCGGACTCACGGGCCTGGCCCAGGTCCACGGACTGCGCGGCGACACGCCGATCGACGAGCGCGTCAGGCTGGACAACCAGTACATCGAGAACTGGTCCTTGTGGCACGATCTCGTGATTCTGCTCCAGACCGCCTCCGCCGTGATCCGCAACACCTTCGAGCCCTCCCGCAGTGTGAAGCAAGTCCACGACGGAACCGGACCCTTCGCAGCCACGAGGAGCCAAGGGCCCGGTGGTGGCGCCGAAGGCCCGACGGATGGCCTGATGCGTCGCCCCGTGCTCGGCCGATCTCCAGAAAGCGAGACCTATGGGCGCCCGCACGAACAATCGTGGGCCGGATATGAGGTCAACGGCTGGGACGGGCGGGATCAACGAGCAAGGCAGGCCGGAGCTCGCGCTCCCGGGCATCAGAGCCACACGGGTGCGGATGCTTCGGGGCACCGCACCCGGGCCTGGGCGCCCTCGAAGCGACCGGCAAACGAGGCCACCTCACCTCGTGGCCTGGGGCGCGTCCGAACACGACCGTACGGGATCGATCCGGCGGAGCGACGGTGCGCAGTTGGATCGGCAAGACATCTGGCACATTCCCCTCATCCCTACGACGAGGGACGCACGATCGGCTTGTAGTCGCGGGACCTGTCGAACCCGGGGTTCCCGCAGTAGAACCCGGTGGTCGGGGTGGGCGCAACCCGCTTGATCACTCCGTGCTGGACCTGGGCCAGGAGGAAGCAGCCCGAGGACACGCCGGCGGCGGGGTCGGTCGGTGGGATCAATCCCCCGGCGTTGAAGAGGGTCACCTTGTTCAACGCCCGTACGAGGCCGGCCCGGGTGGGAGGATTGCCGGCCTGGGCGAGGGCCTGGACGAAGAGCTCTGCTGACGTCCAGCCGAAGACCGACTCGATCTCGAAGTTGGGAGCAGAGGAGACCTTCTTCATCCACTTGTCGAACAGCGCCACAGCGGGAACGGTATTGGCATCCTGTCCGAGGTAGAGGGCCTCTCCCTGCTCGATGTACATGTTGTTGGCGGAGCTCCCCGCCAGCTTCAGGAGCTGGGCCGAATAGGCGGCGGCCTCGATGTTGATCGCCTTGAAATTCTGCTGCTGGAACTGCTTGGCCAGCGTGGCTGCGTAGTTGTCGGGTAGCTCCGTCGAGAAAAAGATCTTCACCCCTTTGCTCTTCATGGAGATGATGTCGGGCAGGAAGTTCGTGTCGAACGGCCCCACGCCGTGGTCGTAGACGATCTTCCAACCCGCCGCCTTCATGCCCGATTCCGCGGCATCTTCGTTCGCGGTGGTCGAAGCGGTGGCGTTCTCCCAGATGATGCCGACCTTCTTCACCGCCCGCGGGTACTTCTTGGCGAAATACTTGAAAAAATTCAGTGGGTAATTGCCGATGGGGTTGGGAACAGGGCTGTAGAGGTTGGGGTCGGAGATGAGCCCCGGACTGAGTGAGATGGTCACATCGGGCATGTGGGCCAGATCGATGATGGGCTGCTCGGCCTCGTCCAGCAAGGTGAACCCACCGACCAAGGAAAAATCAGTCTTGGTCTGGGCGGCAGTCGTCGTGGCCACCGGGCCGCCTTGGAAGGTGCTGTCCTGGGCGTCGAGGTGGATCTTCCTACCGTTCACACCGCCCTTGGAGTTGATGTAGGCGAAGTAGGCCTCGGCACCCTCCTCGGCTCCTTTGAACAACCCCGGGATCGGAGA
This sequence comes from Acidimicrobiales bacterium, assembly GCA_050011815.1. Taxonomy (GTDB): domain Bacteria; phylum Actinomycetota; class Acidimicrobiia; order Acidimicrobiales; family UBA8190; genus Chersky-840. The sequence continues at coordinate 14,115 of JBEKIJ010000040.1, read as the reverse complement.
CGAGAGATCGTCGACCTGGCCCACGGTGACGGATTTGGCCGTGACCCCCGGCGACGATTCGGCGCCGCCCGAGCGGTTCGGGGCCGACGTCGCCGGAGCGATCCCGGTACTGCCCGAAGACGTGGGGGTCGGGCTCGATTTCGAGGAGCAGGAAGCCAGGCCCAACCCGAGTACGCACAGCCCGACCAGCAGTGCACCCCGTGGTCTGATCCCCCCGACCCGCGTCGGTACCGCCCGCGAGCGGACAAGCCCCCGAATCACATCCACGCGCACCCTCCGAGCCCTCATCCCCTGGGAGCTGCAGTCCCCCTGGACACCCCCAGCTTGTCATGTCCGTCTTCATTGGACTCGGTGAGGGTCTGTCTCGTAGCTGAGATCCTTCGCCATGAGCAAAGCGGGGCGAAGTCGTATCCAGGTGGTGCTTGCGGCGCCCGCGCGTGACGTCGAAGGGAACAATCTCCCCTTGTCCGCGGGCAATCACCTGCCTCACCAAGCCCGAGGTCGTGTCACAGACGTCAACGGCGATGGCCAGAGCGGGATCTGCCCTGACTCCACGCAGCAGCTTTGCTCAGGGCCCTGTGAGGATCCAGAAAGCATCGTTTGCCTTGCCTGACCGATGTGCCACACCCGCACCGGGAGGCGAACAGGATTGGCTTGCCCAGGCCACCGCCCATTTCTGCGGCGAGGTGGTATTGAGCGCTGGCACTGCTCGAGGCCTGACCGACGAGCGCGATGGGGTCCCGCTGATTCTCAGCGGGGTCTTGCCCGGTAGGTCAGGGAATCCTCACGTCGCGGTATTGCCCAGCGATCCGCCGTTCCTCATCGGTCAGGGTGGCGTCCTTGACCGGGGTGACCAGCGTCCAGTGCTTGCCTACCGGGCAGTGCTGCAGCCGGGCCCAGCCGAGGCGGATCGATTTGAGTGACGCCCCGGGAATCCAGATCGTCGTGAAGAGATGACCCTGGCGGCATCGCACCACGACGTTTCCTCCCACCTTGTAGCCGAGCCGCCGCGCCACGACCGTTCCCGCCACAAGAGCCGCCACAACCCCGAGGAGGGGACCACGTCGTGCCGAGGACATGGCGTCAGTATGTCCCAATGGTGCGAACGGCGATAGGGCGCAGACGCCGGACCGGCGAGGGCCTCCTCCGCCCAGGTCGCGGGCGGACCGGTCACCCTGTCGGTCGCGTCGGTGCTCCGCACGACACGGCTTGCCGTGTCTCCACAGGCCCACAATGGAGCTATCCGTGCACGCCCCTCTCGTGACCCTGACGGTCGATCCCGCCCAGGCGCCGGTCCGGCCCCGCACTCAGGCCGCGGCACCCTCGCCTCGATAGCGTGGGCCCGATGAGCGACCCCCTGCACCTTCCCCACGGTACGTCGACAGATGGGGTCGACAAGGTCGTCGTCACCCCGGAATCCGCGGGTTGGGCCTACTCAGGGGTTCGCGTCGTAGAGCTCGTCCCGGGTGAGTCTCGATCCTTCGCCACCGGGCCCGACGAGATGGTGGTCCTTCCCCTCTCGGGGTCATGCACCGTCCGGTGCGAGGAATCGCGCTTCGAGCTTTCCGGGCGACGCGACGTGTTTCACAGGGTCAGCGACTTCGCCTACGTCCCCATGGACAGCGAGGTCGACCTCGGCAGTGTCGGTGGCGGGCGTTTTGCACTGCCGAGCGCACGAGCCACGCGCCGGCTCCCACCTGCCTACGGTCCGGCCGAATCCGTCCCCGTCGAGCTCAGAGGGGCAGGGCGGTCGACCCGGCAGCTGAACAACTTCTGCGCACCGGCGACCTTCGCTGCCGACAAGCTCGTCGCGGTCGAGTGCATCACGCCCGCCGGAAACTGGTCGAGCTGGCCGCCTCACAAACACGACGAGCACCGAGAGGGAGAGGCGATCCTGGAGGAGATCTACTACTTCGAGATGGCTGCCGAGGTCTCGGGAGATGGCGACCGCAGCGGGAGGGGATTCGCCCTGCAGCGCCTCTACACCGCTGACGGGGATATCGATCTGTGCGAGGAGGTCCACCACGGTGACGTGGTCCTCATCCCCCGCGGCTACCACGGGCCCTCCATGACGGCGCCCGGCTACAACCTCTACTACCTCAACGTCCTCGCCGGCCCGGGCCCCGAGCGCACGATGGCGTTCTGCGACGACCCCGCCCACCGTTGGATCCGGGACACCTGGGAGCACCAGTCGCCCGACCCCCGTCTCCCCATGACGACAGCCGCGGGCCCGACGGGTTCACATCCAGGGGCCAGGTGATGTCCCACCGCTGATCCGAGGACGGGGTCTGCTCACAAACTCAGCGACTCGCCCCCGAGGAACATGTCGAGGTCGGTGTGGCGAATCGGAAACGAACCTCGGCAATGCGGACAACGCACGTAGACGTGTTGGTCGGTCATCTCGACGTACTCGGGTCGGAGGATGACCACTCGCCAGCACAGCCGACAAAGCCTCGACCCCGGCATCAGCGATGCGTGCTTTGTGCTCATCCGCCGGTCATGGACACTGGCGTCGGTCATAGGTGCATCACGTGGATCTCGTTCTGCGGTCCGACACGCCTAATGATGCCCCAACGCGGTTGCCCCAGAAACCGTCAAATTTTGGGACTGAACCCGGAGCGGGCTGTGCCAGGGCGACCGGTTGGGGTCAACGTGATGCGAGTGCTGGCTGGGGCACAGAGCTCAGGCAGGGGCGCCCCGTTCGGCTCGAGGACGGGCCTACGGCTCCTCGATCTGACCCCCGTGGTGTCGACGAGTCGGGCGCCGGTGCAGGGTCAGGAAACGGGACCGGCGGGGGTGCCCGCCACCATGAAGCTGGTGGTACAAGAAGCAGGGCCGAGCGGAAAGTAGACGCTCACGTACCACACCTGGTCGACCGACGGCGCCGTGAAGCTACCCGCGGCGTTTCCGGCCACACCGGTCGTCGAGTTCTCGCTGTAGAAGACCCCGTTCCCGGTGACTTCGAACTCGTAGGGCTGCGCACCCAGGTCGGATGTGATGCTGTAGGCCTCCTGCCCCCCCGGTTGATACGCGCGGGCCGACATGCCGACCGTGCACGACGGTGGTTTCGGCGGGGCCGCCGGTGTCGGTGCTGCGGCCACCTTCGCCGGTGCCGTCGTAGACGGTTTCGCCGGCTTGGCGGCGGTGGTCGACGGTGGTTTGGCACCGGTCGTGGTGCTCCGAGGCGGAAGGGTTGCGCCCGGTGCTCGGGTGCTCGGGACGGCCGTCGGTGACGACGGGAGCGGGGGAACGGGCTGCGCCAGCGCATCGGACGCGGACAGTGTGATGGGCCCGCTCGCCGACTTCCGCAACACCGCCCACGTGGTCGTCATGGCGCCACCCCAGATCACCAGGATGGTCAGCGTGACGACGATCCGCTTCGTCGTGACGAGCTTGGTCACGGGGCCATCCACCGCGACACGTCACCGGATCGACGGCGTCGATCGCAGGGCAGGTCCGAGCGCCTCGGGAACCGAACGTCACTCATGCTGTGCCTCCGACTCCAAAGCGCTGCCAGGTGCCACCGGGGCAGCGATCACGCGCTCCACCGTGTGTGAGCCCAATGCTCCTGCTCAGAAGGTGCCAGTCCGGGATCACCACGCTCCCAATGGGCGACCAACCTTTCGACAACGAGGGGTGACGACCACCTCGAACCGGCCGCCGGAGGGTGGCCCGGCGGTGGAGGTCTGTGCTCCTCAGAACCCGGCCGGCACCTCACAGGAAACCCACACGAAGTTCAAAGGAATTCTCAACACCCATCCTCCACAGTGACCGCTGGTGACCAGCCCTCCGGGGGGTGCAAGTCGAGGCTCCACCGCCAGGGGTTGTACTTGCGAGGGCTGGTCACCACCAACGAGGTGTCGCCTTGCCCTGGCCGGGGTCGCCACCCGGGGTTCTCTCCCGGGCCGCAGGCAGCTCACACGCCGGGTGTGGCGGCGATCCGACCGGTGTGGACGGCATCGACGAGAAGTGCGTAATCCCGCTCGTTCTGATCGGCATAGGCCACGGCGAACCGGGTGATGGCGTCGTCGAGCACGCCACCGTTGCCGGCGTACCCCGCAATTTCGGCGGCGGTGCCGGATCGGGCGTGGGCCCGGGCCAGGGCCCACCCACACAGCTTGGCGTAGCCCACGAGCCCCCGGGCCCCGAGCGAGGCGGTGTCCACGGTGCCCTTCATGTCACGCAATTGCCTGACGTAGAAATCGGTGTCGCCGGCATTGGCCCACCCGAGGAATATGTCGCTGGCGGCCTGCATGAGTCGCTGTCCGCCCACCACCCGACGACCACCCGATCGAGGGGACTCCGGAACAGGCCGGTGCCGTTCCCGAGCCGCGGCGGTGCGGGCCGGGCGACGGACAACATACGGCGCCACGACCGAGGTCCGAGCCTCTTTCACCTGGAGGAACAGGGGGTCCCCGACATCGCTCATGAGCAGGGCGACAAAGCAGCGCGTGCCCACGCTTCCGACCCCCACCACCTTCGAGGCCAGGTCCACGACCTCGAACCGTTCCAGCAGGGAGCGACGGTCGTTCTCGAGAGAGGCCGGGTACTTGGCCAACACGCCCTGCACGACCTCGGCATGCTCGTCGATGCCCTCGTGGGTCACGAGGGGCGGGTGATCGGCGATCCGCCTCGCTCCCCCGTCGGTTCGCACCGTCAGCTCGGGCAGCGCCGCCCGTGAGGTCTGACTGCGGGCTCCTGCCACCGCGGACCGCACCGGCGCCGGAGCCCGGCGGCCGAGCGTGCGCAGGGCCGCTTTGGCGTCGACGCGCTCGTACCAGACCTTGAGGGTGCCCATCCCCGCGAACCTCGTCATGTGACGGCGGTAGGCGCGCGCTGCGGCGTGGGCCGCATCCGCTTGGTTCTCCGAGGTGAGCCCCGCCACCCGGCCGATCACCACCGCACTGGCCGCGAGGCGCTTGAGGTCCCACTCCCAGGGTCCGGGCGTCGTCTCGTCGAAGTCGTTCACATCGAACAACAACCGGCGTTCGGGGGAGGCGAAGACACCGAAGTTCGCCATGTGGGCGTCCCCGCACAGCTGGACGTAGACGCCTGTCGAGGGGGTGCGGGCCAGATCGGACGCCATGAGGCCCGCCGCGCCGCGCATGAAGGCGAATGGCGACTCGAGCATCCGTCCCCAGCGCACGGGCACCAGAGCCGGGATCCGCCCCGCGTTCTCGGCATCGAGCAGCGCGATCGGATCCGGCCGGCTCGCCGGCGGCTCCCACGCCCCGTGGCTCGTGCGCGGCACGACCGTGCGACGTCGACGTCCGGTCCGACGCTCCCGGTCCCTGCGACTCTCAGGCATCGGAGGCGGCCCCCTCACCAGTGCGGCTGTCACAAAACGCTACCGGGCGCCGCCCCCCGAAGGGAACGGCGCCCGGTACACAAACCGATGTGCTTCCTACCACCGTGATGCCGGCCGGCATCTGGTGGTGCAGGGGGTCAGGCTGCGCCCTGCTTTTCGCCCTGAGCCTCCTGGCGCAAGGTGGCCTCGACGTTGAGCTCGATGCGGACCTTCTTGCCGACGACCACGCCGCCGGTCTCGAGCGCCTGGTTGTAGGTCAGGCCCCAGTCTTCGCGGTCGATCTCGGTCGAAGCCGAGAAGGCCACGGCGTGGCTGCCCCACGGTGTGGTGTTGGCACCGTCGAACTCCACGTCCAAGACCACCGGACGTGTGACGTCGCGTACCGTGAGGTCGCCAGCCACCTTCCAGGTGTCGCCGTCGAGCTCCACCGAGGTGCTCTTGAACGCCAGGGTGGGGTATGTCTCGACGTCGAAGAAATCCGCGCTGCGCAGATGGGCGTCACGCTGGTCCTGGCTGGTGTCGATGCTCGAGGCATCGATCGTGACCTCTACCGAGGACTCCCCGGGGACCTCGGCCACGGTCACCGATCCCGAGAAGCCGGCGAAGCGGCCGCGGACCTTGGTGATCATCAGGTGGCGGGCAATGAACTCCACCGTGGTGTGGGCCTGGTCGAGGTCGTAGACACCCGGGGCGGGGATGACGGCGCCTTTGTACTCACGGGTCAAGGTGGCCGCCGGGCTGGTGGTGGTTGTGGTCATGGTGTTGCCTCCTGAGATCTTTGCGCCTCACACTTTTGTGTACACAAGAATAGTACTCCTAAGTAGTTGCGTCGTCAAGTAATTTCCCCACAGGCGCCTCCACCTGGGGGAGGGCGCGTCGGAGGGTCCCAGTGGGAACCGGGCCGGCACCGCCAGGCGGTGACCCGGCCGGGGCCGAAGGAGGGGGCGAGCCGGGGACCGGACCGGGCCTCGGACCGGGATGAGCCCGGCCCCCAGGAGAGGATCAGGCGCCCAGAGGAAGCGGGAACTTCTCGACCAGCTCGTGAGCGGGCACGGGCCGAGAGAACAGGTATCCCTGGGCGAAGTCGCAGTCGAGGCGACCCAGCGCGTCGAGCTGACGCTCGGTCTCGACACCCTCGGCGATCACCTGCAGTCCCAGGGCGTGCGCCAGCTTGACCACCGCGGCCACGATCTCGGCCCCTCCCCTGTCGATGCCGAGCTCGTCGACGAAGCTCTTGTCGATCTTGAGGATGTCGAGGGGAAAGCGCTGGAGGTGGCTGAGCGAGGAGTACCCCGTCCCGAAGTCATCGATGGCGAGGGTCACGCCCAGGTCCTTGAGCGCCCGCAACACCCGCAGCGCGGAGGCGGCGTCGTTCATGAGGGCGCTCTCGGTGATCTCGAGCGTCAGGTTGGCCGGGGGCAGACCGGTGTCGTCGAGGATCCGCTCGACCGTCGAGATGATCTCGGGGTGGTCGATCTGCCGAGCCGACAAGTTGACCTCGACCGCACCACGGGCGCCACCGAAGCGGTCGGCCCGCCACATGCACAGCTGGCGACAGGCCTCATGCAGCACCCACGCTCCGATGGGGATGATGAGCCCGCTCTCCTCGGCAACGGGAATGAACTTGTTGGGGGCCACGAGCCCGTGCTGGGGATGCTCCCACCGCAGCAGGGCCTCGACCCCCACCGCCCGGGCACCGTTGATCTCCACCACCGGTTGGTAGAAGAGCCGGAGCTCCCGTCGTTCGAGGGCCCTGTGCAGCGAATGCTCGGTGTTCATGCGGTCGAGCACCCGCATGCGCATGACCTCGCCGAAGACCTCCACGGTGCCACCGCCGCGTCTTTTCGCCTGGTACATGGCGGCGTCGGCATTCGAGAGCAGGGGCGTGGCCTGGGTGACACGCGGGCTGGTGCAGGCCACGCCGATGCTGGCTGTGATGAAGACCTCGTTGTCGGCGGCGGCAATCGGGGCAGAAAGTGCATGGAGGGCCCGTTCGGCGAACGCCACGGCGTCGCCCTCGGCGTCGTCTCCGTCGAACAGGACGAGGAACTCGTCGCCGCCCAGGCGGGCGATGACCTCGGCCGTTCCATCGGCCGCCTCGAGACGACCGGCCACGGCGACCAGGACTTCGTCGCCCACCTCGTGCCCGAGCCCGTCGTTGATCGCCTTGAAGCGGTCGAGGTCGAGGACGAGGACGGCGATCGAGCCCGGAGCGCTCTTGCCCTTGGCCAGGGCATAGGCGAGGCGATAGGTGAACAGCGTCCGGTTCGGCAGGCCCGTGAGGGAGTCGTGCAGGTAGGCGTGGGCCAGGGCCTCTTCGGCCGCCTTGTCCTCGTCCTGGTCGTAGAGGAACCCGCCGATGCGCCGGTCGGCTCCGGACCCGGTGACGTAGGCCGAGCCCAGGACCTGGACCTCGTAGCCCTCCCGGTGTAAGAGGTCGAGCTGGCGCGGTCGTGTCCGCACCACGGCGTGGGCGGCGCCCAGCGACTCGAGCTCGTGCAGAACCGCACCGTGATGACGTTCGGGGATCAGGAACTCGGTGATGGGCCGACCGAGCACTTCGTCACGTGACCACCCGAACAGGACCTCGGACTGACGGTTCCACTCGGTGAGGACTCCGCGCGCGTCGGTTTCGACGAAAGCATCACGGGACATGTCGAGCACGTGCTCGATCCGAGCACGCAGACCACTCACCAGGAGCTCGCGGTCACGACCGCTGCCGACAGCGGTCAACGGGGCCACCATCCGCTCTGGCATCCGCTCTTGCACCTAGACCCCCGTGCTGTCGTCTGTGTCGTGCGGACCGGTGCGCAGTCGCGCACACTGGAACGGCTCGTCGACGGGCGCCCGGCGTCCGATGAGGAGCGGCAGGGGCCGGGCGCGCGTCATGGTATTCGTCTGTGCTTTATGTGGTCAATGCAACGCATGTGAAAATAGTGAAGACACTGAGGGTATTGACGGATCCCCGCCCTGACATCACTCTGCGTCGTTGCCCCACCCGCATGGGAGGCGACGGCGCGGTCTGAGGGAGCGCCAGCGCACCGGGCGAGGGTTGGTCGCCACCGAGGTTCCCGCCTACGGTGCCGAACATGGTCGTCGTCACCGGGGTGCGCCAGAAAGAGGCGTGGGACCGAGACGTCATGCCCCCGGTCGAACGGGTCCGACCCGGGTTGTGGTCGATCCCCGTGCCGATCCCCGACAACCCGTTGCGCTACGTCCTCGTCTACGCCTTCGAGCTCGACAACGGGGTGGCCATCGTCGACGCCGGCTGGAACACCGAGGACGCCTGGACGGCGTTGAACAACGGGCTCGTCGAGGCCGGCGGGTCCATCAAGGACGTCCAGGCCGTGCTCGTCACCCACATCCATCCCGACCACTACGGACTCGCCGGGCGCGTCCGCGAGGAGTCAGGAGCGTGGATCGGCTTGCATCCCGACGACGCCGAGATGCTCGAGTCGCGCTACATCGAGACCGACGACCTGCTCGCCCGGATGCGCGAGTTCCTGGCCGACGCCGGGGTACCGGCCACCAAACTGCCCGACCTCAACTTCGCCTCGATGATGATCCGGGGCCAGGTGACCATGGCGGTGCCCGACGTCCTGTTCGAGGACGGCAAGCGCGTGGACGTCCCGGGATGGGACCTCCAGACGGTGTGGACACCGGGACACTCGCCGGGACACGTCTGCTTCTACAGCGAGGAACACCGCCTCCTGCTGTCGGGGGACCACGTCCTGCCCCGCATCACCCCCAACATCGGCGTGCACACCCAGCAGTTCCCCAACCCGCTCGGCGAGTACCTGGAGTCGTTGCTCAAGTGCCAGAACCTGAGTGTCGACGAGGTGCTGCCCGCCCACGAGTACCGGTTTGCCGACCTCCGGGGCCGCCTCGACGAGATCATCACCCACCACGCCGACCGCTTGGCCGAGATCGAGGGGCTCATCGCCGAGCACCCCGGCTCGACGGCGTGGGACATCTCCGTGGCGCTCAAGTGGTCGCGCCCCTGGCACGAGATCGCGGATTTCATGCAGCGCGCCGCGGTGGGCGAGACCCTGGCCCACATCGTGTTGCTCGAGAACCATGGGCGGGTCCGCCGTGAAGGCGAGTCCCCGTCCCGGTTCTATCTCCCCGACCAGCGCTGAGGTCGCGCTCGGCACTGACTCCCCGACCTGGTCAGCCAGCGTCGTCGCCCCCGGGCCGGGCCGGTCCACCCCACCTCTGGCGGTCGCGCCGGCGGCGCACGACGAGGTACCCGACGACTCCGAGGACCACCGCCCCCAAGATGGCCAGGGAGTAGACCCCGACGGTCTTGGCCACCGCCGCGTACGACGTCCCCGCGCCGTACCCGATCAGCACGAACGTCGCCCCCCACACGATCCCGCCCGCGGCGTTGTAGGCGAGGAACGTCCGGTAGCGCATGCCGCTCATGCCGGCGAGCCCGGGCACCAGGGCGCGCGCCAGCGCCAGCCATCGCCCCAGGAACACCGCCGGTCCGCCTCGGCGGGCCAGGAGGTCCTGGCCACGATGGACACCGGCATGACCCCGCAGTGGTCGGTGCTCGACGAGCCAGGGACCCAGGAGCTTGCCGACTTCATATCCGACCGAATCACCCACGATGGCGCACACCACGATCACGACCAACATGAGCAGGAGGTCGACATGGTGCAGCGAGGCGAGGACTCCGCCGATGAGGGCGGCGGTCTCTCCGGGGACGACAAAGCCGAGGAGTACCGCAGCTTCGCCGAAGACGAGCAACCCGCACACCACATAGGCGAGGGGCCCTTGGAAATGCTCCAACCACGACCCCACGCTTGCGATCAGGGTCGAGCCCCCCGAACGAGATGTGCTGCGGTCAGCGGGCCCAGGGAGCCCAGGAGGCGCTCACCCAGGTTCGACGCCGGCACGCAGGGCAGGTCATGAAGCGGGTGTACCCCCGACCGGGCCGCCACAGCCACACGGGCAGATGCAACATCAAGAACTCCGTCATGTGGATCTCCGAACGCCCGCCGCAGGTGGAGCAGTCGACGGTGATCGAGCTGAGGATCCCCTTGGTGACCCCGGGTCGCATCTCGCGCGGGGCGTGCTTCGAGGCCCGTTCGAAAGAGACAGGCGGCATGGGCGTCCTGGTGACGGCGGCCCGCGCCTCGGGCGAGAACAGCGCGTGTTTCCCGGGCGCGTCACGCTCGGCGGCCCGTCGGGGCCCGCCCTCGTCGCGTTCGGCCGGCGCCCAGAACAGGGCCCGCTTGCCCAGAGGGTCGGGGGACTCTGTCGTCATGGCGGTTTCTCGTCCCTCGGCCGGAGCGCTCAGCGGGCCGGACGCAGGTCGGCGTCGAGCTCGCGAGCGATGGTGCGATATGCCTCGGCACCAGGTGACGTCGGCGCATGCTGGAGGATGCACCGGCCCTGAGCGGGAGCTTCGGCGAACCTGATCGACTTGCGGACCGGCGGCTCCAAGACGTTCAAGCCGTAGCGGGACCGGACGTCGTCGAGGACCGCCTTGCCGTGACGGGTGCGCTCGTCGTACATGGTGGCGATGACGCCTCGGACCTCGAGGTCGGCATTGGCGAACATGCGCACGTCGTCGATCGTCTCGAGGAGCTGGCCCACGCCGCGATGGCTCAGGGCTTCGCACTGCAGGGGAATGAGGACCTCGTTGGCGGCGGTCAGCCCGTTGATGGTCAGCACGCCGAGCGAGGGAGGGCAGTCGATCAAGATCATGTCGTACTCGTCAGCCACGGTGCCGAGCGCCAGGGCGAGGACATGCTCCCGGCCCGTGCGTGTGAGGAGGTGGACCTCCGAACCGGCGAGGTCGATGGTGGCGGGAAGGATGTCGAGGCCGTCGACACCGCCAACCACGCGACGCGCGTCAGCCGCCTTCATCTTGCGCACGAACACGTCGTGCAGGGACTGATGGAGATTCTCGGGGTCGATGCCGACGGAGAACGTCAAACAGGCCTGGGGATCGAGGTCCACGAGCAGGACCCGACGGCCCATCTGTGCCAACGCGAAGCCGAGGGCGTGCACCGTCGTCGTCTTGGCGACGCCCCCCTTCTGGTTGGCTACCGCCACGATGCGCGCCACGATCGGAGTCTAGACACCGCAGTGCGGGCGGGCTGAGGGCCACCGGCACGAGCCTCAGGTCTCGAAGAGAACGCCGAGAGCGTCGAACATCAGTCGCCCGGTGGTCGCTCCGATCGATCGAGCTTGGCCAGGAGCGAGCGCAGCCGACGCAGCTCTGGTGTCGTCAAGGCCGAGAACGAGGCGGGCGGCTGACCCAGGATCTTGCGGACCTGCGCCAGCGCCTCCTCCCCGCTGTGGGAGAGGGCAACCATCTTGACCCTTCGATCGGTGGGGTGCGACCGCCGCTCGGCCAGGCCGGCCGTCTCGAGGCCGTCGACGAGCGAAGTCACATAGGAGGGATCACACCGGAAGTATTCCGCCAGGTCCCGCATGGGAATCGGCTCGTCGGGCGAGAGTTGGAGCAGAGCCTTGAGGCCGCCCGGCGCCAGCCCGATGGCGTCGCAGGCCTCGTGGAACCGCTGCTGACCTTCTCGCTCGAAGACGAGACGGTAGAGCGCCTGCCAGGCTTCGCCGGCGGCGGTCTCCCGCTCTCCACCCTGCTCGGGTCCCCCGTCACTTGACATCTTTCGACCTTTTAGTAATCTTAAGCATCTCGGCCATAAGTATCAACCTTTGACGGGAGTCTATAACTGATGGCTCACGATGGTGCGGAACAGGCGTTGATCGAACACAGGCATGCGGGACTGGCCCTGGTCCTAATCTGTGCGGTGCAGATGATGGTGATCCTCGACGGGACCATCGTGAACATCGCCCTGCCGTCGATCCAACACCAGCTCCACTTCTCCGCCCCCGGCCTCGAGTGGGTCATCACGGCCTACGCGCTCACCTTCGGCGGGCTCCTCCTCCTCGGGGGTCGGAGCGGAGACCTCTTCGGCCGGCGCCGCATGTTCACGATCGGCGTCATCATCTTCACCGCCGCCTCGCTCCTGGGTGGGTTCGCCACCGACCAGGTGTGGCTGATCGCGGCCCGGGTCCTCCAGGGAGTCGGCGGAGCGATCGCGTCTCCCACCGCACTGGCGCTGATCCAGAACACCTATCCCGAGGGCCCCAAGCGGTCGCGCGCCATGGGCGTGTACGCGGCCATGTCGGGCGCAGGAGGATCGCTCGGCCTCCTGCTCGGGGGCATCCTGACCGACGTCGCCTCATGGCGCTGGGTGCTGTTCGTGAACGTGCCGATCGGCCTCACCGTCGCCATCGTGGCGCCGCGCGTGCTCGGCACCACCCCTACCCGGCACGGACGCCTCGACCTTCCCGGGGCCATGTCGGTCACGCTCGGTATGGCCTCGCTCGTGTTCGGCCTGTCCCGGGCCGCCACGGCGGGCTGGTCCGACCACTACACGGTGGCAGCGTTGGCTTTGGCGGTGATCCTGCTCGTGACGTTCGTGGGGATCGAGAGCAAGAGCCCCCACGCTGTCATGCCGCTGCACATCTTCAAGGACCGCAACCGGGCGGGCTCCTACGTCATCATGCTGTGCCTGGCCGCGGCGATGTTCGCCACGTTCTTCTTCATCACGCAGTTCGTGCAGAACATCCTCGGCTACAGCCCCCTCAAGGCCGGGTTCGCCTTCTTGCCCATGACCATCGGGATCGGGGGAAGTGCCAACATCATCTCGCGCCTGGTGAGCAGGATCGGGCCCCGCCGACCCATGACGGTCGGCCCCCTCATGGTCGCCAGTGGTCTCATGTGGCTGTCGTTCGTGGGGGTGCACGCCGCCTACATCTCGATCGTCGGGCCCCTGCTGCTCCTCGCCATCGGTATGGGATCGACCTTCGTCCCCCTCACGCTGACGGTCATGTCGAGGGTGCCGCGCGGTGAGGCCGGCCTGGCCTCCGCGCTGCTCAACACCGGCCAGCAGATCGGCGGATCGCTGGGCCTGTCGTTGATCGCGTTCGTGGGATTCGTCCTGGCGGTCACGGTTATTCGGACCAGCGCCCACCTCCCTGCCGCGGTGCCGAGCGTCGGCGCCAACGCCGAGCCTGAGGCCGCTGTCGCCTAGACCGGCCGTTGACCGCTCCATCGGGTGCTCGGGAAGAACTGTGGGACCGATACCCGACCGTTGCCGGGGCACAGCCAGTCTCGCATCCCTAAGTGTTGCGTCTGTGAATCGCCGACCGGTTCTCCAGATGAAGGACACCACGGTCACGGTAGCGATGGACGTCGGTGATCTCGAACGCACCTTGGAGGCTCGACACGATATCTTCCCGACTCCCGTCGGGGCGATCGTGCCACTCGAGAATCATGCGAGCTACGTGCTCGCCCAGGAAGGTTGCATCGGATTCGATGATCGAATATTCATGACCCTCGACATCCATCTTCAGAAGATCGACATAGTCGATCTTCTGAGCACCACAGAAGGTTGACAGCCTCGCGCAGCTAACCCGCTCCCCCACCTCATCGGTAGTCACACAGACACTGTCGGGAGGAAGTGAGGTCTCAATCCGGCACTCTCCATCATGGTCACTGATGGCCAGTTCGACGACCGTGAATGCTGAGTCGTTCAGCTGAAGATTCTGCCGAAGCAATGAGGCATTCTCTGAAAATGGCTCGATAGCCCAGCCACGCAGCCCATGACCGTGTTCTTGCCCGGCGATGAAAACGGAGAAGGCGCCGACATTTGCTCCAACATCGAGGACAACGGCATCAGGCGGCAAACCCCCAATCAGCTCGATCGGGTATTCGAAGCCCGAACAGACGGCTACGACTTCATTGATATCAGGCGTGCGCGTTC
>JBEKIJ010000039.1:0-20578 GCA_050011815.1 Acidimicrobiales bacterium | reverse complement strand
ATCGGGATGGCCGACGCGCAGCCCGTCGAGCGCTACTTCAGCTCCGGCGCGGACCGGGGCTCGATCATCGGCAATCCCCTCGGGGAGTTCTTGTGGGGGGCAGGAGGCATGGCTCACGCCTGGCCGGCCAACCCGGGTGAGAACCAGTACACCACCGTGCAGAACTCGAGCGTCCCGACGCTGCTCATCGGCGGGACGCTCGACTTCGAGACACCGGCCCAGAACGCCACGAAGGAGCTGTTGCCGCACCTTTCCAACGGGCATCAGGTCATCCTGTCCGGGCTCGGGCACGTGGACGACTTCTTTTTCTACGAGCCGACCGCCAGCACGCAGCTGCTGACCACGTTCTACGACACCGGCCAGGTCGACACGTCTCGCTACACCCCGAACGTGGTCAGCTTCGCCACATCGCCCACGCAGACAGCGCAGACAGCGATTGCCAAGGACCTTCTTGGGTTTATGACCGGCTTCGCCTCGTTGGCAGTGATCTGGCTCGTGGTGTTGGCGATCCGGATCCGCCGCCGAGGCGGTACCGGTCGCAAGACGGGCGCTTGGATCCGTTCGGCCGGTCCGATCGTGTTCGGACTCGGCGGATGGTTCCTCGGCGCACTGTTGGTACTGCGGTTCTGGCCGAGCCGGCCGCTCGACGACCCGCTGCTGGCAGTGGTCTCGATCGCGGTGCCGATCTGGCTCGGGGTCTACGCCGGCTGGGTCCGCTCCGACACGCCGAAGGCGATGCGGGCCAAGGGCATCGGTGCCGCGGGTGTCGGTGCGGTGGTCGGAGCCGCACTCGGTTTCCACGCGACCAGCGGGCTCATAGCGTTGATCACGACGATCATCGGTGCGGCGGTCGTGTCGAACCTGAGCCTGCTCGTGCTCGACATCTGGACCGAGCGGGCCGCCTCCCGGGGAACGACCGCTCCGGCGGTGGATCTGTCGGAGACGGAGCACCTGGAGCCGGCCTTGCACTGATCGCCCGCGCGTGTGATGGCGAGTGACGCACGAGCATACAAAAATGTGAAGGCCTTGAGCAGACCCCGGCCCCTTGCGAGGGCCGGGGTCTGCTTCCTGTCTGACCGGCCCGGCTGCGCGGGCCCCGGCGCTGGACCGGTGTGGCTGTTTCCCAGCCCGCTGCCCGCGCCAGTCCCGTGGGCCACGTCACGCCGGCCAGCGCGGGCCGGGTGGGAGCCTCCAACGACCTACCGGGTCGAGCCTCGCCGTGGTCGAAGCGTGACCCCGGCCCTGCGCAGCGCACGGGCGACCGTGTCGGTAGCGACGCCGAAGTGGTTGGCCAGTTTCAACAGTGATCGACCCTCGGTGTAAAGCGTGATCGCTTCCTCTGTCTGGTTTGGGCCTAATCGAGGTGACCGTCGGGGTAAGCCGTGTCGGCGTGCGTGCTTCTGAACGGTGCTCTGGTCAACCTGAAATCTGCCGGCCAGTTCGTCGACAGGAATGCCGTCGAAGTATCCCTGGATCAGCTCCTCCACCTTGGACGGTTCGAGGCGCCGGCAAACCCGTCTTTGGGTTCGAGTTTTGGTCGTTTTGGACCCACATGGGACCATTTCGAGGAGGGTCCGGAGACATTCTCCCTGGTCAGAATGGTTCAAGTAACGCCCCATTACGTCCACCACCAGGACGTTCTTCGGACGCGGCGCTCTACAACCCATTCAGAGCAGATATTCGTCATCGAGCATGGGCGCATAGGCTGGCACACCCGCCACACACATCAGCCGCGATGACAGCAGGCGTGGCAGATCGGCAAGTCGTCTCGGTGGTCGGAAGTTCTCAGAACTACGATGAGGGAGTCGCAAGTGGGTCAAGCGTCTCGACGAGCGTCTCGGCCCCAGGACCAGTCTCGTAGGTGCTACCCACTGCCACACACGATGTTACAGACGGGCATGAGATTCCCTGCAGGTAGTTTTCCCAATTGGTGGATGTGTTCGCGCTTTGGTGGATTGTCCAACTTCCTCCCAGGTCCACCTCGATGAGTGTCTGCTCGGCAGGTTGGGCGCCGCCGACACTCTCTTGCCCAGCGGCGAGACAAATGCTCACGGCGACGCACGAGACACCGGATAAGCCGTCGAAGTTCGAGGCATTCGGACTGGGAAGGATCGACCAGTGGCCCCCGCTCAAGACCTCAGTCAGGTTCTGTCCATTGACTATCGGCGGACCGTTTACGACAGGCGGTGCGTTGTACTGGCCGACCGCGACGCAGTACGCGGATGTGACACAACTAACTGCGTTCAGGAAGTTATTGCTCGACACGTTCGGGGCGTTTGGGCTGGGCATCACCGACCAAATGCCTGCGGCGAGAGATTCGATCACAGTGTGAGTTCCTGAAACGATGCTGTTTCCCACGACTACGCACGCTTTGGGAGACGTACACGACACTCCAAAGAGCATTGCGTCTGACGTGTCAGGATTCGCGCTGAGAGACCAGATTGAACCGTTCCACGACTCGATCAGACCGCCGCCAACCGCCACACACGACGTGGCCGAGCTGCACGAGACAGCGTTCAGACCCGAGCCATTGGTCACCAACTGCGTGGGTGGCGTGGGAATGATCGACCATGCAGTTCCGTCCCACATCTCCGAAAGGGGCTGCTCGCCATCCGTGGGGTTGTACCATCCTACGGCCATACAGAAGGTCGCCGATACACACGACACTCCCCTGAGAGTGCCTTGCTTCGTCACGGGACTCGATACCGCTTTCAGAGATGCTCCGGTTCCAGATTCGATCATGCCTTGAGTGGCCCCATAGTCAGTCGTGAGCGTGCCCACCGCAACGCAAAATGATGGCGTGGGACAGGAGACTTGGCTGAGTATGTCCGAGTTCATCGTCGCGGACGGATCGGTCGGATTGGGGCTAGGCACGATCACGAACCTGCCGCAGGATGTGATGGTGAGTGCCGCGAGCGAAAATGCGATGGCCAGCCCTGCTCTCGGCATTCTGCGCTTTTGAGCCACTCGTCCCCCCCTCGCATAACTGTAGTGCGGAGTATGGGGAACAGAAAGAGGTCTCTTCTTCGAAGTCGGGCATGGACTAGCGAGACGCCCCGTTGACCTACTCCTCGTAGGCCGCGTCTCCGGTCACCGGATTGGGAAGCTCCTGGAGGCTATGCCCGCAGATACAGGCGTTCTCACCGGCGATGAGTCGCCCCGTCTCTGGTGGCTCCCGACCACAGATACCAGCTGTTCTGGGCTGGGTCTCCAAGCCGAGCGTTGGAGCTCCTGTGCGGACATGGTGTTGGGCCTGCTTGACGCGTATCTGAATGCGGAAGCTCGTGGATTACATCACCGCGACGGGCATGACCCAGTCAGAAGCCGCCAAGCAGCTCGGGGTGACGCAGGCGCGAATCTCCGATCTCACCCGAGGCAAGGTCGACCTGTTCAGTATCGACAGCCTGGGCAACATGCTCGGCGCCGCTGGGCTACACGTCGACATCCGGGTGAGAAAGGCGATTTGATCGACATCGCAGTCGAGTTCAAGTTCGGGCGACCCACGGAACGTAGGATCTCATGATGAATCCACCAGTGTGAATCTGCTCGTCGACTGGTACCGGTCGACGAGCCATCCACAGATGCCTGGGCCGGCCTTCAAGAGGGCCCAAATAGGCCAGTCTGACATCTGCCTGAAGACCCCATGACAACGATCCCTTCGTTTACCGTCCGAAGGTCGGAGCACCCCACGGGTTGGGAGGTCCCCCGTAGTACGCGGGGATTCGGTTTTGGCGGCCACGGCGGACAAGGGCCACGATCAGCACAACGAGCCCAGCCACAGCCAATGGCCCACCGACGCCCACCAGGATCAGCCACTTAGCGGCTCGAACGAAGGCACTCCCTAGTGACGGCGCCACGATCACTGCGGACGGGGTGACACGGGCTATCTGAACTTCATACTTCCCCGCTCTGCTCGCATGAAAGCCCACAGAGCTGGCGAATGACCAGGACCCCCGATTGATCGATTCCGAAGCGTCGGTGGCCCACGTAGCAGTTCGGGCGCCGTCCGGCGCCCGAACGATGACTTGGTATGGCCTCAACGTCGGGACACCAGACTGGAAGTATGAAAAGCCAGGGCCCGATACTTGATAGCCGACGCGCTGGTACACGTAGTAGTCACCGACGTGGCACTCAATAGATACCGTGACGGGAGCTTGATGGACAGGCCCGTCGACTCCGGCGAAGCCGAGGGCGAAGAGCAGCAAGCCGACGAAGGCACAGACCGTGCCCACAGTCAACGCAGTGATGGCTGGCCAGATGCGGGGCCGACGGGAAGAAGTCGATCCGGGAGAAGCTGCCAGCGGGGAATGGGGGAGAGATTGTGAAGGTAATGCGTAGGGTGGGTACCACCTGCCGTCTGACGCGAGCCACCACCCCGGTCCCTGGGAAACGTCACTCACGGTTCTTCAGACCTCCCGTCAGGTGACGACTCCATTTAGAGTACCTGCGCCCTGCGCTCCACTGGTCAAGGCGGCCGCAGCCGCTCGGTATGCACGGCCGTCTGCTCTGAGATAGCGGGTCGTGCTTGCGGGCGACGAGCGTCCCGAAGGGTGCCATGGGCACCCTCAGTCAGCGTTCCCGTACCGAGCGATATGCGTATGCATCATGCGCTACTTCGAATCGTCCTCAGGCAAGGCCGAGGCGTCAATGGGAGGAGACTGCCACCGTTCCATTGCAGCGACATCCTTTGGAGTTGCGGGCCGTATGGAGGGCCACGCGATCGCGTTCAGCAAACAGACGAACAGCATCTTTTCGCCCTCGGCGAGAGGAACAGAGAGTTTCCTCGAGCGCCGCAAGCCCCCGAGGAAATGCAGACTCAACGAATGGTCCCCAGGTGAGACCTGGTACACCTTGATCTGCAGGGGCGAGATGGAGCCCACCTTCGAGCCGTCGAGGAAGACGCTGACAACACCACCCTCACCGATTGCAGGGCTCCGGCGTTGGCCCCGGCCGAGCCGCGAGAGGGCCCGGACAACAACCAGGCTCGGAAACGCAGGCCAAATTCGATTCGGGGCTCGCCACAATCGGATGGTCGCTCCAACCTGGGCATCCATGCCCTGCGAGGTGTCTCCCGCCCTGGTTGCCGTGACCACATCGGATCCTTCACCATCGTGGTTCATAGTTCTGTTCTACACCGATCGGCATAAGAGGAACACAACAAGTGTGGCCAGGGCTCGGTCGAGGGGGGATCACGGTCCCTCCGACCACACCGACCGACAACCGTGGCAGAGTATGCGTCAGATGATGACGCGCAAAGTTCAACTGGAGGACGTCGAAATCGCCATCGCCGAAGGTGGCATGGGCGGGCAGCCTCTCTTGCTCCTGCACGGATTCACGGGCGCAAAGGAGGACTTCACCGATTGGGTGGATGCTCTGGCCGCGCTCGGTTGGCACGCCGTCGCCCCCGATCACCGAGGCCATGGCGACAGCTCGAAGCCCGCCAGTGTCGAGGCCTATTCGATGTCGATTCTGGCCAAGGACTCCGCTGCCCTCGTCGACGCACTCGGGTGGGAGGGCTTCGTGTTGCTCGGGCATTCTATGGGCGGCTTTGTCGCGCAGAGGATGGCCATCGCCGATCCGACTCGGACGCTCGCCCTCATTCTCATGGACACCGGCCACGGGCCGGTCGAGGCGGTCGATCCCGATCTGGTCACTCTGGCGGCGACAATTGCGGTTGAGTCAGGCATAGACACCTTGGCCGACCTCATGGCAGAGATCGACTCGCCGCTCGATACAGCGGCCCATCGACGCCTTCTCGAAGACCTTCCGGAATACGCACAGTTCGAGGATCGCAAGTTCCGCTCGACGTCCCCCTATCTCTATGCGAGCATCGCGCAGGAGCTCACGTCCTGCCCGGACTCGCTCGCAGGCCTCGGAGCAATGGACCCGCAACCACCGACGTTGGTGCTCGTGGGTGAGCAGGACGTTCCCTTCCTTGGATCGGCGCAACGAATGGCCGGAGTTCTTCCCAAATCAACGCTGGCTGTCATCCCCGATGCCGGCCACAGCCCGCAATTCGAGAACCCCGATGCCTGGTGGCAGACCGTGTCGTCGTTTCTGGAGTCGATCAGAGACGGCTAGCACCTGGTCCCAATGGTGCTGGGCGTCTGACCGACGGCTTACTGGTGCACTTCCTCATGCACCTCCGCAGTGCGACCCGCCGTGTCGGTCACTTGCTTGTCGTAGGTGCGATTCCGGCTGCCACTTTGTCGGCGAGACGTGGCGAAGATCACCGTCGAGATGACCAGACCGACGGCTCCGACGACCATGAGGATGACCCCCACCGTCGAAATCCGGAAGCCGTGACCTTGAGTGGTCGTCACCGCCCAGTACAGAACGGCGCCAGCCGCGATGGAAATCATGCTGAAGACGATTCCCGCTAGACCCATTTCCTGTGCCTCCATCTCGTTGTCCGGCCATCGGCCAGGGAGCGAAAGAGGCGGGGTCTGAGACCCTTCAGCCCTCCCACCGTAGCACAAAGGTCACTTTGTGTGCCCTGGAGCCCGAGGTTGCATGAGACGGCAAACTGGTACCCGT
The DNA here is from genome assembly GCA_050011815.1 of Acidimicrobiales bacterium. GTDB lineage: Bacteria > Actinomycetota > Acidimicrobiia > Acidimicrobiales > UBA8190 > Chersky-840. The sequence goes on along the minus strand of JBEKIJ010000039.1, from coordinate 14,041 downwards.
GCCCGACGGGGTGGGTTCACGCCCGAACGAACGCTCAGAACGAGGGTCGTGGTTCATCGGGCAGCAAGCGGCGCTGTTGGAGGCCGACGGCACCACTACCAACTTCTCAGTAAACGAGCTGGGTGACAGCTGGATCGACAGCTCGTGCTCGCGGCTCCATGACCGGAGTGGGCCCGTTGTCCGAGATCACGGGATTCGAAGATCACGGCCCCCCGATGGGCCTCGGTTGGAGCCCTTCGACCCACGAGTCAGACCTCAGGCCGGCGCGAGGTAGTCGAGATTGACCGGACCCTGATCGGACGTCGCGACGCTGCACACCACAAGGTTCGTGCCGGCCTCCATGGTCAGCATGACCGGCACGGTCTGCCACGAGGTCCAGGCCGACGTGCTCGGCACCTCGAGCGTCGCCGTGCCGTGGACATTGCCAGTTGCTGGGTCGAGCGCACTGACGGTCAGTGTCGAGGGAGTGCCGCTGGCGTTGGCCACGCGGCACATGAGCCGGCGGCTGCCGGCGCTGGGCGCCGAGATGGCCACGGCCACACTGCTCCCCTGTGTGTCGAGACCGGTGACGTAGCCCATGCCCCTGTGGCCGGCGAAAGTGTTCTCGAACCGCGCCGACCCTGCCCAGGCCCCGACTTCGGCCTGAAATTGGACAGGCCCTTGGGGTGCCACCGACAAGAGAACCGAGGCGTGGGGAGCCAGGCTGACCCGGTAGCTGGTCATGGAGCCCAGGTCCTTGTGGGCCCAGAGGTCGCGAACTGCTGCCGGACCGGTGAAGCCGAGGACGGCGGCAAAGTTGATCGACTTGGTCCGGCTGCCCGGGCCGTCTTTCCGGTTGAACAAGGCCACCGCCCAGCTCCCGTCGGGCAGCTGGGCGATCCAGCGCTCGGGGTCCCGGCTCGAGGGGTCGTACTCGAATCCGTGGCTGTTGTTGAAGACGGGTTTGCCGACCAGTCCCGCCTCTCGTAGGGACAGCACCTCAGGGTTCTGAAAAATGTGGGCGTTCTTCCCGATCGTGTCGACGCGGTCGCTGATTGCGATCGGTGCTCCGGCCATGGTGAAGAGATTGATCGCGCTCTGACGCTCGCGGTCGTTGACGAACGTCTCCATGATCAGGGGGTCGCCGTCGAGAATCATCTGGCCCCGTCCGGAAATGTCGGCGAAACCAGCGAAACCAAGGAATGGGTTGTCCCACTGGGACCACTCGGGCTGCCAGGTCTGGCGGCTGTTACTCAGGTGGAACCAGCCACCGAAGCTGGCATCGTTGTCGATCCGGACCAGATCGCCGAATTGACGTTCCCCGGATCCGTGGTCGAACAGGTTGGGCATCACCAGGCTCAGCTGCATGTCGCCGGCAGCCTCGCGCATCCATTCCAGCGCCTGCAGATAGGAGTCTCGGCCGTGGGCCACCCCCACCGTGCCCGCGCTCTGGTCGAAACCCACCTCGTACCAGGCCAGGAAGTCGATCCGAAGGAACACGGCACCGAGTTGGCGGAAATACGAGACGTAGCCCTTCACGTACTCCTCGGCCCCGTCGCGAGTGGTGTCCACCCACTGTAGGAGCCCGCCTCCGTCGAAGTAGTCGTCCGGGTTGACGATGTCGGCAACCTTGACGTCGGGCCGGCCGATGACGGTCACAGACGGATTTGTCACCGCTGACCGCGTCGCCCATAGCGGGTTGTAGTAGACCCCGAGCTCGAGGCCCTTGGCTTTGAGATAGGTGGCCCACCAAGCCCAGTCGTGCACCCAGTCGTCAGCCTGGCTCAAGATGTAGCCGTTGGGTGTGATCCGTTGGGTGTGGTCGATCCAACCGTCGGTGCACACCATCTTGTAGCCGTAGTCCCGGAAGGTCGCCGCCACCCAGTCGACGTTGGCCTTCCATACGTCCTCGGGCATGAGGGTGTTCTTGGTGAATTCGTAGCCGTAGGTGCTCCAGTAGAGGGGACCAGCTCCACCCGGTCGGAATACGACTGTGGTCGATGGAGTTGGTCCGGCCGAGGGCGTGGGGGTTCCGGCGTCACCAGGCGCCGCCGCCGCCCCTGAAGCATCGGCGCCGATCGACGAACCGGCCAAGCCGGCGAGAACGGCACCTCCACCGCCCTTCAGAACGTCGCGTCTCGTCGGCACCCGGTCAAGCCCTCCGTTTCCGAATCCGCGCGGGACACTCTAACCAAGGTGCATCGCTTGTTCCTGTGTTGCTCGCGAGCGCACTCGAGCCATGCGCATCTCATCGAAGAACTCGGCGACCCCGGTCACGGGATCAGGCAGAGCTTGCGCACAATGGAGCCGTTGCACAGCGCATCACCATGCCCCGGGAGATCTGGGTCGTTTCGCTGCGGATCGGGGGTCGACACGGATGCTGCCGCGCTGCGGGGGTGATCGAGTCTCGACTCGGCGCGCCGATCCGGCTACGCGGGCGGCAGCGTCGTCGCCGTCGTCGTGGTGGTCGCGGGGATCGCCGTCGTCGTGGTGGTCGCGGGGATCGCCGTCGTCGTGGTGGTCGTGGTCGGAGCCTTGGGGATCGTCGTCGTCGTGGTGGTCGCGGGGATCGCCGTCGTCGTGGTGGTCGTGGTCGGAGCCTTGGGGATCGTCGTCGTCGTGGTGGTGGTGGTCGTCGACGTGGTCGTCGTGGTCGTCGTTGATGTTGACGTCGTCGTCGTGGTCGGAGCCGATGGGATGGTCGTCGTCGTCGTGGGAGCCGGCGTGGAGGTGGGCGTCGGATCAGTCGCCGTCGTCGTGGGAGTCGAGCTCGTGGTCACGGTTGGAATGCCCGGAATGACCGGAGTGCCCGGCAAGAGCGAGTCCGTGAAGGTGGTGGGATGGCGCCCGCCGCCAGTCGAAGCTGACGGGGAAGACGCCGGCGTCGTGCTGTTCCCTTGATCCTGTTGTGATTGGAGGACCAGGGCGCGCAGACGGGCTATCACGGTGGAGGACGTGGAGCTGGGGGGCATACTGGTTGTGGTCGATGCCGATGCCTCAGACACCACGACCGACGACGGCCTCGTGGTGGGGCTCGAGGACCCCGATTTCGAGGTGCGCACAGCGAGAGCTCGGGGCGTCGACGTGGCTCCCGTGTCCAGCGCCAGGGAGACCCCCACGGCGATCAGGATGCAAGCCAAGATGAGGGAGATGAGTGCGCTTCGATGGAGAAGTGGCCGGGCGACGCCCACTCCGCTCTCCGACTCCATGAGAGACGGGGCTGTACCGTCAGGCGAATCGGATACGGCCGCGGCGAGCCGCTCGCATTGGGGGCACCGGGAGCCGGACATCGTCTGGTCCCACGTCCGAAGAGCTTCTGACCCATAGGGGACACCGCAGAGCGTCTTGTTCGGCTTCGGGGTGACATCGGTGACGGCGTGCCACTCCGGTTCCCAGTGGCTCCGACGTAGGAGCGAGACCAACAGACCGCGACGCGGCATCGCCGGAACCGCGAGGTACCTCATGGCATGAACCCCCCCAACATCGCCACTTTCGATTTTACCGGCGCCATCCCCGGCTCGACCAGGGGTGTTGCCCACTTCGCTCTCATCAGAAATGACGAAATCTGAGCGAAAACGAGGGCAGATCGATCATCTTGTGCCTCAGAGGCCGTGGGCCATCGAAAGTCGGCGACGACGAGGTCGGGCCACCGGCCTGGCTCCCCATCGCCGCCACGGTCCCGATGCCCGGGCAGCCCAGCCCGAGCAAGACATCGTCGGGGCTCGAGCCGGGGGTCTTTAGGTGCCCGTGGTGACGCTGGCTGGGAACACCCGGGATGTCCTCCCAGGGAGGTCGGTGGCATGCGGCGCCATGGCCCCCGCCACGAGGGCACGCCATGACGGTGGAGGAGGACGGGCCAAGAGACCCCCGACAGCGGGGTGCTCGCGGTGCCAGGGTTCCAACGTGGTAGGGACTTGGCATGAAGCTCAAACTGGATTTGCACGAGATATACAACCGAGGCGAGGACATTGATCGTGCTCTCCAGTCCGTCATGGCCGAAGCGGTAGAAAAGAGGGCCCGGGTCATCGAGATCATCCCCGGTAAAGGCAGCGGTCAATTGAAGAAGCGCGTGCTGCGCTTCCTCGACCAAAAGGAGATCAAGGCTCTCTACGACCGGGTCGAGAAGGACTCGCACAACTTCGGACGAGTCTTCGTTCATTTTCGATGGAAATGATCGCTCGGCCTGGAACCGGGTCCCGACCCGTGGTGCGGTGTTTCGACGGGGTCGGCCGGCCCCGATCTCCTCGTCGGCTCCCAGGAACGGCGCCGTGAAGGCCCATAGGCCGCCATCGGGGCGCCGACCATCCAGGATCCGCCGATGAGCCGGTCGGCAGCGATGCCCACTCTCGGGGCATCAGGGTGTTGGCAGCGTCGTCCTCACACCGGCCGCCACGGTGGCCGGTGTCGCTCATGTCAGCGCTGGGCGGCGACCTCCATGAGAGCCATCACGGCACGGTCGAGCTCAGCCACGTCCAGCGGCTTCACGATGTACGCGCCCGCTCCCGCCCAGACGAACCGAGCCCGGACGCGTGGATCGGCGTCATGAGCGAGGACGACGATCGGGGTGTCGTGGGGGAGCACCCTCAGGCGGAGGTGGGTCGTCATGTCGGCTCCATCGATGTCGGGAAGGTCGGCGTCGAGCACGACGAGGCGGGGGCGGCGTCGCGTGGCCAGCTGCACCCCTGCGCGCCCGTCGGGGGCCACGACCAGGTTCACACTCTGCCACCGACGAGCTACCCGAGTGAAGGGGATACGGCTCTCAGGGTCACCGCCTATGTAGAGGAGTGATCCGTCGATTCGAATCCGGGAGGAGGGGTGCGACCGTCGCCCTCGCAGCGTGGAGCGACTCGGCCGGGGGGGTGGGTCGACGAGGCGAAGCAGCGGCTGTCGCTCTCGGGAAATATCAGGCTGCACGTGTCATGAGCCTAATGAACGTCGGTGAACCCGACGTGACGAAAGGGTCAAGTCCCGGCAAAAGGTAGTCAAACAGAGCGGTCCACGTACCGGCTCGCCGGGATCGAGGCCGGTCCCGGTCAGGCGTCCAAGGTGCTCTTTGGGATTCAGCCACCCGGGTGGACGCGCACGGCCAGGACGGCATCGTTCTGCTCCAGGACGATGCGGAACGCTCCGCCGCGCGTGGTGAGCCTTTGCAACAGGATGTCGTCGGCCGGTGAATTGTCCGACGTTTCCAGGACCAGGTACTTGATGGTGGAGGGGTACTCGGGGGGCTGGGTGGCGCTGATCCCGTAATAGGAGCGCACCCAGGGGTTCGGCCACGTGTAGATCTCGTCGCGATGGGAGAGGTGGGGAACCACGTTGAACGTCGCCGACACGCCGGTACCGGCAGGCACCATGTGCACCATCTTGTCGAGGGTACTGATCTGTGGGTCCGAGGCGACTGCCCAGATACCACTGTGATACTCCACGTTGTTGAGTGGCGATGGCGACCACACGACGTTCGATGCCAACGCAAACGCGCACACCATTCCCACTTGAAGGCGCCGGAGTCCAGGACGTCGTAGATGGGTGGCCGCCTCGATCACGGCGAGAAAGATGCCGGCCGCGACAAAAGCACCGTATTGGTACTTGATGTCATAGGTGTAGCCCTGGTTGTCCGTGACGTTCACGAGCAGGGTCGGAAGGGCCAGAAAGAGTGTGGTGGGGGCAAGGAGTGCGATTCCGGCCACCGGCACCAGCAACTGCGAGTAGTACCGATACCGCTCATGGTTAAAGGCAAGGCGCAAGATGCGTGATGGATGACGGACGGAGTTGTAGAGGATCTGAGCCATCGAAGTACCAAGTGAGGAGAACTGGTATGCAAAAAATGGTGTCGAAGTGTTGCTGGCACTCGGCATGATCACTTCGACGCATACGAGGAACCACGACAGCGCGCCCGCGATGGTCAGGAGTCCTGCACGCCGGTGATGTCGAAAGGCCAAGATGATCCCGAGCGCGATGATCGGCAGTGCGGAATCCTCCTTGGTCGCCAGGACCAGGACGACACACACCCCATACCATCGCCAGTGGCCACGGTCGGCCAGCCAATAGGCGAAGAGGAAGGCGGGAACGCCCAGGTACTCCGGCTGGAAGGGCCACTTGGTCATCCATTCCACCGCGGGGTACAGCAGCCATGCCAGGGGGATTCCCAGCGCCAGCCACGGGTTTCCGAGTCGGTCCCGGGCGAGGAGCCAGAGAGGGATCGCGCTCACCGCGAACGCCAGCGTCTGGACCAAGTAGAGGAAGTGAGGCCCGGCACCGAACCAGTAGAAGGGTACGAGAAGGTAGATGATGGGGTTGACGTGGTTGGCCCACATGTCCAACCCGCGGATCGTCATGAATGGGTTCAAGTGGTGGGCCGCCAGCCAGATCTCCTGGTCGAAGATGCCCATGTCGTAGTCGAACGTGCCGTAGTGCGATTGCTGAAGCCACGTGAGTCGACCAAAGACGATGGTGTAGAAGATGATCATCGCCGCGAGGCCGGTCTCGGGCCTCGACACTCTCCGAGCCACTCGCTGCAAGCGCAGATATGCGGGCTGGACCCAGGGAGCGAATCCCAAGTCGGCCCATGAACGTTCGTTGCCCGGCGGCGATCCCTCGACGTCGCCCGGGCGTGTCTCGTCAACGTTCACTGACGCCCCCGCCGTTCGCTCGCTGCGTGCGCCAAGGCTATCTCGGGGCGAAGACCGACTGTGGCTATCTCGGGGCCACGGGGTGGACATCGACCATCGAGAAGGTCGCTGGTGGCCATCGTGGCTTTGCGCAATGTGTCCATGCCCAATGAGCGCCATTACCGTAACGGGCCGTGAACGAGACCGGCGGCGTGGACGCGGGGCGTGGACTCGATCGCCGGAGGTTCCTCGGCGGCGCGCTGGCCGGCGCCGCTGCCCTTGGGTTGGGCGCGTGTAGCCAAGCATCTTCCCAACGCAGAGCCACGGCCACGACGATGCCGCTCAGGAGCGGGGGGCGTCCGACGGGGGCAGGGATACTGCCCGCCGGGTCGAGGCCTTATCCCGGACTGGCAGCGGGGACCGACACGATTCCCGAGATCGAACACATCGTGGTGCTCATGCTCGAGAACCATTCGTTCGACAACATCCTGGGAATGCTCGGACGGGGCGACGGCTTCACATTGGACCCCCAAGGGAGCCCCACGGCGACCAATCCCTACGGGAGCCAGGTCCTCCACGCCTTCCACATGCCCACCCCGTGTCAGCTCGTCAACGCGCCCTCGAACAGCTGGGACGCGAGCCACCTGTCCTATGCCGACGGCACCTGCCTGGGGTTTGCCAACAGCCCGAGCGGGCCCGTGTCGATGGGCTACTACGACGCTACCGACCTGCCGTTCACCTATGGGCTGGCCGAGACCTTCCCGATCAACGACCGATACTTCTGCTCGGCGATGGCACAGACGTTCCCAAATCGCAGGTTCCTCATCTCCGGCACGGCCTTGGGCCTCGTCGATGACGCTCTTCCGAGCACCCTGCCGCCGCGCGGCATCATCTTCCAAGCGTTGTCGAAGCATGGGATCTCCTGGCGTGACTATCACGCGTCGCTCCCGACGGTCGCCATGTACCTGCCCTTGGCCCAGGACCCCTCACTGCGATCGAACCTGGTCGGAGTCGAGCAATTCTTCACCGATGCCCGCCGGGGCTCCCTCCCTGCGGTGTCCTTGATCGATCCCAACTTCGATGAGGACTCGGAGGAGAATCCCCAGGACATCCAATATGGGGAGGTCTTCTTGGCCCAGGTTGTGCAGGCGGTGATGAGCTCACCGCTGTGGAAAAAGCTGGTGCTCATATGGAATTATGACGAGCACGGAGGGTACTTCGACCACGTTCCACCTCCGCCCGCTGTGACTCCCGATGACGTGCTGCCCAGCATCACCGTTCCACCCGATCAGCCCGGGGGGTACGACCGCTACGGGTTCCGGGTCCCGATGGGCCTGGTGAGTCCCTATTCCCGGCCGGGTTATGTGTCACACGTGGTGTCGGACCACGCATCCATTCTGAAGCTCATCGAAACCAAGTGGAACCTGCCCGCCCTTACCAGGCGTGACGCCAACGCCTCGAACCTTCTCGACATGATCGACCTCAAGGCCCCCCCTGCGTTTCTCGAGCCCCCCACGCTTCCCGCCGCGGCTGTTCCATCGTTGCGCGCACAGTGCACCGTCACCGGAGCAGGCACCATTCCGCCCCCATCTGCCCTCACCGGGTGATGTCGGTCCCAGCGTCGTCGAAACACGCGCCCCACGTACCCCGGCTTCTCGGGCCGGCCCTCTACCGGACGAGCCGTGACACTCGTGATCGCGTCCGGTTGGGGGGGGTGGGGGTGGGGCGGCGGACGAAGTGGTCCGGTGTGCACCGGTCTCCGACGAGTTCCCGGGCCTGTGACCGAGGAGGGCCAAGGATCGGCCGTCGAGGTGTCGGAGATTAGTGTGTCCCCGCGTGAGGGCGTCGGCGTGGGATCGTGCTCGAGAAAGGACCTCGGGAGGCCGCGGCACATTCGCCTTCGTCGCCTTGGTCGCGGTGTCGGCCATCATCGTCGTGGTGTTGATCATTGGTCTCAACCATGCCGCTCCCCTGCATAGCGACACCTCGCCCGTCAACCTCTCGACGCCGGTGGACATGGCCAATGGCGTCGCACACCGATCCGCCATCGTTCGTGTAGGCGACGCCCGCTTCGAGGTGCTCAGCCCCAGCCTGGTGCGCCTCGAGTATTCACCCTCGGGCACATTCGAGAACAGCCCGACGGTCAATGCCCTCAACCGCCGCATGTCGGTGCCGACGTACAGCGCCCGGGTGTCAGGAGGCTGGCTCACGCTCCGGACCCGCCAAGCCATGCTCCGGTACAAGGTCGGATCCGGGCCTTTTACCGCGGTGAACACCTCCGTGCGGTTCGCCGACGGCGAGAACCTGACCACCGTGCATCCCACGTGGGACTGGGAATGCCCTTTCGACCAGACCTGCCAGGCCGGAGCGGCCGTTCTCCGAGGCGGGGCAACGCTCAGTTACAGCCAGAGCGGTTACCAGAGCAGCGCCGGATACGTGGGCAACCTTGTCCATCGGGGTGCCAGTGTCACATGGAGCGTTCTGGGTGCGTCGCCGGCCCGGGCGCGGCTTTCCATCCGTTACTCGAACGTGGCGGGCCCTCACGCCTCCTCGCGCTCGCAGACCCTCGACCTCATGGTCGATGGTCACCTGCTCAGCACGTTGACGGCGGTGCCAACCGCCGGTGCGCAGCCGTGGTCCACCCTCACCACGACTGCGTCGCTGACAAAAGGGGCCAATTCCGTTGAGCTGCGGTGTGGCTCCCACGACAGCTGCAACATCGATCTCGACACCCTGTCGGTGGGTCCCTGGGACGCTTCCGTACCCGCCCCGGTTCGGACCGATCCGCTGGGCGGTTGGATCCGGGGCTTCGACACCTACACCTATGGGCACCTCCCGACGTGCGCACCGGGCACCCAGGGGGCCACATGTGACACCACGATCGAGCCGTTGCACGCCGATGGACTCCTCGACCGTGCCGGATGGCGGTTGCTCGATGACACCCAGAGCGCATTGTGGACGAGCAAAGGATGGGTCCGACGCCGACCGGGGAGGGGAGACGCCGAGGATGGGTATCTGTTCGTCTATGGCCAGGACTACGCCGGTGCCCTGCACACGTTCGCTCAGCTGACCGGCTCCGCTCCTCTGCTCCCTCGCAACATCTTCGGGGTGTGGTACTCGGACTACACCCCGTACTCCAGTCGCTATGTCGAAAACTCGCTCTATCCCGCCTTCCAGCGGAACCATGTCCCTCTCAACACGCTCTCACTCGACACCGACTGGAAGGCCCCGAACAATTGGGACGGATGGGAGTGGAACACGGAGCTGTTCCCGCGCCCCGGCGCATTCCTGCAATGGGCCCATGCCAAGGGTATCGACGTCACCTTGAACATCCACTCCAGCATCGCCGTCGATGACCCCAAGGTCCCCACCGCGCAACAGGTCGCCGGGACGACGCTGGACAAGTCCAGCTGCATGGCCGGGATCTGTTGGATCTGGGACTGGAGCTCGGTCGCACAGGCCGAGTCAAACTTCACCCTCCAGCAGAGCTTCCAGAACCAAGGAGTCGATTTCTGGTGGCTGGACTGGTGCTGTGACGCATCGGTCGTGTCCATGCCCGGCCTGACCCCGGATTCGTGGATCGGCCATCTCTATGCCCAGGAGATGGTGAACCGGGGCCAGCGGGGATTCGTGTTGGCCCGCGTCGGGTCATCAAACGGTAACCCCCAGCGGGTATACCCGGCCGGGCCGTGGTCCGACCACACCTCCGCCATCGCCTTCACCGGAGATGCTTGGGGAACCTGGAACACCTTGGCCCAAGAGGTGGCGCTCACGCCCGATGAGGCTTCCATCGGCGAGCCCTATGTGAGTGACGACATCGGCAGCTTCCTCGGCCCACCACCGCAAGGCGCTCAGGATCCCGCCGATCTGTACGACCGGTGGGTGCAGTTCGGAACCTTCCAACCCATCCTCCGGCTCCACTCCAACGACGAGCAACGACTCCCGTGGCAATACCCACAGCCGGTCCGCACCATCACCGAGGCATTCCTCAACCTCCGTGAAGCCCTCGTCCCTTATACCTACACCCTCGCCGCGCAGGCACACGGAGACGGCCTGCCCATGACCCGACCTCTCTACCTCGACTACCCGGGGCAGGCCGCGGCGTACTCGCATCCCGAGGAGTACCTGTACGGGTCCAACATGTTGGTGGCTCCGGTGACCTCACCGGGCAGCGTGGCCGACGCCACCGTGTGGATCCCGCCCGGGCGTTGGGTGGACTACTTCACCGGAGCGACGTTCAACGGTCCCGTGACGACCACCGTGTCCATGCCCCTCAACCGCATGCCCGTGTTCGTGCGCGCCGGCGGGATCATCCCGGAGCAGGCAACCTCGACCACGTCGCCGCAGATGGCGGCCACACACCTGGTTCTCAAGGTCTTCTCGGGATCCAGCGGGACGTTCGACCTGTACTCCGACAGCGGCACCGGGCTCGGTTACACAAAAGGGCAGTACACCGACACGCCCATGACCGTCACTGGCGGGCCCGTCGGGGGAGGTGGAGGTACAACGACGGAGCATGTTGCCGTGGGGGCAGCTCGCGGGCGCTATCCCGGTGAGCCGGCCTCGGTCGGCTACCAGCTCGAGATGGTGGATCTGACTCCACCGTCGCAGGTGACGCTGGACGGTCGCCCCCTGGCCCAGGAGACGTCAGGCTCGACTGCTCCGGGTTGGTACTACCAAGGGGCAACGGCCACGGTGGTGGTCAACACCCCGCCGCAGGCCACATCTCGGACATTCCGCGTGACCGAGTCCGGTGGCCGCCCCCTGGACCGCTCCGAGCCGCCCACCCCTTCATCGTGATGGGTCGTGCCGGAGCGGCCTCGAGGTGGCGTCACACCGCCATCGCCTCGATGCCTCTCACGTCACCCTCGGCATCGCGGATGACACCGATGGCGCCGAACTGCGCCTCCTCGAGGGCGGGAAGGAGGGCATCGGGCTGGGCACCTCCGATCTCGAGAAGGAGGTGCCCTCCGAGGGAGAGCCATTGTCGGGCTTCGGCCACGGCCCGTCGCACCACGACCAGGCCGTCGTCACCTCCGTCGAGAGCCGTGCTGGGCTCGAAGTCGCGCACGTCGCGAGGCAGGTAGGCGAGTTCGTTCGTCGGTACGTAGGGGAGCACGGCAACGATGACGTCGACCGTCCCCTTCCATGACGGCGGCGCGCCCTCGAAGAGGTCGCCTTCGACGACCGCAACCCCGTTCTTTCTGGCGCAGCCCGCCGCGACGGGGTCGCGCTCGGTTCCGATCACCGACGCGGTCGGACATCGGTCGAGGAGGACGAGCGCGATGGCCCCGCTCCCGGTCCCGAGATCGATCGCCCGGCCGGCTGCCGGAAGCAGCTCAGCGGCACGCTCCGCCAAGGGTTCGCTCTGCCACCGGGGCACGTACACACCGGGCACCACGGCCACCGAGCGCCCGCAGAACTCCGCGGTTCCGGTGATCCACGCCAGCGGTTCACCCGTCGAACGCCGTTCCACGAGGGCGCCGAGCAGCTGATCGTCGTCTTCGGCGGCGGAAGCGAGCTCCGCTGCTTCTTCCTCGGGGGCGACGCATCCCGCAATGGCGAGACGGCGGGTGGCGTCCAAAAGAGCACCTTCCGAGGGCCCGGGCATCGACCAATTCAACCAGGCTCCTGTGGTTCGAGGTTTCTCGGTGTCGAGCCGAGCGCCCCCTGGCCCGTTCTCGGCGACGGTGGCGTCGATCGAGGCGGCTCGGGGTCGACGATCCTTCCCCTCACCCGATGAGCTGTGATCACAACGCCGGATCGTCTGATCGGGTCGACCGGCGACGGTGGGTCGTGGCCACCGCCAGTCAGCCGAGCGTGGCCGCGTAGTCGGGGACGTGGCGGTACCGTTCGCGAGGCGGCCGCTGATAGGTACCGGCCGGGGTGCGGGGGGGCAACTTGACCTTGGCGGGTTTGCGGGGGGCGTGGTAGGGGATCACCGAAAGGAGATGGGCAATGCAGTTGAGCCGGGCTCGCCTCTTGTCGTCAGCCTCGACCTCGTACCAGGGCGAGTCTGGCAAATCGCAATGAGCAAACATCTCGTCCTTCGCCTTGGAGTACTCCACCCAACGGTTGCGTCCCTCGATGTCCATCGCGCTCAGTTTCCACCGTTTGAGAGGTGCGTTGAGGCGTTCCTTGAAGCGCCGTTCCTGCTCATCGTCACTCACTGAGAACCAGTACTTGACCAAGATGATGCCGTCGTCGATGAGCATCCGCTCGAAGGCCGGGCATTGACGGAGGAATCGGTGGTACTCCTCGTCGGTGCAGAGACCCATGACTCGCTCGACTCCGGCCCGGTTGTACCAGCTGCGGTCGAAGAGGACGATCTCCCCACCGGCGGGAAGGTGGGCGATATAGCGCTGGAAGTACCACTCCGTCTTCTCCCGATCGCTCGGAACAGGAAGTGCGGCGACGCGGCACCAACGAGGGTTGAGGTACTCCGTGATGCGTTTGATCACCCCGCCCTTCCCCGCGGCGTCACGACCCTCGACAACGATCACCACCCGTTTCCCCTCGTCGCGGACCCACTGCTGCATCCTGACCAACTCCTCTTGGAGACGGAGGAGGGCTTTGTCGGAGACGCTGGTGTTCGCCATGGCACCATCTTGCCCGTCGGCAGATCCGTTGAGCGATGTCCCAGGACTCGCGCCGCTTCATCCCCAGCACAGGGGGCGCCTTTGGCCAACCGTGCATGCACGATCGGGCTCTTGGGGTAGAGACGAATTACTCGGCTGACCGGTGGTTGTGGACCCGGTCGGGCCGGGAAGTGGGGGGCGAGGGGGCCGGGTATCGACCATTCCCGACCCCCATCTCAGATGGGTCTGTCCCTGGCGGACGCTTGGGCCGGAGCGCCACACCGACGAATCGTGTGTGTGGCTGAATCTCCGACTCCCTGACGTGGGGAGTCCCACGCATGGCGGTGGGCGGGACTACCGTCCCAGCAGCCACCTGGTGGTTCGCTTCGCGAGCCGGAGTCCGGAGTTCATGAGCTGACCACCCTCGGTCGTCGCATCCGACGTGAGATGCCCGTCTCTCGGTTGGCCGGCTCGCCGGTGGCGCCACGTGGTCGGGCTCCGCACGAAGGCCAACTGCTCGATGGCCCGTCGGGGAGCGTCGATCAAGACCAGCAGTGCGAGGCCGAGGAGGATCAGCACGCCGCCGATCACCCCCAGGATCCCCACGCCCGGTCCCACGCCGGTGAAGGCCAGCGAGGACGACTTCGCCGCCACCGGGGTGGCGCCACCCCCGCCGCCACCGGAGGTGGGGGTGGTGGCGGGTGCCTTGGTGGTGGTGGGTGTGGGCGGCACCGTGGTCGAGGTGGACCCGCCCCCGGCCACCGCGATCACCGGGGCGATCGAGGGCACCGTGGGCGCCGAGGTGGTGATGCCCGAGGGCGTGACGCTGTTATCGGGGTAGGCGGTGCAGGTGAGGGCCAGGGCGCTGCCGGCGAT
>JBEKIJ010000038.1:0-24677 GCA_050011815.1 Acidimicrobiales bacterium | reverse complement strand
GCCAGCGTGACCCCGAGGCGCTCGAGCTCGGAGCGGACCCGCCGAGCCATGACGGCCGCGCCCGGGGTGTCACCGTGCAGGCAGATCGACGTTGCCGTGAGTGCGAGGGTGGTCCCGTCCACGGCGGTCACCTCATGGTCGATGGCGATGCGCAGCGCCCGCCGGGTCACCTCGTCGGGGTCGCGGTGCAGCGCGCCGTCGTCGGTGCGGGGGGCGAGGCGCCCGTCGGGGAGATAGGCGCGATCGGCGAAGGCCTCGGTGGCGACCCGCACCCCCAACGACGCGGCGACCTCGACGGCGCCGGTCCCCGCCGGCGCCAGCAGGATCAGGTCGCCGGCTTCTCTGACCGCCTCGACCACGGCTCGGGCGCAGGCCTCGTCGTCCGCCATCCGGAGATAGAGGGCGCCATGGGGCTTCACGTACCGCACCTCGGTCCCACACTCGCGCGCCACGGCGTCGAGCGCGGCGACCTGGGCCAGGACGTGCTGCGTGATCAGGGCGGGGGCCATGTCCATGGGGTGTCGGCCGAATCCCTCGCGGTCGGGGTAGGAAGGATGGGCCCCGACCACCACCCCCCGACGGGCCGCGCCGCGCACGGTGCGGCGCATGGTGTCGGTGTCCCCGGCGTGCACGCCGCAGGCCACGCTGGCGCTGGTCACCAGGTCGAGGAGAAGCTCGTCGTTCCCGGCCCCTTCGCCGACGTCCGCGTTCAGGTCGATCGAGCTCAGCGGAGGACGGCCTCGACGAGTGCGGGTCCGGGCGTGGCGAAGGCCCGCTCCAGCTGTTGGGTGAACTCCTCGGCGGTGGTGGCCCGCGAGGCGGGGACGCCCATCCCCGACGCCAGGGCGGCGAAGTTCAGGTCCGGGTGCGAGATGTCGAGCATGCCCCGGGCCCGCGGCCCCGGATCCCCCGCCCCCACCCGGCTCAGCTCGAGCTCGAGGATGGCGTAGGAGCCGTTGTTGATGAGCACGGTGGTCACGTCGAGGCCTTCGCGGGCCTGGGTCCACAGCGACTGGAGGGTGTACATGGCGCTGCCGTCGGCCTCCAGGCACAGCACGGGGCGATCGGGGCACGCCACCGCGGCGCCGGTGGCGACGGGCAGGCCCTGGCCGATGGCCCCGCCGGTCAGCGTCATCCAGTCGTGGCGGGGCGCTCCGGCGGTGGCACCGGACACGAAGAGCCCCGAGGTGTTGCCCTCGTCGCTCACCACGGCGTCCTCGGGGAGAAGAGCACCGATGGCGGCGGCCAGGCTCTGGGCGTTGAGCGCGCCGGTGGGGCGGTCGGGGCGCGCCGGCGCCTGGAGGATGGCGCTGTCGGGGGGCGCGCCCAGCGCGTCGGCCAGGGCCTCGAGCGCCTCGGCGACGTCCTCGGACCCCGTGGCGAGGGTGTGGACCTCGCACCCGTCGGGGACGAGGTAGCCGGGGATCCCCGGGTAGGCGAAGAACGACACGGGGGCCAGCGCGTCGGCGAGCACCAGGTGCCTGGCCCCTTGGAGCTGGGCGATGGTGAACTCGGCCAGGTACCCGAGCCGCTCGACGGCGGGGAGCCCCGCCCCTCGCTCGATCCGGGCCGGGAACGTCTCGCACAGGAGCTTGGCCCCCGAGGCCTGTGCCACCGCGCTGGCGGCCAGGAGCCCCCGGGCGCGCACCGCCTTCCCCCCCACCAGGAGCACGGTGGGCTCGCCCGAGCGCAGGGCCGCGGCCGCGTCGGCCACGGCGTCGTCACCGACACCGGCGACCACGGGGCCGGGTCGACTCGAGGCGGGATCGCCGGCCTCCTGCCACGACAGGTCGGCGGGGACCACGAGCGTGGCCACCCCCCCGGGGGCGCCGAAGGAGCCCTGCACGGCGTCGACGGCGTCGCCGGCCAGTGCCTCGGGGGTGGTCGAGGCCCGGAACCAGCGCGACACCGGGCGGGCCAGGCTCTCGATGTCGGAGGTGAGCGGGGGGTCGTACTTGATATGCGTCGTGGCGTGGTCGCCCACCACGTTGACGACCGGGGTCCGGGCCCGGCGGGCGTTGTGGAGGTTGGCGATGCCGTTGCCGAGGCCGGGCCCGAGATGCAGCAAGGTGGCGGCGGGGCGCTGCGCCATGCGGCCGTACCCGTCGGCGGCGCCGGTCACCACCCCTTCGAAGAGCCCGAGGACGGCCCGCATCTCCGGGACGTCGTCGAGGGCGGCGACGAAGTGCATCTCCGAGGTCCCCGGGTTGGCGAAGCAGACGTCGACCCCGCTGCGCAGCAGGGTGCGGATGAGGGCCTGGGCGCCGTTCATGACGTGCAGTCGATCATTCGGTGGTGCGTTCAGTCGAGCAGGTTGCCGGGCCCGAGGATCCCGTGGGGGTCGAAGGCCCGCTTGATGGCCCGCATGAGCTCCACCTTCACGGGGTCCTCGAACTCCAGGAAGTACTTCTTCTTCTCGGTGCCGATGCCGTGCTCGCCGGAGATGGCCCCGCCGAGGTCGAGGCCGGCCCGGAAGACGGCCCGCATGACCTCGGTGCGGCGCTGCGGGTCGGGTTGGAAGACCGACAGGTGCACGTTGCCGTCGCCCACGTGGCCGCACCCGGTCAGGAGCGCACCGTGCTCCTGACCCACCGCCGCCACCGCCGCCATGTACTTCGGGATGGCGGCGCGGGGGACGACCAGGTCGATGATGTCGTCCATGCCGCTGGCCTTGCCCACGAAGAACAATTTCTCCCGGGCGCTGATGAGCTGGGCGGCGGCATGCGACGGCAGGACGTACACCTCGATGGCGCCGAGCTCCTCGAGCAGCCCGCCGAGCGCCTCCACGTCGTCGTCGAGGCGCGCCGCGTGCGTGCTCTCGAGCACGATGACGAGGTAGGCGAGGGCCGCCTCGCGCACCGGCTCGGGGACGCCGAGGTCGAGGCCCACGTTGGCGGTGATGGCCGCCATCGTGACCATGTCGACGTACTCCAGGACGAGGGGACCGATCCCGGCCGCCACGATCCGGGGCACGGCCGCGGTGACCTCGTCGAGCGTGGTGAACGGGGCCAGCACCGTCGCGGCGTGGGGCAGCCGGGGGTGGAGCTTCACGGTGGCCTCGGTGACGAGGGCGAGGGTGCCCTCGGACCCGATGAGCAACTGGGTGAGGTCGTACCCGGTCGAGGTCTTCACGAACTTCCCGCCGGTGCGGATCACGTCCCCGTTGGCGAGGACGGCCTCGAGCCCGAGGACGTGATGGCGCGTGACGCCGTACTTGACGGCCCGCATGCCCCCGGCGTTGGTGGCCACGTTGCCCCCGAGCGACGCGCTGGATTCCCCCGGGAACACCGGGTAGATGAGCCCGTGCTCGGCCAGGGCGGTGTTGAGCTGCTCGAGGGTGACCCCGGGCTGGACCACGGCCACGTGGTTGTCGAGATCGATCTCGAGGATGGCGTTCATCCTCTCGAAGGAGACGAGGATCCCGTCGGGGGGCGAGATGGCCGCCCCCGAGAGCCCGGTCCCGCTGCCCCGGGCCGTGACCGGGACGTGGAGCTCGTCGGCGATCTTGAGGACGGCGGCCACCTCGGCCGTCGTCCCCGGGCGCACCACGGCCAGAGGGGCACTGGGCGTGGCGGTGAGCGCCTCGTCGTGGGCGTAGTCGGGGTCCATGTCGTCGCCGGCGAGGACGTTGCCGGCCCCCACGACCTCGGCGAGCAACTCGACGATCTCGGCCACGACTGCCTCCCGCTCGGTCCCGACGTCACCCTAGAGCGCCCTCGCCAACCGCACCCGTGGGTTCGCGGTCCCGGCGCCACGGGAGGGTCGGTCCCCGGGTGCGCATGCGCGGTGCCGCCTGTGGGGGAGGATCTACGACGATGAACTGGGTCGACTACCTGTTGCTCGTCATCGTGGCCTTGTCGGGCATCCACGGGCTCCGGCTCGGCGCCGCCATGCAGGTGCTCACCTTCGGCAGCCTCCTGCTCGGCCTCGTCCTCGGCGCGCTGCTCGCTCCTTCGGTGGCCCGCCTCGTCCACGGACGCACGTCAAAGACCCTCGTGGCCGTGATCGTCCTGATCGGCGTGGCCAGCATCGTGAGCGGCCTGGGCCGGCTGCTCGGGGCGCGCTCGGGCCGGGTCCTGCAGCGACTGCGGCTCGGGCCCGTCGACTCGGTGTTCGGGGTGGCCGTCGCCGTGGCGGCGGCGCTCGTGGTCACGTGGGTGGTGGCGATCCTCTTGCAGAACAGCCAGTACTCGGGGCTCGACCGGGCGCTGCAGCAGTCGCGGATCGTGCGCGCCCTCGACAACGTGCTCCCACCGATCCCTTCGGTGTTCGCGGGTGTGGAGCGGTTCCTCTCCCAGAACGGCTTCCCCATCGTCTTCTCCGGGCTCCCCCCCCAGACCGCGGCGCCGGTGACGCTGCCGACCGATGCCGCGGCCCGCGCCGCGGTGCTGCGCGCCGAGGGGTCCACCGTCCAGATCGCGGGGGCGGGTTGCGGCGTCATCCAGGAAGGCTCGGGCTTCGTGGTGGCACCGGGGATCGTCGTCACCAACGCCCACGTCGTGGCGGGGATCCCCTCGCCCGACGTGATCGACGCCACCGGGCGCCACGCCACGTCGGTGGCACTGTTCGACCCCAAGCTGGACATCGCCGTGTTGCGGGTGCGCGGGCTCGCCGATCCGTCGTTGCCCGTCGACTCCAAGGTGGTGGGACGCGGCACGACCGGGGTCGTGATGGGGTATCCGGGGGGCGGGCCCCTCACGGCCCGCAAGGCCGGCGTGGCCGCCGCCTTCGAAGCCGAGGGGCTCGACATCTACGGGAGCTCGAGCACGACCCGGGAGATCTACCAGCTCGACGCAGTGGTCCAGCCGGGCAACTCGGGTGGCCCGCTGGTGGCGTCGGGGGACTCCGGCGTCGCCAACGGCACCGTCATCGGCGTCGTCTTCGCGCGCTCGACGTCGAACACCGACGTGGGCTACGCGCTCGCCATGCCTGCGGTCAGCGCCGATGTCGCCCGGGCCCTGGCCAAGCCCCAGACGGTGGGCACCGGGAGCTGTATTTCCTAGGTAGCGGCCCACGCCGCCGCGGACCGGGGGGTAAGAATGACCCCCGTGACCCTGCCGATCGAGGACTACGGGATCATCGGGGACACCCATACCGCCGCCCTCGTCGGCCGCAACGGGTCCATCGATTGGCTGTGTCTGCCCCGCTTCGACTCCGACGCCTGCTTCGCCCAGCTCCTCGGCGACGACAAGCACGGCTACTGGCGCATCGCGCCGACGACCTCGGACTACGAGGTGCGGCGCCGCTACCGGGGCGACACGCTCGTGCTCGAGACGGAGTTCGAGACCGCCGACGGGGTGGCCAAGGTGGTCGACTGCATGCCCATCCGCGAGAGCCACCCCCAGGTGGTGCGGATGGTCGAGGCGGTGCGGGGCGAGGTCGCCATGCGCATGGACCTCGTGATCCGCTTCGGCTACGGGTCGATGGTCCCCTGGGTGCGACGCACCGACGGGCTGCTGTGTGCCGTCGCCGGCCCCGACGCCCTGGCCCTGTGGACGCCCATCGAGACACGCGGCGAGGACATGACGACGGTGGCGGAGTTCACCGTGTCGGCCACCGAGCACATCCCCTTCGTCCTCACCTGGTACCCGTCCCACGAGGTGGCACCGCGCCCGGTCGACGCCAGCTTCGCCATCCACGACACCCAGATGTGGTGGACGGACTGGGTTTCCACGTGCACCTTCAAAGGGGAGTGGCGCGATCCCGTGGTGCGCTCGCTCATCACGCTCAAGGCCCTCACCTACGAGCCCACGGGCGGCATCGTCGCCGCGGCGACGACGTCGCTGCCCGAGACCCTCGGGGGCGGGCGCAACTGGGACTACCGCTACTGCTGGTTGCGAGACGCCACGCTGACCCTCGAGTCGCTCATGCGCGGTGGCTTTCACCAAGAGGCCATGGCGTGGCGCGACTGGTTGTTGCGCGCCGCGGCCGGGGACGTCACCCAGCTGCAGATCATGTACGGGCCCGCCGGCGAGCGGCGCCTCAACGAATGGGAGGTCGAATGGCTCCCGGGCTATGAGCACTCGGCCCCGGTGCGGGTGGGCAACGCCGCCTCGGGCCAGTTCCAGCTGGACGTCTACGGCGAGGTGCTCTCGGCGCTCTACGACGCCTGCGGCGTGGGCAGCGCGCTGAGCGCGTCGGCCTGGGACCTGCAGACGGCCCTGGTGGAGTTCGTCGCCGCCCACTGGGAGGAGCCCGACGAAGGCATCTGGGAGGTACGCGGGCCCCGCCGGCACTTCACCCACTCCAAGGTCATGGCCTGGGTGGCGGTCGACCGGGCGGTGCGCAGTGTCGAGGACTTCGGCCTCGACGGCCCCCTCGAGCGCTGGCGCGACCTGCGGGGGAAGATCCACGAGGAGGTCTGCACCCAGGGCTACAACGCCGAGGTGGGGGCGTTCACGCAGTACTACGGCTCCGACGCCCTCGACGCCAGCCTCCTCATGATCCCCCTCGTGGACTTCCTGCCCCCCACCGACGAGCGGGTGCGCTCGACCGTCGAGGCCATCGAGCGCGGGCTCACCGAGGACGGGTTCGTGCTCCGCTACCGGACCGAGGACACCGGGGCGGTCGACGGCCTCACCGGCCACGAGGGCGCCTTCCTGGCATGCTCGTTCTGGATGGCGGACTGTCTGTACCTGATCGGCCGCTACGACGACGCCCATGCCATGCTCGACCGGCTCATCGGCCTGCGCAACGACCTCGGTCTGCTGGCCGAGGAGTACGACGTGCGCGCCGGGCGCCAGGTGGGCAACTTCCCGCAGGCCTTCAGCCACGTCTCTCTGGTCAACGCCGCCTACAACCTCTCGGGCCAC
Organism: Acidimicrobiales bacterium; assembly: GCA_050011815.1. Classification (GTDB taxonomy): domain Bacteria; phylum Actinomycetota; class Acidimicrobiia; order Acidimicrobiales; family UBA8190; genus Chersky-840. The sequence continues at coordinate 17,865 of JBEKIJ010000038.1, read as the reverse complement.
CCCGCCATGGGGGAGCAGATCGTGGCCGACGAGCACCTGCTGCGCGCCGCGGTGGGCAAGCGGTGGGGGCGGGCCGGATCCATGCACGGGTTGGCCCCGTCGCGCCGAACCCGAAAACCCAACTCCCGGAACACGAAATCTCCCGACACCGACACCACCGACGCCCCAGGCGCGAACCCGAAGAGGAGGCCGGCGCGATGAAGGCGCTCACGGTCCAACCATTGACCGCAGGCTCGGCCCGCCTCGAAGACGTGGCCGATCCCCCCGCCAGTGACGGCCCCGTGCTCGTCGAGACCCTGGCCGTCGGCGTGTGCGGCACCGACGCCGAGATCGTGTCGGGCCTCTACGGCTGGGCACCGCCGGGACGCGACCGCCTCGTCCTCGGCCACGAGTCCCTGGGCCGTGTCGTCGAGGCACCGGCGGGAGCGGCGGTGGCGGCCGGGGACCTCGTCGTCGGCATCGTCCGGCGTCCCGACCCCGTGCCCTGCGGGAACTGCGCGGTGGGGGAATGGGACTTCTGTCACAACGGCCAGTACACCGAACGCGGCATCAAGAGCCACGACGGGTACTGCTCGGAGCACTACCGCATCCACCCCGACTTCGCGGTGAAGGTCGACCCGGGGCTCGGTTCGCTCGGGGTGTTGCTCGAGCCCACCAGCGTGGTGGCCAAGGCCTGGGAACAGGTCGACCGCGTCGGCGGTCGCGCCCACTGGGACCCCCACATCGTCGTCGTCACCGGCGCCGGGCCCATCGGCATGCTGGCGGCACTGATCGGCGTGCAGCGGGGCCTCGAGGTCCATGTCTTCGACCAGGTCACCTCGGGCCCCAAGCCCGACCTCGTCCACGAGCTCGGCGCCACCTACCACACGGGCCGGATCGAGCACTCCTGTCCCCATCCCGACGTCGTCATCGAGTGCACCGGGGTGGCCACCCTCGTCTTCGACGTCATGGAGCACCTCGGCCCCGACGGCGTGGCCTGTCTCACCGGGGTCTCGGGCGGCAAGCACGCCGTGCGGGTGGACGGCTCCATGGTCAACCGGTCCATGGTCCTCGAGAACCAGGCCGTGGTGGGCTCGGTCAACGCCAACCGGCGCCACTACGAGGCCGCCGCCGAGGTGCTCGTGCAGGCCGACCAGGCCTGGCTCTCCAAGCTCATCACGAGGCGGGTGCCCCTCGAGCACTGGTCCGAGGCGCTGGCCCGACAGCCCGACGACGTGAAGGTGGTGATCGAGGTCGGCGCGTGAACACCACCGAGATCGCCCCGGGCATCGTCGAGATCGACACCCTCCTCGGGGGTTGGGACAAGGTGACGGCGGGATACCTGGTCCACGGGGACGCCCCCGTCCTGGTGGAGACGGGGAGCCAGAGCTCGGTCGGGGTGCTGCTCGACGCCCTCGACTCGCTGGGGGTGAGCCCGGGCGAGCTGGCGGGCGTGGCCGTGACCCACATCCACCTCGACCACGCCGGCGGGGTGGGGGATGTGGCCCGGGCCTTTCCCTCCGCCACGGTCTACGTCCACGAGAAAGGGGCCCGACACCTCGTCGACCCCACCCGTCTCATCGACTCCGCGGCGCGCGTCTACGGGCCCCTGCTCGACTCGCTCTACGGTCGACTCGACGCCACCCCGGCGTCGCGCATCCACGTCCTGGCCGACGGCGAGGAGATCCGGGTGTCGCCCGATCGGGTCCTCACCACCGTGGACTCGCCCGGCCACGCCAAGCACCATCTGGCCCTGCACGACTCGATCAGCGGCGTCCTCTTCGCCGGCGACGCCGTCGGGGTGCGGCTGCCCGATGCGGGGGTGCTGCGCCCCTCGACCCCGCCCCCGGACTTCGACCTCGACCAGGCCGTCCACTCCCTGCACCGCTTCGCGGCGCGCCGGCCCACGGGGCTGGCCCTCGCCCACTACGGCCTGCTGGCCGATCCCGGCGCCGTGCTGGCCGAGGCCGAGGAGACCCTGCGCCGCTGGGCGAGCGTGGCCGAACAGGCCTGGCGCGACGGGAAGGACATCGCCGCGGCCCTCGACGCCGCCTTCGCCGGGGACATCTCCGACGTCGACGCCGTGCACCGCGAGAAGCTCGACACCCTCAACGGTGTCCATTCCAACGCGGCCGGCTTCCGGCGATGGCTCGACACCCGCGCCGAGACGCCCTCGACCCCCTGACCCGACCCCCACAACCCTGAGCCCCTCACCGACCACTCTGGAAGACTGAGGAGCATGCGCAGCGTCGCCACCTCGGTCGACGACGTCGTGGCCCGCCTCGAGGAACACGGCTACGCGGTGGTGGAGAACCTTTTGCCCGCGCCGGACCTCGCCGCGGCGCGCCACGACATGCGAGGCGTGCTCGAAGCGACACCGGGCGGCCGCAACCCCTTCGAGGGGGCCCGCACCAAGCGCGTCTACGCCCTGTTCGCCAAGACCCGGACCTTCGACGGGCCCGCCACCGATCCCCTCGTCCTCGGGGTGCTCGACCGCGTCCTCGGCCACTGCCACCTGAGCGCGCCGACGGGCATCGAGATCGGCCCCGGCGAGGTGGCCCAGATCCTGCACCACGACGACGCCATCTACCCCTTGCCCCGTCCCCACGACGAGGTGGTCCTCAACACGATGTGGGCGCTCGACGACTTCACCGAGGCCAACGGGGCCACCCGCATCATCCCCGGGAGCCACCGCTGGGGTGACGACCAGCCCGACCCCACGACGCCGACGGTGGCGGCGGAGATGGCGGCGGGGTCGGTGCTGTTCTACCTGGGCAGCGTGTGGCACGGGGGCGGGGCCAACTCCACCGACCGGGCCCGTCTGGGTGTGATCCTCGAGTACGTGGCGTCGTGGCTCCGGCCCCAGGAGAACCACTTCCTGGCCGTGCCCACCGCCCTTGCCGCCACGTTGCCCGAGCGCCTCCAGGAGCTCCTCGGCTACAACATCCGTCCCCCCTTCATGGGGTACGTCGACGGACGCCATCCCCGCCGCTCCCTCGAGCGCGACGCCCTGTAGCGCCATGGCCGACACCGTCCTGTACCAACGCACCGGCCACGTGGCCACGATCACCTACAACCGCCCCGACTCCCTCAACGCCGTCAACGGGGACCTGCGCCGCGACCTCAACGCCGCCTTCGCCCGCTTCCGCGACGAGGAGGAGGCGTGGGTGGGCATCGTCACCGGGGCGGGGCGCGCCTTCTGCGCCGGCGCCGATCTCCGCGACGGCCAGGGCGCGACGGGGGAGTTCGCCGGCACCTTCTGGGAGAAGCCCACCCTCAACTCCTTCGAGAGCGGCTGGGAGATCCACAAGCCCGTCATCGCCGCGGTCAACGGGCACTGCCTCGGCTACGGCCTCACCCTCGTCACCTGGTGCGACTTCGTCCTGGCCAGCGACCGGGCCACCTTCGGCTATCCCGAGGTCCGCCTCGGCATCCCCGCCATGGTGGGGGCCATCCGCCTGCCCCGGCGCATCGGGTGGTCCGACGCCATGGAGCTGCTGCTCACCGGCGAGCCCGTCGACGCCCACCGGGCTCTGGACATGGGCCTCGTGTGGCGCGTCGTGGCCCATGACGATCTCCTCGACGAGGCGAGGGCCTTGGCCGACCGTCTGGTGGCGGGCGCCCCCCTGGCCCAGCGGGCCATGAAGGAGATCGCGGCGCGTGCCGGGCAGCTCTCGGCCCTCGACGCCATCCGGTTCGGCGAGACCATGCGCACCGTCGTGGCGGCCACCGCCGATGCCACCGAGGGCCTCCGGGCCGCGGCCGAGCGCCGCCCGCCCCGTTGGACGGGCCGCTGACTCAGCTGCGCCCGAGCGGGTGTTGCTGGAAGAACTTCCAGATGATGTCGGTGGCGTTGATCTCGAAGGTGGACGGACCGGTGATGGCCTTCAGCGCGGCGCTGAACTTGCTCCCCGGCCAGGCGTGCCCGCCCCCCACCACGATGTAGAACTCGACCGCGGCGCCGGGCGGGCACTTATAGGTGCGCAGGATCACGTGCGTGCTCACATGGGTGTCGATGGCCCGCAGGTCGCACCCGTCCTTCGCCGCCCACGCCTTCACGTTGGCGGGGTACCCCTTGCCGTCGAGGTTGACCGGTGGCAACGGGGTGGTGGGGGTGGTCTTGCCGCTGAAGGCGTTGTTGAGGACGGCCGTGCCGACGCCCCCGTTGAAGTACAGGATGGGATCGGCGGTGCCGTGGAAGGCCACGATCGAAACCCGGCGTCCCGGATCGCACGGCTTGTCCAGCACGGCGCCGGCCACCGGGGCGAAGGCCGCGAACCGGTTGGCCATGGTGCACGCCAACAGCGAGGTGAACAGCGCCCCGTCGGACAGCCCGGTGGCGTAGAGGCGCGACTCGTCCACGCACTGGTGCGCTTCGAGCGAGCTCAGCAGGGCGTTCATGAAATCGATGTCGTGATTGGGATGGGCGCTCGTGCCGGGAGCGATGTCCCACCCCACGGGGGAGCCCGAGCCCTGGGGGAACACCACGATGAACCCGTGAGCCTGGGCGAAGGGGCTGAACTGGGTCGTGTCGGCCTCGAGCGACGCACCCTCGCCCAGGCCGTGGAGATCGACGACGACGGGACGGGGCCCGGCGCCAGGCGGCGGGGGCGGCGTGCTGAGCAGATACGACCGGGCCACGCCGTCGACGGTGATCTCCTCGTTCTGCTCGGTCACCGCCGCCCCGGCCGGCGACGAGCACCCCGGCGACGCCACCGCGGCCCGGACGGAGCCGTTCCCCCTTGAGCCCTGTGCGACCGTGCTGTGGGCGGCCGTCGGTGACGAGCACGCCCCGGCCAGGATGGACACCACCACGCCGGCGACGAACCAGCGTGGCGCCCGGTGGCGCCCCCCCACGCTCAGCGCCGGTCCGAGCGGGTCCGAGCGGGTCCGGGTCGTGGCGATGTGCCCGGGATCACCGCCGCGGATCACGGGCCGCCCGGTGTGGCCAGGGTCGGGGGGTTGGCACGGGAGAAGCGGTGGACGGCGATCACGCACCAGATGGCCTCGATGACCCCGAACGGCCATGCCCCGCTGGCGAACCCGTAGCTGCTCGACAGCGCGCAGCCGAGCGCGAAGGCGAGGACGAACCACTTCCCCCGCCCTTCGAGGGCGTACATCACCATCATGAAGCTCAGGACGGTCACGCCGTATACGGTCAGCACGACACCACGATACGACCCGGCCTCGTGAGGCAGGTGGGCAGCCGCATCGGAGATGTGGCGCCATGTGGGCGCCATGAGGAGGAAGACGCAGTGATCTCAGGCAACCCGACCGGACCCCGGGCCGAGCTCTCGGGCCCGATCACCGCCGGGCGTCTCAGCGAGCCGACCTCGACGGTGCCGATCGACCTGGCGTCCAACGCTTATGTCACCGAGGAGTTCTTCGTCTCGGGGACGGCGTCGGCATTCGAGGCGTCGGGTCCCCTGGGACGAGACGGCCGGTGGTCGGTGACCCCCGGGCCCTCGGCCCCCTATCGCACCCGGATCGTGGTGCGCCGGCCCTCGGACCCCGACCGGTTCAACGGGACGGTCGCGGTGGAGTGGTTCAACGTGACCGGCGGGCTCGAAGCCTGCCCCGACTGGTCCTATCTCGGTCCCCAGCTCGTCTCCGACGGCTATGCCTATGTGGGGGTGTCGGCCCAGGCCTTCGGGATCGACGGCGGCCAGGCCCGCATCGGGGTTCCCGGCATGGCACCGGGAAGCGGTCTCGTGGCGTCGGATCCCGAGCGCTACGGGACGCTCCATCACCCCGGGGACCGCTTCGCCTTCGACATCTTCTCCCAGATCGGCCGCGCCCTGGGCGCCCCGGGGACACCGTCGGCGTTGGGTGCCCTGCGCCCGCAGCGCGTCATCGCCGTGGGCGAGTCCCAGTCCGCCTTCTTCATGACGACCTACATCAACGCCGTCCAACCCACGGCCCGGTCCTATGACGGCTTCTTCGTGCACAGCCGGGGATCCCGGGGCGCCTCGCTCACCGGCGAACCGATCGGTGCCGAGGCGGTACCGCCCGGTCTCCACATCCGGAGCGACTCGGCGGTGCCCGTCTTCATCTTCATCACCGAGACCGATCTCGGTCCCATGCTCGACTACGTGCCGGCGCGCCAGCCCGACACCGACCGCATCCGCACCTGGGAGGTGGCGGGGACCGCGCACGGCGACGCCCATGTGGTCGGCAAGTTCGCCAGCCTGCTGGGCTGTGACGGCACCGTCAACGAAGGTCCCCAGCATTTCGTGGCCCAGGCCGCACTGGTGGCGCTCGACCGCTGGGTCGCGCACGGTGAGGCCCCTCCTACCGCGCCGCCCCTCCAGCTGGCGACGACGTCTCCACCCCGGATCGCCAGGGACGCTCGGGGCAACGCCCTGGGCGGGGTCCGGACCCCCGCCGTCGATGTCCCCGTGGCAGCCCTGAGCGGCGACGCCCGGCCCGGCGCGAACCCGATCTGTGCGCTGTTCGGATCGACGGAGTACTTCGACCCGGCCACCCTGGTCGACCTGTACGGCGACAGGACCGGGTACCTCGCCTCCTACGAGCGCAGCCTGGACGGGGCCATCGCGGCCGGGTTCCTGCTCGGGTCGGACCGCGCCGAGCTCCTGGCCCTGGCCCGGGGCGTGTCGTTCCCGCCCTGACCTGGAGCCCACCCTTGACACGCAACCAAGCGGCTGCGTAAGGTAAAGGCAGCCAAATGGCTGCATGAAACCGACAGCGGAACACGATGCGAGACATGGACGCGGTCTTCAGGGCCCTCGCCGACCCCGGTCGGCGTCGCCTCCTGGACCGGCTCAACGAACACAACGGGCTCACCCTCACCGACCTCTGCGCCGACATGGGGATGACCCGGCAGTCGGTGACCAAGCACCTGGACGTCCTCGAGGCGGCCGGCCTGATCACCACGCTGCGACGGGGTCGGGAACGCCTGCACTACCTGAACGCCGCGCCCATCAACGACATCGCCGACCGCTGGATCCACTCCTACGACCGGGCGAGGGCCGAGGCCCTCTCCGATCTCAAGACCGCACTGGAGGCGACAACCCCGATGGACCACGCAACCGACCAGACGACCTTCGTCTACACCACCTACATCCACGCCACCCCCGAGCGGGTCTGGCAGGGCCTGACCGACCCCGCCTTCACCACGCGCTACTGGCGGCACCCGGTCTCGGGCGGGATCTCGTTCACCTCGGACTGGCACAAGGGCTCGACCTACGAGCTGGCCTTCGAGAAGTCCGGGCTCGTCATCGGCGACCCTGCCCAGGTCATCCTCGAGTCCGATCCCTACCGTCGGCTGGCCTACACCTGGCACACCTTCACGCCCGAGTGGGCGACCAAGCACGGCTTCGACGACGCCACGGCCACGGCCTGGCGCGCCGAGCCTCGCTCCAAGGTCGCCTTCGACATCGAGGATGCCGGGCAGGGCGTGGTCAAGCTCACCGTCGTCCACGACGGCTTCGAGCCCGGCAGCGGCGTCCTCCAGGGTGTGTCGGCCGGCTGGCCCGCCGTCCTGGCCAGCCTCAAGACCCTGCTCGAGACGGGCGACCCCCTCCCGGCGTAGATCCGCTCCCGGCGGAGAGAGGTACCCATGACCAAGGACCGGAACCGGAAGGTGGATATGGCGCCATGAAGACCCCCTCGATCGTGTCACCCCAGGAGTGGGAGGCGGCGCGCCAGCGCCTCCTCGTGAAGGAGAAGGAGGTGACCCGAGCCCGCGACGCTTTGGCCGCCGACCGTCGGCGCATGCCGTGGCTGGCCGTGGACAAGGAGTACGAGTTCGACGGTCCGCAGGGCAGGGCGAGCCTCCTCGACCTGTTCGGGGGCCGCCGACAGCTGATCGTCTACCGCGCCTTCTTCGAGCCCGGCGTCTCGGGCTGGCCCGACCATGCCTGTCCGGGCTGTTCCCTGGTCGCCGACCAGGTGGCCCACGTCGCCCATCTGCACGCCCGCGACACCACGCTCGTCTTCGCCTCGCGCGCCCCGCAGCCCGACATCGAACGGGTCAAGGCGCGCATGGGGTGGGACATGCCCTGGTACACCATGACCGACGGCTTCGACGCCGACTTCGGTGTGGACGAGTGGCACGGGACGAACGCCTTCATCCGCGACGGCGACCGCGTCTTCCGCACCTACTTCATCAACAACCGCGGCGACGAAGCGATGGGGAGCACCTGGACCTACCTCGACCTGACCGCCCTCGGACGCCAGGAGGAGTGGGAGGACTCGCCCGAGGGCTACCCCCAGACCCCGCCCTATGCATGGTGGAACTGGCACGACGAGTACGGCCACGCCGCGTTGCCTCAGTCCTAGCGCCCGGTCGCGTCGGTGGGAGCTCAGTTGGCCGGGGGCGTGAGGCGGTAGACGGCCCCGGCGTCGTCGTCGCTGACATAGAGGCTGCCGTCGGGCCCGGGCACGGCGTCGACGGGGCGGCCCCAGCGGCTGCCGTCGGGTTCCTGAAAGCCGGCCACGAGGGTGATCGCCGGCAGCAGGGTCTTGGCCCTGGCGTCCCAGGCCATCCACAGCACGGCCGGCGCCTGGGGCGGCTGGCGGTTCCAGGAACCGTGGACGGCGACCACCGCCCCGCTCGTCCACGGGGCGGGCAGCTTGCTGGCCTCCAGGAAATCCAGTCCGAGTGGCGCGCTGTGGGCGGCCAGCGCCACCTGGACCGGGGCCAGGGTGGCGCAGTGCAAGGCGGTCCCGCCCGGATTGGTCACGGCGTCGGCGGTGAACGGGACGTCGGCGTCCGACCCGACCGGTGTGGCCTGGTCGGGATCCGGGTTGCAGTACGGCCAGCCCAGGTCGCGGCCCGGGGTGACGGGGACGACCTCGTCGGGCGGATGGTTGTTGACGTAGGCCTGGATGACCTGGCCGAAGGCGTCGCTGATCCCGTCGTAGCCGCCGTGGAAGGGGTAGGTGATGTTGTCCCGGTTGTTGACCGCGGTCCACACGGTGCCGTCGGGGGCGACGGCGAGCCCCTCCCCGTTGCGTACCCCGGTCTCCACCACGTGGAGATCGCTGCCGTCGGGGTTGACCGACATGATCACCGCCCGGGGCGGGGTCATGGTCCTGTCGCCGGGATCGGCGTTGGAGGAGCTCCCGACGTTGAAGTAGACGGTTCCGTCGGGCGCCACGGCGACGTCTTTCTGCCGGTGCACGTCGTCGCCCGAGGGGTCGAGGTCGGGGAGGTCCCCGGCGACGACCGTGGGGGAACCGGCGACGGTGCCGCCGCCCCAGTCGTAGCGGTCGATCTGATCGGACTGGCCGACGTAGAGGACCCAGTGACCACCGAGGCGGGCGAACGCCAACCCCTGCGGCTGGGTCAGCCCCGACACCACGGTCCGCGGCGTGGGGACGGCCTGCGCGTCGGCGCCGGGGACCAGCTCGACGACCTGCCCCCGGGCGGGCTCGCTCACCAGCAGGTCCCCGTCGGGGCTCCACGCCTCCATCCGGGCATCGGGAACCCGGGCCCACACTTCGGCCGTCCACCCGGCCGGGACGCTCAACGATCGAGGAACCGAGAACGAGCCTGTGCCCTGACCGGCCGGGACGGTCAGAGAGACCGTGGTCGTCGCCCCCACCACCGGCGCGCTGGTGGTGGTCGAGCCCGAAGGAATGGTGGAGCCGCCCGCGGCGGGGGCCGAGGTCGAGGGGACCGACGAGGTGGGACCGCCCGCGGCCCGGTGCTGTGTGTTGGCACAACCTGTCGCCCCGATCGCCGCGGCAACCACGACCATGCCGGTCGCGGCCTTGTTCCTCACGCCGAAGCCAAGGGATCGCCGCCGGCGCCCGGAGCACATGAAGACGGGCACCGGGGTGGTGGGACAAGAACTCTTCCCTGATCGTGCATCCCGTGGGGCCGCTCGTTGATCGGGTGAGGCGGGCAACGGACTTTCAGGGTGGGCCGGAAAACCTCCTGGGCCCTGTCGATTCCGCGGTGGCTGTTCGTAGAGGGTATGAGCGGCGCATCGGGCTCCGCTCCTGACCCCCGAAAGGAGCGGCTCATGTCCATATCGATTTCCGCCCGCTCGGCGACCCCGTCCCTGAGGCGCACAACCGTGATGGTAGGCGCCGTAGGCGCGGCGGCGACCACGACCGCCGCCGCAGCGATGAGGGCCTCCGGCGTCCACCTGGCCGCCCACGGGACGATCCCGCTCCCGGCGTTCGCCCAGTTCACCTTCCTCGCCGCCGTGGTCGGCGGCGTCGTCGTCGGCATTCTCAATCGGCGGAGCGCCACCCCGCGGCGCCGGTTCACCCGGGGCGCCGTGGCGCTCACGGCACTGTCTTGCCTGGTGCCGGCGGCCGGCGGCGACGACCTGGCCAGCAAGGTCGGGCTCATCGCCCTCCACCTCGTCGCTGCAGCCATCATTGTGCCCGTCCTCGCCCGTCAAACGGCGTACTGATCAGGAGATGCCCACCATGCCCCAGTACCTGTTGTCCGTGTGGCACGACGAAACCTACGAGGTCGACTTCTCGAGCCCTGACGCCCAACGCCGGGTCGGCCAGGTCGCAGCTTTCAACGAGGAGCTGCAACGAGCGGGCGCCTGGGTGTTCGCCGGCGGGCTGCACCCGGCGTCCTCGGCGACCGTGGTCCGCTCGGGCGAAGGGCAGGTGTCCATGACCGACGGCCCCTACGCCGAAACCAAGGAGCAGATGGGCGGCTTCTGGGTGATCGAAGCCCCGGATCTCGATGCCGCCTTGGAACTGGCGGGTAAGGCCGCCACTGCCAGCGGGGAACCCATCGAAGTCCGTCCGATGCAGGGATGACGGACGCCCTCGAAGCCGTCTTCCGGCGCGAAGCCGGTCGCTGCACCGCCACCCTGATCCGCGTCCTCGGCGACATCGACCTCGCCGAGGACGCGGTGGCGGAGGCATTCGCCATCGCGGCGGAGCAGTGGCCGGTACGGGGGATCCCGCCCAACCCCGGGGGTTGGATCACCACCACCGCCCGCAACAGGGCCATCGACCGCCTGCGCCGCGAATCGAGCCGCGCCGATCGCCACATTGCTGCCCTCCGACTGCACACCCACGACATGGAACCCGACCCCACCCCGGAGCTCGAAGAGCTCGATCTGCTCATCGATGTCTTCCCCGACGACCAACTCCGGCTGATGTTCCTTTGCTGCCACCCCGCCCTGGCCGCTGATTCCCGGGTGGCGCTGACCCTTCGTCTGCTCGGCGGACTCGAGACCGGGGAGATCGCCAGGGGGTTCCTCGTTCCAGAGCCGACCATCGCCCAGCGCATCGTCCGGGCGAAGCGAAAGTTGCGTGACAACCGCGCCGCCTACCGCATTCCCAGAGCAGCCGAGCTCCCTGATCGGCTCCGGGCCGTGCTGGCGGTGATCTACCTGATCTACACCGAAGGGCACACGGCAACCTCGGGCCCAGCCCTCACACGCATCGACCTTTCAACCGAAGCAATCCGCCTGGGACGGGTTCTCGCCACGCTGATGCCCGACGAGCCCGAAGTCATCGGGCTCGTCGCACTCATGCTCCTCACCGAGGCCCGCCGATCTGCACGGACCGACACCGACGGGTCGATGATCCGCCTCGCCGATCAGGACCGCGCCCGGTGGGACCGAAGTCTGATCGATGAGGGACATGGGCTAGTCCGTGCTTGCCTCCGTCGGAACCAACCCGGACCGTTCCAACTCCAAGCGGCAATCGCTGCCGTCCACAACGACGCGCCGACAGCTGAGGAGACCGACTGGTCCCAGATCGTCGCTCTCTACGACCAGCTCTATGCAATCCTGCCGAGCCCCGTCGTCGCACTGAACCGCGCTGTGGCAGTGGCGGCGATCGAGGGCCCTTCGGCAGGCCTCGATGCGCTGGACAACATCGACGTCGTCGAGGATTACCAGCCTTACCACGCTGCCCGAGCGGATCTGCTCATGAGGGCTGGGCGCCGTGACGAGGCGGTCGAGGCCTATGACCGCGCCATTGGACTCACGGCCAACGCAGCAGAACAGGCGTTTCTCACCCGGCACCGCCGAGCTGCGAAGGGCGCATAACGGATCTCGATCGGCCTGAGGTTGGTCGGGCTGCCACCGTGAGGGCGCAAGGAACAGGCATGTTCGGGTGGTTCGACCCGAGGCACACCCATTGTGGGACCATTCGCTCCGGTGACCGCTGATGGAGATGACCAGGGTTCTTCTCCCGGTCATCCGTCGATGAACGGCTCTAGCGAGAGGCGGGACTCAGGCCGGGCTCGCCGCGCAATGGTTGCTCGACCCTGGGAACAGCCCGACTGGAGGCGACGTCGCCGAGGCGCTGCGAAGAATGGCTGACGTTATCGAGCCCTCCCAACCCAGCAGCACTGCTTAGGCGCCCTGATTCGTCCTCGCTCATGGTGGTCGCCGAGGCCTCGTTTACGGACGAGTGGTTCGAGTCAAGCTAGGGACCGACCCAAGCATCTCCGGGGCTCTGGACCCCGGTGTCTTCGAAACGTTCTCGCTGATGACGATCTTTCCCATTGCAGTCCTCTAATTCATTGATGTCCCGAATGCATACCGACGGTTTCGGCTCAGCTCCTCTTGCCGAGGGTCCCTATGCCGTATTGGGCTCACCTCGGCCGGTCGTGATCAGTCGCCGGAGGCTGTTGTTGACGTAGAAACTCCAAGCGCTCGAGCACTTGTCGAAGCACTCGAAGTCCGGGACGAGCCCCAGATGGGTGAACTTCACTTCCGTTTGCTCACCTCTTGGGGACACCTCGAACGTGACCTCGGTACCCGTCCATTCGTTCGGGTCCTCCGTGAAGTTGAGATAGGCGTCGAGCACTCGCCAGACGACCTTCTTGCTCGGGAGGAACTCGGTGATCCGCTGCCTGCTGTAGTGGACGTCCTGGTACCGATACGTGAACTCTGCGTCGAGTTCGTCGGTCGCTCCTTCGATCTGTCCCGACCACCAGCCCCGCACGTTGCCGATGGCAGCGAAGGCCTCCTCCGGGCTCTGATCGACCAAGAAGGCGCTGGTGAAGCTCTGACTCGTCATGTCTCCGGTCCTCCAATCTGGTTGTATCACGCAACTAGAGGGAAGCTAACATGAGTGGTCGCATGATGCAACCGAAAATGTTAGGATTGGTCCATGCTCGGCAATACCTATGAGGGCCAGGTCTGTTCGGCGGCCCGCTCGCTTGAGGTCGTGGGTGAGCGCTGGAGCCTGCTCATCATCAGGGACGCGCTCTTTGGCGGCGTGACCCGCTTCAGCGACTTCCTCCGGCGGCTCGGCTTAGCCAGGAACATCCTGGCGGCCCGGCTCGACGGTTTCGTTGATGCGGGAATCATGGAGCGCTTCTCTTCCGACGGCTCGGCCTACCAGGAGTACCGCTTGACAGAGAAAGGACGAGATCTCGCCTCTGTGATCATTGCCCTCACCGACTGGGGTGATCGGTGGGCGGCGCCCAATGGACGCCCGATCATCTATTGCCACGTTGACTGCGGCGGTGAAGTTGAGCAACAACTCGTGTGCAGCAAATGCCGCTTGGTCATCGAGCAAGACCAGGTCGGCATTGAGATTGGGCCTGGAATGACCGGCGCTGCCTGATCAAGGAGTGCCCGTGAGGTCGGCCATCTTCCAGTAACGACCGCCGCGCCGTATGCAGGTTCCCTTGATCCCCGACTCTCGGACGATCCGCCGTAAGCCCCTCGGGGGCACCTTGGGGTCGCCGTCTCAGCCCGCCTGGGGGGTGAGGCCGGACGGTTTTTCAACTACGAGTTGGCTGTATTTCAACCAACGCTCCACGGCGGGGTGTTGGTTGAAAAACACCTCCCTGGTCAGCGGGTCTGTTTTCAGGTAGTACTCACGGTGGTAGATGGGCGAATCGTGCACACACTTCGAATGGCTCGGGGGTGTTCGCCCGGATGGCGAACCGCCGCGTTTCCAATTGTCTGGCTAGTCCTCGCGGAATCCGTAGGCGCTCATGAACGTCGCAGCTGCTGCCCTGGCCACAGGAACGAGATCGTGCGTGGCCGCGTAATCGTCGTCTCCGGTGAACATGGCCTTGTTGACGGGGATCCAGAACAACATGCCGACGAAGTGCTCCGCTGCCGCAGTCTCGTCGTCGACAGCGAGTAAGTGGCGATCTGCGAGGGCCCGGAAACTGGCCGCGAGAGCCGCCAGGACCCGTTCGAAACCCTTCTCGTACCAGGCGCTCGAGATGTCGGGGAAGCGATCCGCAGAGGAGATCACCAAACGCCGTGGTTGCCGGCAGTTTCTCGGCGATGATGCCGATCAGGGCACTCATGTCGTCGGTCGTCGACAGCACGATGTCGGCAAAGAGGTGCTGCTTGTCGGTGAAGTGCTTGTAGACGGTCTGCTTCGAAACCCCCGCACGCGCCGCGATCTCCTCCATCGTGGTTCCTTCGTACCCGCTGGCGAGAAACGCATCGATGGCCGCTTCGCGGATCTCTCGGTGGCGCCTGTCCAGACTGCGCTCTATCGGTTCCGGCCTATTCGTTGCCACCATCGAGAAAGTACTAGACGGACCAGTTCCATTAGAGTACTATACGGTCTAGTTCCCACTTTCGACCATAGGGGGTCAACCGTGAAACTCGAGGCGTACCTGTTTTTCCCCGGCAACACCGAGGAGGCGATGAACCACTACCAGAGCATCCTCGGCGGCGACCTGTCGATCACCCGTCGGGGCGACGTCGACCCGACGGCGTCCGAGGGCGAGAAGGACCTTGTCATCAACGCAGCGCTGGACACCGCGACGTTCACGCTGCGAGCGAGCGACCGGGAAGACGCAACCAACGAAGTCCAGACCAGGATAGAACTGACCGTCGTCGGGACCGACGAAGCTGACCTGCGCAAAATCTTCGATGGTCTGGGTGCGGGCGGGACCGTGAAGGCCCCGCTAGAGAAGATGTTCTGGGGCGACATCTTCGGCGGCCTCGTTGACAAGTTCGGAATCGGCTGGCAGGTCAACATCACGGCCAGCTGAGGAGGTTCGACAGCATCAACGATGGGGCGACCGCCGCCCTGACCGAGGAGGACACAACGTGGCTGACCAAACTGCATCATGGCCGAAACAAGGACCTGCATCGTACTTCCCATCAATCGAGACGAACTACGGCCGCTCGATCGCTGAGTGGCAGAAGCTCATCGTCGACTGCGGTCTCGAGAGGCACATGGCGATCGTCGGCCACCTCAAGTCCGAGTACGGGATGGGTCACGGACACGCCAACGCTCTCGTCGGGTGGACGTTGGCGGGCAACACGGCGGCACCATGAGTCAGCTCGGCTCCGTCGGGTCATGCTCGCTGGAGTCTCGCCCACCCGGCGGTAGGTGACACCCCAACGGGAAATGTTGACCGCTGGTTTGGGGACACCTTCGGAACACCGGATCTGTCGAACTGGTCCGTCCGCAGGATGCTCTGGCGACCGTTCCGGCAGAGCATTCAACCGCTAGCGGGGAGCAAGCATCCGGTCCTCCGAGCCCGCACAAAGGTGTCCATCATCCCGCCGATCTGGGCACTCGTGTGTTTCGCACGGTCTAGCGCTGCTGACCTCGTCGGAAGAGGGAGATCGCCTTGTCGATTCGCCACCGCCTTGTTTCCGGCGCCTTTGCTCCATCGATGTTGGCGACGTGGTACCGCTGCGGACTGTTCGAGAGCTTGGAGAAGAACGCGGCGACCTCCGGCTCGGCAGACAAAGACGTGGGCGAGGTCTCTCAGCGGGGAAGGCGCACGCGTGGAATGCCCAGTCGTATTCTGTTCCCGTGGACCATGAGACTTGCGCGGCGTGTGGCTTTGACGGTGCCAGCTACGACGATTGTGCGTTGCTCGCGGCATTGCGAACTCTGGGACCGAGTTGGCGGACGCTCGTGAACGCGTGCGGTAGTGCGCTTCGGGTGCGCCCCGGGCCAGAGGTCTGGAGTGCCATTGAGTATGCGGCCCACAGCCGCGACGTAACTGCCTTACACGCCTTTGGAGTCGAACAAGCTCTGACCACTGAGGAGCCGATCTTCCCGGCCATCGACGGGGAGGACTTGATCCGGTCCGCGGCCGCGTCCTATCGCGACGCTGACCCCGTTCAGGTGATCGACGGGCTGGAGAGCGAAGCGACCCGCATGGCGCGGCTGGCCGACGATGCCGGAACTCAGGCGTGGTCGCGGGGACTGACGATCGGAGGGTCGCGCATGGACGTGCGACGACTGCTCGAACACGCACTCCACGACTCCGTTCATCACCTTGTCGACGTGAACCGAGGGCTGAGCATGATCCAGGCCGGGTGAGAAGCGGGCCTCTGGACAGCTGGCACACTCCCGGCATTACCGCCCGGTCCGAAGGCGGGGGCGTGTGGCAGGCTGAACAGTGATGATGCGTCGCTTGTTCACCTGGCGAGTGAACCTCTACAGGCTCATCGTGGGAGCCGTGGTCCTAGCCATCGTGATCCCCTCATGGGCGTTCGGGGTACACGCCATGTGGCTCATTGCGATCGGGTGCATTCTCGTGGTCATCGGCGGCGTAGTGGTTGGCAAGCGTGTGCCGTCCGTCCGAGAATGGCTGCGTCGCTGATCGCTCCGTAAGACCGACCTGGAAGAGATGCCGGTGCCGGTCGGGCCTGGCGGACCGAGTGTGAGCCCGTCCGCCTCCGGGTGATACTTCGGGGACATGCGATGCTGTGGGACAGGCGCAGAGCGACCGAGAGGACTGACCCATGACAGAGGAAAGCAACCTGGTCGAAGTGTCCCGCAGGATCGAAGCACCGGCGGCCACCATCTTCAAGATCCTGGCGAATCCGCAACGTCACATGGATTTCGATGGATCCGGCATGCTCCGGGGAGCCGTCCTCGACCGTCCCATCTCCGACGTGGGCGACACCTTCACCATGAAGATGCATCGGCTCGGAGACGACTACCTCATGCTCAACTATGTGGTGGAGTTCGAGCAAGATCGGCGCATATTTTGGGAACCGGCTCCCGGAGACCCTTCTCGGGCTGAGGGTGATGATCCATCCAAGGTCGGCATTCCTGCGGGCTACCGCTGGGGCTACATCCTTACTCCAGAGGGTGACGACGCCACCGTCGTCACCGAGGTCTTTGACTACGGCCCCTTGCCGGAGGATCTCCTCCGTGATGGCGGGGTGTGGATCAACGGGACCAATTCGGTGCTTGAGTCCATGGCGGCCAGCCTGGAGAGGCTCGAGAAGGCCAGTACCGAGTAGGCCCGGTGCCGGAGTGCATGTTCTCGCTCCATGGGCCTGGGTGCTGCACGGTATTCGGGTATCCCGCAGGGGGTACCGCCCGCTTCACGTATCTGCCTGGACTGGCCGAAAGATGCCGTGTTCGCGTGCTCGGTGACTGCGATGCACCTGACCGGTATCGCCCAGACCTGGACGATGCCATCGGGTCCGAGGCGGACCCTCCCGGACGATCTAGGTGGGGCCCTCGGGGGACACCTTGGGGGCCAGTCGTCGTGTCGCCCCGCCTGGGAGGTCAGGCCGGACGGTTCTTCAACTAGGAGTTGGCTGGTATTTCAACCAACACCCCACGGCGGAGGAGGTGGGATTCGAACCCACGGTGACCTTGCGACCACAACGGTTTTCGAGACCGTCCGATTCGTCCACTCTCGCACTCCTCCAACTGGACTTTCGTGTGCCGAGGTCCGCCTGGTCCGGTACCGTCTGCCGCCATCCCGCACGGACCTGTCGTCACACGAACCATCCATGTTACAGGTGCGATCGTCCCGGAATATTGGTGGGCCGACCCGCGCCATGAACCCCGCGAGAGGGCGGGCGCGCCATGGGTTGCTTGTCCCTGCATGGAGAAGGCGGGCCCCGGTGCAGGTGACACCGGGACCCGCCCGCCCTATTGCAGTTGTTGGAGCCCGATGACGGTATTGGGCCTGTCCACCACCGGTGCCGCGTTGCCGGTCACGTTGAGGGCTCCCAGTATGGC
>JBEKIJ010000037.1:0-26556 GCA_050011815.1 Acidimicrobiales bacterium | reverse complement strand
GGTGGAGCTGCACTACTGGCCCGACCTCTTCAGCGTGGGGATCGTCATCGCCGTGGTGGTGGCGGTGGGCCTGGCGGCGGCAGGCGGGATCGTGGCGGTGAGGACACGGCGGGGGCGACGACCCCCGATCGCGACGGCGTCTCCCTAGGAGGGGATCCGGGGCGCCGCCAGCGGTGCGCTCGGTCGGGCCCTCAGCGGGAGGCGGCGTCGGATGCGGCGCAGTGGCGACGGCTGGTGCGCAACGGGCGCGAAGAACGGGTCAGCGACCGAGGAACCAGGCGAATGCTCGTCGCACGTTGACGAAATAGAAGAACAGTCCGAGCAGCACCAAGATGATGCCCAGCAGCGTTGCCAGCTGACCGATGGGCCCGAACCCGGTGAAGGCCAACACGCCGCCGCCGCCCTTGGTGGCCGGGGCCGTCGTGGCCGGCGGAGAGGTTTGGCTCACGGTCTTGGGTGCGGGCGACGGTGTGGGGGCGGGGGCGGGAGCGGTCACCAACGGTGTCGTCACGGCCGGAACGGTGGGGGTGGGGACGGTGCCGAGAGGCGTGGTGACCGGGGTGAGCATGCCGCCGGTGATGACGACGGTCCAGGTCCCCCGGTTGTCGGGGAAGTGGTTGTCGTTGACGCCGAGGTACAGCTCACCCGACGTGGAAACGGAGAGCGCGGTGAAGCTCGTCCCCACTTCGAAGGGGACGCCGTTCAGCCCGATCTTGGCGACGAGCGAGTAACACTGCAGCGAGGGGGCGACGAACTTTGTGGTGAGTCTGAGGCAACGAACGGTGCCGCTCGGAGACGCCGGGTAGTAATGCATGCCGACGAAGAACACGGTCCCGGTGGCGCTGATGCTGAGCGTTTGGCCGGCGTTGAAGTTGACGCCGGCGTCGGTCCAGGGGAACGAAGGCACGATACTGACCGAGGTGGACGTCTGGTCCGCCTCTGCCGCGCCTACCGTTTCGGAGCCGATGACGAGGGTCAGGACCGTCGCTCCCACCAGGAGCAGCGCCAGAGCGAGGCGTCGCGTTCTCACGTCAACGAACCCCCGCGTCGCGACAACCGCCGCGCGTGAACAGCCGCGGCGGTCGTGTTGAGAGACTCATGCAGCATCACAGTAGTCATCGGGAGGACACCGTGCCGTTCCAAAGGCGCCGCGGTCCCTGGTGCGAGCAAGGGCTCGCGGGCACGGGACCTCCGGTCGGCGAGGACGTACCGGGGCGCGTCGACGAGTGCGCGGGGCAAAGCGCCCGCTGCTCGATGCGGCGGCTTCCGACCTCATTCATCCCTTACCCCCATGCCTAACCATAAAGGAGGTCGGTAGTGCGGGTCATCATCACAATTGACAGCTGACCTGCGTGTTTCCACCTAGATTTCCCCTTCAGCATCAGCGACGCCGCGCTGAGGGACCACGCGCCCGCTGTCAGTACGTTTCTGCTGAGTTTGCGCTGGGAGGGGTGCTGAGTTTGCGCTGGGAAGATCGCCGTCGGGACGGCCCGCGGTCAGGTCCTCTCCCCGGTGTCGGCCGGCGGCGGGGCGCCCCCGTCGGTCGCCCAGGGGGGCGGGTGCCAGGCGAGCTCGGCCCGCGGTCCCACGGCGTCGAGCGCCGCGGTGACGTCGGCCGTCTCGGTCGGCAGTTCCGGGGGCTCGAACGACGGGCTCGAACCGACTGCGGCCTCGAGGGCGTCGTACACGGCCAACGCGCCGGCGCCGACGCCGATCAGGTCGGTCCGGGAATGGGTGCTGTGGCGCAGTTCGGGATCGATGAAGTCGCGAGCCTGTGTGGCGGTGTCGGGTGGGAGCGCCACGCGCATCCCCAAGTCCTCGAGAAAGCCACCGGTGCGCGCCGACCACCCGGCGGGATCGACGACGAGGTCTGTGTAGCGGGTGACGAGAACACGCATGCGCGCGCTGTGGGCGAGGATGAGACGGTTGTAGCGCTCCCACAACGCCACGCCGAAGGGCAGGGGAAGGCTGTGACGGCGTTGCAGCGACGTGGCCACTTCGAGGGGGTTGCGGAACACGACCACGGCCGCCACATGCGCGCCGAGCGCACGTCGCCAGAACGGAATGAGCACCGAGGTGCGGGGGTCCTTCCAGACCCAGGGCTTGGTGCGGTGGACGCGCCGGAACACGCGCCGCGCCTGGCGTGGTGTGGTGGTGATGCGCGCCGCCACTTGGGCGTACGCCGCTCCCACCGGTGGCGGGTACCACCACCGGAGGCCCATCTGGGCCAACAGTGCGTCGTTGAGGTGCATGAGCGATCGGCTCTCGAAGTGGCCACTGGGGTTCCACGGGCCGCGCACCATGTCGCCCGGCGCGCAGGTGGCGAGGCCCAAGCCCGTGACGAGGCCGGCCGCGGCCGAGGTGCCGCTGCGGTGCATCCCGAGCACGAGGACGCCGCGCGGGGAGGGGTCCCGTGGCCAGCTCCGACGGCCCGGGCGCGGACCGACCGGTGCCACGGCGCGGTCATCGGACATGGATCAGCGGTTGTCGTGGACGAGTGCGGGATCGAACACCGCCGCGAAGGCGTCGAGAAACTCCGGGCGGGTCCGGGGGGCGGGCAGCGGCAACATGTCGTAGAGCTTGTCGGGTTGCTCGAGGAAGTCGGGGAAGCGCAGGGTCGTGAGGGGCAGCCGGTACTGCGTCGCCGTCGTCATGAGGAGCCCCAGCCCGTAGCAGTAGTTGTGCCGGGCCCAGTCCCGGGCCCGAGGTGAGTACATGCCGGCCTTGACCCGGCTGTCGGCCATGGCCTCGAGCGGGCGAATGGCGAGGACCACCGCCTCGACCGGGACGTCGCCGGCCAGCCAGGCTCCCAGGGTCCAGCAAAAGCGCGGGTCTTTCACCACGGACCTGTCCTTGGCCAGGTTCCGCATGGCCTCGCCATAGCGCCGGGCCACACGCTCCAGGGCGCTCCAGTCCATGAGATCGGGAGTGGCGCGGCGATAGCGCAGCGCGTCCACGACGGCGGTGAAGGGATCACGGAACCGCGGTGACACCCGACCGTCGCTGACGTGCTCCAACACCCCCAACCCCTTGAGGAAACCGCCGCCACGACGGAGATCGACCGAGACGCCGAGCGCCCGGCCCACGACGAGGTTGAGGGCCACCACGTCGCGGTGCTCGAGCCCGGCCCGAACGTTGCTCTCCCAGCGCCCGCCCGGATCGAATCCCAGCTCTCGGTACAGCGCCGCCAGGAACGACGTCCCGCTCCGACCGGGGCCGGTGATCACGATCACGTCAGTTGCGACCCGAGGTGGCCGTCCCGGGCGCGAAGCGCCGCGGCTGTTCGCTCATGGGCTCCACCGGGAATCGCATGCCCAACCTTCCCATGGCGCCGTCGGAGAGACCGAGGAAAATGGTGCGCAGGCACAGCAGGCGCCGTCCCCGCTCGCGCAGCACGGCCCGGGCCACCAGCTTGGTCACGTTCCGGGGGTACCACCCCACCCGGTGCATGACGTGGAGGTGGAGGTAGAGCATGTTCCGGGCCTCGTAGTAGTACTTCCACAAGGGGACGTGCGCCGCCTGGCGGATGGCGTCGTGCTGGACCAGGGCGCCGTCCACGACCCGTCGGGGATATCCCGCCTGGGGTATGCGCCAGTGGTTGTACTCGTTGTCCTCGGCCCACCAGAAGAACTCGGCCCGGGGGACCCCCACCTGCTCCACGATGGGCCGGGAGATGACGAACCCGCACCATGACCCCCACTCCCCGACCGTCCCGTCGGGCTGCACGGCCCGGGGGAAGCAGAACGCCGCCTTGGGCTCATGGCGCGCCTCTCCGAGCAACGCCTCGAGGCATTCGGGATCGGGCACGATGTCGTCGTCGAGAACCCAGGCGAAGTCGAAGGAACCGGCGAGGAGTTCCTCGAACGCCAGCGCCCAGCCGCCGGCCGGGCCCAGGTTGGTGTCCGACCGCACCACCGAGATCGCCATGCTCCGGTCGCCGCCGCTCTCGCCCTCGCCGCCGAGGGTCCCGGTATTCACCGGCGGCGAGCTGGCGTTGTCGACCACGATGACCGCCGCCGGGGGCAACGTCTGGGTGGCGATGGCGTCCAGACATCTCGCCAACGCCGAGGGGGCGTTGTGCGACAGGACCAGCGCCACGACGCAGCGGCTGAGATCCTCGGCGCTGGGCAACCCCGCCACGGCGTCGGTCTCCGTCGGCACAGCCTCGGTCGACACAGCCACCGTCGGTTCCGCACCATGGGATCGGTCAGGGTCGGTGGCGGGCAAGGTCCGCTCCCCCACGTCGCGCAGGTAGCGGGGCTCGATCCCGAGCCGTCCCTGGACCCCGTCCCGCAGGCCGCGCAGGGTCGCCAGCCGTTCGGCCCAGCTGGACGCCAACTGCAGTCGCCGTAGCGAGTAAAGGAGGTGCCAGGCGTACCAGCTGCGACGCCCATGGCGCCGAGCCAGGGCGAAGAAGTTCCGGGCGAGGTAGTACGCCCGCCACGGCTCGTCGGCGTCGATGGGACGGTGGTCGCGCAGCGCGGCGTCGCGGGCCACCAACGTCTGGCGGTGCGCCACCACACGCGCGCAGGGGACGTCGACGAGGACGGAGAACCCCGCGGCCCGCACACGACAGTAGAAGTCGAAGTCCTCGAACCCGAAGAACAGGTCGGGGTCGGGAAGCACTCCCGCCTCGACGACGGCCCGTGAGACGAGGGTGGCCCCCCACGTCGTCACCTCCACCGGGGCGAGGTCCCCGGGCAGGCCTCGGCGGGGAACGACGTTGTGGGTGTGCCCGGAGCGGGCCACGAAGACCCGCCCGAAGGGGACCACCGCGCCCACCGACTCTCGGACTTCAGCCACGGCGTGGGAGCGAGCCTCCACCCGACGCAACAGGCCGGCCACGCGCGGGGCGGGGAGGTGCAGGAGGACCATGTCGTCCTCGCACAGATAGGCCCACTCCGTGGCATCGTCGGCGAAGGCTTCCTGCAGGCCGCGGTGGAACCCTCCCGCGGGCCCGGTGTTCGAGGGCAGGCGCACCATGCGGACGGCGCGCTCGAGGTCGGGGTCGTCGAGGCCCCCCTCCCCGTTGACCACCACCACGATGTGTTCGGGGGCGAAGCCCTC
The DNA here is from genome assembly GCA_050011815.1 of Acidimicrobiales bacterium. Taxonomy (GTDB): domain Bacteria; phylum Actinomycetota; class Acidimicrobiia; order Acidimicrobiales; family UBA8190; genus Chersky-840. Next base: position 21,489 of record JBEKIJ010000037.1, on the reverse strand, counting down.
CACGTCGATGAGCGACCGCACGGTGGCACCGGCCAGGCGGGGCCGGAGATGAGTGACGACGACGGCGGTCACACCCTCGAGACCACGACCGGTGTCTCGGCTCAGGACAACTCCCAGTCGGCGGGCACGTAGACAGGCGACAGGACCATCACGCCATTGGGGGCCCTGATGGTGTCGGGGCCGAAGGCCTCGAACGAGACCAGGGGCTGCCACGGCAGCGACGCCTTCGGCCCGCTGCCGCGCGGGGCCCGCATGGCGCCCCAGACCGAGTAGCGACCCTTGGGCAGGGGCAGGGTCTGCATCTTGCATCGCAGCTCGAACTGCCCCTCGGGGAACGAGCTGGCGTAGCGGAGCACGAACACCGGCATGGCGGTGCCCTGGGAGATGCCGATGTGGAAGGCCCCGAACATGGCTTCTTCGGACTCCGCCACGATGCGCAGGTTGACCTCCTCGCCCGAGAGGATCTGCCCGCCGTCGGGTCCGGTGATCTCGATTTTGAGGATGCGCACGCCCGTGTCGCTGTCCCCGGTGAGCACGGCCTGCTCCCCCACCGACTGCCGGTACAGCGACACCACGTCGCGCGCCGGGCCGTCGGCCCGCACGTGGCTGTCGGCCAGCCACATGGCCCGCTCGCACACCGCCTCCACCGTCGGGAGGTCGTGTGACACGTAGAACAGCGTGGTCCCGTTGGCGACCACCTGGCTGATGCGCTCCAGGCACTTCTGCTGGAAGCGGGCGTCGCCCACGGCCAGCACCTCGTCCACCAGGAGGACGTCGGGCTCGAGGAAGGCGGCGATGGCGAAGCCCAGCCGGATGGCCATGCCCGTGGAGTAGAACTTCACCTGGCGGTCCACGGCGTCGCCGATCTCGGCGAAGTCGACGATGTCGTCGAAACGCGCCGACACATCGGCGCGCGACATCCCCAGGATGTTGCCGTACAGGTAGACGTTCTGCCGTCCCGAGAGGTCAGGATGGATACCGCTGCGCACCTCGAGCAGCGCCCCCACCCGTCCCACGGCGGTGACCGAGCCGGCCGACGGGAACGTCGTCTGGCAGATCATCTTGAGCAGCGTCGACTTGCCCGAGCCGTTGACGCCGATGAGCCCGTAGGTACGGCCCGGCTCGACATGGAGGTTGACGTCGCGCAGCACCCACCGGTACGGGCGTCGGTACCCTTTGAGCCACCGACCCAACAGCAGGATCTGGTCCTGGAACATGGGCAGGGTGCGGTCGGCCCGGAAGCGCTTCCAGGCGTGTTCGGCCAGGACGGTCCCCGGCGGGAGTCCCTTAGGTGAGGTCGGCAAAGTTCACCTCGAGGCGCTTGAAGACCACGTAGCCGAGCACCAGGTACGCCACCGACCCGATGGCGCCGGCGATGAGGATCTCCCATTGGGGTCCGAACCCGAGCAGCACCGAGTCCCGGAAATTACTGAGCACGGCGGCCATGGGGTTGGCGACGCAGTACAGGAAGCGGAGCACCGGGTCGGTGATGAACGACGCCGTCAGCTGGTGGTGCCTCTCCACCGCCAGCGGCTTCAGCACCGTGATCAGCATGACCAGTGGCATCAGGATGGGCACGATCTGTTGCAGGTCGCGCATGGTCACGATGACCGACGACACCAGGAACACGAGACCCAACATGAAGGGGATCTCCACCGCCAGGTACAGGGGAGACCAGAGGGTGGTGAGCTGGGGCGGATAGCGAAACCCGTAGCAGGCGAAAAGGACCACGAGCGGCACCAGGGCGATCAAGGAAGAGAAGGCCGACTCGAGCACCTGCGCCAGCGGGAAGCACTCCCGGGGGAAGTGGCTCTTGGCCATGAGTGCCTTGTTGGACACGAGCGCGTTGGTGCCACCGCCGATGGCGCCACCGAACAACCCCCACGCCAGCAGGCCGGTGTAGGTCCACAGCGGGAACGGGATGTGACCGCCGGGGCTGAACCCCGACAAGTGGCCCGCCAGGATTACCAGCATCAACAGGCTCACCAGGGGGACGAGCAGGGCCCAGGCCACCCCCAACACGGCCTGTTTGTACTGGGCCCTGATGTCGCGCTCGGCCAGGGTGAACATGACATCCCACCGGCTGAAGAGCTCGCGCGCCGAATGGAGCATGTCGGGCTTGTGCTTGTAGAGCTGGTCGTCGGGGGGATCCTCGGGAACCAGCGAGACGTCGAAGACCTTGAGCGCGCCGCCCTCTCCGGAGCCGCTGTCGTCCCCCGAGCCGACGTTCTCCCCCGAGACAGCTTCTACTGTGGTTGACAACGCGATGCCCCCCGATTTTCCGTCCGCTGATCCGCCAACCGCTGCCCCAGCTTAATGCGCACGGCGCCGCAATAGCCACAGATTGCGCGGCTTCCCCACTACCATCGACCCGTGGGACCAGGGAAAATGCCCGTCGGCCGCGCCGAGGACCGCCCCCGGGTCCTCCTCCTCATCAAGGGTCTCGGCCTCGGGGGCGCAGAGCGCTTGCTCGTCGACGTGGTGGCGAGCCGGGACCGGGCGCACTTTCACTACGAGGTCGCCTACGTCCTGTCGGGTCAAGACGCCCTCGTCCCGGCCATGGAGGCCGCCGAGGTGCCGGTCCACGACCTCGGGGGCTCCGCCAGCATGGATCTGCGGTGGACCCTGGCCCTGCGGCGGCTGCTGGTCCAGGGCCGCTTCGACGTGCTCCACGCCCACCTGCCCTACACCGCGGCGCTGGCGCGCCTCGTCACGGTGAGCCTGCCCCGCCGGCACCGACCTGTCGTCGTCTACACCGAGCACAGCCTGTGGAACAAAGCAGCCGTCGTGACCAAGGCGCTCAACCGGTTGACCGTCGGGATCGACCGGGCCCTCATCGTGGTCTCGGTGGCGGCACGCGACGCGCTCCCGAGAGCGCTGCGATCACGGGCGCGCGTCGTGGTGCACGGCGTGAACCGTGAGCGATTCGACACCCTCCTCGGCCGGCGCGACGAAGTACGCGCCGAGGTGCGCGCCGAGCTCGGGGTGGCCGACGACGAGGTCCTGGCCCTCACCGTCGCCAACCTCCGCAGCGAGAAGGGCTACGACGTCCTGCTCGAGGCGGCCCGGCTGGTGGTGGCGGCGGGCGTCCCCGTCCGGTTCGTCTCGGTGGGCCGCGGCCCGCTCGAGGCCGAGCTGGCCGCGGCCGCCGACGTCGCCGGCCTGACCGAGCACCTCCGGTTCCTGCACACGCGCACCGACACGGTCCGCCTTATGATCGGCGCCGATCTCTTCGTCCTGCCTTCGCATCAAGAGGGCCTCCCCGTCGCCCTCATGGAGGCGATGAGCGCCGGTCTTCCCGTGGTGGCGACGATCGTGGGCGGCGTCCCCGACATCGTCACCGACGGGGTCGAGGGCCTCCTGGTCCCGCCCGGGCGTGCCGATCTGCTGGCGCGGGCCGTGACGCGCCTGGCCCAGGACGCGACGTTGCGGACCGGCCTGGCGCGCGGCTCTCTGGCTCGCAGCACCGTGTTCGACGTCCGCAGTGCGGCGGCGGCGATCGAGGCCGTGTACACCGAGCTTCTCGATGCCCGGGGACCTCGATGAGCGTGCCGTCCGAACCGCGCCCGGCCCCGGTCGACGACGTACCTCTGGTCCTGCACGTCATCCCCACCGCCATCGCCCGGGGGGCCCAGCGCGAGGCCCGGGCGCTGGCCACGGCCCTCGACGTGCCCGCCACCCGACACCATCGCCTCCTCAGTCTCTTCGCCAGCCCCGACCAGGTGGGTGTGGACCTCGCCCTCGATCATCCCGGCGGTGATGCCGCCGCGGTGGGGTTCGACCCCCGCCTGGTCATGGCCCTCCGGTCCCTGCTCAAGCGGACGCGACCGTCGGTGGTGGTGGCGCACGGCGGCGATCCGCTCAAGTATCTCGTGCCCGCCCTGCTCGGCATGGGCGTCCCGCTGGCCTACTACGCCACCGGCACGTTCGAACACGCCCGCCGGCCGGCCCGCGTGGCGCTGTGGCGGTTCCTGGTGGGGCGCGCCGACGTGGTGGCGGCCGAGGGCGAGGAGGTGCTGGCGCAGTGTCGTGGCCTGCTGCACGTGCGCGAGGACCGGTCACTGCTCGCGCCCAACGGCCGCGACCCCGAGGAGTTCCATCCCCCCGAAGGCCCCGTCGATCGCGACGTGCCCGTCCTCGTCTTCGTGGGCGCGCTCACGTCGGGCAAGCGCCCCCAACGGTTCGTCGAGGTCGTGGCCGAGTTACGGCGACGTGGTCTCGGGGTGCGCGCCATGGTGTGCGGCGACGGGCCCCTCGCCCCCGAGCTGGCGGATTCGGCCCGATCCGCCCGCGTCGACCTGCTCGGCTCGCGCTCGGACGTGGCGGAGATTCTCCGGGGCGCCGACATCTTCGTGTTCCCCAGCCTTCCCACCGGCGAGGGCATGCCGGGTGTCCTCATCGAAGCTGGCCTGACCGGGCTGCCGGTCGTCGCCACCGCCGTGCCCGGGGTGCGCACCATCGTGGTGGACGAGGTCAGTGGTTTCGTCGTCGACGTCGACGACCTCGATGCCATGGTGGTGGCCACGGCGCGCCTCGTGGGGGGACCCGATCTGCGTCGGGCCATGGGTGAGGCGGCCCGTCAGCGCTGTGGCGAGCGCTTCAGCCTCGCCGCCGTCGCCGCCTGTTGGACGGCGTTCCTCGACCCCCTCGTGCTGCGCAGTATCAGGCGCCGGCCCGGGCGAAGTGGGCCAGGTACCCGGCACGCCCGAGGGGCGTGATCCCCGCCGCCACGAGGCCTGACTCCGAGGCGAGGCGGGAGAGATCCTCGACCCGGTAGCCGTGGACGTGGACGCCGCGCCGGCCGTAGCGGACCTGTCGGAGGCGGAGCCGGAGCCCGGGCGCGGGGAACGAGGCGACGACGTGCGGCGCGGCGTCACCCATGCGGCGCAGCAGCTCGGCCGGATCGTCCACGTAGTCGAACACGCCCAAGGCGAGCGCGGCGTCATAGGCGTCGGGCTCGGCGATGGTCTCCCAGCCCCGTTCCTCCACCACCACCGACCCCGGGTGTCGGGCCGCCTCGCGCCGGGCCAGCGCCACCATGGCCGGCGCGGGGTCGATCCCCGTCACGTGCACAGCGCGTGCCGCCAGGGGCGCGAACAGGGGGCCGCTCCCACACCCCACGTCGAGGACCCGCTTGGCCCCGAGCGTCGTCACGATGTCGACGCCCCCCCGCAACCGGTCGAAGAGCGGGCCGCGCCCGAGGAGTCGCGCCACCGGTTCGCTCCGGTAGAAGGCCGCGAACCGCGAGGCCCGGTCGTGGAAGTAGGTGTCGAACTCAGCGGGAGGCATAGGCGCAGGTCTCGCTTCCGAAGCGCTCGGTGAGGCGCCAGACGATAGGCGCGATCCGACCGCGGCCGAGGAGTTGTCGGGCCAGCATGGGCGAACGCAAGGCGCCCATGCCGGGCAGGGTGCCGTCGAAGTCGTAGGAGTGGTAATAGAGCACGGCCGGCCCGGGGCTGCGCCGGGCTCCCGCCGCGACCACCGGGAACGGCAGCAGCCGCTGGTAGCTCCCCCCGCCCACCCGGACGCCTCGCCACGACAACACCGGCATCTCACGCACCGGCGACTGGGCCCCCAGCACCGACGCGTCGGAGACGTACTCGAATCCCGCCGAGGCCAGGTCGTGGCGATACCGGGCCAGTCCCCCCGCCGCCGGAGTGTCGAAGCGGGGCGATCGGAAACCCGTGACCGAGATGCCGAGGAGATCCTCGAGCACCTCGCGACCCCGGCGCAACCACGACACGATGTCGTCGGCGGGGAGCCGACCGTGGTCGGGGCCGTGGCTGGCGACCTCGTGACCGGCGGCCGCGAAGGCGGCCAGGTCGTCGCGCACGGCGTGGGCGTAGTTGCCCACGACGAAGAGGGTCACCTTCGGTTTGGTGGCCTGGGCGTCCAACCGCTCGAGCAGGGACGTGAGGCCCGGGCGGGGACCGGTGGGGCGGGCCACGTCGTGGCCGAGGACGGCCATCCCGTCGTAGAAGTCTTCCACGTCGACGGTGACACACAGGGTGTTGCTCACGCCGCCCCCGCCAACTCGGCGTAGACGGCGCGCAGCCGGGCGATGACGTCGTCCTCGGAGAAGCGGGCCAGGACGCGCTCCTGACAGGCCAGACCGAGGGCGCAGCGCCGCTCGGGATCATCGAGGAGCTCTTGCACCACGCGGGTCAGCGCCACGGTGTCTCCCCTTGTCACCAGGAGCCCACTGGCGGGGTCCACGACCTCGCGCACCCCGCGCACGTCGTAGGCGACCACGGGCCGGCCCACCGCCGCGGCCTCCATGGCCACCCGGGGCACGCCTTCGCGATAGGAGGGCAGGACGACGATGTCGGCGGCGGCGAGGTAGGGCCGCACGTCGTCCACCGCCCCCACGAACATGACCTGGGCCGTGGCCGCCTCGATCTCCGCGCTGGACAACGCATCGCGCTGGTCGTGTTCGACGGGGCCCACGTGGACGAAATCAGCGCGGTCGTGAAGGGACCGGGCGAGCTCGAGGAAGTCGGCACAGCCCTTTTCGCGCACCAACCGGCTCACCATCAACACCGTCGGCCGAACCGACCGTCGAAAAGGCGTGACCGGCGTGGTGAAGCGATCGATCACGACGCCGTTCCCCACGTAGCGGATCTTCCCGGGCCGACACAGCCGCACCTTGGGAAGGACCTCTTGGTCCTCGAGGCTCTGGACGAGGACGAGGTCGGCCCATGCACAGCACCACCGTTCGAAGAGCCACCCCATCACGTTGCCAACGCGGCTGTTGTCGCGGAAAAACAGAGCGCCGTGGATCGTGTAGATGGCCTTCGTGCCGCTCAAGCGGGCCGCAGGCAAACCGAGGAACGAGGCCTTGGGGGTGTGGGTCTGCACGAAATCAAAGTGTTGGCGGCGGAAGTACCGCCACAGGCGCACGAAGGCCATCACGTCCGAAAGGGCGAACTCGCGGCGGATGGGCACGACCTCCACGGCGAGAGAGCCCGGCGCATCCTCGAAGGCGTCGCCGCTCACCACGCTCCACGACACCTCGTCGAGGGCCCGCAGCTGGTGTCCCAGGAGGAGCCGGGCTGTCATGGAGGTGGTCACGACGCGGCATCCCCGCCGGGTCACCGGGTCCCCCGTTCGTCTCTGCACCCGTCCCCCCACCGGACGGGCGCCACGCCGGGCCGCTCCCGGCCCGTCCGAGCCCGTCTGCACTCGAGTTCCGCCGCCTATCCTACAAGCGTGGGGTGCACAGACCGATGACACGCGCCCCGGGACCATGTGCGGGATAACCGGGTTCTGGGACCGCGGGTCGTCTCGTGTCGACGAGGCGCGTCGGTCTCTTCTGGCCATGAGCGAGACCCTGCGCCACCGTGGTCCCGACGACAACGGCGAGTTCCTCGAGGAGGGTGCCGGCGTGGCCCTGGCGTCACGTCGACTGGCCATCGTCGACCTCTCTCGCCACGGGCACCAGCCCATGGTGTCCTCCGACGGGCGCTTTGTCCTCGCCTACAACGGTGAGATCTACAACTATCGGGACCTGCGCGCGCAGCTCGAGGCGGCCGGCCACCGCTTCGGGGGCGGGTCCGACACCGAGGTCGTCTTGACGGCGGCGCAGCACTGGGGTCTGCACGGAGCTCTCGTCCGGTGCAACGGGATGTTTGCGTTGTCGCTGTGGGACCGACGGGAGCGGCGGTTGCACCTGGCCCGTGACCGTTTCGGCGAGAAGCCCCTCTACTACGGCTGGTCGGGCCCGGCCCTGTTATTCGGGTCCGAGCTCAAGGCGCTGCGGGCTCATCCCATCTTCGACGGGGAGATCGATCGCGGCGCCCTGGCGCTGTACTTCCGCCACAACTGCGTCCCCGCGCCGTATTCGATCTACCGGACCGTAGCCAAACTCGCCCCCGCCTCCATCGTGACCTTCGAGGAGGGCACCGCTCCGGGCACGATGCCGGTGCCCGAGGCGTACTGGTCCCTCGGGGACGTGGCCCAGGCCGCCGCCTCGGCGCGCCGCCCCATGTCTGTCGAGAGCGCCATCGACGAGCTCGACACCGTCCTGCGCGGCGCCGTCGGGCTCCGGATGCACGCCGATGTCGATCTCGGGGCGTTCCTCTCGGGCGGGATCGACTCGTCACTCGTGGTGGCGTTGATGCAGGCCCAGAACACCTCGAAGGTGAAGACCTTCACCATCGGTTTCGAGGACGCCACCTTCGACGAGGCTGCCGAGGCCCGAGCCGTCGCCCAACATCTGGGGACCGAGCACCACGAGCTCCTCGTGACCGCGGCGGACGCCCTCGAGGTCGTTCCCCGGCTACCCGACATCTATGACGAGCCCTTCGCCGATTCCTCGCAGATCCCCACCGCCGTGCTCGCCCGCATGGCGCGTGCACATGTCACCGTCGCACTGTCGGGAGATGGCGGCGACGAGCTCTTCGGGGGCTACAACCGGTACGCCTGGGCCGATCGGTTCTGGAAACGCGTGGCGCCCGTTCCGTTGGTGCTCCGCCGGGCCACCGCCGCCATGCTCGGTGCCGTTCCTCCCCTGTGGTGGGACCGGGCCTTCGCCGGGGCCGGACGGGTGCTCCCCGACTCCCTGGCCCTGCGGATGCCGGCCACCAAGATCGAGAAGGTCGCCCGGGTGCTGCCGGCCGCGGATCTCCACCACACCTACATGACCCTCGTCTCGCACACCGAGCACTCCGGCCGGCTCGTACCGGGGGCGGTCGAGCCCCTCACCGTCCTCACCGACCCCGAGCGTTGGCCCACGCTCGACGACCCCGTCGAGCGCATGATGTACCTCGACACCATGACGTACCTGCCCGACGACATCCTCACCAAGGTGGACCGGGCGACGATGGCGTCGAGTCTCGAGGGCCGGATGCCGTTTCTCGATCCCGACGTCGCCGACCTGGCGTGGCGGCTACCCCACGACCACAAGATCAAGGGGAGCACGGGGAAGTGGCTGTTGCGACGCCTGCTGCACCGCTACGTCCCCCCGGCATTGGTCGAGCGCCCCAAGGCGGGTTTCGGTGTGCCTGTCGGGCAGTGGCTCTGTGGCCCCCTGCGCCCCTGGGCCGAAGCGCTCCTCGATCCCGGGCGCCTGCGCCGAGACGGGTTTCTCGAGCCCGAGGTCGTCGGGCGCATGTGGGGGCAGCACCTCTCAGGGCGGCGCGACCGTCAGTTCGAGCTGTGGGACGTGCTCATGTTCCAAGCGTGGCTCGACGCCCAGCAGCCCAGGACCTGACGCCACGGGCGACCCGTCGCGTCCCGAGGGACTACAGCCAGAGCCCGCCGCTCGATACCGGCTCACGCTCACGGTCGGGGTGTCCCTCGAGCACGACGTCATCGACACGAGCATCGGGCGCGCTGATGCGGGGAACACGTCCCGGGACGTTGGTGAGCGCCACGCCGAGCACCGGGGCCCGGAACCGGCGGAGCATGTCTCCGGCCTCGCGCGCCTCGTCGGACTTCGTCACCGCGTACTGCGCCACCAGGAGCACGACGTCCACGGCGGGCAGCAACGCCATGGCGTCGTGGGACCGAAGCAGCGACGGCGCGTCGATGAGCACGATGTCGGCGACTTGGCGGGCCGCGCTGATGATGGCGGGTCCCTGGCTCACCACCTGGCCACGACTCGCCAGGACTCGATCGAATTGCAGGCGGGTCACACCCTCGACCGACGACGGGGTGGACAGAGGGACGAGATCTTGGGGATCGATGTCCCCATTGGGCTCGAAGGTGGGCAATCCCGCGCCCGCGTTATGGGCCCATTTGAGATCGCCCATGCTCACCACGAGCGCCCGTGCGCCACCTTCGGCACACACCGCGGCAAGGTTCGCCACCACCGACGAGCGCGTGGCTTCGAAGGCGGGAGAGACGACGAGGATGACCTGTCTCCGGGACTGGCGACCGTTGCCCTCGTGGCCGTTGGCGTCGTGGACCAGCTCTCCCCCGTTGGCCTGCCCCTGGGAACTGCCGGTCGTGGGCGCCCCGTTGCCGTAGCCATTGCCGTTGCCGTTGCCGTACCCATTGCCGTTGGCATAGCCGTATCCGTTGCCATTGCCGTTGCCGTACAGCGCCATCTCCGCCGCCAACGGCTCGAGGAGGACGGCGGTGTGCAGGCGTCGATACGCCTCGGCGATCGCTGACCCCGGGGCCACCACCACCTCGAGACGCGTGTCGACATTGTTGCGCTGCAACGACGGCCGCCGGGCTCCGCGCGCCGGGATCTCGGCCACGACGGGAAGATCAAAGGCTTCCTCGGTCCCGCGCACGTTGCGCAAGCTGCGGTCGAGCACCTCGACGAGGAGGATGATGGCCGCGGCCACCAGCAGGCCGACGACGAGGCCCCCGAGGATTCGCGTGGAGCGGTGGTTCACGACAGAGGCGACGGTCAGCTTGCTGAAGGATGCCGGGGTTCCCGCCACGGCCGGGACCAGAATCTTGTACCCGGGGATCGTCGGGCCGTTGAGGCTCAACCTCAGCTGGGCCTGCACGGCCGCGGTGAGCTGCTGTTGGATCACGCGCTTCTGCGTCAGGAGCAATGACCCCGAGATGTTGGACGCGGTGTTCCCCGCGATCTGTGAATCGACGGTCTCGAGCTGTGACTCGAGCGTCTGCACCTTGACGGCGACGGACTTCACGTTTTGGGCGTACTGGGATTGCGCCTGTTGCGCGATATACCCGAACACGGCTTGCGCCAGGGCGTTGACCAAGATCGGTGGACTGGTGGGGTCGGACCCCGTCACCGAGATGCCGAGAGCCTTCACCTTGACGTTGTGGATCTTCTTCCCCAGTCCGAGCACTTCGCGACCGTTCTCGACGCCCACGTCGTTGGTCAGCTCATCGGCGGTCACGCCGACATTGGCCGTGGCGGCCGCGCTGGCGAGCACGGTGGGGTTCCGGACGTCGAGGAAGATCTGGCCCAGGCTCAGGGTGTGGCGGGTCCCGACGGGCCCGACGACGGCGGTGGCGACGTAGAGGGACGACTTCGCGGTGGCGGCGGCACCTTTTGCGGGGGCCGGCGGCGTGGAGAAGAAACCCGCGACCGCCCCCACGAGCCCCAGCACGACGAGCAGGCGCCAGCCGCGAACCAGTGCCCCCCTGAAGTCCATCGCTGCCATCTTTCCCCGGCCCACCGTCGTTCTGGCGTCAGGGCCGGCTAATGCACATTACCCCTGTTCGCGTGCTCACGTAACCCCTGATGCCGCCCTGAGGTAGCGTATTCGCGCCGAGCATCTTGCAAAAGGAGAATTCCCGGCCGCCGGAATCGTCAATCCTGACGATGCTGAGGGTGAGGACGGTCTCATAACGTGCTCAGAGGGGACATCGGGTCGGGCTCTCGCGCGGCGCTTCGGGCTCGATCCAGGGGGGCAGATCGCATGGCGATGGCGGTTCGGCGAGAGCGGCACGACTCGAAAAAGGGCAGGGGTCTGCGCCGTCCCGCTCTCCGGGGCGACCGCCTGGCGTCCCGGGCGTCGCACGTCAGAGCCCGCCTCGTCTTCATGCTCCTGGATGTCATCGCCGTGGCCGCCGCCTACGGCGCCTCCGAGGTGGCCTACTTCAGAGACCGGGCCCCGGCCATCTACTGGCAGCACTTCAGCATGTTCCTCGTGCTCGCCCTCTTCGTCCACCTCGTGGCCAACTGGGTGTTCGGCCTGTACGGACGCATCTGGCGGTACGCCGGGATCGAGGAGGCCCGCCAGGTCCTGCTCTCCGCGGTGACCTCGCTGATCGTGTTGACCGCCTTCCGTCCCCTGTGGCGCTACATCGACCTCGAGCGCGTCCCGCTTCGGGTCGTCTTCGTGGGGTGCGCCTTCGTCACCATGGCCATGGGCGCCCTGCGCTTTCACTCCAGGCTGTTCGCGTGGCAGCGCGGCACCCACCGGGTCGGACTGCGCGTGGCGGTGATCGGGAGTCGCGACGCGGGGGCAGAGGCCATCCGCGAGATGCTGCGTACCCCCGTGGCCGGACTCGTCCCCGTGGCCGTGTTCGATGACGACGTCCACGCCCACGGGCTGTCGTTGATCGGCGTCCCGGTCGTGGGCGGCATCGACGACATCCCCGCCGCGGCCAACCGCTACACCATCCAGCAGGTACTGCTCGCCATCCCCAATCCCGCCCCCGAGCTGGTCGAGCGGGCCCTCCGTGCATCGGAGTCCGCCGGCGTGACCATGAAGATCCTTCCCTCGGCGCGCGACCTCGTGGCCGGGAAGGAGCACACCGCCCCGATCCGCCAGGCCCGGGAGCCCCGCATCGAGGACCTCTTGGGCCGGACGACGGTCAGCACCGACCTCAACACGGTCCGGCGGTCCCTGACGGGCCAATGCGTCCTCATCACCGGGGCGGGCGGCTCGATCGGCTCGGAGATCGCCCGACAGGTGGCCGAATTCAATCCGGCCAGGCTGCTGCTCCTCGACCACGACGAGACCCATCTCCACGACGTGGCGGTCATCCTCCCCGGGTCGTCGGAGCAGCTCCTCCTGGACGTCTCTGACCGGGCCGCGGTGTTCGAGGCCTTCCTCCGTCATCGCCCCGACGTGGTGTTCCACGCCGCGGCCCACAAACACGTCCCCGTTCTCGAGTCCCACCCCATCGAGGCGGTCAACGTCAACGTCTACGGGACCGAGAACATCGTCGAGGCCGCCGCGGCGACCGGGACGAAGCGCTTCGTGTTGATCTCGAGCGACAAGGCGGTCTGCCCCATCAGCGTCATGGGTGCCTCGAAGCGGGTCGCCGAAGAGGTCGTGCTGGCCCATGCTCCTGCCGGTGCCGCCTACTCCGTGGTGCGCTTCGGCAATGTCCTCGGGAGCAGGGGGAGCGTGATCCCCACCTTCGCCCGTCAGATCGCCGCCGGTGGCCCCATCACGGTCACCGACCCCCGCATGACCCGGTTCTTCATGAGCGTCGAAGAGGCCGTCCAGCTCGTCCTTCAGGCCTCGGTCCTGTCCAAGGGGGGCGAGATCTTCATGCTCGAGATGGGCGAGCCGGTGCGGATCCTCGATCTGGCACAGCGCATGATCCGCCTCTCGGGCCACGAAGAGGGCACCGAGATCCCGGTGCGGATGATCGGGCGCCGGCCCGGGGAGAAGCTCCACGAGGAGCTCCACAGCCCCGACGAGGAGGTCTGCCCCACCTCGCACCCCTTCATCCGCCGCCTGGTCCCGGCCAGTGCCCCCGAGGACGAGGTCGCCGAAGGGATGAGGGAATTGAGCGAAGCGATGTTCCGCCGCGACGCCCCGGTCGTTCGGGACCTGCTCTTCTCCTTGGCCACGCCGAGGCCGGTCGTCTCGCCGATCGGCGTGCGCGACGCCGTGGACGCCGATCCGGATCCTGTCTCCGCGTCGTGAGAGCCCGGCGAGGGCACCGCGTCCGTCCCCGGTCGTGACCATGGCCGCATCGTGACGACCACGGGTACCCCCCAGAGGGTCGTCGTCGTCGGCCAGGGATATGTCGGCCTGGCCCTGGCCATGCGCGCCGTCGAGGTCGGCTTCGATGTCGTGGGCTTCGATCAGGACGAAGACCGGATCAAGCGCCTGAGCGCGGGGGGCTCGTACATCGAGGACGTGAGCGACGCCACCCTGGCGGGCGCGCTGGCCACCGGTCGCTACCGGCCCACCCACGACCCCGGCCAGTGCGCAGGGTTCGACATCGCCGTGATCGACGTGCCCACGCCCCTCGCCGACGGCAACCCCAACCTCTCCTACGTGGAAGACGCTGCTCGCATCCTGGCCCGCCATCTCCGCCCCGGGGCCACCGTGGTGCTCGAGTCGACCACCTACCCCGGCACCACCGAAGAGCTCGTGGCGCCGATCCTCGAGGAGGGCTCGGGACTGACGGCGGGCGCCGACTTCCACCTGGGATACAGCCCCGAGCGGATCGACCCCGGCAACCCCGTCTGGAACCTGGTCACCATCCCCAAGGTGGTGTCGGGCATCGACGACGCCTCCCTGGCGGCCGTGCGGGGATTCTTCGACCGCATCGTGGACCAGACGGTCCCCGTGGCCGGCACCAAGGTGGCCGAGCTCACCAAGCTCCTCGAGAACACCTTCCGCCATGTCAACATCTCGCTCGTGAACGAGCTCGCCATGTTCGCCGGGGACCTCGGCATCGACATCTGGGAGGCGATCGACGCCGCCTCCACCAAGCCGTTCGGGTTCATGCGCTTCACACCGGGGCCCGGTGTGGGCGGCCACTGCCTCCCCATCGACCCGAGCTACCTGTCGTGGAGCGTGCGCCGCAGCCTGGGCCGGCCCTTCCGGTTCGTCGAGCTGGCCAACGACGTCAACGCCAACATGCCCGATTATGTGGTCCAGCGGTTGGTGCGCGCCCTCAACCGGATGGGCAAGCCTGTCCGGGACTCGCGGGTGCTCGTCCTCGGCCTCGCCTACAAACGCAACACCGCCGATGCCCGCACGGCACCGGGGATGGCCATCGCCGGGGCTCTCGCCGATCTCGGTGCCGAGGTGCAGGTGGCCGATCCCCATGTCCAGACCGACCATGTCCCGTTCGTGATCGTCGAGCCGTCCACCGTCGACGTGGCGGCGGCCGATGCCGTCGTGCTCGTCACGGACCACGACGCCTTCGACTACGAGATGGTGTGCGAGCACGCCCGGTTCGTGCTCGACACCCGCAACCGGCTCTCCGGGCCCAACGTCGAGCTCCTCTGAACGATGCGACGCCGGGGCGCGCCGGGCCCCGAGTCGCCCCGGGGCCATCGGAGGGGTCCGAGGCACATCGTGGTGACCGGGGGGGCCGGGTTCATCGGGGCCAACCTCTGTCGGGCGCTGCGCCAGCTCGGGCCGACGGACCGGGTCGTCGTCTTGGACGACTTCTCGACGGGCCGGGCCGACAACCTGACGGGCGTCGACGGTGTCGAGGTGGTCGAAGGATCGATCCTCGACACCGGGTTGCTCAGCCGGGTGATGGACGGCGCCGACGCTGTGGTCCACCTGGCGGCGAGGGCCTCGGTGCCGCGCTCGCTCGAGGACCCCGTCGCCACCCACGACGTCAACGCCACCGGGACCCTGCGCGTGCTCGAGGCCGTGCGCCACGCGGGCGGGGCGCACGTGGTGGTGGCTTCGTCGTCCTCGGTGTACGGAGCCAACCGGTCCCTGCCCGCCGGTGAGGACCTGGCACCACTCCCCCTGAGCCCCTACGCGGCGAGCAAGCTGGCGGGCGAGGCCTACTCCCTGTCCTATGCCAGCTCGTTCGGGTTGCCGGTCATGGTGTTCCGGTTCTTCAACGTGTTCGGTCCCCTCCAGCGCGCCGGGCACGCCTATGCGGCGGTGGTGCCCGCCTTCGTGGCCGCCGCCCTGGCCGGTGACCCGCTCCCCGTGCACGGCGACGGCGGCCAGACACGGGACTTCACCTTCGTCGGGAGCGTGGTGCGGGTCCTCGCCGCGGCGCTCGACCGCACCGTCACCGCACCGACGCCCGTGAACCTGGCCTTCGGGGGGCGGTGCTCGCTCCTCGACCTCGCCACCACCCTCGGCGACGTCCTCGGTCGGCCGCTGGCGATGTCGCACGGCCCGGCCCGGTCCGGCGACGTGCGCGATTCGCAGGCCGACCAGACCCGGTTGCGAGCGCTGTTCCCCGACGTCGAGCCCGTGACTCTGACCGAGGGCCTCCGGGTCACCGTGGAGTGGTTCCGCACCTTGGAACGGGTCCCCGGCTCGATCTCGGCCCGCCCCGACGGGGCCACCTAGCCCGACGACGGCGGCGGCCCGGTGTGGGTCAATGGCGCCGGTTTCGCACCAGTCCCACCACGATGTCGGCGGTCAGGAACGCCAGGGCCGTCCACATCAGCACGTTGGCCCGCTCGAAGTGCGACGGCCAGGACGAGGCCAGGAAATGGCCGTTGGCTTGGGCCACGATGGTGTAGAGGGCGGCGCCCAGGGCGAAGCCGACCGTGACCAGCCCGATCAACCCCCGCAGCGGGGGGAAGATGAGGGCGAGCACGATGGCCGCCCCCACCCCCAGACCCACGAGGGGGGCCGGAAGGAGCGTGGCAGGGGGCACGATGGCCGCGGTGACGAGCGCGGTCCCCGCTGCGGCCGCCAGGACGATCCACATCGGCACGGTCTCGCCCGCCCCGAACGGGTTCAGCAGCGTGGGCTGCAGGGCCTCCCCGCCCCGGGTGCCGACGGTGGCGGGTTCCATGGGCACCCCCGCCGTCTCCGAGACACCGGCGGCGCTCAGAGCGACGGCGCGGCCCCGCCGCTGGGCGCGGGTGGGTCGGCGCCGAGGCCACAGCGCCAGGGCCAGACAGAGCACCACGGCGAGCAGGGAGACGATCAGGGCGATGTTGACCGTGGCCTGGGGCGTCCAGGTGAAGGTGATCGACAAGGTGCTGCGACTGCCGGGATCGAGGAGCCATCCGTTGGCGAATCCGTCGACCAGGGTGGAGGCCCCGAGCGTCGGCCCGCCTGTCACCGTGGCCTTCCAGCCCTTGTTGATGCTCTCGCCCAACACGAGCCAGAACGGCGTGTGCGCTTTCGCTCCCGTCACCTGCAACCGCATCCCCGTGGCGGTCTGTGACAGGACGCGGACCGCGGGGGCGGGGGTCGAGTCCGCCGTCAGGGACGTCCCGGTCCCCGGGAGGCCGGCCTGGGCGCCGCCACCGGGCGCCGAGTCCAGAACCAGTTGGTCGACATCGAACCCCGCCGACTGGCCCGGGGCGCTCTCCACCACGTGAGAGCCGGCTCCGAGGGTGATGCCCTTGGCGTCGGGGCCACAGGTCGTGAGGGTGAGCCCCTGGCCTGCGAGAGCATCGGCGCTGGACCCGGCCACCTGGGTCCAT
The DNA here is from genome assembly GCA_050011815.1 of Acidimicrobiales bacterium. Classification (GTDB taxonomy): domain Bacteria; phylum Actinomycetota; class Acidimicrobiia; order Acidimicrobiales; family UBA8190; genus Chersky-840. The sequence continues at coordinate 4,721 of JBEKIJ010000037.1, read as the reverse complement.
ATCGGGTGGCCGTCGATGATGAGCAGGTCGGCGCGACACGAGGTCGGGATCGACGCGGCGGCGGGCGCCACGTGCACACCGGGGATGCCGAGCTCGGCGATGCCGAGGGGGAGGGCGACGGGCTGGCGGGTCGAGTACCCGATCGTCTCTTCGAAGCGGACACCGGTGAAGGTGACCGTGACGTGCTTCCCGGAGATGGCGGGGAAGCTCACCGGCATCGACACCGTGGCGTCGTCGGTGTGCTTGTCGACGATGGCGGGCAGGGCCACGTCCCTCGACCCGTTCTCGGTGGTGATGCGGATGGCCGTCGGTACCGAGTGGCGCCCGTCCGCCACGACCTGCAGGTCGAGATGGTCGATGCTGACCGGGTGAGCGAGGTCGACGTGGATCCAGCTGCCCAGCTGGGCGCCCTTGCCCAGGTTGGGTGACCACATCGTGGACGGGTTGCCGTCGAGGGCGGCCGAGGCGGTGGCCCCCAGGTCACCGGGGAGTCGGTCCGACGAGGAGGCCGTCACGGCCCCCTGGGTTACACCGGGTCGTCCCACCATGGCGTCAACTCTGGTGTCGGGGAGCAGCGAACTGAGCCGCGCTGTCCCCGACAACGTGAAGGTCCGTTTGGTGGGCAAGGTGAAGGCCCGAGCCAGGGTGGCCTCGGCGTCCGACGCCGGCGTGTCGACGGCGTCGGGGCTGCGCTCTCTGGTCATGACGAGCAGGAGCTGGTGGCTCTGGGACTTGGCCCCGGTCTTGGCCAGGAGGTCGCGTGGCATGTCCAGGATCTCTTGGACCTTCACCCCGTTCACGCCGACCTCGCTGAGCCCCACCGGGGCCGCCCCCGAGCGAATGGCGTAGGACTTCCCGGTGAGATTGGTGCCGGTGATGGTGATCCGCAACGTGCGGAAGGTGCGTTCCCCGAAGGAGATCGTCTGGCCCCCCGCGCCACGCGACGCCGGGCCCAGCGTCACGTTCATGGACGCTCCGCCGTCGAACTGCAACGTGGCCCTGGTGATCCACTGGTCGTAGTTGTAGCCCCCCACCACCGGCTGGCTCACGGTGATGTGGTCGGTGGTGACCGGTTCGTTCAGCGTGACTTGCCAGAACTTGCCCAGGGAGTTGGACCCGTTGGGGGTCTGCCACGACGTCTCGGGATTCCCGTCGATCGCCATGACCGGTGCATGGGTCGGGATCTCGGGCTCGGCGATCACCGACGCCGCTCCTTGATACAGCGCCACGGACTGGGCGTTGGCGGGAGCGCCCGGGAAGAGGTCCAACGGGTACTTGGGTTGGCGTTGCGCCGCCGGCAGCGTGAGGCCCTCGTTGCCCTGGATCCGGCTCCAGAGAAAGATCTGCTTCCGGTTGGTGTCGGTCTCGACCAGCGTGGCCCCGCCGGCCAGCGCGCTGGCCAGTTGCGTGGGATGGCCGTCCAACGCGCCCGAGTACAAGATGGGGGCGGTGGTGTTGAGGAGCCCGAGCCCGGCGGCCTCGTTGAGCCCGACGCCGTCTCCGGCGAGGAGCACCGATCCGGTGGTGGACTCGGCCCGAATGATCTTGCGGGGGGAGCTCACCGCCATCACCTCGAGCGGGGAGGGCCATGACGGGTAGGCCGGTGCCGCCAGCGCCTCGGGGTCGACGTCGGCCACGGTGGGCACGTTGGGCCGGGGCGTGCCGTAGCCGGTGGCGGGCCCGAGCCCCGGAGGCGATGGCGTGAGGCTCTGCCAGAGCTCCTGGGGCTGGGGCTGGTTGTAGAGCTCGTATTCCAGGTCGTTCTGGACGATGATGTCCCCGACGCTCATGAGGCGGGCCAGTGGCGCGATGGCGGCGGGGTTGGTGGTGCCGGTCTGCATGGGCTCGTCGAGCCCCAGGAGCAGGTCGTAGCCGGGCAGGGATCCGAGGGGCAGCTGCTCACGGGTCACGAAGGGTCGTGTCAGCAGTCCCGGCCAGATGGGGTCGATGGTGTCGCCGTAGCGGTAGGCGGCGAAGCTCTCGCCGGGGATGGCCAGGACGCGGGTGCCCGGGTGTTCGGTGTTGAGGGCAGCGGCGGCCTTTGTGACATAGCCCGGCAGCGAGGAGGGCTGGGTGAACCGGGTGGGCACGGTGGACCCGTTCCACACCGGCGGGTTGGCGGCGGCGACGAGCGCCAAGACCAGCACGGCGGCGGCGAGACCCGCAGAACGCTTCCGAAGGGCGAGGGCGGTGACACCGCCGCCGAGGAACATGGCCAGCCCGAGCACCACCATGGGTGTGGCCCGGTCCGTGGACCTGAGCGCGGCGCCGAGGGTGCTGTGGACCATGAAGGCCTTGAGCCGGGCACCCACCACCGAAGGCGCCGCGTAGGGGTGGGTGGCCACGGCCAGGACGGTGCCGACGACGACGAGCAGGGCGAAGAAGGCCCGGCGGCGCCAGCTGAGCACGATGGCGGCAAACAGCGCCAGGACGGGGACGGCGAAGGTCAGGCCCAACAACCACGGGTCCTGGGTGAAGCCCACCGACGTGTTGGCCCACTGCAGCCGACCGAGATCGGACCCGTAGTAGTACCAGTAGCCGAGGCCGCGGGCGACCTCCGACGCCAAGGAGGTTGCCGCCACATGCGACACCTGCTCGGTGTAGGCCAGGAGGTTCAGCCCGTACTTGGATTCGACGAGCAGCCCCTCCACCCACCACAGCGAGACCGCCACGCTCAGGACCGCGATCCGCCACGCCGCTCGCCACACCTCTCGCCAGGTGTGCTCCTTGGTGACGAGCACCGCGTAAGGCAACCACAGGGCCGGCGCCACCACGACATAGAAAGGCGCGCTGGCATTCGACCCGCTGATGGTCACCCACACCAGCGCGAAGAGCGCGGGATAGCGCCACCCCGGTGTTCGCACCGCCCGGATGACGATCGCCAACAGCCAACCCAGGCCGGACCAGGGCAGCAGGAGGATCGAGATGCGCCCGACGTACTCGAGGAAGTAGGGCGACAGCATGAAGGCGAAGGCCGCCACGAAGCGCCCCGGTCCCTGGAGCCCCACCGTCCGGCACAGGTAGAGCACCCCGGCTCCGGCGGCGAAGAGCAGCGCTCCCACCCACAGCCGCTGGGCGGCCCACACCGGGATGTGCAGGCCCTGTGCGGCCCAGTAGAAGGGGCCCATGGGCCACAGGAACCCGATCCGCTGGTGCGTGACCGTCCCCAACCCGTTGTAGGGGTCCCACATCGACACCGACTGGCGCAGGAACCGCCCCAGATCGATGTAGAGGTAGGTCTTGGTGTCAGAGGTGACGACCCCGGGCCTCGACCACAGTTGGGGCACGAAGGCGATGACGGCGAGGGCCAGGTATTCGAGCCGTGCCGCCCTCCGCTGAGCAGGCGGGAGCCTTCCCCCTGCGCTCGGTGCCGTCAGGCGCACCGCCTACCCCCTCTTTCGCCGAGGCCTGAGTATGGCAGACAGGGTTGTGGATACGGGTGCGTCTCGGACCCGGGGAAGCCGTGCGTGAGGGGGTCAGAACCGGGAGACGATGCGGTGTGGACCGCCTGGTCCCGATGAGGATTCGGCGGACATGAGAGACGACGGGAGCCGGCTCCCCTTCACCGCCCCAGCAACCACGTCATGGGTCGCAGCACCCGTCGGCGCCAGCCATCGGCGACGTCTGCCTCGGTGTCGTGCCACGGGGCGGAGGGCGGCGCCGAAGCGTATGTGCACCCGTGGGCGCGCCCGTCGCGGTCGAGGGTGGCAAAGACCACGATCCCGGTCGGCCGCAAGCGTGCGCCTCTGGGCCCGAAGGTAGGGCCGCGGCTGCCTTGTGACCGATAGCCATCCGCCATCTCGACCCGGTGACCCGACTGGTGCATCGCGCAGACCCCCTCGTGCCGCTGGGACGCGACCGACGCCTCCCTGTGCCGGGGTATCGGTCACGGTCGGCAGCCGACCGGAGCAATGCCTCCACAACACCGACGCCAGAACCGGCCCTGGACGCGAACTCGGGGCCGTGCCACGGCCCCGAGTTCGTTCCGATTCCAGGCGGCGCCGTCACTCAGGACGGTTCCCCCGCGCGTGTTGTCGCTAGCGGCCCAAGAGCCACTGGGCGGTTCGCACCGCATGGCGAGCCGTTGTCTGGGCCAGCTCGCGACCGACCACAGGAACCCGCGAGAAGCGGTCACCCGTGCTCCGAGATTGCGGCGGGGCCCATGTCGCCGCCGGCGTCGCCACCGGCTCTGCCTGTGGTTCGGCCCCCGGTTGTTCCGGTGAGGCCGTGATCGACGTGTCGGGAACGCCCTCGCTGTGCGAACGCCGCAACCGCATCGGGTTGAGACTAGTCAATCTCTCCGCCACGTCGGCTGTGCGCAGCCGGCGCCGCGTGGCAGGCCCGATCGCCGCGAACTGCGCCATCGCCAGGCGGGGAGCGTCGACCAGGACGAGCAGACCGATGCCCAGGAGAATGAGGATGCCTCCCAGAATGCCCAGGATCCCGACGCCCGGTCCCACGCCTGTGAAGGCCAGCGAGGACGACTTCGCCGCCACCGGGGTGGCGCCACCCCCGCCGCCGCCGCCCGAGGTGGGGGTGGTGGCGGGTGCCTTGGTGGTGGTGGGTGTGGGCGGCACCGTGGTCGAGGTGGACCCGCCTCCGGCCACCGCGATCACCGGGGCGATCGAGGGCACCGTGGGCGCCGAGGTGGTGATGCCCGAGGGCGTGACGCTGTTATCGGGGTAGGCGGTGCAGGTGAGGGCCAGGGCGCTGCCGGCGAT
>JBEKIJ010000036.1:0-47144 GCA_050011815.1 Acidimicrobiales bacterium | reverse complement strand
CCCATCTCGAAGTCGTACTGCCGCCGACAGAAGTTGTCGACCACACCCACGTCATGGCCCCGCCGAGACAGGTGCAACGCCGTCGGCCACCCCAGGTATCCGTCGCCCCCCAGCACGAGGATCCGCACGCCCCCACCCCCATTTCGTTACGTAGACGTAACAGTCACCCCAAGGATCTCCGATGAACCTGGGAGGAGGCTGGGATGACCTGGATAAATCTCTGTGAAGCTGCCGAGCGGCCGTGACGTTACCCCCTACGCCGGCTCCCCCGAAAAGAGGCCGGGGCGACCTACGATCGTCGGGTGCCTGGCACCCCCCATGTGCTCCTGGCCTCCGCCGCCCCCCCGGTCCACCTCCACCTGACCTGGTTCCAGACCGTCGTCCTGGGCGTCGTGCAGGGTGTGAGCGAGCTCTTCCCGGTCTCCAGCCTGGGCCACATCGTGCTCCTGCCCTCCCTGTTCGGGTGGCACCAGGTGGTGACGGTCCAGTCCGACCCCGAATCCTCGTGGCTGGCCTTCGTGGTCTTGCTACACGTGGGCAGCGCACTCGGCCTGCTCGTCTACTTCTGGCGCGACTGGGTGGCCATCGTGAAAGCCTGGCTCCACACCCTCGTGACCAGGCGGATCGAGACCTCCTACGAGCGCCTGGCCTGGTTGATCGTGGTGGGGACCATCCCGGCCGGGGTCATCGGGATCGCGCTCGAGCATCCCCTGCGGGTGGCGCTGGCCAAGCCCGAGTCGGCCGCTCTGTTCCTCATCCTGAACGGATTCATCCTCCTGGGCGCCGAACGCCTGCGCCAACGGGCCGAGATCAGGGCGCTGGCGGTCCGGCAGGGGGCCAAGGAGGACGGCGGTCGCCGGCTCGACACCCTGGAGCTCAAAGAGGCCGGCGTCATCGGGCTGGCCCAGTCCACCGCCCTCATCGCCGGCATCAGCCGGGAGGGGGTGTGCATCTCCACCGGCCTGGCCCGAGGCCTCGACAACGAGGACTCGGCCCGCTTCGCCTTCCTCCTCGCCACCCCGGTCATCCTGGCGGCAGGGCTGTTCAAGCTCTCGGACCTGACGGGCCCCCTGGGCAACGGCCTCCGGGGCCAGGCCCTGGTGGCCATGGTCATCACCGGCGTCACCGCTTTGATCTCGGTGCGCTACCTCATGCGGTACTTCAAGACGAGGACGCTGACCCCCTTCGGGATCTACTGCCTGGCTTTCGGGACCTTCATGGCCATCTACATCGCCGTGAAGTGAGCCCGGGCCCGGCCGGAAAGACCGATTCGAGGTGAGGGACGCGCCAAAGTTGCACCGGCACCCCCGATAAAATGCTCAGTGCCGACACCTGGCAGGTCAGCAGGGGTGTGCGGGCACGGGAGGGGGGGCAGTGGCGCGACAGCAACCCGGGGGCGGGCTCCGCGAGACGCGCACGCCGGTGAGCGTCGTGGAACCGACGACCCTTCCCCCGCCCGTGCTCGACCTCACGGTCGTGGTGCCCTACTACAACCCCGGTCCGGCGCTGCGGGCCACGGTGCAACGCGCCGTCGAGGTCCTGCACGCCACGGGGATCTCCTTCGAGATCGTGACCGTGTCCGACGGCTCCACCGACGGCAGTGACGCTTCGCTCGACGACATCGACCCCGACGTGGTGGTCCAGGTCGTGCTCCCCCACGCCGGCAAGGGCAGGGCGGTCCGGGCCGGGCTGGCCCGGGGCCGGGGCCGGTACCTGGGCTTCATCGACGGGGACGGCGACGTCCCGCCCGAGCTGCTGGCCGAGTTCGTCGAGGTCGTCCGCCAGAAGCACCCCGACGTGGTGCTGGGCAGCAAGCGCCACCCCGACTCACAGGTCGTCTACCCCCTCGCCCGTCGCCTGTACTCGTGGGGATATCAGCAACTGGTGCGCCTGCTGTTCCATCTGGACGTGCGCGACACCCAGGCGGGCATCAAGCTGGTGCGCCGCGAGGTCCTGTCCGAGGTCCTCCCCCTCATGGTGGAGGAGGGGTACGCCTTCGACCTCGAGATGCTCGTGATCGCCCGGCGACTGGGCTACCGGGACCTGGTCGAGGCGCCGGTTCGCATCGGCATCCGCTTCTCGAGCACCGTGTCGCGCCGCGTGGTGTTCGACATGCTGGGTGACACCTTCTCCATCTGGCGGCGCCTGCGTTCGGGCGACACCTACGGAGCCAAGCGCCCGGCCTGATCCGGCCCGGGGGCAGCGCCCGGCCCGACCGGGGGCGGTGAGACAACGGGGTCGTAGCATGCCGCGATGACGCGCGCCCCGGTCCACGATCAGGGCGTGTCGGAGGGGACCGACCCGGTCATGGCCGTGCTCCACGCCGCGGTCGTCCGCGCCAAGGGGCCCGACCCCCTGGCGCCGGTGACGGTGGTGGCGCCGTCCGCCTACGCGGCCCTGGCGGCGCGCCGCGCGCTCGGGGCCGCCACGGGGCCCGGTCCTCGACGCGGCGTCGCCAACGTCAACTGCACCACGGTGGACAAGCTGACCCGCCACCTCGGCGCCCCGGAGCTGGCGGGGCGGGCGCTGCGGCTGGCGCCGGGCCCCGTCGACCTCGAGGTCATCCGCACCGGGGCCCTGGCCACGGGGGGGTGGCTGGCCGATCTCGTCGGGCACCCGCGCGGGTTGGTGGCGCTGCGCGACGCGGTGTCCGAGCTCCGGCGCTGCCCCGCGGCCACCCTCGGTGCCCTGGCCCCCCGGGGCGGCCGCATCGGCGACCTCTGCCGTCTCCTGGCCGAGGTGCGCGACCATCTCCATGGACGCGGGTTCGCCGACGTCGTCGACATGGCCGAGGCCGCGGCCGACGCCGCCGCCGGGGCGGGCGGGGCCCTCGACGCCCTGGGCCCGGTGCTCGTGCTCTCCCCCGGCGCCATGGCGCCGTCACAGCGCCGGGTCCTCGACGCCGTGATGGCCGGGACCGCCACCGGCCCCCTCGTGCCCGAGGTCGGCGAACGCACCCTCACCGAGGTGCGGGCCTGCGCGGATCCCGACGAGGAGGTCCGCGCCGCGGTGCGCACCGTGCTCGCTTCCATCGACGCCGGTGTCCCGGCCTGGGCCCAGGCGATCCTGCATCCCCCCGGCCCCGGCTACGCCCGGGCCCTGCACCAGGAGCTGGCGGCAGCCGGCGTCGCCGCCAACGGGCCGCAACGTCGCCGGCTGGACCGGTCGGTGGCGGGTGCCATGTTGCTCGGCCTGCTCGAGCTGGCCGCATCGGACTGGGCGCGCCACGAGGTCATGGCGTGGCTCTGCACCGCTCCCATCGTGTCGGGCACCGACCGGCGCCGGGTGCCCACCAGCCGGTGGGACGCGCTGTCGTCGGAGGCGGGCGTGGTGCGGGGCGCGGCGCAGTGGACCGAGCGACTCGAGAACCTGGCGGTGCGACACGAGGAGCTGCGCCCCGAGACCAGGGAGCTCGCCGCCTTCGTCACCCACCTGATCGCCGCCGCCGCGCCGCCACCGACCGGAACGTGGTCGGCCCACGCCGCGTGGGCGGTCGAGCTCCTCGACCTCTACCTCGACGACGACCCCGAGGCGTGGCCCCTCGACGAGCTGGGCGCCACCGAGCAGGTGCGGGGTGCGGTCCACGCCCTGGGCGAGCTCGACGCCGTGTCGGACCGCAGCGACCCCGGCGCGTTCCGCCGGGCGGTGCGCACCGTGCTCGAAGAGACCGCCCTCGACACCACCGAGCTCCCCGACGGCGCCTTCGGCGACGGGGTGTTCGTGGCTCCGTTCGGCCACGCCCGGGGCCTTCGGTTCGAGTGCGTGGTGCTGGTCGGCATGGCCGACGCCGTGGTCCCCGGCGGCGTCGGGGACGACGCCTTGTTACCCGAGAGCGTTCGCCGACTCGACATGTCGGGCGGCCTGCGCACCCGCAGCGCCCGGTTCGACGAGCTCGCTGACGACGTGCGCGCCGCCGTCGCGGCCGGCACCACGCGGCGCGTGGCCACCTACCCCCGTGTCGACCCCCGCACCGGACGGGCCCAGGTGCCCTCCCGGTGGATGCCCGCCCTCACCGACATCGACACCAGGCGGCGATCGGTCGACTCGTTCGCGGCGGGGATCTCCTCGGCCAGCCCCCCGCTTTCGGTGGCCGAGCTCGAGCTCCACGACATGGCGCGCTGGGCCGCCGAGGGCAGGGACCCGGCCCGCTCGCCATTGGCCCTCTCGTGGGAGCGACTGCGGGTCGGGATCGGCGCATGCCAGGACCGCATGGGGGCGGACTTCACGCGCTTCGACGGGAACGTCGGGGTGGGCCTCGTGTCCCCTTTCAGCGCCGAGGCCCCCATGTCGGCCACCCGCGTCGAGGTCTACGCCAAGTGCCCGCGCCGGTTCCTCTACGACCGCGTGCTGCAGTTCTCCACGCGCACCCTTCCCGAAGAGATCTGGCAGATGGAGCCGACCGAACGCGGCACCCTCATGCACGCCATCCTCGAGGAGTATCTCCTCGAGCGACTCGCCGGCGCGCCGCGCTCGCTCGCCCGCCTGCTCGCCATCGCCCAGACGCAGTTCGCGGCGGCCGAAGCCAGGGGACTGGTGGGCAAGCCGCTGCTGTGGCGCATGGACAAGGCCGCCCTCGTGCGCGACCTGGAGCGCTTCGACGTCGAGGAAGGTGACCTCGAACCGTTGGCGGCCGAGCTCGAATTCGGCACGGGGGCCGAGGGCGCGGACCCGGCGGTGACCGTGACGTTGGAGGACGGCCTCGAGGTGCGGTTCAAAGGCAAGGCCGACCGCGTCGACCGGGCCCGGTCGGGCGAGCTCGTGGTGTCGGACTACAAGACGGGCCGACAGACGACGCTCAAGGGCCTCAAGAAAGACCCCGTGGCCGGCGGTCGGCTCCTCCAGCTCCCCATCTACGCCATGGCGGCGCAGGCGCGCTTCGGCGGGGAGACGTCGGTGCAGGCCCGGTACTGGCTGCTCTCGGAGAAGCGCGTGGCGCCGTGCTACAGCCTCACCATCACCCCCGAGGTCCAGGCCCGCTTCGTCGACGTCCTGGGGTTGATCGCCCGGGGTGTGGACGCCGGCGCCTTCCCCGGGGCCCCCACCGAGAGCCAGGGCGACCGTCAGTTCGAGGCCTGCCGAGTCTGTGACTTCGACGTCGTGTGCCCGGTGGCCCGGGACCGCCAGTGGGAGCGCAAGCGCGACGCCCCCGAGGTCGCTCCGGTGCGGGCCCTCATGGACAGCGAGCCCCCCGCCGAGCTCGAGGGGGCGGTCGGCGAAGGGTTCGACGAGGACGAGGGGGCCCGGCGGTGACCGTCGGAGACGACGACGCCCGCACCCGGATCCGGGCCGAGCTCGATACCACCTTGGTGGTGGTGGCGGGGGCGGGCACGGGCAAGACCACGGCGCTGGTGGGGCGGATCGTCGAGCTGGTGCGCAGCGGGCGTGCCTCGCTGCGCGAGATCGCGGCGATCACCTTCACCGAGGCGGCCGCGGCCGAGTTGCGGCAGCGGGTGCGGGAGAAGATCGAGGAGGTGGCCGCCGAACACCCCGACGACACAGCCCTCGCCGCGGCGCGGGCCGAGGTCGACGAGGCGGCCATCTGCACCTTGCACGCCTTCGCCCAGCGCATCCTGGTCGAGCACTGCGTCGCGGCGGGCATCCCGCCGGGGTTCGACGTCATGGACGAGACGACCGAGCGCGCCGACTTCGACGTGCGCTTCGAACGGTTCGCCGACACCTTGCTGGCCGACCCCGGCGCCGAGGACGCCCTGATCCAGGGATTCTCGACGGGATTGACCCCCGACGACCTGGTCGAGATCGCCCGGGCCCTGAACCGGCACTGGGACCGGCTCGTCGACGGCGGCCTCGAGCGTCTCGAGCACATGCGCCCGGCCCCCGGGCCCTGGCCCCGGGCCGACGCCGGACCCGTGCTGGGCGCCATCGACGGGGCGCTGGCCATGGCGCCGTGGTGCGGTGACGACCACGACAAGTTGCAAGAGCACCTCGATCGCCTGGCGACGACGCGCCATGAGCTCGCCTCGTGTGCCCCCGGACTGCCCACCTTGCAATTCCTCGAAGGCCTCAAGACGCTGGCCAACAAGCACGGAACCCAGACGAACTGGGGAGACCACCTCGACGAGGCGCGCCAGGCCACCGCGGCGGCCGAGGAGGCCCGCCTCGATCTGCTGCGCGCCGGCTACCAGGCCGTGCTGGGCGAGCTCGGCGCCCGGCTGGCCTCGTTCGTCATGGCCGCGGCCGACGAGCGGCGCCGCGAAGGGCGCCTCGGGTTCCACGACCTGCTCGTGCACGCACGACGGCTGCTGCGCGCCGACCCCGCCACGGCCGAGGCCCTGCATCGCCGGTACCGGCGCCTGCTGATCGACGAGTTCCAGGACACCGACCCCATCCAGATCGAGCTGGCGGCGCGCATCGCGGCGACGGTGAACGGCTCGGCCGACCTGGCCCATGCCGAGAGGGGCGGCCTCTTCGTGGTGGGCGACCCCAAGCAGTCGATCTACCGGTTCCGGCGAGCCGACATCGAGGTCTTCGCCCGGGTGGGCCGCGAGATCGGCGAAGAGATCGTGCTCGTCACCAACTTCCGGTCGGTGCCGGGCATCCTCCGCTTCGTCAACGCCGTCTTCTCGGAGCTGTTCGGACGCGACGTCGCCCACCAGGCCGCCCATCATGAGCTCGTGGGCGAACGCGACCCGCTGCCGCTGCACCACCGGGGTGGCCCCGCCAGCCCCCGAGCGCGTCCCGCCGTGACGCAACGGGCAGCCGTCGTGCAGTTGTCGCTCGAGGGCCTCGGGACCGGGCCCGATGAGCCGGCCCACCCCGGCGCCGGACCGACCCCGGCGCGCCCCGCGGGCCCGGGGATGCCGCCCGTGGTGTTGTTGGGCGGGCCGATGGCGAAGAGCATCGCCGAGGTGCGCCGGGCCGCCGCGCACGACGTGGCGATCACCATCGACGACGTCCTCGAAAGCCGCTGGGCGGTGCTCGACGAGACCGACGGCGTGCCCCGGGCGGCGCGCTGGCGCGACATCGCCGTCCTGCTCCCGGCCCGCACCGCGCTGGCCGCGCTGGAAGAAGCGCTCGAGGAGGCCCGCATCCCCTACCGGCTCGAGGGCGTGGCGCTGCTGTGGGGATCCGACGAGGTGCGCGACATCCTGGCCGCGCTGCGTGCGGTGGACGACCCGGTCGACCGCGTGGCGGTCCTGGGCGCGCTGCGCAGCCCGGGACTGGCCTGCGGCGACGACGACCTCGTGTCGTGGTATCAGGCCAAAGGCACCTGGGACCCCCGCCGCCCGGCGCCCGAGGGCCTCGAGGACCACCCCGTCGCCAAGGCCATGGCCGTGTTGACCCGGCTGCACGAGGAGCGCTGGTGGCGCGAGCCCTCGGCCATGATGGCCCGGGTCTTCGACGAGCTGCGCAGCTTCGAGCTCTGTCTCGCCTATCACCGCCCCCGCGATCACTGGCAGCGGCTGCGGTGGCTCATGGACCAGGCCCGGCTCTTCGACGAGACGGTGGGCGGGTCGTTGCGTTCCTTCCTGGCCTGGGCCGAGCTCCAGGCCGAGGACGACCGGCGCAGCGGGGGTGTGGGCCCTCCCGATCCCGACGACGACGCGGTGCGGGTGATGACGATCCACGGATCGAAGGGGCTCGAGTTCCCCGTGGTCATCCTGGCCGGCCTCGAACGCGACGTGGCCCCCGGAGCCAGGGGCCCGACGGTGCTGTGGACCGAGGACGGGAACCCCGAGCTCAAAGGCGGTGGGCCGTTGCGCTCTCTCGGCTTCGACGACACCAACAAGCGCGAACGCGAGCTCGACGCACTCGAGGCGCACCGGCTGCTCTACGTCGGGTTGACCCGGGCCCGGGACCACCTCGTCGTGTGCCTGCACCACAAGCGCAAGGAGTCCACGACCGCCACCCCCACCATCGCCGCACAGCTCTACGAGATGTGCGCGGCCTGGCCCGAGCTAACCCGGCGCCTGCCCATCGCAGCGCTGACGCCCGACGACGCCGACGACACCGATGGCGCCACCGAGGACGACGAGGACGCCACCATCGAGGCGCTGTCGAAGGTCATGACGACATTCGGGCTCGCCGACGACGAGCTCGAATCCCAGCGCGCCGCGCGCCGCGCCCGGGACGACGACGTGGCGGCGTGGCGCGCCACCGTGGCCGCCTTCGCGGCCCGACGGACCGAGGCCCTGGCGTCGACGCGGCGCGCCCCGGTCACCACGGCCACAGCGGTGGCCGAGCGGGTGGCGACGGGCGACACGGCGCGCCCCGAGGACCGGAGGCCGGGACCCGCACCTCCCGATCCCGGATCCCCCGACGTCACCGGAGCGCTGTGGCGCGACGCCGACACCGCCCTCCAGATCGGGCGCGCCGTCCACAGCGCCTTGGCCGCCATCGACCTCACCACCGGCGCCGACGACGGTGGGCGTCGGGCCGAAGAGGTGGCCCGAGGGCGCGCCGCCGCGCACGGGGTCAGCGGGCATGGCGATGCCATCGCCGCCATGGTGAGCGGGGCGATCGCCTCCCCCACGGTGGCGGCGGGTTCGACCCGCCGGCACTGGCGGGAGCTCTTCGTCGCCGTGCCCGTCGCCGGCGGCGTCCTCGAGGGGTTCGTGGACCTGGTGCTCGAGGAGGGAGACGGGCTGGTGGTCGTCGACTACAAGACCGACCGCACCGGGGGGCGACCGGGCCTGGAGCTGGCCGCGGCCCGATACGGGCCGCAGGTGGCGAGTTACGCGCTGGCCCTCGAGGAGGCGACGGGCAAGACCGTGCACCGCTGCGTCCTGGTGTTCGTGGGAGAGGGACCCGCCGTCGAGGTCGTCCTCGAAGGCGCCGATCTGGCCGCGGCCAAAGGCCGGGCCCGCCAGGCGGTCGGCGAGCTCCTCGCCCCCGGCGCCGATGGCCCCGGGGTCAGGTAGCGGCCGCTCCGGGCAGGTCCCGATCGTCACGGCGGGAGCCCTCGATGAGCTCGAGGCCCGATTCCCCGACGAGCCCCCGTGGTCCGCCGGCGATCTCGGGGGCCGACAGCCCCCGGGCCACCGCATCGACGGGCTCGAGCGCAGGCATCTCCTTGTCGGCGCCGCCCACCACGCCGAGCTCGTGGAAACGCCGAGCCTGGGGGAAGACGTTGCGCTCGAGTGATCCCACCGCCTTGTTGTAGGAGTCCACGGCACCGCTGAGGCTGCGACCGGTGCGCGCCATGTGCTCGCCGAAGGTCGCCAGCCGCTTGTAGAGCTCACGCCCCATGTCCTGCACCTCGCGGGCGTTCTCGGCCAGCGCCTCTTGCTGCCATCCCGAGGCCACGGTGCGCAGCAAGGCGATCAACGTGGTGGGCGTGGCCAGCAGGACCTGATGGGACAGGGCGTGCTCGAGGAGCGAGGAGTCGTGCTCGAAGGCGGCGGCCAGCAGGGCGTCGCCGGGGATGAAGGCCACGACGTACTCGGGCGAGTTCTCGAACTGGTCCCAGTACGCCTTCTTCGACAACGCGTCGACATGGGCACGGAGGTGCCGCGCGTGCACGACGAGATGCGCCTTGCGGTCGGCCTCGTTGGTGGCGTCGTTGGCGTCGAGGAACGCCTGAAGGGGGACCTTGGCGTCGACGACGACCTGCCGGGCCCCGTGGAGCGCGACGACCATGTCGGGCCGGAGCCTGCCGTCGGGGCCGTCGGTGGTCACCTGCTGTTCGAAGTCGCAGTGCTCGACCATCCCGGCCATCTCGACCACGCGGCGCAGCTGCATCTCGCCCCACCGGCCCCGCGTGGCCGGTGAGCGCAACGCCGTGACCAGGTTGCGCGTCTCGGATTGCAGCTTGTCCTGGGACACGGTGAGCGAGCGCACCTGCTCGCTGAGCCCGGTGTAGGCCTTCTGGCGCTCGAGCTCGAGGAGCCGGAGGCCGTCTTCGTAGCGGCCGAGCTGGTCGCGCAGCGGCGTGAGCAGCTGCTCGATGGCCTGGGTGCGCTGGTCGAGATCGCCCCGTGCCGCGTGCTGGGCGTGGCTCAGGCGGACGTCGGCCAACTCCAGGAACTGGGTGTTGTTCTGTTCGAGGGCCTGGCGCGACAACTCGGCGAATTCGCCCACGAGCTGCCGGCGCACCTCGTCGGCCGCGCCCCGGCGCTCCTCGGCCGCCCCCCGCTCCACCTCGAGGGCGGCCTGCAGCGAGAGCACCTCGGCCCGGGCCGCGCCCAGGGCCTCGGCATGGCGCTCCCGATCGGTTGCCACCCGGGCCGAGGCACGCGCCGAGGCCAGGGCCCAGGCGACGACGCCGCCACCGCCTGCCCCGAGGACGAGGCCGATCACGAGTCCGACGATCATCGGGTCTCCCTGCTCCGGCTGCTCCGGGGATGCACGTGATCGAGAGTAACGCCGGGGTGTATCAGTGACGGGGGACCACTCCCGGGGCACCGATTGCGCCCGTGGGCCAGGTAGCGTCGACTCCGTGCGCACAGGCACGGTGGGCGAAGGGCGGAGGTGAGGTCCCAGACCCACGCCGGTGATCCGGGCCGGCGCCCGGGGACGGCCGACGGCGCGGCCCCGGCGGCCCGAGGCTCGCTGCGCAGCTACCCGGCCTCGGAGCTGGTCGAGGACTTCGGTCTGGCCTGTGTCTCACGGGCACTCGACGACCGCGAGATCCTGCTCCAGAAACAGAGCCGGGTGTTCTTCCAGATCTCGGGTGCGGGACACGAGATCCTGCTCCTGGCCCTGGCCCGGTCGCTGCGCCCCGCCTACGACTGGTTCTTTCCGTACTACCGCGACCGTGCGCTGGTCCTCGCCCTGGGCGTGACGCCCCTCGACATGATGCTCCAGGCCGTGGGCTCGTCTCTGGACCCGGCCTCGGGGGGCCGGCAGATGCCCTGTCACTGGGGAGCGGTCACCCGCAACATCGTGACCCAGTCGAGCCCCACCGGCAGCCAGTGCCTGCCGGCGGTGGGGTGCGCCGAGGCGGGTCGCTACATCGTCCGCCGACCCGGGATGGCGGGCTGCGAAGCCCACGGGGACGAGATCACCTACGTGTCTCTCGGCGAGGGCGCCACGTCCGAGGGCGAGTTCTGGGAGAGCTTGAACACGGCCTGTCGCCTGCACCTCCCCACGCTGTTCGTCGTGGCCGACAACGGCTACGCCATCTCCGTGCGCGCCGCCGACCAGTCGCCTGCGCCCGTGGGCGAGTTGGTGCGGGGGTTCCGGGGTCTGGCGGTCACCGAGATGGACGGCTGGGAGTATGCGACGTGCCGGAGCAAAGGGGGTCGGGCCATCGCCCGGGTGCGCGCCGGCGAGGGGCCGGGGCTCATCCACGCCCATGTCACGCGTCCGTACTCCCACTCGGCCGCGGACTCCCAAGCCAAGTACCGAGACGCCGGCGAGCTGGCCGAGGAACTGGCGCATGACCCCATCGACACCTTCGAACGCCAACTGGTGAGCGCCGGCGTGCTCAGCGAGGAGCAGGCGGCCGCGCTGCGCGCCGAGGCGGTCGACCTCGTCGCCGCCGCCGCCGAGGAGGCTCTGGCCGCGCCCCGACCCGATCCCGCCACGGTCACCGACCACGTGGTGCGGCTGCGGTCGTTTCCCGAGCCCGAGCCCGCCCCCGAAGGCGATGGCGCCGAGCCGGTGGTGATGGCGGAGGCGATCCGCCTCACCCTCCACGAGCTGCTGGCCGGCGACGAGCGCATCCGCGTCTTCGGCGAGGACGTCGCCGACGCCGACGACGAGGTTCTCGACCACGTCGAAGGTAAGGGCGGGGTCTTCGGGGTGACCCGGGGGTTGCAGCGCGACTTCGGATCGGCCCGCTGCTACAACACCCCCCTGGCGGAGTCGAACATCATCGGCCGCGGGGTGGGACAAGCGCTGCGGGGGTTGCGCCCCTGCGCCGAGATCCAGTTCTTCGACTACATCTGGCCGGCCATGCAGCAGCTGCGCAGCGAGGCCGCCACCATCCGGTGGCGATCCAACGGCGATTTCTCGTGTCCCCTGGTGGTCCGCGTCGCCATCGGCGGCTACCTGACTGGTGGGGCCATCTGGCATTCCCAGAGCGGCGAGTCGATCTTCGCCCATATCCCCGGGCTGCTGGTGGCCTTCCCGGCGCGGGCGCGCGATGCGGTCGGGCTGCTGCGCAGCGCCTTCGCGGCGGAGGACCCCGTGCTCTTCCTGGAGCACAAGCACCTCTACCGGCAACGGTACGCGGCCGACCCCATGCCGGGACCGGGATGGGTCGTGCCCTTCGGTCGCGGCGTCGTGGCGCGACCCGGTCGCGACCTGACCATCGTCACCTGGGGCGCCACCGTGCAGAAGTCACTGGTGGCCGCCGAGGAGCTCTCCACCGAAGGGTGTTCGGTGGAGGTCGTCGATCTCCGCACGATCGCCCCCTGGGACCATGACATCGTGGGCGAGTCGGTGCAACGGACCGGGCGCCTCGTCGTGGTGCACGAGGACACCCTCACCGCCGGGTTCGGCGCCGAGGTGGCCGCCTGGGTGGCCGAGCACTGCTTCTGGGATCTCGACGCCCCCGTCACGCGCGTCACGGCCGAGGACACCTTCGTCGCCTACGAACCGTCGTTGGAGCAGGCCATCCTCCCCCAGGTGCCAGACATCGTCAGCGCGGTGCGGGCCGTGGCCAAGCTCTGAGCGGGGCGGCCGGGGCCGGCGGGTGGGTGCCGTCGGGGCGTGTCATCCTGATGGCGTGGACCGTGTGGTGGTGGTCGGAGCGGGGTTCGCCGGCGTGAGCGCCGTGCACCACCTCCGGGACCAGCCGGTGGAGGTGACCATCGTCGACCGCCACAACTTCCACACCTTCCAACCCCTGCTGTACCAGGTGGCCACGGCGGGGCTCGACCCCGCCGACGTCGCCTATCCGGTGCGCACCATCTTCGGGCGCGAGCACAACGTCGTGTTCCGCCACGGCCGGGCCGAGGCGGTCGACGTCGACGCGCGCAGCGTGACGCTGGCCGACGGCGGCGTCATCGCCTACGACCACCTGGTGGTGGCCACGGGCGCCACCACCGGCTACCTCGCCGTGCCCGGCGCATCGGACCACGCGCTCCCCCTGTACACCCTGGCCGACGCCCGCCGACTGCGGAACACCGTCCTCGGATGCCTCGAGGAGGCCGATGCGCGGCCCGAGGAGTTCGACGACGGGGCCCCCACCTTCGTGGTGGTGGGCGGGGGCGCGACGGGGGTGGAGATCTCCGGCGCGCTGGTCGAGCTGCTCCAGGTGGCGGTGCGCCGCGACCGGCTGCGCATCGACCCCAAGCGCTCCAAGGTCATCCTGCTCGAAGCGGGCAAGAGGCTGTTGTCGGGATTCAAGGAGGAGGCCGGCCGGTACGCGGAGCAGACGCTGCGGTCGCGTGGCGTCGACGTCCGCCTCGGCACCTCAGTGGCCGAGGTCAAAGGGGACGGGGTCCGTCTCGGTGACGGCCAGTGGCTGCCGGCCGCCGTGGTGGTCTGGGCCGGAGGGGTCACGGTGGACGGGACCTTGGCGGCGGCGCTCCCCGCCCCTCATGGTCGGGGGGGCCGGGTCACGCTTGAGCCCGACCTGTCGGTGACGGGGCACCCCGAGGTCTTCGTGGTCGGCGACGCCGGCGCCGTGCCGTGGGGACCGGCGCGTGCCGAGCCCTGCCCCCAGGTCGCCCAGGTGGCGATCCAGTCCGGCCGGCACGCCGCCCGGCAGGTGCTCCGACAGCTGCAGGGGCAACCCACGACGGCGTTCACGTACCACGACAAGGGCCTCATGGCCACCATCGGACGCCACGCCGCGGTGGCGCAGCTGCGACGGGGCCCCATCTTCCGGGGGACGATCGGCTGGCTGGCGTGGCTGGGCCTGCACCTCGTCTACCTGGTGGGCTTCCGCAACCGGCTGGTGGTGCTGATCAACTGGTCGTGGCGCTACCTGGACTGGCCGTCGGGGCCGCGCCTCATCGTGGCCGACGTCGATGCGGACCTCTGAGGGCCGAGCCGGGACCGCAGGTCTTGGCGCTACGGTTTGAGTCGTGGTGAAACGGGCCGTCGTCGAGGTGGGTAGCACCGATCAGGTCACCGAGACCCTCGAGCACATCGACCGCGAGGTGATCAAGCTCTTCGCGCTGGTCGGCGAGGGCGTGGCCGGGGCCACGCACTGCCTGCTCGACGGGGACCGTGAGGCGGCGAGGGTGCTGGCCGAGAGCGACGAGACCATCGACGCCCTGTATCGCGAGGTGGAACACCTCGCCCAGAGCCAGCTGCTCGAGCGGGCCACGGGCCCTGACGAGCTTCGCTACCTCATCGCCGTGCTGCGCATGCTGCCCGAGCTCGAGCGCAGCGGTGACCTCGCCGAGCACGTGTCACGGCGCGCCGTGCGGGGCCTGGGGGTCGAGCTGTCACCGCGGGCGCGCGGGCTCGTCGAGCAGATGGGTGAGGTGGCGTGTGAGATGTGGCACGCCACTGCCGACGCCTATGCCGATCGCGCCCTGGTGGCCGACGAGGTCGAGGAGCTCGACGACGAGCTCGACGAGTTGCACGTGACCCTCACCGCCGAGATCGCCAGCGGCTCGATGCCCCTCCCCGTGGCCATCGAGGCGGCGCTGGTGGCCCGCTTCTACGAACGGTTCGGCGACCACGGCGTGAACCTGGCCCGCCGTATCGCCGTCATGGTGGGCCGGGCCCCCACGGGGGCGACCGAGCGCTTCAGGCCGACCCCGACCTGAGGTCTCAGGCGGCCCCCCGGGCCAGGAGGGCCTCGGCGATCTGCACGGCGTTGAGCGCGGCGCCTTTGCGCAGGTTGTCACCGGACACGAACAACACGAGCCCGTGGTCGACGGTGTCGTCGCGCCGCAGCCTCCCCACCAGCACGGGATCGGTGCCGGCGGCCGCCAGCGGGGTGGGCACATCGACGTAGCGCACCCCGGGGGCCTGTTCCAACAGGGCCCGGGCCCGCTCCACGGTGATGGCGCGCTCGAACTCGGCGTTGATCGAATGGCTGTGGCCGGTGAAGACCGGGACCCGGACGCAGGTGCCCGACACCGCCAGGTCCGGGAGGCCGAGGATCTTGCGACTCTCGTCGCGCAGTTTCTGCTCCTCGTTGGTCTCCCCCGTCCCGTCGTCGAGAAAATGGCCGGCGTGGGGCAAGACGTTGTAGGCGATGGGGCCGGCGAACACCGCAGGAGCGGGGAAGTCGACACTGGCGCCGTCGAAGATGAGACCCGAGGTCGTCCCGAGGGTCTTGGCCACCTGCTCCTCGAGCTCCCGGGGACCGGCGAGCCCCGCCCCCGACACCGCTTGATAGGTCGAGATCACCAGGCGGCGAAGCCCCGCCTCGCCGTGCAGCGGGGCCAGGGCCGGCATCGCCACCATGGTGGTGCAATTGGGATTGGCGACGATGCCCTTCTCCATGTGGTCGAGGGCGCCGGGGTTGACCTCGGCGACCACGAGGGGAACGGCGGGGTCCATCCGCCACGCCGAGGAATTGTCGATCACCACCGCGCCGGCCGCCGCGATCCGCGGCGAGATCCGGCGCGACGCGTCGGCGCCGATCGACACCAGCGCGATGTCGACACCGCCGTAGTCGGCGTCCTCGGCCACCTCGACCTCGACGTCGTCGCCTCCCCAGGGCAGGCGCGAACCGGCAGAGCGTGCCGAGGCGAAGAACCGGATGTCGTCCAGGGGGAACGCCCGCTCGACCAGCACCGATCGCATGACCTTGCCGACCTGGCCGGTGGCGCCCACCACAGCGATGCGCATGGCGCGATCCTAATGGCCCCCGGTCAGCCGCCTGACAGCTCGAAGGCCTCGTGCAGCAGGCGGACCGCCTCCTCGACCCGGTCGGCGCGCACCACACAGGAGAGACGGATCGACGAAGTCGAGATCATCTCGATGTTGATCGCCGCGGTGGCGAGGACCTCGAACATCGTCGCCGACACCCCGGGGTGACTGCGCATCCCGGCTCCCACGAGCGACACCTTGGCGATGCCGTCGTCGGCGGTCACCTCGCCGGCACCGATCTCGGGCACGAGGGCCCGGGCCACCTCGAGGCTCACTACGAGATCGGTCTTCGGGACCGTGAAGGAGATGTCGGTCGTCCCGTGCAGCGAGGTGTTCTGCACGATGGTGTCCACGTTGACGGCGCGGTCGGCCAGGGCCCGGAACAGCCGGGCTGCGATGCCGGGCTTGTCGGGGACACCGGTCACGGTCACCTTGGCCTCGGAGGTGTCGTGGGTGACGGCGGTGACGACGGCCTGTTCCATGGACGGATCCTCCTCGACCACCCAGGTACCTGGCTCCCAGGTGAAGCTCGAACGGACGTGCAAGGGCACGCCGTGATTGCGGGCGAACTCGACTGATCGCAACGCCAGGACGCGTCCGCCGCTGGCCGCGATGTCGAGCATCTCCTCGAAGCTGATGCGCGACAG
The DNA here is from genome assembly GCA_050011815.1 of Acidimicrobiales bacterium. Taxonomy (GTDB): domain Bacteria; phylum Actinomycetota; class Acidimicrobiia; order Acidimicrobiales; family UBA8190; genus Chersky-840. The sequence goes on along the minus strand of JBEKIJ010000036.1, from coordinate 30,813 downwards.
CCGGTGAGCCTCGGGGACGATGCGGGGATCGGCGCTGAAGACCCCCGACACGTCGGTGTAGATCTCACAGGCCTCGGCCCCGAGGGCGGCGGCGAGCGCCACGGCGGTGGTGTCGGAGCCGCCCCGGCCGAGCGTCGTCACGTCCCGATCAAGCGACACCCCCTGGAACCCGGCCACCACGGGGACCCGTCCCTCCTCCAGCGCGGCGCGCAGCCGGTCCGCCTTGACCTCGACGATCTTGGCGTTGAGATGCGTGGTGTCGGTGATGATGCCCGCCTGGCTGCCGGTGAAGGACACGGCGTCGACCCCGAGCTCGGCGAGCGCCATGCACAGGAGGGCCATCGACACCCGCTCGCCCGAGGTCAGGAGCATGTCGAGCTCTCGTGAGGGCTGCACGGTGCTCACATCGCCCGCCAGCCGGAGAAGGTCGTCGGTGGTCTTGCCCATGGCGCTCACGACCACCACCACGTCTGCGCCCTGGCGCCGGGTCCGGGCCACGTGATCGGCGACGGCGCGCACCCGTTCGGCGTCGCTCACCGACGTCCCCCCGAATTTCTGCACCACCAGAGCCACACAGCGAAGCTAGCGGTGCTGCGGCGCCGGCTGCGACGCCGCTCCGGTCGACCCGGCCCGGGCCCGGGCCCGGCCCCGCCCGGGCCGGCCCCATCCACCCCGACCCGCAGGCGAGCGATCGGGGGGAGCGACGACCGATAGGGTGGCGGGCCGTGCCCACCGACAAGCGTGCCCGCAAGCGCGCCGCGCGCGAAGCGAAGATGGCGGCCCTCGAGCGCCAGCGCCGCCGCCGGGCCCGGACCAGGCGGGTGATCACCATCGTGGTGGTCGCCGGGGTCATCGTGGGCGTCTATTTCCTGCTCAAGCCCGGGCCCAAGGCCAAGGTGAAGCTGACCGCCCAGGAGATCGCCAACAACGCGGCCGTGGCGGGGGGTTGTCCCTCGAGCCCCACCGCGGCGCTCCACAAGCCGTCGTGGAAGTCGCCCCCCGCCATGACCATCGACACCGCCAAGACCTACACGGCCACGGTGAAGACCGACGTGGGCACCTTCGTCATCACCCTCGACGCCAAGGACTCGCCCGTCACGGTGAACAACTTTGTGTTCCTGGCGGAGAAGAAGTTCTACAACTGCGTGATCTTCCACCGCGTGATCCCGGGCTTCGTGGTCCAAGGCGGCGACCCCACCGGCACGGGCCAAGGCAGCCCCGGCTACCAATTCGCCGAGAAGGGCCCGGCTCCGGCGAAGAACCCGGACCCAGGGTGAGCAGCTCCAGCCCGACTACACCCTGTTCGGACAGGTGACCTCGGGCATGAGCGTCGTCGACAAGATCTCGGCCGACGGCCTGGCCAACACCGGCACCCCGCCCAAGGTCATCCACCGCATGTTGACCGTCACCATCTCGTCGTCGTAGGCCGCATCCCGACAGGAGGACCAACCATGTCCGACGAATTGCCCGCCGCCGACGGCTCGAGCGCCCCGCGCCGATCCTTCAAAGGCGAACCCCCCATGTTCATCGACCCCGCCAAGCGCTACACCGCCACCATGGTCACCTCCAAGGGGACCATGACCATCTCGCTCGACCCGCAGGCCGCGCCGCGCACGGTGAACAGCTTCGTGTTCCTGGCCCGCTACCACTACTTCGACGGCATCGTCTTCCACCGCGTGATCCCGGGGTTCGTGCTTCAGGGCGGCGACCCCACCGGGACCGGGACGGGCGGCCCCGGCTACAAGTTCGCCGACGAGCTCCCCGCCCCGGGCCGCTACGAGCTGGGCTCGCTGGCCATGGCCAATGCCGGCCCCGACACCAACGGGAGCCAGTTCTTCATCATCTCGGGCCAGGACGGGATGCGCCTGCCGCCCAGCTACTCCCTCTTCGGCAAGGTGGTGGCGGGCCTCGACACGGTGGCCAGCATCGACGCGTTGGGGTCGAGCTCGGGCAAGACCAAGGAGAAGGTCACCATCGAGTCGGTGACGATCGCCGAGGCCGACTGACCTCGGTCACACCGCGCCTGAGAAGGGTCAGCGCGGCAGGGCGTCGAGCCCGGCGGGCTTGCCGCTCACGAACACCTCGGCGGTTCCCTGCCCCGCCTGGCGCCAGCCACCGTCGGGATCGCGGATGAGCGCGGTGCGCTCGGGGAGGCCGATCACGGGGAGCCCGGGTGCAGCCAGCGCGATCGATCGGTGCACCTTGGCGGCGTTCTCGTCACCGAAGTGGGGGATCACCGCCAACTCCTGGACCATGCCGAGCCCGACGGTTAGTGCCCCGCCGCGCGAGTCGACCATGGGATCGGTGAGGACCATGGCCCCCGCCGACGACCCGGCCACGACAGCCCCGTGGCGCCAGGCATCGAGGAGTGCCTCCCACACGAGCGACGCCTTCAGCACCGACCGGAGGTGCATGGGAGACCCCCCGCCGAGATAGATGAAGCGAGCGGCCCTGACCTGCTCGGCGTTGCCCGGGTCCTCGGCATCGGCGCGACCGAGCACCATGAGACCCCGGGCCCGACCCCCGAGACCGGCGAACCACGCCTCGGCGGTGGCCACCGCCTTCTCGGGATGCTCGTAGGCCGCCGCGGTCGGCAACACGAGCACCTCGTCGCCCCCCGACGCGGCGAGGAGCTCGGCGTCGAAGTCACACCCCGCTGTCCATTCGCCGCCACCCACGAGGGCCAACGGACCGCAGCGCCCCGTCGTCGCAACCATGGTCCGCCACTGTAGGGGGGACCGACGGGCCTGCTCCGAACGGCACCGGTCACCGGGGCCCCGGCCGTCACGTCGGGCCTAGGCTCACGCCATGCCGGGCGACACCGATTTTCGAGGAGCGGTGGCCGTCGTCACCGGGGCGGCCTCGGGGATCGGCAGGGCCCTATCGGGCGAGCTGGCCCGGCGCGGGGCCACCGTCGTCCTGGCCGACATCGACGAGGCCGGCGCCAAAGACGCCGCGCGCTCACTGGCGCCGGCCTCCCCGAGCCAGGTGTCGGGGGTTGCCCTCGACGTGAGCGACGCCGAGGCGTTCGCCTCGCTCGTCGAGCGCACCGCCCGGGAACACGGGCATCTCGACTTCCTGTTCAACAACGCCGGGATCGGGATCGTCGGACCGGTACGCGAGCTCTCCCTGGCGCATTGGAATCGCGCCATCGACGTCAACCTGCGCGGCGTCGTCCACGGGGTCGTGGCCGCCTATCCCGTCATGATCCGCCAGGGCCGCGGGCATATCGTGAACACGGCATCGCTGGCGGGACTCCTGCCCGCTCCCATGCTGACGCCCTACGCCATGACCAAGCACGGGGTGGTGGGCTTGAGCACGAGCCTGCGCATGGAGGCGGCCGAGCACGGCGTCAGGGTGAGCGTGGTCTGCCCGGGAGTGATCGACACCCCCCTTCTCGACAAAGGGAACCCCGACGACCTCGCCCAGGTCATGGACATGCCCAGCGCCCGGAAGCTGCTCATCACCATGATCGGCCGGCCCTACCCCGCCTCCTCGCTGGCCCGGGACGTCCTCGACGGCGTGGCGCGCAACCGGCCCATCATCGTGGCGCCGCGTCACGCCCGCATCCCGTGGCGCGTCTACCGGGCCTCGCCCCGTCTCATCATCGAGAGCGGCCCCCGCCTCATGCGCCGGGCCCTCCGGAACCTCGGGGGTTGAGGGGTCACGCACTCCCTGGGCCGTGGGCTCGAGGAGGCCCTGGTCCTGGAACGGGCCGTAGTGGTAACCCACCGGTAACATACGACCCATGTCGATCAAACGGGTAGGAATCGTCGGCTCGGGGATCATGGGCTCGGGGATCGCCGAGACCGCGGCGGTGCACGGCTTCGAGGTCGTCCTGCGCTCCCGCGCCCAGAGCACGGCCGAGGGCATGGTGGCGGCCATGGAGAAGTCCCTGGCCCGTCAGGTCGAGAAGGGCAAGCTGGCCGAAGCCGACCGCGACGGCGCCCTGGCCCGGGTGACCGCGGTCTCCGATCTGGGCGAGCTCGCCGGCTGTGACCTCGTCATCGAATCGGTGGTGGAGGACCTCGGGGTGAAGCGACACCTCTTCTCCGAGCTCGACCGCATCTGCCCCGACCACACCATCCTGGCCACCAACACCTCGACGCTCCCGGTGGTGGAGATGGCGATGGAGACCGGTCGACCCGAGCAGGTGTGCGGCATCCACTTCTTCAACCCCGCGCCCGTCATGGCACTGGTCGAGGTGGTGCGGACCATCACCTCCTCTGACGCCACCATCGCCGCCTCCATGGCCCTCGCCGAGGCGTGCGGAAAGACCCCGGTGGAGGTGAAGGACCAGGCCGGCTTCATCGTGAACGCGCTGCTCTTCCCCTACCTCAACAACGCCGTCAGGCTGCTCGAGAACGGCGTGGCCAGCCGGGAGGACATCGACACGGCGATGAAGGGCGGGTGCGGGTTCCCCATGGGGCCCTTCGCCCTGCTCGACCTGGTGGGCCTGGACACGAGCCTCGCCATCCTCGACGCCCTCTACGGCGAGTTCCGCGACCCCAACTACGCGGCGGTCCCGCTCCTGCGCCGCATGGTGGCCGCCGAGCTCTTCGGCCGGAAGTCGGGCAAGGGGTTCTACGACTACCGCAAGTAACCGGACACCCTCAGGATCGTGCCGACCCCCCTGTCGGGGCGGGCACCTGAGTCGAGAGCCAGTACGGGCGGGAGCGGGGGGAGAATGGAGAGGTGAGCGACGTGGCGCCTCCGGAGAGAGCCCGGGACAAACCCTGGATGATGCGCACGTACTCGGGCCACACCTCGGCCCGAGCGTCCAACCAGCTCTACCGGACCAACCTGACCAAGGGTCAGACCGGGCTGTCGATCGCCTTCGACCTCCCCACCCAGACCGGATACGACCCCGACTCGCCCGAAGCCACCGGCGAGGTCGGCAAGGTGGGCGTCCCCGTCGTCCACCGGGGCCACATGGCCGAGCTCCTCGACGGGATCCCCCTCGGGGACATGAACACCTCGATGACCATCAACGCCACCGCGGCGTGGCTCCTCGGCCTCTACATCGCCTACGCCGAGGACACCGGCGTGGACCGCCGCCTGCTGCAGGGAACCACCCAGAACGACATCGTGAAGGAGTACCTGTCGCGCGGCACCTACATCTTCCCCCCCGGTCCCAGTCGCCGGTTGATCGTCGACATGATCGCCTACACCGTGCGCGAGGTCCCCAAGTGGAACCCGATCAACGTGTGCAGCTACCACCTGCAAGAGGCCGGAGCCACACCGGTCCAGGAGGTTGCCTACGCGCTGGCCACGGCCATCGGCGTCCTCGACGCGGTGCGGGACTCGGGGAAGATCGAGAAGTCCGAGATCCCGGCGGTCGTCGGTCGCATCTCGTTCTTCGTGAACGCCGGCATCCGGTTCATCGAAGAGACCTGCAAGGTGCGCGCCCTGACGCGGATGTGGGACCGCATCTGCCTGGAGCGCTACGGAGTCCAAGACCCCAAGCTGCGCCGGTTCCGCTACGGCGTCCAGGTCAATTCGCTGGGTCTCACCGAAGCACAGCCCGAGAACAACGTCCCCCGTATCGTGCTCGAGGCTCTCGGCGTCACCTTGTCACGCGACGCCCGGGCCCGGGCCATCCAGCTGCCGGCCTGGAACGAGGCGCTCGGCCTGCCCCGGCCCTGGGACCAGCAATGGTCGTTGCGGATCCAGCAGATCCTGGCCTACGAGACCGACCTGCTCGAGTACGAGGACATCTTCGAAGGGTCCACCGTGATCGAGGCCAAGACGTCGGAGCTGGCCGAGGCGGCCGGAGCCGAGCTCGCCGAGGTGCTCGAGCTGGGCGGCGCCTTCGAAGCGGTCGACGAGTTGAAGCGCCGGCTGGTGCGGAGCCAGTCCGAGCGGGTGCGCCGCATCGAGACCGGCGAGCTCCTCGTGGTGGGCGTGAACTCGTTCACCGAGACCGAGCCCTCGCCCCTCGAGGTCGCCGACGACGGCGCCGCGACCATCTTGAAGGTGGACCCCGCCGCCGAGGCCCAGCTGCGCGCCGATGTGGCGACGTGGCGTGCCCGGCGCGACGCCCCGGCTGTGCAACGTGCCCTCGACGAGTTGCGGTCGGTGGCGGCCGACGAGAGTGCCAACCTCATGCCGGCCACGATCGCCTTCGCCCATGCCGGTGGCACCACCGGGGAATGGGCCGGTGCACTGCGCGAGGTGTTCGGCGAGTACCGGGCCCCCACCGGCGTCAGTGGTGGTGTGGGCCATCGGGGCACCGAGCTCACCGCCGTCCGGGAGCGATCGCGCCTCCTGGCCGAGCGCACCGGGGGCCCGCCCCGCCTCCTCGTGGCCAAGCCCGGTCTCGACGGCCATTCCAACGGCGCCGAGCAGATCGCCGTGGCGGCCCGTGACGGCGGGTTCGAAGTGATCTATCAGGGCATCCGACTCAGCCCGGCCCAGATCGCGGCGGCGGCGCGCGACGAGGACGTCGACGTGGTGGGCATCTCGATCCTGTCGGGGAGCCATCTCGAGCTCGTCCCCGAGGTGCTCGACCGGCTGCGGGGAGCGGGCGTGGAGGCCCCCGTGGTGGTGGGCGGCATCATCCCCCCCGAGGACGCCGAGGTCCTGCGGGGCAAGGGCGTCGCCGCCGTCTTCACGCCCAAGGACTTCCAGCTGGGTCGCATCGTCGACGAGCTGATCACCCTGGTCGAGGGGTACCGCGCCGGCAACCGCGCCGGCGCCCGCTGAATCTCTGCGTCGCCTCGGTCAATCTCCGGGTTGCTCAGTGACCCGGCCGGGGACGGACGCGGCGCAGGGCGGCCGGTTGGGTCCACCATCGACCGCTGAAACGCCACGCCGGACGCGTGGTGCCGACGTCGTCGGGAGCGGGCCGCGGCCGAGGCCACGCCTCTTCGACCGCGGCGACGATGGCGGCCAGCACGGCCGGCTCGGGCTCGGGTCGCACCGAGACGACCACCGGCGCGCCGGAGGGTCCCCCCTCGCTCACAAAGGCACGTTCCCGTGCTTGCGGCGGGGCAGCTCTTCACGCTTGGAGGCGAGCAGACCGAGGCTGCGCACCAGGACCCGGCGGGTCTCGGTGGGGTCGATCACATCGTCGACATATCCCCGCTCGGCAGCCACGTAGGGATTGGCGTAACGCTCGGTGTATTCCTCGACGAGCTCGGCCCGGCGCGCCGCGGGATCGGCGGCTTCGGCCAATTCGCGCCGGTAGACGATCTCGACGGCTCCCTGGGGCCCCATGACCGCCAGCTCGGCCGACGGCCAGGCGAAGGCGAGGTCGGCACCGATCGACTTGGAGTTCATGACGACGTAGGCGCCCCCGTAGGCCTTCCTGGTGATGACCTGGATGCGGGGGACCGTCGCCTCGCAGTAGGCGTAGAGGAGCTTGGCGCCGTGGCGGATGATCCCGCCGTACTCCTGGTCGGTCCCGGGCATGAAGCCGGGCACGTCGACGAAGGTGACCAGCGGGATGTTGAAGGCGTCGCAGGTCCGCACGAAGCGGGCCGCCTTCTCCGAGGAGTCGATGTCGAGCACGCCGGCGAGGACGGCGGGTTGGTTGCCCACGATGCCCACGACGCGCCGGTCGATGCGGGCGAACCCGCAGGTGATGTTCATGGCCCAGTGGGGGTGGACCTCGAAGTAGTCGCCCTCGTCGACGACCGACGTGATGACGCGCTTCATGTCGTAGGGCTGGGTCGGAAGGTTGGGCATCAGGTCGACGAGCTCAGGGGTGCCCCGGTCGGGATCGTCGTCGGTGTCGAGCAGGGGGGGCTCCTCGAGGTTGTTCGAGGGCAGGAACGACAGGAGGTAGCGCACCTCGTCCAGGCACGTCTTCTCGTCGGGAGCGACGAAGGTGGCCACCCCGGACTTGGTGGCGTGGCTCATGGCGCCGCCGAGCTCCTCGAGGGTCACGTCCTCACCGGTGACCGTCTTCACGACGTCGGGGCCGGTGATGAACATGTGGCTCGACTGGTTGACCATGAAGATGAAGTCGGTCATGGCGGGCGAGTACACCGCGCCGCCGGCGCAGGGCCCCATGATCACGCTGATCTGGGGGATCACACCCGACGCCTTCACGTTGCGGTGGAAGATCCCCCCGTAGGAGTGCAGCGACACCACGCCTTCTTGGATGCGGGCCCCGGCCCCGTCGTTGAGCCCGATCATGGGCACCCCGATCGACTCGGCCAGGTCCATGACCTTGTGGATCTTCTCGGCGAACACCTCGCCGAGCGCGCCGCCGAAGACGGTGAAGTCCTGGCTGAAGGCGCACACCCGACGGCCGTCGATGGTGCCGAAGCCGGTGATGACCCCGTCGGTGTAGGGCCGCTTCTCCTCGAGACCCATGCCGTGGGCGCGATGCCGGGCGAGCATGTCGAGCTCCTGGAACGATCCTTCGTCGAGGAGATACTCGATCCGCTCCCGGGCGGTCATCTTCCCCTTGGCGTGCTGGCGCTCCACGGCGTGGGGTGATCCCGCGTGCAGGGCCTCCTCTTTGCGGGCCTTGAGCTCGGCCAGCCGTTGCGACATGGGGTGGTCCATGGGCCCCGAGGCTACCGGAGCCCCGCCTGCGAGCGACACGTCGCGCCCCCTCCCACGACGCCCTCGACCGGGACGATCACCCCGCGCCGATCGACGTGAGACCAGGATAGAGAGGTGACCCCGACGGGGAATCAGCTCGATCGCCAGCCCCCCACCGCCGACCGGTCGGGGCCCGACGCGCCCCCGTCTCGGGACGCGCCCCCGCCCCCCCGGACTGCGACGCGGACACCGACGCGGCCACCGGCGCGGGCGCACGCGCCGCAGGATCCGATGCGGACACGACCCACCCCGCCGGGTGTCCAGCGCGCGCCGTGGCCACCGGGCGCCGGTCGCTCCCCCCGGATGAAGCTGTCGCGCCGGGGGGTCGGGGTCGTCGTCACCGGCGGGCTCGCCCTTGTCATCGGGCTGGCCGTCGCCGTCGACGCCCTCACCTCGCCGTCGGTCTCCGGTCCCGACGGACCGCCTCCCGCGGTGGCCCAGGTGCTCTCGCACACCGAGGCGGCCTCGGTGACCTTCGACGGGACCGTCGGGTGGCTGGCCGACGATCACGACGGCACCGTCCGCCGCTTCGCCGCGGCCACCGGGGCCGCCATCGGTCGGCCGCTGCATCTGGGGGGCAGGCCGATCTCGGTGGTGTCGGGCTTCGGCCGCATCTGGGTGGCCGACATCGTCGGGAACAGGGTGTGGGAGGTCAACCCCAAGACCGGGAGCGTGGTGGGGTCCCCCGTCCCCGTGGCCCAGGGGCCGGTGTCGCTCGCGGCGGGCGACGGGGGCGTGTGGGTAGCGAGTCTCGTGGCGGGCACGGTGAGCCTCATCGACCCCCGCACCGACCAGGTGGTGGCGACCGGGGCACTCCCCGACGGTGCCGTGCGCCTCGCCGTCGGCCCCGACGGCGTATGGGTCAGCGGTCAGACCGATTCGCTCACCCGCGTCGATCCCCGTCCCGTCGACGGCGCCCTGCAGTGGCGGACCGTCGACGTGGGCCAGGGCCCCTTCGGGGTCGGGGTGGGCGACGGATCGGTCTGGGTGGCGAATGTGAAGTCCGGCTCGGTGTCGCGTGTCGACCCCGCCTCGATGCGGGTCACCGCCACCTACACGGTGGGCGGTGCCGGAGGAGGCGTCCCCGCCAACCCCGAGATGGTCGCCGTCTGGCACGACCGGCTGTGGGTGGCCGACGGGCAACAGGGCGTCGTGGTGGCGCTCGACCCCGACACCGGCCAGCAGACCGGCATGCCCGTCCCCGTGCCGGGGGTCATCCGCCAGTTGGTGCTCGACGGCACCACGCTGTGGGGCACCACGGCCAATCCCGGCACGGTGGTGCGCTTCAGCAGCTGAGGAGGCCGGCCCGTCCGTGTCAGACGCGGACCAGCGTCAGGCGGGCTCCTCGACGAGCTCGATGAGCGTCCCGAAGGCCCCCTTGGGATGCACGAAGGCCACCGTCGTCCCCCGCGAGCCCGGTCGGGGCGCTTCGTCGATGAGCGTTCCCCCGCCGGCGCGCACCGAGTCGAGCGCCGCGGCGCAGTTGTCGACGCGGTATCCGACGTGATGCAACCCCTCGCCGCGCCGCTCGAGGAACCGAGCGACCGGGGAATCGGGGCGCGTCGGGGACAGGAGCTGGATATAGGAGTCGGCCACGGCGATGAGCGCCTCCTCGACACCGTCGAGATCGATGGTCTCGCGATGGCTGACGCGGGCGCCGAAGGTGTCCCGGTAGTACGCGATGGCGGCATCGAGGTCGCGCACGGCGATGCCGACGTGGTCGAGCTCGGTGAACAAGGGGTGTGCCCCGAAACCGTTGTCGTCGCCCATCACGCCTCATGCCTCCGAAAAAGAGTGATCCGGTCCTCGCCCACGCGGGCCCGCAACTCGGGATCGTCGATCCCGAGTCCCTCCTCGGGCGCCAGGCACAACACACCGATCTTTCCCTCGTGCAGGTTGTGGTGCACCTGGTACGCGGCATCCCCCACGTCGACGAGGGGATAGAGCGCGGACAGCGGGGGGACGACCTTCCCGTCGCAGATGAGCTGGTTGGCGTCCCAGGCCTCGCGGTAGTTGGCGAAATGCGAGCCCTTGATGGTCTTGAGCTTCATCCACAGGTGGCGGTTGTCGTACTCGATCATGTAGCCCGAGGTGGCCGCGCAGGTGACGATGGTCCCGGCCCGCTTGCACACGAACACCGAGGCCCCCATGGTCTGACGACCGGGATGTTCGAACACGATGTCGGGCTCGGCACCCACGAGGGCCCGCACGTCCTTGCCGAAGCGACGCCATTCCGACTCGTCCTGGGTGTGCTCGTCCTTCCAGAACCGGTACCCCGCCGCGGCCCGGTCGATCACCGCCTCCACCCCCAAGGCATGGAGCAACTCCACCTTGTCGGGTGAGGACACCACGGCCACGGGCGTGCCGCCGCCGTTCATGACGTGCTGCACGGCGTAGCTCCCGAGCCCCCCGCTCCCACCCCAGATCAGCACGCGGTCGCCCTGTTTCATGGGCGCACCGTTGTGGGACACCAGCATCCGGTAGGCGGTCGAATTGCACAAGGCGTTGATGGCGGCCTCTTCCCAGCTCAGGTGTCGAGCTTTGGGCATGAGCTGGTTGGCCTTCACCACCGCCAGATCGGCGAGGCCTCCGAAGTTGGACTCGAAGCCCCAGATGCGTTGGTTGGCGGCCAGCATGGAGTCGTCGTGCGCCGAGGGGTCCTGGTCGTCGACGTAGTTGCAGTGCACGACGACCTTGTCCCCGGGCTTCCAGTTCCGCACCGCCGAGCCGACCCGCAGCACCACGCCCGAGGCGTCGGACCCGACCACGTGGTGGTCGAGGGCATGGCGCGCCCCCCAGACGCTCTCCTTGCCCAGCCGGTCCAAGAACCCGAAGGTCGGAAGGGGCTCGAAGATCGAGGTCCAGACGGTGTTGAAGTTGATCGAGGACGCCATCACCGCCAGGTAGGCCTCGTCGGGGGCCAGCTCGGGGACGGGGACCTCCGACACGTGGAGGGACTTCCTGGGGTCCTTGTCGGCCGAGTCCACCCCGGCGAACATGTCGACCTCGTCACGCCGGACATGGGCGGCGCGGTACGCCTCGGGCAGCGCCATCGCCCCCAACTCGTCGCCGCTCGCGCCGGCCAGAACGGCTTCACCGATTGCCTGCATGGGGACGCACCCTACCCGGCTGTCCCGGCTGCTTCCCAGGCCGCGCCCGATCCGGTTCGCCTCGGCGGAGGACCCGGATCGTCCCGTAGAATAGGGGTCCGCCCACCATCGGGCACCGTCCGGCTGTCACGGTCCCATCGGAGGTTCTGTCCATGCCCGGTTCCGTCATCCTCGCGGGGGCCCGCACCCCCATCGGCAAGCTCTCGGGTGCGCTGGCCGGATTCAGCGCCATGGACCTCGGTGGATTGGCCATCGCCGCGGCCCTCGAGCGGGCCGGGGTCGCCGCCGGGGACGTCGACTACGTCTTCATGGGCCAGGTGCTCCAGGCCGGCCAGGGCCAGATCACGGCCCGCCAGGCCGCCACGAAGGGCGGGATCCCGATGTCGGTGCCCGCCACCACCATCAACAAGGTGTGTCTGTCGGGGCTCAACAGCATCTACCTCGCCGACATGCTCATCGCCGCGGGCGAGGCCGACGTCGTGGTGGCCGGGGGCATGGAGTCGATGACCCAGGCCCCCTACCTGCTGCCCGGGGCACGGGCCGGGTATCGGGCCGGCGACGGGACGCTGGTGGACTCGATGATGTACGACGGCCTCTACTGCCAGTTCGACCACTGCGCCATGGGACTGGGGACCGAGCAGTACAACCGGGAGGCGAAGATCTCGCGTGCCGCCCAGGACAGCTTTGCGGCGCTGTCGCACGAGCGGGCCGCCACGGCCATCAAGGACGGACGCTTCGCCGACGAGATCGTGGCGGTGTCGGTGCCCCAGCGCAAAGGTGACCCCATCGTGGTCGACACCGACGAGGGTGTCCGTCCCGGGACGACGGCGGAGTCCCTCGGTACCCTCAAGCCCGCCTTCGACAAGGAAGGAACCATCACCGCCGGGAACGCCAGCCAGATCTCCGACGGCGGCGCGGCCGTGGTCGTGACCTCGAAGGCCCGGGCCGACGCCCTCGGCGTGGCGCCGCTGGGGGAGGTCGTGAGCTACGGACAGGTGGCGGGCCCCGACGCCTCGCTCCTGGTGCAACCGGCCAACGCCATCGTGCAGGCGCTGGCCAAGGCGGGCAAGTCACCGGCCGACGTCTCTCTGTTCGAGCTCAACGAGGCCTTCGCCGTGGTGGGCCTGGCCTCGATGGCGGCGCTGGGCATCACCGACGAGGTCACCAACGTCAACGGCGGGGCCATCGCCCTCGGGCACCCCATCGGCATGTCGGGCACCCGCCTGGCGCTCACCTTGCTCCACGAGCTCCGGCGTCGGGGCGGCGGGCTCGGGGCGGCCAGCCTGTGCGGCGGCGGCGGCCAGGGTGACGCCCTCATCGTGCGCTCACTGGCCTGACACCGACGACCGACCGGTCTGCTGAGGTTGCTGCGCGCGGTCCGCTGCCGGACCGTCACACCCCGGTACTATCAATCCAACGCATGAGCGATCGTCGCGTCGACGCCTGCGGATACCGGGAGCCATGCCAGTGAGCCGTCGCCGCAGGCCCACATCCACCTCCTCCTTCGGCGTGGGCCGCCGCGAGAGCCACGACGCCAGCGGCTTCTACGACCGGTTCACCGCGCCGGTCCTCTCCCGGCACGACGAGGTCAACAACTCCCCCATCAAGGACAAGATCGTCACCGGCGACGCCCGCCACATGGACGAGGTCGAGGACGCCTCGGTGGCACTCGTGGTGACCTCCCCCCCGTATTTCGCCGGCAAGGAATACGAAGAGGCCCTGGGCGAGGGTGTCGTCCCCGCCAGCTACCTCGACTACCTGGACATGCTCACCGAGGTCTTCGCCGAATGCGTGCGCACGCTCGAGCCCGGGGGCCGCATCGCCGTGAACGTGGCCAACCTGGGTCGAAAGCCGTACCGGTCGTTGTCCGCCGACGTCATCACGATCCTCCAGGACCGGTTGGGCCTGCTGTTGCGAGGAGAGGTCATCTGGCACAAGGCGCGCGGGGCGAGCGGGTCCTGTGCGTGGGGGTCGTTCCGGAGCCCCACCAACCCCGTGCTCCGTGATCTCACCGAACGGGTGGTCATCGCCAGCAAGGGCCGCTTCGACCGGGCGGTGTCCCGTCGCCTGCGCCAGGAGCGGGGGCTGCCGTCGGGGATCTCGCTGACCAAGGAGGAGTTCATCGAGGCCACCACCGACGTGTGGGAGCTCCCGAGCGAGCGCGCCACGCGGGTCGGCCATCCCGCCCCCTTCCCCGTGGAGCTCCCCTTGCGGCTCATCGAGCTCTACACCTACGAGGGTGACCTCGTCCTCGACCCCTTCGTGGGTTCGGGCACCACCGCCGCCGCCGCGGTGCGCAGTCACCGCCACTATGTGGGATATGACACCGAGTCCGAGTACGTCCGCATCGCCGAGCAGCGGGTGACCGCCGAGCGCGACCGCCTCATCGAACGCGACGAGGGCTCCCTGGTCCGGGCGCGGCGCGATGGCGCGGGGGCGCGCGAGGTGGCCGGCGAGTTGCTGACCCGATGCGGGTTCTTCGACGTGGCGCCGGGCCGGACCATCGCCGGCGTGGACGTGGCCTTCACGGCGCGCGACCGGACGGGTCGGCAGTGGCTCTTCGACTTCGCCGGCGCCTTCACGACCACGAACACGGGCCTGCGGCGGGCCGACACCCTGTGGCGGGCACTCGGCAAGGCGGCCGTGATCCACGCGGCGTGGCCCGAGGTGCCCCTCGTGCTCCTGACCACGGCGGCTCCGGGGCCGGGAAGCTCGGGGGAACGGGCGTGGCGCTCGCTCGGCGAGGCGGCCCCGCCCGGGACGGTCGGCGCCGTCTACGACGTCATCGAGCTCGGCGCTCCCGACGGAGAGGCCCGCCTGAGCCGCTACGCATCGCACGGCCTCGACCCTGTGACACCGGCCCGGCGTGACGCGCCCTCCGCCGTGCCCTCGAAGACCCGGCGCGGCGCTCCCCGTGCCCGATGACCGCACCACGGTCACCGAGCTCGCCACCGCACTCGGCACGCTCGGCATCGAGGACCTTCCCAGCGCCCTGAAGCGGCGTCCCGAACAGCTCCAGATCTCCGACACCACGTGGCAACAGCTCGACGCCCTGGCGGCCTCGGGGAGGTTCGACGGTGAGTTCGCCACCGCCTTCGCCAACGGACTGGCATTCCTCGAGGCCGAGGACGCGTTGCGGGGCCGGCTCCCGCGCCTGATCGAGTGGACCGGTGGCCGTCGCCCGCCCGGCGACGAGGTGGCGCCGGTGGACCTGCGCATCGACCATGTGTTTCTCATCAGCTGCAAGTACCTGTCGCGCAACATCGCCAACCCTTCGCCGGCCCGGCTCTTCGACGGGCTGCTCGCCACCTCGGGCGAGTGGGAGCAGACCGACTGGTACGAGGTGGTGGCCCCTAAGGAGCTGCGCGAGCTCTACGACGCCTGTCGGCGCGCCACCGGGCTCAGCGATCTCCCCGACGATCCCGGGGCGCTCGCCACCGAGGACCGCCAGCGCCTCCGACGCGCCCTGCCGGGGCGGACGTACCCGCCCGAGGCGCGCCACGCCTACCAGCAACTGTGCGCCCGGGTCAGTACGGTCTCGGCGCAACGCTGGCTGGGAAACATGACGCGGAGCGGCGCCACCGAACGGATGGTGTGGCGGCTGCTGCGGATCGGGAACGCGGCCTACTTCCTTCTCGGCGCCGACCCCCGTCGGTCGCTGCGCCTGCGGGTGGCGAGCTCGTGGGACTGGCGCCAGGCCTATCGTCTCGAAGCCCTCGACATCGTCCCCGCCACCTCGGGCCAACCCCAGGTCAACTGGTCCGCGTCCTACGTCGAGCGCGCCACCATGCGTCGGGAGTCCGTGCGGGGTCACGTGGAGGTGCGCTGGAGCCACGGTCGATTCGTCCAACCGCCCGAAGCCAAGGTCTATCTCGACACTCCGTCGGACGAGCTCCCCGGCTACTTCGCCCTCGAGCCCGGTGCCAGCCAACCCGAGCTGTGGGACTGAGGGGACCGCCGCGGCTGGCTCAGGCGTCCACCTCGCGACGGCCCTCGAGGGCGCGGCCCAGGGTCAGCTCGTCGGCGTACTCGAGGTCGCCGCCGACGGGGAGACCGCTGGCGATGCGGGTGACGGTCAACCCGAGCGGCTTCAGGAGCCTCGCCAGGTACATGGCGGTGGCCTCGCCCTCCAGGTTGGGGTTGGTGCACAGGATGATCTCGGTGATCGATTCGTCATCGAGGCGACCGAGCAGCTCCTTCACGCGCAACTGGTCGGGCCCGATCCCCTCGATCGGGTTCAGCGCCCCGTGCAGCACGTGATAGCGACCGCGGAATTCCTGCGTCTTCTCCACCGCCACGATGTCGCGGGGATCCTCGACGACACACAGGACGGTGCCGTCACGTCGGGCATCGTCGCAGATGTCACAGAGGTCACCTTCGGCCACGTTGAAACACCGGGGGCACAACGTGACCCGCTCCTTGACCGCCACGACCGCCTCGGCCAGGCGCATGGCGTCTTCAGGAGCCACCTTCAACAGGTGAAAGGCGATGCGCTGCGCGGACTTCGGCCCGATGCCCGGGAGGCGTCCGAGCTCGTCCACCAGTGCCTGCAAGGGGCCGTTGAACACCTAGACCTCTTGCGCGCCGGGGAACGCCTGTTTCAGTCGCTCTTCGGGGGTGAGCCCCGCGCCCGCCAGCTCGGTCTCCGCCGCGAGCACGGCGGGATCGAGCAGGTCCGGAGCGTCGCTCTCCCCGGAGTCCACCGGTGCCGGGGCGTCGAGGCGCTCGGCGGTGACACCCCTGGTCGGGGAGGCCCCCGGGTCGCCCGCCGACACCGGTTGGGACGCCCGCGCCGCCCGGGCCGGGCGCGCCGCCACGGGCTCATCGGCGGCCTCGTCGTCGACGACGAGGCGGATGGGCACCGCCGTCCCGAAGCGCGCCCCGAGGGCGGCCTCCACCTCGAGGCGGACCTCCTCGCAATAGGACCGGTGCATCTCGTTCGGCAGTGCGAACACCGCCGTTGTCCCCTCGACGTCGGTGAACCGCCCCACCCGGAACCGGGCCCGGGCCTTGTTGGGGAGCGCGGCGAGCAGCCCGTCACCCCATACCTGGACGAGCTCGTCCCTCGAGGGCAGGGTGGCGACGATCCCAGGTTCACCCCCGGGGGTGGGTGAGGGACGAGACTCGGAGCCGGGTGCCGACGGGGGCGAGTCGGTCCCGCCCCCTGTCCCGGGCGCGGGGCCGGGCGCGGTGGCGGGAGCGGGGTCGGCGCTCGGCGTGTCGGCGCGGCTGGTGCGCCGGGTCGAGCCCCCTTGACGCCTGACCGCTCCGAGGGTCCTCCGGGCGAGCTCGGGGCCGCTCCCGGCGCTCGGGGCGCCGGCTGTCTCGGAACCGGCCGTTCCCGACGCACCGTCGGACGGGGTGGCGACGTCGGTGGCGCTGGCGCCCCCGACCGAGGCCGGCGCCGCGACCTCTCCCCCCGGCGCCGCGGCACCCGCCCGGGTCGGCGGGGGTCCGCCCGGTCGGGGGTCGGGAACCTCGAGCGTGCGCGGGGCCATGGCCGCCGTCGGGGTGCCGCCTCCCACGCCACCGCCCTCGGCCAGGGCGCGCTCGAGGCGCTCGACGCGCTCGAGGAGAGCCACGGTGGAATCGTCTGCCTGGGGGTGGGTCAGCTTGATCAGCGCCACCTCGAGGTGGACGCGCTGGTCAGGGATGTCCCGCATGTCGACCTGGGCCCGGCCCAGCTCCTCGAGGCTGCGTACCAGGGCGGGCAGCCCCATGCGCCGGGCGGTGTCCTCGACCCGGGAGCGGTCCGTGCCCGACAGGCTCACGAGCTCGCCCGCCACGATGGCGAGGAACCCCTGGCGGAGGTACTCGGCCAGATCCGCAGCCAGACGCTGGGGATCGCGGCCCGCCTCCGATGCGTGCGCCACCGCCACGATGGCCCGGGAGGGGTCGCGTTCGGCCAGGGACTCCGCCAGCTCGGCGAGCACCTCGATGTCATCGTCGACGACGCCGCCCGCCGCCACCTGGTCGAGGGCCGAGAGCGCGTCGCGGGCCGAACCCCGGCCCCGGCGCACCGCGGCATCGAGGGCCTCGTCGGGAAGGGCCAGTCCGGTGGCGGCCCGCACCTGGTGGAGCAGGGCCGAGAGCGTCTCGGACCCGAGGAGGCGGAACTCGAAATGCTGGGTGCGGGAGCGGATGGTGGGAAGCACCTTCTGGGCGTCGGTGGTGGCCAGCACGAACACGACATGGCCGGGGGGCTCCTCGAGCGTCTTCAGCAAAGCGTTCGAGGCCGCCGTCGAGAGCATGTGCACCTCGTCGACGATGTAGACCTTCCACCGGCCCGGGGTGCCCAGCGCGGCATGGGAGACCAGATCGCGCATGGCGTCCACGCCGTTGTTCGAGGCGGCGTCGAGCTCGTGCACGTCGAGCGACGCTCCCCGGGCGATCTCGACACAGGAGTCGCAACGCCCACAGGGCTCGCCGTCCTCGAGCGCGGCGCAGTTCAACGCCTTGGCCAGGATGCGGGCCGTCGAGGTCTTCCCGGTACCGCGTGGACCGCTGAAGAGATACGCGTGCCCGACGCGGCCGTCGCGCACCGCGTTTCTCAGCGCCAGGCTCACGTGTTCCTGGCCGAGCACCTCTTCGAAGCGCTGGGGGCGGAAACGACGGTAGAGAGACTGGTAGGGAGCGGAGTCGATGTCGCCGGCGGCGGCCACAGGCGCAGCCTACCGGGGGGACCGGGCGCCCCTTACCGCTGTGATCGGCGCGCTGGAGGCCACGTGCCGTGCCGGTGTTCGGTGCGACGGCCAGGTTTGCTACGGCACACGACCGGACCCGCTGAGAGCTGCTGCCTTCCGGCCCTGACTCGGTTCACGGGAGACCGTTGCGCAGGACCCGGCCGTCGCACGGAGCACCGGACAATGCATCGCAGACGATAGCCTCCCTGCTGCTGCGCACCGGCAGCTCCGGAGGAGTGCGAGAGCGGCCGAATCGGCACGACTGGAAATCGTGTGTGGGGAAACTCACCGTGGGTTCAAATCCCACCTCCTCCGCGTGAAGGGCCGGCGGCGAGGCGGGAGGACCCCGCCTGCCGTCTGCCCGACCCTTGACGGACCCGACCAGGACGGGGGAGCACGCCGTGGCAGACGAGGCACCGACGGACCCGGGGCAGCGGATCGACGACGTGACGGCCATGCGTCTCGCGCTGGCAGAGGCAGCTCGTGCCGTCGCCCACGATGACGTGCCCGTCGGTGCCGTCGCCCTCGTGGACGGCAAGGTGGTCTCGACGCGTCACAACGAACGGGAATCGGAGTGCGATCCCACCGCCCATGCCGAGGTCCTGGCACTGCGCGAAGCCGCGGCTGCGCTCGGGACCTGGAGACTCGGCGACGTGACCCTCGTCGTGACGCTCGAGCCTTGTGTGATGTGCGCCGGTGCCCTGGTGGCGGGCCGGGTGGGACGCCTCGTCTTCGGAGCCGCAGACCCCAAAGCCGGCGCCTGTGGGACGCTCTATCAATTGTGTGGCGACCCCCGCCTCAACCACGAGTTGCCCGTCACCGGCGGGGTCCTCGCCGAAGAGTGTGGACGGCTCTTGGAGCGGTTCTTCGCCGACCGTCGTTGAGGCGGCCGCCTCTCGCCCCGGCTCAGGTGGCGTGAAACCGTGGACCTTGTCCAGAGCGCCCCGATGGGTCCCGGAATCGTCCAGAACCTGGGCGAGTCGCTCCTCTCGGCCGCCGATCTCATTGACCGCGTTCCTCGAGCATCGCTGGCGGCGGCGACTCCTTGTGCCGACTGGGATGTGCTCGGCGTCATCAATCATCTGGCCGCAGTGACCGAGAAGTTCGGGCGCTTCGCGGCAGGATCGACCGGCCTGATCCGCCAATTGGGCGGTGATCTCGTCGGCGACGAGCCCGCCCGGAGCTTCCGCCGCATCGTCGGACGCGCTCTCGAGGCCTGGAAAGATCATCCCGAGGTGCTCGAGACGGTCTGCATATTGCCCTTCGGGCGTTTCGATGGTGCGACCGCGGCCGGGATCAACCTGTTCGACGCGGTCGTCCACCAGTGGGACATCGCCGCCGGCGCGGATCTCGACCACCCCGTGAACGACGACCTCTCCGCCGTCGCCCTCCCCGTCGCCCGGCTCCTGGTCACCGACGAGGCCCGGCGATCGGACCACTACGGCGCGCCCGTCGCGCCCGGCCCCGACGCGCTGCCGAGCGCTCGGCTCCTGGCCCTGGTGGGCCGACGAGGATGACGCGCGGGCCGTGTCCGAGCAGGCCCGGGAGGTCTCCCCGAACCGTGATCACCTCGGTTTGTCGTGTTGGAGGCGTCCGGTAGTCCGTCGCCGTGATCGGCGATCTTCCCCCCGCCCGCGGCGCCGTCACCGAAGGTCCACGCGTGGGCGGTGATCGTGTCGTTGGACCTGCGGGCGTTGAAGGCGACCCGCCGATGCATCCGAGCGCGTCACCGTCGATGTTCCGACAGTCGTCGTTGATGCCGTGGACGGCCCGGTCGTGCCAGGCGTTGCCTTCGGGATCGGTGATGGCCCCGATTGATGTCGGCGCTCGCGTCGTCATGACCGCGGCATTTCCGATCTGCCCGATGCGTGCGCTCTCAACTATCCCCCGCTGATCCGGGCGTGACCGCTGACCGGTAGTCCCGTTACACCCGACCCTCGAATACCCGTTTGCGTCGTGATGTGACTTCGAACAGCGGTGATTCGATCTGGGTTCGACCGGGACCGCACCAAATTTGGGGTCGAAATCGTCTAACGCGTTCTATATCATTCGTCGCAGTCAGGTCCATCTTCGAAGTTTGGGGGAACCAACTCATGCGTCGTCATCGCGCAACTCGCCTGCTTCTGGTGCCTGCCCTAGCCGCTCCCCTTATCTTCCTCACCGTGCTATTACCGCCGGGGTCGGCGTGGGCAAAGAACTCCAACCTGACGATTCAGTGCGTCGCGATAAACGGAAACGACGGAGGCACCGTGACGCTCCAAGGGTGCAGCCATCCCGAGATCACCGGGGACCAGGGCACGATCGACCTGGGGAGCTCCCAGGCATTCCCCCAGTCGCCCACCACCATCACGTGGGCTCAGGGGGCCAACCGCCAGATCCCGCCGTTGGTGACGACGATCCGATTCAGGCGTGTCGAGTGGACCATGCGCAAGAACAGGTGCGGGGCCGGGTCCGATGAGTTCAGGATGACCGGAAACATCATCGGGAACTCGGCCAGTCCGGGCGTCAAGGGAAGGGTCAAGATCTTCGAGTGCGACACCGGCGGTGTTCTGACCGCTCTGGCGACAACGTCGGTTCGACTCTGAGGTGACCGAAGGTGGCGGCCGAGCCGGTCGCCACCACAACATGGAGGGTCCTGGGATCCGCCACCGGGCGATGACCCCGGAGGCAAGGTTCTCTCCTCCGCTGGCCCGGTGTCTCGCGGGCTGGATGCGTCGGCAGCAAAAGTGTCCACCGCAACTATGTCCACACCTGTTGACGTTCAGGATCCTCGAGCTCAGCCGTCACGCCTGACTCGGCCAACTTGGCGCTCTGCGAGAAATCCTGACCACGTGTCGTCACATGGCAGCGATCCCCTCTGAGGTTCGTCATTTTTGACGACGACAGTGGAAGGGCTGGAACATACGCTCCGCTCGCTCTGTCAGGGAGCGTTGCGGGTAGGAGTGACGTTCGCGCCATGGGGTTGGGGCCAATCTTTCCCCCGTTGTGTTGGTCGTCACCGGGACGATGAGAGGAGCGCGCAATGCGGGTAGCGCGCACTATTGGAGCCAGTTCGACGACGGGGTCTGAGTCGACGAGAAGCGGCATGCGATACACCGTTCTGCCCATCGTGGCGGCTCTCTCCATCTTGGCGGCGTCGACGCTCGTCAACATCCTGGTGGCGCCGAGTGCGAGCGCAGCCGGAAACGAGTTGTACGCGTGGGGATACAACGTCGACGGTCAACTCGGGACCGGCACCACCGCGAACTCCGGGACACCCGTCAAGGTGGCGCTGCCGTCCGGAGTGAGTGCGACCGCCGTCGCCGCCGGGGGGGACCACAGCCTGGCTATCGGTTCCGACGGCAAGCTCTATGCATGGGGTAGCAACATCGACGGCCAACTCGGAAGGGGCAACACCACGAGCTCGTCGACACCGATCGTGGTGTCGATGCCGGCCGGTGTCACCGCCACGGCCATCTCCGCCGGAATGGACCACAGCGTGGCCCTGGGTTCCGACGGCAACGTGTACGACTGGGGATTCAACGGCTTCGGCCAGCTGGGAATCAACACCACCACCAACCAATTGACCCCGGTCAAGGCGTCGCTGCCTGTGGGCGTCACCGCCACGGCTGTGGCCGCCGGCCAGTTCATGACCGAGGCATTGGGGTCCAACGGGCTCGTGTACACATGGGGCGACGGCGCCATGGGTGAGCTCGGCAACGGAGCCACGGGCAACGAGAAGACGCCGGTGCAGGTGTCCACCATCACGTCGGTCACCGCCATCGCGGCCGGCGGCTACCACAGCCTCGTCATCACCGCGGGCCAGCTCGACTCCTTCGGGTACAACGACCTCGGCCAGCTCGGGAACGGCAATACGACCAACCAGTCCAAGCCGGTGAAGGTGAGCCTCCCGGTCGGGGTCACCGCCACCGCCGTGGCGGCGGGGACGTACCACAGCATGGCCATCGGCTCCAACGGGAAGCTGTACTCGTGGGGCAACAACGCCGACGGCGAGCTCGGCAACGGGACCGAGGTCAACTCATCGACACCGGTCGTGGTGTCGATGCCGGCGGGCGTGAGCGCCACCGCCATCGCCGACGGCGCGGACCACAGTCTGGCCATCGGTTCTGACGGCAACCTCTACGCCTGGGGGTACAACGGGCTCGACGAGCTCGGCGACGGGAACACCACGGACGCGACGACACCGGTCCAAGTGGGGCTCACCGTGGTGGCCAAGCCCCCCGTGGCAGTGGCCTCGGGCTCTTCTGCCGACCACAGCTTCGCCATCGCGCCACCCACACCGGCTCCCACCACGACGACGCTCTCGACGGCACCCTCGTCGGTCAGCTACGGCCAGACGGTGACGATCATCGCCGCGCTGAGCCGGTCTGACGGCGGAGGGACCATCAGCTTCTTCAACGGGTCGAACCCCATCACCGGCTGCAGTTCGGTCTCCCCGGCATTGGTGGGCAGCACCTGGGAGGCCCAGTGCTCGACGTCGTTCGCGGCGGGCACCTATCCCATCACGGCCACCTACACCGGCGACACCCTCTACGCCGCGAACACCTCGGCCGTCTTCAACCTCACGGTCAACACGGCCCCGCTCGTCGTCACCGCATCGTCGGCGTCGGTCACCTACGGGAACGGCCCCCCCACCATCACGGCCTCGTACTCGGGGTTCGTGAACGGCGACAACGCCGGCTCTCTGACCACTACTCCGACGTGCTCGACCACCGACACGGCGTCGAGCTCGGTGGGCAGCTATCCCACGACGTGCTCGGGAGCCTCTGACCCGAACTACTCGATCACCTACCAGAGTGGTTCTGTCACCGTGGACGCCGCCCCTCTCTCCGTGACGGCATCGTCGGGAACCATGAGCTACGGAGGCACGGCTCCCACCATCACGCCGTCATACTCCGGGTTCGTCAACGGTGACGGCGCCACGTCGCTCACCACGGCGCCGACGTGCTCGACGACCGCCACGTCCTCGAGCTCGGTGGGCAGCTACGCCAGCTCCTGCTCGGGCGCGGTGGACCCGAACTACACGTTCAACTACGTCCCCGGTGCGGTCGCCATCGGCACCGTCCCGCTGTTGATCACCGCCTCGTCGGGATCGGCCACCTATGGGAACGGCCCGCCCGCCATCACGCCTTCGTACTCGGGGTTCGTGAACGGCGACACCGCCAACTCGCTCACCACGCCTCCGACCTGTTCGACGACCGCCACAGCGACGAGTCCCGTCGGGAGCTACGACACCAATTGCACGGGGGCTGTGGACTCGAACTACGCCATCGCCTACCAGGACGGCTCGATGACGGTCGCGCCTGCTCCTCTGACGATCACGGCGTCTTCGGGCATGGTGTCCTACGGCGGCAATCCGCCCACGGTGACCCCCATCGTCTCTGGCCTGCAGAACGGTGAGAGCGTGTCCGTGCTCGGAAGCGGGCTGACCTGCTCGACAGCGGCCACGTCATCGAGCGCGGTGGGGACCTACGCCACCACCTGCTCGGGTGCGGTCGACTCCAACTACGAGATCAATTACGTGGGCGGCACGACCTCGGTCATCCCGGCACCGCTCACCATCACCGCCACCTCGGGGACGATGACCTACGGCGGCGCCGTGCCGGTCGTGAGCCCCAACGTGTCGGGCCTCCAGAACGGTGAGAACGTGTCGGTGCTGGGCGCCGGTCTGACCTGCACCACGACGGCCACCCCGACCACGTCGGTGGGCACCTACCCGACCTCGTGCTCGGGCGCCTCGGACGCGAACTACACGGTCAGCTACGTGAGCGGGACGATCGACATCACTCCCGCCGCTCTATCGATCACCGCATCGTCGAACAGCATGACCTATGGCGATCCGGCGCCGGTGCTGACGCCGATCGTGTCGGGCCTCCAGAACGGTGAGACCGTGACGGTGCTCGGCGCCGGCCTGTTGTGCACGACGGGAGCCGGGCCCTCGAGCCCGGTGGGTGACTACACGAGCGATTGCGGCGGCGCCGTGGACGCCAACTACACGATCACCTACTTCTCGGGCACCGTCACGGTGAATCCCGCGACCTTGATGATCACGGCCTCTTCGGCAACGGTGGACTACGGAACCACGCCGCCCACCATCACGGCCGCCTACTCGGGCCTCGAGAACGGCGACACGCCGTCGTCTCTGACCACCCCGCCGACGTGCTCGACCACGGCGACCTCGTCGAGCGCGGTCGGCTCCTACCCGACCTCGTGCTCGGGCGCCTCGGACCCGAACTACATCATCAGCTACCTCGGCGGAACGATCCAGGTGGCGACGGTGGTCGTCACCGTGACGGCCTCGTCGGACTCGATGACCTACGGAGGATCGACACCGACGATCACGCCGTCGTACTCGGGCTTCGTCAACGGTGACGGCGCCTCGTCGCTCACGGCGGCACCGACGTGCACCACCACGGCCACTTCGGCCAGCTCCGTGGGGAGCTACGACAGCTCCTGCTCGGGGGCATCGGACCCGAACTACACCTTCTCCTACGTGGACGGTTCGGTCCAGGTCAACCCGGCACCCCTCACGATCGCGGCGTCGTCGGCGTCGATGACCTACGGCGGTGCCGAGCCCGCCATCCTGCCGCTGTACACGGGGTTCGTGAACGGTGACGGCACCGCGTCGCTCACCACCCAGCCGACGTGCTCGACCACGGCGACCTCGTCGAGCCCGGTGGGGAGCTACGACAGCTCCTGCTCGGGGGCATCGGACCCGAACTACACCATCAGCTACGTCCCGGGCGCGGTCGTGGTCGGCAGCGCAGCCCTGGTCATCAGCGCATCTTCGGGCTCGATGACCTACGGCGGCACGGCTCCCACCATCGCGCCGTCGTACTCGGGCTTCGTGAATGGTGACGGCGCCTCGTCGCTCACGGCGGCGCCGACGTGCACCACCACGGCGACAGCGGCGAGCCCGGTCGGGAGCTACCCGAGCTCGTGTTCGGGTGCGGTCGACCCCAACTACACGATCACCTATGTCGCCGGCTCTGTGACCTCGGGTCCGGCACCGCTGTCGATCACAGCCTCCTCCGGCTCGTTCACCTACGGAAGGTCGGCGCCCACGATCACGGCGTCGTACTCGGGCTTCGTGAACAGTGACGACGCCAGCTCGCTCACCACCGCCCCGAGCTGCTCGACCACGGCGACGTCGTCGACGCCGGCGGGGACCTACGCGAGCGCATGCACGGGGGCGGTCGACTCCAACTACACGATCACCTACGTGGCGGGATCGGTGCAGGTCACGCCGGCCACGTTGTCGATCTCGGCCTCCTCGGCGCTCGACAACTACGGCGACCCCGTGTCACCCATCACGCCGTCGTACTCGGGCTTCGTGAGTGGCGACACGCCCGCCTCGCTCACCACGGCGCCGACGTGCTCGACCACGGCCACCTCGGCCAGCCCGGTCGGGAGCTACCCGACCTCGTGCACCGGGGCGGTCGACCCCAACTACGCCATCAGCTACATCGACGGTTCCCTGCAAGTCGGCCCGGCACCGCTGGTGGTGACCGCTTCGTCCGCCTCGATCACCTACGGGGGCGCGGCACCGGTCATCCAGGCCGCCTACTCCGGGTTCGTGAACGGTGACGACGCCACGGCGCTCACCACCGCTCCCAACTGCACCACGGCGGTCACATCGGTCAGCCCGGTGGGGAGCTACGACAGCTCCTGTACGGGAGCCGTGGACCCGAACTACACCTTCAGCTACGTGGACGGAACGGTTCAGGTCGGACCGGCCTCGATCACGGTCACGGCGTCGTCGGGATCGATGGTCTACGCCGGGGCGGTTCCGGCGGTGACCGCCAACGTGTCGGGGCTCCAGAACGAGGAGTCGCCCTCCGTCCTCGGCGCCGGGCTGATTTGCACCACTGCCGCCACCTCGGCCAGCCCGGTCGGGAACTACTCGACCTCGTGCTCGGGGGCCAACGACGACAACTACACCGTCGCCTACGTGAGCGGATCGATCGTTGTCGGACCGGCCCCGCTGTCCATCTCGGCGTCGTCGGGATCGGCAACCTACGGGGGAAGTCCTCCCGCCATCACGGCGTCGTACTCGGGCTTCGTGAACGACGACGGTCCGTCCTCGCTGACCAGCCCGCCGACGTGCTCGACGACGGCCACGTCCTCGAGTGCGGTAGGCACCTATTCCAGCTCGTGCTCGGGGGCGGCTGACCCCAACTACACGATCAGCTACGTGGACGGCTCCGTGCAGATCACGACGGCGCCTCTCGTCGTGGCGGCCTCCTCGCCGTCGATGACCTATGGCGGGGCGGTACCGAACATCAACCCGTCGTACTCGGGCTTCGTGAACGGTGACAACGCGGGTTCGCTCACCTCGGCTCCGACGTGCTCGACCACGGCCACGTCGACCAGCCCGGTGGGGAGTTACCCCGACTCGTGCTCGGGGGCGAACGACGCCAACTACACCATCACCTATGTCCCGGGGACCACCATCGTGGGCACGGCGGCCCTCGTGATCCGAGCCTCCTCGGGCACGATGACCTATGGCGGGACGGTGCCGGGCATCACCCCGTCGTACTCGGGCTTCATGAACGGTGACAACGCCAGTTCGCTCTCGCACGCGCCGGTGTGCACCACCACGGCCACCGCTTCTCAGGCCGTGGGCAATTACGCCAGCTCGTGCTCGGGAGCCGTGGACTCCAACTACACGATCACCTACGTGACCGGGCTGGTCACGATCGGCCCCGCGCCGCTCTCGATCACGGCCTCGTCGGGGACGATGACCTACGGCGGTTCCCCGCCGTCGGTCACACCCAGCTACAGCGGGTTCGTCAACGGCCAGGGCCCATCGGTGCTCGGCGCCGGCTTGACCTGCACCGCGAACACCACGGCCACGAGCGCAGTGGGTTCGTACGGCTCGACGTGCAGCGGGGCCGCTGATGGCAACTACAGCATCAGCTACGTCCCGGGCACCGTCACGGTCGTGCCTGCCACCCTGACGGTCACGGCCAACAACGTGACCAAGGCCTTCGGTGCCGCGGTGCCGACGCTCACGGCCACCATCTCGGGCTTCGTGAACGGGCAGACACTGGCCACCTCCGGGGTCACGGGCGCGGCGCTGTGCACCACCACCGCCACGACCACCAGCGCGGGCGGGACCTACCCGATCACGTGTTCGTTGGGGACCCTGGCGGCGCACAACTACACCTTCACCTTCGTCCCGGGGACGCTCACCGTGAACTTCAGCCAGAAGACGGTGTGCAACTACGTCGGGTCGCTCGTCGTGAGCGGTGGCCAGTCGGTGCTCATCCCGCCGGGGTGCACCGTGATCGGTGCCATCAATGTGGAGACCGGGAGCTCTCTCGACGCCGAGGGTGCGATCGTGGTCGGCGCCGTCAGCTTCAACAGCGGGGTCGTGCTGCGGTTCTGCAGCACGACGGTCGTGGGGGCGCTCTACGCCACCCTCGCCACCAACCCCATGGTCCTGGGAGACGGGACATCGGCGTGCCTGGGTGACGAGATCGCCGGTCTGGTGACCCTCACCAGCAACACGGCGGGCGTCTCGCTTCAGAAGGCGGACATGCTCGCCGCGGTGGCGATCACCTCCAACAGCGGCGGCCATACTGGGAGCCCTCAACGTGACCGGCAACGCGGCACCGGTGGTGGACAGGCCCAATACCGTCATCGGGCTCCAACAACTGCAATAGGGCGGGCGGGTCCCGGTGTCACCTGCACCGGGACCCGCCTTTCCATGCAGGGACAAGCAACCCATGGCTGCGTTGCAAGCAGTCCCACACGCACTATCAGATTGTTATCGCAGGCGCGAGCCGGAAGACGTAACAATGCGATCCGGGACAGACGGGCCCCGAAGAACAATGTCGAATTGCCAAGAGGGTGAGAGCTCACGAAGCGGACGGTCTGGCAATCCGCTTTGATCCAAGTAAGTTGTGTCTTGACTGACGCCTTCACGACGCCCGACTTCTGGAGATGTCATGAATGCTTGGCGTGTCCTGCGAACGATCTACAGTGTCGCAGTTCTGGCCCTAGAGGGATTCATAGCGTTTCTCATAGGCAGAACGGACGCTGTATCAGCTCTGACGTTCTCGGGACGGCTCGACGGCTTCTTCGCGTTGGCGCTCGCCCTTGCCTTCGCGTTGGGTGTCATTGCCGTGATCTTTTGGCAAATGACCATGAAAGTCACCGTCACCAATACGACCGGTGTCCAGGTTCTGACGTCCGCATCCATCGAGGTGGCCAGTACATCGGACTTCGATGAATCGGGAAAGTTCGCCGTCAAGAGTCACCTTAGGAAGAATGTCGTGGCCTATACGTCCAAGGATGCCACCCACTTTCTGGGCTGTACGGGGGGAAAGGGAAATACGAAGGCAAACGCCCGCGTCAGCGCGAGGGATGAAAGCAAGATCTCCCGGGACTACGTGATCTCCGTTGCCACGATTGCTGCCGCTTCGGACACTGCCTTGTTACTCGCAAACCTCGGCGGTGATTGGACGAGCTACACCATCTTTACGCTTTTGCTTCTAGGTGGGTCTTGTTTCATGTTGTTCCTTCTTTGGAAGTTCGATGGTGCGCGCTACCCCAGTGTGAATTTCACCATTGGAGTAGCACTCACTGCCCTGTTGGGTCTCGTAAACTTCCTCTATACAGATATCTATAGCCCCTATACCAACCGTGAAGGTGTCTCGCTCGACGCGCACGTCGACAAAGCGCTCCTTTCGAGTTCGACCAGTAGCGGCACTCTTCCCATCACCCTTACCTTTCGCAATAGCAGTGGGAGCCCCGTCTATGTACTGGGAACCTCATACAGCGTAGTTGGGAGGCTGACGCATCTGTCGAATCTGCCGCTGTCGAGCGCTCAGACCCAGGCGGAACTCGCCTTGGGCGAAGGCTACGACAGTGGTGTTCAGATTGATGGATTCTGCCTTCTGGCTGCTGGACAGTACGTCCCGTCAGGGAGCACTGTGAATGCCGGGCAATCGACGACCACAACCCGGAACGTGACGTTGCAACTGCCGCTTCCATATGACGAAATCATCGTCTACACAGCAGCGATCACAATGAGGGCAGACCGAGCGTCCCTCTCAGGCTTCGCGAGCAGCGCGGAGAGTTCATGGGATCGACCGTATCCTCAAGCTCCCAAGTGGGTTCGTTCGGGTTCAAGTCCCGGTGTGATGTTTCAACAGCACCAAGGCTCCCTTACAGAAGCCAGCAAGCTTCAGGCCATTCTTCGCACTCCGCGCCAAGTGAAGGTCTGGTGGGTGCTTGCCAATAGCTCCCTCAAGGATCCCGGTGGACCTTATTTGAAGGCTCTCATCTCCACCAAGAGCCAGTTGAACCAAGAGACTGCACCTTCCAGCAACGAGAGTGGCACCGAAGGGGCTCGCTACGGCCTCACGAAAACATCGACCGGGCCTTTTGAGTTTTCAGTCATCAGCCTTGGCTTATCTAACTCGAACCAATGATCGGCTGGCTGGCCATTTCCGGCGGCGGCCGGTGGCTCGTCGGCGCCGGCACCATCCCTCAGCTACCAGCGGCTCGATTTCTCGTTGGCGGTCTCGCATCGTGCCTGTACGATCGGTGTTTCTCCTGCCCACTACCCCTGCTCTAAAGGACCGGGGCGGAAGCTTGGACAAGGAGCTGTGGAAGACGCAAAAGTCCTGTTGGAGGAGTGCGAGACTGGACGAATCGGACGGTTTCGAAATGTGTTCTAAGTTCGGTGACTCCGGCTGACACTGGTGGCTTTGCATTCGCTTACCTGGGCCGATTCGTGGCTAATGGTGAGACTCAGTGAGTGTCGTTGTTCAAAGTATGGACAGGATTATGGACAGGAAGGTGGCGGATCGTGTCCGACGTGAGCCAGGGACCCGGCTGGTGGCAGGCCTCAGATGGCAAGTGGTACCCCCCTGAGCTACATCCGAATTACCAACCCCCGGCACTGCCGCCGCCAGCACCACCCCAGGCAAGTCAGGTCTATGCCCCCCCACCGCCGGGCTATGCCCCACCACCGACGTCCCAAGCTCCACCTCCCCACGTTCGCGCCAGGAGTTCCCGGAAGGGGTGGATCTGGGGAGGCGTCGGAGCGGTGGTTCTCATCATCGTCATCGCCGTGGCGGCCAGCGGAGGTAACAAAAAGAACACCAACAACACGAGCGGAGTAGTCACGACCCCCACCTCGGCGCCGGCGCCGCCGGGTGGCGGCGGCGGCGCAGAGGCTCCCACGACATCGACGACGGCCGGTGTGGCTCACGTGGGGGCCGAGCTCCCGCTCACCGACGAGAGCGGCAACAAGTTCACCGTTACCGCTGTGTCGGTGGTCGACCCCGGCACCGGGTCCGACACCTTTACGACGGCCGACGTCGGCACCCGGTTCGTGGGCGTCGAGTTCAAGTTCACCAACACCGGGTCGGCGGCGATCTCACCCACCCCCGACAATGAGGCGACGGTGATCGACTCGACGGGTCACGGGGAGAGCCCCGACATCGGGT
>JBEKIJ010000035.1:0-37906 GCA_050011815.1 Acidimicrobiales bacterium | reverse complement strand
TGCTAGCGCATTGTCGGGGATCCCGTATGCCCCCGCCCTAGTCAGGCCACGCCGGAAACGCTCCGGCGTGGATTAAGCATTCGACGACTGGCTTGGTCTCGTCGTTGTTGAATTGGCTGGTCCGAACTACAGTTTCCTCCGACCCGGGGTTCGGATACCTGACGCCGACGACGATTGGGTCCCTGGTGCAGTGCCTCACGACCGCATGCGCGGTGGCTGGTGTCGTGCCAGGGCGGAATCCAACATCCAGCTCGTACGGTGCGCTGCATTGGCCTGCACAGCTAGGGCTAGAGCTGTGAGCGCCCGATACAGCTAATAGGA
Organism: Acidimicrobiales bacterium; assembly: GCA_050011815.1. Classification (GTDB taxonomy): domain Bacteria; phylum Actinomycetota; class Acidimicrobiia; order Acidimicrobiales; family UBA8190; genus Chersky-840. The sequence goes on along the minus strand of JBEKIJ010000035.1, from coordinate 37,585 downwards.
CAGCCAGGGTCAGACCGAAGGCACCGAAGATGACAAACGCAACTCGATACCTCGCCAGCACAGCACCCACGAACTGAAAAATACTCCTCCTCTAGGGTTGACGCTCGGCGGACCGTCAAACGGCATGTCGAATCCTGGGTGACCCGTAATGAGCGGCGACGGCCCCCTAGTGCGCCAGTCACGACTGGGTTGAGTCCCACGGAGTGGCGAACCCTGGCGGCGCATACTCGGGGGTATGCGCTCCCCCAGGCTCAATCTGCGTCAGACAGTTGCACCGATTCGGGTGGCCTGGCCACAGGGGTGACCTGTCCGGGATCACCAACGCCGAGCGATACCGCGTGGCCTCGCTGATCGACTGACGATGGCAAGCAGCGGATCCCGGCAATCGTGCCCGGTCCAAGACGGCAAATCTGGCGCACGCGACCGGGTGATCTGCCTTGGAGTGTATTTTGCCCCGCTATTCACCGCACCGCCAGTCTGTGGCGCGCCATTGGTCCCACGTGCGCCTAGTACGCACAGGTAAGGGTCGCTCCATCGTAACCAGAACTACCCTCGTAAACATAGGTTATCGTGGATTCTCCCGTTATTGCTCCGCCACAGCCGCCGCTATTACCGAAGTTGAGGCCCCACCAATCGCTCCCGGACCCGTAGACTCCGGTGTCGGAGAATCCCGTGTCGGTTAGGGTAAAGGGGCCCACTGTCTGGACGTTCGACCCGTTGCCACCGATGTTAATTATTGCGCATATCGACGAGCCCTCCCCTGGTGGACCGAGTGCTTCGACGGCGTTAGCGTCTGGGCTGTAGAGCGCTAGCCAGGTGTTCTTCGCCCCTGTCGTCGGTGATGTGACTTGGTGGAGAAACTCGAACAAGGCAGGGAATCCCCCCGCTGTCAGGTCGTTGGCATTACACGAACTGGTGGTAGTGGTAGTGGTGGTGGTGCCTGTTCCACCGGATCCTGGTCCGGTGTTGCCCGACGGCCCGGTTCCAGAGTTACCAGCTGGCGTCGTTCCGCCGCCCCCGTGGGCCGCTACACCGAAGCGGATCTTCTTAACCTTCGTCCTTCCGTTCCCAGATGCGGCAAGGATGATCCTCTCCTTAACCGTCTTCGTTTTATTGTTCAGTGGTGGGTAAACGGTTTCGTTTGCCGATCCGCCTGAGCAATCAAATGTCAGTGGAAGTCCGGGCATAGACGTAGTCGAACTAATCGTGCAGGTAGTCGCGTTCTGAACAGCGGCACTTATTTCGACGCCCCCGCCAGCGGTCGTGACTTGAGCGGGGGAGACGGTGAGCGACGTGATCGACGGCTTGGGGAGCTTGGTCTTAGTGCCTCGACCAGCCGCGAATGCGGGTGTGATGAGGAGCGCTGCCGGTATGATCAGCAACCCAGCAATCAATATATAGCTCTTCCGACGCCCCATGATCCCTCCCGCGTCCAATCCGGCGAACGATACCTTGCCGCGGGTACGGCTGCCCAGTATGTCGGTCAGTTTGACTCGGCGATGCTAAGGGCGGTCCCGCTGGTAGTGCCTCAGTTTCACTGAGGCACTACCGTCCCGCTGGTCGAGCAACTAGGCGGCGGCCCACTGGGCGAGGTCGTGGAGGACAGGACGGCTACTGCCCTTGCCAAAATCTGAGCATTCTCAGTGTTGCCGAACCTCTGGCGGCCCCTCCATCGGGCTACTTCTTCCCCCCGCCGTTCTACCGAATCGAGGACCTAGTCTTGTCCGTCGGTCGAGGGGCGTACCTACCCATAATCGGGGGTACCGATCGATCCATTAGAGCGCCCTGTACCAGTCGGACGCCCCGACGGACAACCTTCTTCCGGGGCCACGCCGCTCATAATCGCCACGCCGCGTGATCCCGAATGCTCCGGCTGAATCGCAGCAGAGCGAGACCGTTCGACGGCGCCGTCGGCGGTACATCCGGGTCCTGGTGATCTCGATCGGCCGGGCCTCACGACTCACCACTGATCAAATAGGCGAACTCGCCCAAGCCGCAAGGAACTGACTTGCGGGCTGCGGGCAATAGATACTGATGGGAGACGCGGTGGGGGTGACACCAACTGACGCCGAGCTGATGGCGGCGTCGTTGCACGACCCGCAACAATTTGCGCTCATCTTCGACCGCCACGCCCGGGCAGTCCACCGCTACGTGGCCTTTCGAGCCAACCTCGGCGACGTGGACGACGTGGTTTCCGAGGCCTTCCTCACCGCCTTCCGCACGCGGGCCCGCTACGACCGGGCCTACGACAGCGCCCTGCCGTGGCTGCTCGGCATCGCCACCCACGTCCTGAACCATCACCGCCGGTCCGAGGGCCGGCGCCTGACTCGCCTGCGGGCCGCTGCCCAGGCCCCTGAGACCGAGTTCGACCTGGCGGAAACCGTCGCTGCGGGCGTCGACGACGCCGCAGAGACCGAGCGTGTCGCTCGCGCCCTGGCGCGACTCGATGATCGCTACCGGGACATCCTGCTGCTCGCTGCCGGCGCCGACCTCACCTACGACGAGATCGCACGGGCCCTCGGGATCCCCATCGGCACCGTACGGTCGCGCCTCGCCCGCGGCCGCCGTCGGCTTCGGGAACTCCTCGACCCCGGCGGGCAACACAAGAGCGACCGCCCCTACGTCACGCCGTCCACTGAAGGGACCCCTGGATGATCGACGAACTCGAACTCCTCCGTCGCCACATCGACGCCACCGTCGGCTCTGACCCCGACCTCGAGCCGGTGCGACGTCGCCTTGTCACCGCCATCGACGAGGAGGCCGAGGCCGCCCCGGCGAGCCGGCGTCTCTCTGGCGGCCCGCATCGGCTCGGTCGCCGCGCTGCGCTCTCGTTCGGCAGTCTGGTGGCTGTCGGCGTCGCTGCCGCCGTAGTGGCGCTTCTGGTGGTCGCCGCCCCGCCCGCGCCGCACAGCACACCCAGAAAGACCACCGAGCCGTTCCCGTCGCACCTGCCAGTCGGGGACCAGCTGCGCCTCATCGCAGACCGGGTGGTCGAGCAACCGATCCCTCACCTCCAGGCGGACCAGCTTCTCTTCACCCGGGCCAACCTGTCGGTGGCCGCCACGGTGAACGACGGTGCTGCCCAGGCGACCATCGGCCTCTCGGTCGAGAAGTGGTCGACGGCCTCCGGACAGACCTGCACCACCCTCACCGCCCAGCCGGCCCAGTTCGCCTCGCCGTCCGAGCAGGCGGCCTGGGTCGGCCTCCACCTGCTCGTCACCCCCAACCCCCCGATGGCCAACCAGTGCCTCCAGGAAGGCGGCGCCGCCGCGCCGCCTGACGCCATCACCGGGGCCGGGCAGTTGATTGACGTCTCGTCGCTCCCCACCGACCCCTCGACCTTGGCCCGAGAGTTCGAGTCCGGGACCACGGGGATCCCCGCCTTGGACCAGTTGCTGTCCGACGAGGCGGCTCCCAACCTGGCCTTCCAGCGGGCGGCCATGCTCCTGATCGGACCCACGGTGGGAGCCAGCCCACAGTTCGCCGCCGCCCTCTTCCAGGTCATCGCCCTGCTGCCCGGCGTCACAGCCCTCGGACCGACCACGACCCACGACGGTGAGATCGGCCAGGGCTTCGCCTCGGGGCCTGGGACTGGCCAGTCCACCATCGTCGTTGACCCGTCCACCGGGCAGCTCCTCGAGGTCCGCGGCCTTGACGACTCCGACTCCCTGAGCTCGATCGCTGTCAACTATCTCGGTGGTGGGTCGATGCTGGTCAACGGTTACTCGGCCCAGCTGCAGTGGCTCGACCCGATCGGTTCGCCATCGGTGATAGGTCTTTCGGACCTGCCGGACGGGTTGCCTGTGTACGTCTTCGCCACCACAAAGCCCGGATTGTCGTACAACGATGCGTCAACTTCGGTCAATCATGTCACGCAACCGTATTTCAGCTTCTTCAAGTCCTCCCAATCTCAGAACACCGACCCGTCGAACCCAAACTCACCCGATGTCTTCCAATGGTCGTTCGCCGGTCCCGGGCCGGTCGTGGATCAGTTCATCCAGACTCTCCGAGCTTCCGGCCTGTTTGCCTCGGTCTCTGAGATCTGACAGCCATGGCCCGGGAGCGAGACCACCCGACACTCGAGGGTATGCGGGGTCGATGTCTTCTTCGGCGTCCGACACGTTGCACCGGGTTCCGGTGGCCAGGCCACAGGGTGACCCGTCCCGGATCACGGCCGCCGAACATTTCCCTGCGGCTCCCTATCCGGCTACGGGGCGATGTAGAGTCCCGGCCCTGAGTCTGATGGAGACTCTGTTCAGTCCGACCCTTCGGTAAGGAAGTGACGGAGTCTCACGACGACGTCGGGCGCAATGTCTTTGTGAAGTTGGACATGAAACACCTCGGTACGCCCGTTGACGGTGGCCCGATACCTGTCCTTGGACTCTTCAATGAGCTCGCCCATCGCTTGTAGCAACGCCACGACCGCCGGCCACTTGAGATTCTTGGGCAACGGGTGCCCTGAAATCTGTTCAAGGGTTCGTCGTTGTTGATTGTCGAGGTCTCGCGATGTCATGTCTCTCCTCTTTGGGCTTCTTCGCGAATCGATGACACTACCGCGATCTTCGACCACTCCGACAGCGAGCGCATTTTGGTGAACGCCCGTTACCAGGTATCTCCGCTGGTGGCATACACACCGAGAAGGTCTCGGGCAGACACGATGCCGACGAATCGCCCTCCGTCTTCAATGAGAACATGGCGTACATAGCGATCCATCATCTCAGTCGCTACCTCAGCCACTGTTGCCGTCACATCAGACCACACGAGCGTGTCATGTCCAACCTCACTAGCTCGCGTGGCCACCGGGTCACGCCGCTCTGCTACGGCCCGCACGACATCTCGCTCGGAGACGATCGCCGTAACTCTTGTCTCATCGCCAACGAGCACGGCACCGATGTTGGCCGCCGCCAGAAGCTCAGCGACCTCGATCAAGCTCGCATCTTGGCTGACGCGAACAACGTCACCCTCGATCAACTCTGAAACGGGCGTCTCGCCTGCAGCAACCGGTTCAACCATGATTCCAGATTCTGGCTATCGACTCGTCGGCGCCAGGGCCAAAAGGCCCGATCTGACTCACTACCCCAGGCCGCTCCTGCGTCCCGCCGTACTCCGTCATCGCTGAGCGTGGTGCGTCAGGATTCGGCAGCCAAGGCGCAGGCCGACCTCGAGGTGATGGCCGCGCTCACTCCGACCCGTCTTCCTTTCAAGACTGAATCGTGGCAGACCGTACGCTGGCGCCCATCCGATACTCGGTGCGGGGATCCCGTGCGCCACCGATGCCGGATTTAGCTGTCCTGGTGCGGGTTGTGTTAGAAGGGCAGGTTCGATCCCGCTATCGTGCCCACAATCCCTCTACCTCGGCTGGCTGGTGGCTGTCATCCGGTAACCGGGGTGCGGAGCGGCTCTTCGTCCTCGCGGCCACTATTCCAGCCCCGACACCGATGGCGACGTATCCCAAGCCAATAAGTACTAGACATACGCGGACCAGGCCGAATCCCGTCAGAACGTAAGACCACACTCCTTCGATCGCTCTACCTAAAGCGATAGCAAGAAAGCCAAGGCCAACCGCCGCCAGTGGACCAGGCGACCCCAACTTCCGCATTGCCGATGCCAGGAGCGCGACGCCGATCACTGCTGTGCTTGCGGCTTGTATCTCAAATAGAGCCACGTGAGGGATGTCACCGAAGACGCCGGGCACCGTCTCGAACAGATATGGCAAGACTCCCACGGCGATGCCGACGCCACCGGTCACCAGGAGGTGCCTTCCATGGATTCTCCGATTGCTGCGTCCAAGCTGCTCCTCGTGGCTCATTGCCTTAGCAAGAACCAATGCAGCAACAGCTATGAGGGCGTAGCCAGCTGCATAGCACCCGGGTACGACGTAGCGAGCAAACTGGAGCGCCAGCACGGACGTTGAATCGACCGACGTTCCTAGTGCGATCAATCCCACGCCGACGGCGGTTGTACTTGTGAGGCGACGATCTCGTCGGTAGTCCAGAACGAATCCATCGGTCTCATGAACTCTCAGGCGGCTCCTTGCGATCAGCACACTGGAGGTAAGCACGATCCAGCCGAGGGCCACACCTAAAGAAGAGACGATAAGGGGTCCCTCTACCGCGATTCCCTGAAGACCGGTAGACAGGTAGTCAATCGCAATCAAGAAGGCTGCGATCGACAAAGCAACCATGAACCATCGGCGACGAAGGATTGCGAGCATTTACCAAACCCCCACGGGAACAGATTACCGACTGGACGGCCATCCGATGAGGTGCGGGATGGTGGTGGGGGTTGGCTTCTCCGGTCAGGAGATCGGGGCCGACCGGCACTCGGGACTATGAAATCCCGGGTGTCTTCCTCTCGTCCGACAGGTTGCACCGGAGTCGGGCGACCAGGCCGATTGGCGACCCGCGCTGTATTCGCGTCGCTGAGCGATAGCAATGGGTCAGGTCGGCGGCGAGCCCGTCACCTTCGGCCTGAATCCGCTCTGGCAGACGGAGCATCGCCGATCCGGGTCCGAGTGTGCTCGCTTGCAAGCGGCAGCACCGAACGTTCATCCGACGGTGGATGATAACCACCGACCGGGCGTTGAGGACATTCTGGGTAACCGTGACTCTTCTACTTAGGTGATCGTAGAGCCTGGGGGTGGATGGTCTCACCTCGGGCCAACATCTCGACAAACTGGCCGATGCGCCTGGAGCGGGTTTCGGGCTTCTTCGCGCTTCCGATCCTGTAGAGAATGGAGTACCGATTCGCACTTGTGAGCATCTCGAACATCGCCTTCGCACGGGGATTGGCACTCAGGGCAGTCACAAGATCGCTGGGCACCTCCATACTGGCTTGCCCGGCGTAGGCGGTCTCCCACCGACCATCCTCTTTCGCCTCCCGCACCTCGTCTTCGCCGGATTGATGCATTCGGCCGGAGGCGATCAGCCTTTCAGCGATGGCGGCGTTCCGTTGAGACCATGGGCTGCGAACCTTTCGGGGCGTGAAACGCCGTCGAAATGTTGCGGTGTCACGACGCTCTAGCTGACCATCAATCCAGCCAAAGCAGATCGCCTCGTCTAGCGCCTCGTCGTACGAGAGCGTTGTCGGATGAGCGGTTCCCTTCTTGGCTAGGACCAGCCGGACACCTTGTGCATCGGCGTGATGGGCACTCAACCATCTTCGCCATTCGTCAGCGTCCGCGACCAGTAGCTCTGGAAGATCCACGGCATTCACGGTATCCCGAAGTGCCGGTCAGAGAGCTCGCGACCGCTAGCACGACCCGCTATCTCGGAGGCGATGGCCGGAGACGAGGGTACGCGCACGTGCCGACCTGGCCGGGGTGGGGGTCTGACCGATGGCGTCGGGAGCAGGATCGATGATTGGGGATCCCGAGCCCCCTATGCATCCACGCGAGCAAATCCGTCGAACCAATCGGTGAGCACAGGCTGGCGGTAAACCACTCGGTATCACCGCCGCTGAACCTTGGCGCGTAGGTCGAATCGGGAGACTCATCAGCTCACTCGGCAGCGGCGGACGATGCGTCACCCTTTTCGCTCACCGTCGACCGGTTGATCTCAAGGGTGATCCCGATCGGCCTGAAGGTGGTGGCGGCTGGCCCCCTCAGGCGCACCAGAACCGGCAATGCCAAGCTTCTGGTCCGTCGCCAAGAGGCTGAACGCGCCGTTGTGATGCTCACATCATCCCTCGGCGATGTTGGCCGTGATCCATCCGAACTCGGAAGAGATGCGGATCCCCAAACCGTCGACGTGCAAGGGCTCGATCACCTCGCGCAACGCGTCGCAGAAGGCTTCGTAGCCGACGGCTTCGATGGCGGGGATGGACGGTCCTGCGGCGGCGAGCGCCCGGACCGCGGTCTCAAGATCCGGCCACTCGCTCGTGACATTCACCGTCCCGCGTTCAAGTGGGTGGAACCCCGTCGAGAGCAGCATGTCCTCGATGACCCCGAGACGCCCGGTGTCACCTTGCTCACGGCTTGCTTCACCGTGGCTGAGAGGCGACAACTCGATGACCTTCAAGAAGTACGGCAGCAGACCGAGGTGCTCGTAGCGGCCCCAAAAGGTCAAACCCAGCCGCCCGCCCGGGATGAGCACACGCCCGGCTTCTCGAAGCGCTCCCTCGCACCCCTTCCAGATCCCGTTGAAGCTGGTGACGAGGTCAAAGGCGGCATCATGGAATGGGAGGGCGAACATGTCACCCACCCGGAAGTCGCCGCTTGGTGTCCTGGCCCGGGCGATCGAGACCAGCGCCTCTGATGCGTCCAGTCCCGCTGTGACCGCACCCCGGCGAGAGGCAAACTGTGCGGCCAGGCCGGACCCACAGGCGATGTCCAAGAGTCGGACGCCGGGACCGACGGCCAGGTGGTCGAAGACGACCTCGTTCGCCGGTCGGGCATAGGGCTCAAACAGGTAGGCCCAGTCGGTGGCTCGGGCTCCCCAACCCCGCCCTGCTTCCTCCCAGTCCACGGTGACCTGCGACATCGGACCCTCCTTAGACGAACGGTCGTATAAGAAACTCTAAACGATCGTTCGTCTAAGATGCAAGGTGGTCAGCGAGCGAACGGGGACGATAAGCCGATGCCTGAGGAAGACACCCCGATCAAGCAAACCCGAGCCTCGGGAGAACGGTCGCGTGCCCGCATCGTGGAGCAGGCGGCCCAGCTGGCAACGATCGAGGGAATCGAGGGGCTTTCAATCGGCCGGCTTGCCGACGCCACGGGGCTAGCGAAGAGCAGCGTCTATGCGCTCTTCGGCTCCAAAGAAGAGCTCCAACTGGCGACCATCAACGCCGCACGCTACAGCTTCATCACGGAAGTGGTCACCCCTGCGCTGAATGCGACCGAGCCTGGGCGCGAACGTCTTCTCGCGTTTTGTGAAGGTTTCCTCTCATACGTGGAGCGGCGCATCTTTCCCGGCGGCTGCTTCTTCGTGGCCGCTTCGGCCGAGGTTGGTGGTCGTCCTGGCCGTGTCCATGACGAGGTGGCCCGCATCCAACAGCAGTGGCGTGACTTGCTGGAGCGTGAAGCCAAGACGGCCGTTGAGAACGGACAACTCCCAGTTGGCATAGACCCCGGACAGCTCGCCTTCGAGCTGGGTGCCATCCTCGCCGGCACGAACCTCGTGAGCGTTCTTCACGATGACCTGACGGTGGTTGCCCGTGCGCGATCAGCCGTCAGGAGTCGGTTGTCCACCGAGTCGAGCTAGCGGGGGCTACCCCGTCGGATGAGCATCCCAACCAACGCCTCGGACAGGTCGGACGCACCCGACGAACCAACCCTCGTCCAAAAAGATGGGCGGCATACCGGCCCTCTCGCTCGGTCTGGTGTAGCAAGCGCAAATTCCGTGGCCCACCGCGTGCGCTTTAGAGCCATAGGTCCCTAGAGCCGACGTGCTTGGGACGCCGATGCTAAGGACGGCGGGATTGACGGAAGGCGCACTAAATGGCGTTTGGAGTCTTTATTAGAACCAGCGGTCCGGACCACCATGCTGAGTTCGTGGCAACTCTCCCAGACTCAGAGAAACGGATCGTGAGTTCTCGGGATGACGTGAAGACTCTCAAGCAGGGATCGAGTGTCGATGACGTCTACGGCAATGCATTCGGGCTACCTGCGCATCGAGCGCTGTCTCGCTTGACCATGAGAGCCACGCTGGCCGACGATAGTTCCGTCAAGGACGGTGCCGCCCTATCGCTCCCACCGGCAACTCACATCGCCATGGAACCCTTTCGGCACGTCACAAGCCACTATCCATGAACTGACATAGAATCGAAGATAGCGTTTCTGGTCGCGCAGTCGTGACCATTTCAGCCGCCTAGTCCTTGCGGCAATTATAGGGACAGGCATGTAGATGACAACCGAACGGCAGCTGTCAAAGGTGCTGAGCGAGTTCGCTCGTACGATGGTCACGAACTTCCCCATCCAGGGAATCCTGGATCACCTCGTCCAGCAAACAGTGGACATCTTGCCGATCACGGCGGCGGGGGTGACACTCATCACACCCGGGACCCAGCCACACTATGTGGCCGCATCCGACGATTCCGCGTTGCGGTTCGAGAAGTTGCAAACCGAACTGGACGAGGGACCCTGCTTGGCGTCTTTTCGGACGGGCGAGGCTGTCAGCGTCCCTGACCTCCGATCTGATGACCGCTTCCACAGATTCCGTCCTCGCGCACTGGAGGCCGGACTTGCCGCAGTTTTCGCTTTCCCCCTTCGTCAGGGTGACAAGCAGCTCGGTGCCCTCGACCTCTACCGGGACACACCGGGGGGGCTGAGCGATGCTGACATGGAGGTGGCGCAAACACTGGCAGATGTGACAGCGGCTTATCTGGTCAACGCCGAAGCCCGAGACGAGGCGATCCAGGCATCACAGATCAAGTCCGACTTTCTCGCCAACATGAGCCACGAGATCCGCACCCCCATGGCGGGCGTCATCGGAATGGCTGATCTCCTCCTGGAAACCACGCTCGACGGTGACCAGCGCGATTACGCAGAGACGGTACGCAACTCGGGACAGGCACTCCTGAGTGTTATCAACGACATCCTGGACTACTCAAAAGTAGAGGCCGGGATGATGGAGATGGAGATCAAGAGCTGCGACCTCCGGACCGTCGTCGATGATGTCCTGGACCTCATGGCCCCTCAAGCGCAAACCAAGGAAATACAGCTGATGGCAGCCATCGACCGGTCGGTGCCCGGCCTGGTCCGCACCGACGCAGGGCGAGTCCGCCAGGTGCTCATCAACCTGATCGGCAACGCCATCAAATTCACCAGCACGGGCGAAGTCGTCGTCCGCGCTACGACCGTCGCTGACACCGTCGAGCAGGACAGCAAGTCAGTGCTGCGCTTCGAGGTCACCGACACCGGGCGGGGCATGTCGTCGGACGAGATCAAAATGATCTTTCATCCTTTCATCCAATCCGACTCGTCAACCTCACGGAAATTTGGTGGGACGGGACTGGGCCTCTCCATCAGCGCGCGTCTCGTGGCCCTCCTTGGCGGCGACATTGGAGTTACCAGCCACCCAGAGATGGGGAGCACCTTCTGGTTTACCGTCAGCGTCGACGAAGAGCCGAGCCATAACGCCGACGAACTACAATCGCTTGACGCCGACTTGGCCGAACGCACGGTACTGGTCGTAGATAGCAACGCGACGCGACGCACCATCTTGACGGAATATCTGACGGGGTGGGGCATGGGCGTGAGAACTGCCGATTCCGGTAACGCCGCCGTGTCCATGCTTCAGATTGCCGCGGACGAGGGGTGTGCGTTCGCGCTGGTCGTCGTCGACCAGCGCAGTCCCGGAACCAACCAACTCGACCCGTCCGCGGCGGTGATCGCCGCATCACTTACGACGACCCCGATGGTGGTCATGACCGGTCTGGGAGCCCAGCCCGATCGTTCACATACCCTGCACACCGGCGCGCTCTCAACACTATTGAAACCGATACACCAACGGCACCTCCACGCATGTGTCAAAGCCGCTCTCGGCCTACCGACACCCAGCCCCTTGACTCCCACCACAACACCGACACCGTCCCCATCCATGTCTGGAGCTCGCGTCCTGCTGGTCGAGGACAACCTTGTCAACCAGAAGGTCGCCCTTGCGATGCTCGTGCGAGCCGGGTACGACGTAGATGTCGTGCTCAATGGGATGGAAGCCGTAGACGCTGTAGACACCAACAAATACGACGCCATACTCATGGATTGCCAGATGCCTGAGATGGACGGCTACGAGGCCACAGCTACCATCCGGGCCCATGAGGGCCGACGCCACCACACTCCCATCATCGCCATGACCGCCGGAGCGCGCCAAGAAGACAAGCGCCGCTGCCTAGCCGCCGGTATGGACAGCTACTTAGCCAAACCTGTCGCCAAGAATGCTCTCCTGAACGTCCTGCTCCAAACGCTCAAGACGTCGGCGGCTGCGACAGGCGGTATCTCCTAAGCGGCAGATTCCTATGAGGCGTGTAGGTGCCCCCATCCCGAACGTGGTCCCACGTGCGGCGCAGCTCATGGCAGGTGCCCTTTGCCCTCTGACCAGCGGAGGGAGTGGGATTCGAACCCACGAGCCTTTTGGGCCAAGGCTTTTCAAGAGCCTCGCATTCGTCCGCTCTGCCATCCCTCCGAGCGCCAGAGTACGCCGTTCAGATCGGGTGGATCTGTGATCGCAGAGATTTGACCCAGGCGTCGGCCTCCCGCCATGCGGCGTCGGCGCGGATGCGCATTGCCGGTCCGTGGTCTCCGGCGGCCGGGTACGAGCCCAGGAACTTCACACCCGCGATCTCGGCATGCAACACCCGGAGGCAATCGGCGATCACCTCGTCAGCGAGGTGTCCCTCGAGGTCGATCAGAAAACAGTAGTCACCCAGTCCCTGCTTAGTGGGTCTTGACTCGAGCTTGGTCAGGTTGATGCTGCGGGCCGCGAACTCGCTCAAGATCCCGTGGAGACTTCCCGGACGATCCTCGCGCTGGAAGCACACGATGCTCGTCTTGTCGTGTCCCGTGGGTGCTGGGAGACCGGTGGGGGCCAAGGCCACGAAGCGGGTCTGATTGTTCGGATGGTCCTCCACGTTGTGGGCGATGACCTCAAGGTCATAGATCTCGGCCGCGAGCTTCGTGGCCAGGGCGGCGGATCCGCGTTCGGGTTCCTGGCCGACGAGGCGGGCCGCCTCCGCGGTGGAATTGGTGGCCACGACCTCGGCGTTCGGGAGGTGATCGGCGAGGTAGCGCCGGCATTGGGCGGATGCCACCGGAATCGACAGCACGCGCGTGACGGCCTCGAGCGTAGTCCCGGGTCGGGCGGCGAGATGCAGGTGGACATCGAGGACCACTTCGCGTTGGATGAGCAGGTCCACTTCGAAGACCAGACTGTCGACCGTGGAGTTCACGGCGCCCTCGATCGAGTTCTCGATGGGCACGAAGGCCAGCGTGGCACGACCGCTGCTGGCAGCCTCGAGGGCTTCGGCGAGCGAAGCGGCCGGCACGTGCTGCGCCGACGCGTAGTCAGCCTGGGTGAACAGGGCTTCTTCGGTAAAGGTCCCCGCGGGACCCAGGAAGCTGATCGTTTCCACAGTCGCCGGGCTCGGGATCTCGGCCGCATCCATGTGCGGCAGGATAGTGGGCACCCATGGACGAGCCCGCCCTGCGCCAGCTACTCGACGACGTCCGATCCGGGACGGTCGGGCCCGACGATGCCGTCGCTCGGTTGCGCCGGCTCCCGTTCGTCGATCTCGGCTTCGCCCGCGTCGATCACCACCGGGCCCTCCGACAGCGTGCCGGCGAGGCCGTCTACGCGCCGGGGAAGACGGCGGGCCAATGTGCCGAGATCGTGGCCGAGCTCCTGGCCGAGCCCGGACAGACCCCGGTGCTGCTGACCCGAGCCGATCAGGAGCAAGTCGCCGCCTGTTTGGGCGTGGCCCCCGAGGGCCAGGTCACGGAATCGGGATCGGTTTCCACGGTGTGTTGGCGGCTCGCCCCCCGGCGCACCGGGCGCGTGGTGGTCGTGACGGCGGGTACGGCGGACCTCCCCGTCGCCGAGGAATGTCTGGCCGTGCTCGGTGCCTTCGGGTTCTGCCCCGAGCTCGTGGCCGACTGCGGGGTGGCGGGCGTCCACCGCCTCCTGGCGTCCGCGGAGGAGGTCGCCGGAGCCGACGCCGTCGTTGTCGTGGCCGGCATGGAGGGAGCGCTGGCCAGCTTGGTGGCGGGCATCACCGCCGCGCCGGTCGTCGCCGTGCCCGTCTCGACCGGATACGGCGCGGCCCTCGACGGGATCACCGCACTGCTCGCCATGCACGCGTCGTGTGCGGCCGGTCTCACCGTCGTCGGCATCGACAACGGGTTCGGTGCCGCCTGCGCCATCGCCCGGATGCTCCCATGAGCGCGTCCGCAGGAGCACGCCAGCCAGACGCTGCACCGGTTCCCGATCCGCCCGAGCAGGGGTCGACACCCACCGTGGCGTGGTTCCACTGTTTCGCGGGCATCGCCGGCGACATGGCCCTGGGGAGCCTCCTCGACGCCGGCGCCGACCTGTCGGAGGTGCTCGGTCTCCTGAAGCGGCTGCCCCTCGGCGGTTGGAGCCTCCGGGCAGAGCCCGTGCTTCGAGCCGGCGTCGCCGCCACGCGCGCCGTGGTGGGGACGGCCGACGACGTTGTCGTGCGCACCCACGCCCATATCGTGGGACTCGTCGAAGAAGCCCGCTTGCCCCCCCGGGTCACGCGTCGTGCTCTGGACATCTTCGCAGTGCTGGCCGTGGTCGAGGGGAGGCTCCACCGGCGATCGCCGGAGCAGGTCCACTTCCACGAGGTCGGGTCGCATGACACCGTGATCGACGTGGTCGGGACGGCTGCCGCCATGGAGATTCTCGAAATCGACGACGTTGCGGCATCGCCGGTCGCCACCGGTATGGGGACGGTCCGCAGCGCGCATGGGTTCTTGCCCAACCCCTCTCCGGCGGTGGTCCGGTTGTTGGAAGGGATCCCGACGTGGGGCCGCGACGTGTCGGTCGAGCTCACCACGCCGACCGGCGCGGCGATTCTGGCTGCGCTGGCGTCGAGTTTCGGGCCGCTGCCGCCGATGCGCATCGCCGCCTCGGGGTTCGGCGCCGGAGCCCACGACATCGACGGGCTGCCGAATTGCACCCAGGTGGTCGTGGGTGAGTCCTCAGTCGCCTCTCCTCTGCGAGGCCAGCCGGTGATGTTGCTCGAGACGAATCTCGACGATGTCACGGGTGAGGTGCTGGCCCATGCGGTCGAGGCTCTTCTGGCCGTCGGGGCGCACGACGCCTGGGTCACCCCGGTCGTCATGAAGAAGGGACGGCCCGGGTACACCGTGAGCGTCCTCGTCGATCCCGTGCTGACCGAGTCGGTGCGCGCCACTTTGCGGGCGGAGACGGGGAGCCTCGGTGTGCGGGGTGCTCTTCTCGAGCGCTGGCCCGCCACACGAGTCATGGACGATGTCGAGGTGGAGGGTACGCCGGTGCAGGTCAAGGTGAGCCCCGGGCGCGTCAAGGTCGAGCAGGGCGACGCGGCACGGGTGGCGGCGCGCACCGGTCTGCCCTTGCGCGACGTCCTGTACCGCGCCGAGGCGGTCTGGCGTCACCGCGAGGAGACGCGCCCCGTCGACGGTTCCCCGCCCGAGTTCCCGCCCGAGTTCCCTCCCGAGAGCCCCACCCCCGCCTGACGTCGACCGGACCCGCATGACGCCTGGACTTCCGAGACGGTCCGTTCGGGCGACGCTCCCGGTACCGTGGAAGCGATGGACGGACCGCAGTCGTGTGATCCCGGCGGACCCCCGCAAGACGCCGAGTCCTGGACCGACGAGCAGTGGATCTCCTGGCTGCAAGCAACCGACGACCCCGACGCTAAGGACGTGCACGACGTCGGCCGTCGAAGGCATTGGAGCCGGGGACGCTCTGCCAGCATGCTCGGGGCGGCGATGCTCGGTCTGCACGAGGTCATCTACGGTCCCCACGACGACCAGATCGTCGTGGTCGTCGATGCCGGCGGTGAGCCCCCCGGGGACGACCTACCCGAGGTGCACCTCGACCGGGACCACCCCGAACGGTCGGAGGTCATCGTCCGTCGGGAACCCCCGACCCCCCAGCCCGGCGAGGCCGACTCGGCGCCGCCCGCCGACCCGGCCTGAGCTCAGCTCCTGACGGACTCGGCCGGCGACGGCGGCCGACGGTCAGCGGGCCAGGGCCAGCAGGTCGTCGAGAATGTGATCGAAGGCAGCAACGCACAACGAGATATGTCCCTCGTCGTCCAGAAGATGCGGCTGTGCCCCGGGCACGTGCGAGGCGAGCCAGACACCGTGGGCGAAGGGGACCATGAGGTCCTCGCGCCCCTGCCAGATGGCGACCGGGCAGGCGACGTCACCGAGGTCGAACCCCCAGTCGCCCAGGAACGCCATGTCGTCGTCGTGCCACCCGTCGGTGCTACCCGCGCCCGCCTTCGACAGGGCGCGGACCATGAAGTCGGCGAGGTCCCCCGTCAGGGCGGCCTTGTCGACGTCGGACACGAGGCCTCCCAAGGCCGCGGCGACGTCCTCGGCACCGAGGGCGCCCAATTGCGCCGACTCCTGCCTGAGGAATTCGGCGAACCGGGGACCGCCCTCGGCGGCCAACGCGAATTCGTGGACGTTCTCGGGTCCCATGCCGGCAAGCCAGTCGAGACCCTCGGCGTCGTAGGGGGCGACCCCGGCGATGACGGTTGCCGCCGCGCACCGGTCGGGCATGAGCGCCGCGCAGGCGAGCGCATGAGGACCGCCCCCCGACCAGCCGATGGTCACGAACCGGTCATGCCCCATGGCGTCGAGGACTTCAGCGGTATCTGCGGCCACAGCGGCGACGCGACGGCCCGATTGCCTCGTCGACCCGGCGTAGCCCGGGCGCGACCAGTAGACCAGGCGTGCGCCTCGAGCAGACACGCTCTGCGCCGCGGCCCGGTAGGCGACGGCGGCAAACGGTGTGCCGTGATGGAAGACGACGGCGGTCCCTTCCGGTGGCCCCGCGGTGATCACCTCGAGGACCCGACCGTCGCGCAGGGTCACCATCTCGAGCTCGGACCCCTCTGCTCCGTCAGCGTCGTGGTGCATGGCTCCCCCTCGCACGCGCCACGCTACGTCGGTCGCCCCGGGTGGGTCAGCCCGCGGTCGAGGCGTGCCCCGACGCCCACTCGAGCAGTCGCGGGCGGGGCCAGGTGTTCACGACGCGCTCGGCGGGCACCTCGGCTTGCGCCGCCTTCTCGCAGCCGTTGCCCAGCCATTCGAGCTGCCCGGGGGCGTGCGCGTCGGTGTCGATCGAGACCACGCATCCCGCGGCGACGGCGGCGCGCAGCAGGTCATCGGGGGGATCCAACCGTTCGGGCCGGGAATTGATCTCGACGGCCGTGCCCGTCCGGGCACACGCCTCGAACACCTCGACGTGGTCGAAGCGCGATGCAGCCCGGCCCCGGCCCACGAGAAGCCGACCGGTGCAGTGGCCCAGGATGTCGGTGTGGGGGCTGTCGATGGCGGCCACCATCCGCTTCGTCATCTGCCGCGGCTCCATCTTGAGCTTCGAGTGCACGCTGGCCACCACGATGTCGAGCCGGCCCAACAGCTCCGGGTCCTGGTCGAGCGAGCCGTCCTCGAGGATGTCGACCTCGATGCCGGTCAGGATCCGGAACGGCGCCAGCGATTCGTTCAAGGTCTCGACCACTTCGAGCTGACGCACCAGCCGTTCGGGGTCGAGGCCATGGGCGACGGTGAGGCGGGGACTGTGGTCGGTGAGCGCCAGGTACTCGTGGCCGAGCGCGGCGGCGGCTTCGGCCATCTCGGCGATCGGGCTTCCGCCGTCGGACCAGTCGGAATGGCTGTGGCAGTCCCCCCGCAACAGCTCGCGCAGCGCAGCGGCCCGTCCCGTGAGCGTCGGCCTTTCCTCCTCCTCCAACTGGCGGAGATAGGCGGGCGTCTCGCCGGCCAGAGCCTCTGCGATGACCCGGGCCGTGGTATCGCCCACCCCGGGCAGGTCGGTGAGTCGGCCCGAGGCGGCGCGCTGGGCGAGCACACCGGGGTCGAGCTCGTCCACCGTGGCCGCGGCGCGCCGAAAGGCCCGGACCTTGTAGGACTCGGCCCGGTCCGCTTCGAGGAGGTAGGCGATGCGCCGGAGGGCGACGACGGGATCCACCCGTTCGAGGCTACCGACCGCTGGGCCGCGGGGACTGCGGTCGTGCCCGGCTGCCGATCCGTGTCACCATCGACCCATGGCTACCGGGATGCCCGCCGTCGCCTTGGAGGTCGATGGCCGCAGTGTCAAGGTGTCGAACCCCGACAAGGTCTTCTTCTCGGCCCGAGGTGAGACCAAGCTCGACCTCGTCCGCTACTACTTCGCGGTCGGACCCGGCGCCCTGCGAGGCGTGCGGGAGCGGCCCACGGTCCTCAAGCGCTACCCCGACGGGGCCGAAGGGCCCTTCTTCTACCAAAAACGCGTGCCGTCGAGCCGGCCGCCCTGGCTCGAGACGGTGACGGTAGCTTTCCCCAGTGGGCGCAGCGCCGATGAGCTGTGCCCCGTGGACGTCGCCCACATCCTGTGGGCGGTGAACCTGGGATGCCTCGACCTCAACCCCTGGCCGGTGCGCAGGAGTGACACCGATCACCCCGACGAGCTCAGGGTCGACCTCGACCCCCAACCCGGGGTTTCCTTCGATGCCGTGCGGCAGGTGGCGCTCGAGGCTCGCAACGTGCTCGAGGAGCACTCCCTCGTCGGGTTCCCCAAGACCTCGGGGTCGCGGGGCATGCACGTGAACGTCCCCATCGAGCCGCGCTGGGGTTTCACCGACGTCCGTCGCGCCGCGCTGGCCCTGGCGCGCGAACTCGAGCGCCGCCTTCCCGACATCGCCACCTCGGCATGGTGGAAGGAACAGCGCGGCGATCGGGTGTTCGTCGACTACAACCAGAACGCCCGTGATCGGACCGTGGCCTCGGCCTACTCGGTCAGGGCCAACCCCGAAGCTCGGGTGTCGTGTCCGCTCGAATGGGACGAGGTGCCCGACGTCGACCCCGGCGATCTGACCATCGCCACCGTTCCCGGTCGATTCGCGACCCGGGGTGATCCGGCGGCGGCGATCGACGACAGGCGTGGTGGTCTCGAGGGACTACTCGAGCTTTCTTATCGTGACGAGGCCGAGGGCCTGGGCGACGCACCGTGGCCGCCGAACTTTCCCAAGCAGAAGGGCGAGCCGCACCGGGCCGCCCCGAGCCGGTCGCGTCTGCGCCCGCCCGAGGCTACGGCGTCAGGCCCCGAAGACTGAATCGAGCTCGGCCGGCACCGCCGTCTCCAACTGGGAGTAGGTACACGATTCGGGGCGTCGGTCCGGACGCCAGCGGCGGAACGTGGTGGCGTGACGGAAACGGTCGCCTTGGAGATGGTCGTAGGCCACCTCGCACACCAGAGTCGGGTTCACCGGCTCCCAGCGCAGGTCCTTCCCCGCGTTCCACCGCGAGGGGGCCCCGGGCTTGCGACCCGCCTGCGCCTCGTCCTGTTCGAACTGCGCCCACGCCGCCCAGGGGTGGCCGTCGAGGGTGGACAGGCGGTACGGGGCGAGCTCCTCGACGAGCTCGCGGCGGCGGGCGGCGGTGAACGAGGCTGACACCCCGACGTGATGCAGGAGCCCGTCGTCGTCGAAGAGGCCCAGGAGCAGGGATCCCACCACCCCACCGGACTTGTGCCACCGAAACCCGGCCACGACGCAGTCGGCCGTGCGCTCGTGCTTCACCTTGGCCATGAGGCGCTCGCCCTCGCGGTAGGCGAGGTCCGGACGCTTGGCCACGACCCCGTCGAGCCCGGCGCCTTCGAAGCGGGCGAACCAATCGGCGGCGACGTCGGGGTCGGTGGTAGACGGAGTCAGATGGATGGGCGGGGCGCAGCTCCCGAGCGCCTCTTCGAGCTGGGCCCGTCGTTCCGAGAAGGGCTCGCCGCGCAGGTCACGGTGGCCCAGGGCGAGGAGGTCGAAGGCCACGAACGATGCCGGGGTGGACTGTGCCAACAGCGTCACCCGCGACGCGGCGGGATGGATGCGCTGAAGCAGGGCATTGAAATCGAGCCCCTGGGTGCCGGCGATCACGATCTCGCCGTCGATGACGGCACGGGCCGGGAAGAAAGACAGGATGGGCTCGATCAGCTCGGGGAAGTACCGGGTGAGGGGCCGTTCGTTGCGACTGCCCAATTCCACCTCGGAACCGTCTCTGAAGGCCACGCACCGGAACCCGTCCCATTTCGGCTCGTACAACATGCCCGGTGCGGTGGGGAGCTCACGGGCCAGCTTGGCGAGCATGGGGGCGACCGGCGGCATCACGGGGAGGTCCATGCCCCCCACGCTGCCACGCCGACGCCCAGGGGTGTGGATCAGCGTCGAGCCGTCCTCGGGGTGCGATCCTGGTGCCGGAGGTGCGATGGCCAATCCCATGTTCGAGCTCGACGAGCACATGGTGGAGTTGATCTTCGACTACTGCCGCAGGCGTCTCGAGCTCGACCCGGTGCCCCTCGACTTCGGGGGGGAGCGCGAGTCCTTCCACGAGCTGCTCTCGGGTCTGATCGGGGAATCGGGGAACGACCCCGGCGCCGTGCTGGGGCTGTTCGCCGATCACCTGGCGACGGCGGTCATCTCCTGTGACAGTCCCCGCTTCTTGTCGTTCATTCCTGCGGCACCGAC
This sequence comes from Acidimicrobiales bacterium, assembly GCA_050011815.1. Lineage (GTDB taxonomy): Bacteria > Actinomycetota > Acidimicrobiia > Acidimicrobiales > UBA8190 > Chersky-840. Next base: position 17,398 of record JBEKIJ010000035.1, on the reverse strand, counting down.
CAAAGCGGCATTGCTCTTCGACATGATCGTGTCGTGCTCTTCGCTCCAGGGCACGTCGTGGTTGGAAGCGGCCGGTGCGGTGGCGGCGGAGAACCAGGTCCTCGAGTTCTTGGCCGACCTGGCCGGTCTTCCCCCCGGGGCGGGGGGGTGCTTCGTGTCGGGAGGATCGATCGCCAACCTCTCGGCGCTGGTCGTCGCCCGTGACACCGCCGGGCTCCGACGTGTCGAAGCACCCCGACGGCCGCGCATCGCCGTCAGCGAGGAGGCGCATGCCTCGGTGCAAAAGGCCTTGGGCATCCTGAGCGTCGAGGCCTTCGTGGTGCCCTCGGTCGACCATCACCTTTCGGGAGCCGCCCTGCGATCCGCCCTCGATGGCGACGACAGCGCCGACGATGTCATCGGGGTGGTGGCCACGGCGGGGACGACCAACGCGGGGATCGTCGACGACCTGGCCGGGGTGGCCGACGTGGCGCGCCAACGCGGCCTGTGGTTCCACATCGACGCCGCCTACGGCGGCCCCGGCCTCTTCACATCCCTGGTGCGGGAGCGGTACGCGGGGATCGAGGACGCCGACTCACTGGTCATCGACCCGCACAAGTGGCTGTACGCACCGTTCGACTGTGCCGCCCTCATCTATCGCGAGCCGGCGCTGGCCAAGGCCGTCCACTCCCAAGAGGCCTCGTACCTCGACGTCATCCACGACGAGGACAACCCCATGTGGAATCCGAGTGACTACGCCGTGCACCTCACCCGGAGGGCGCGGGGTCTGCCCATGTGGTTCTCGCTCGCCGTGCACGGTGCCGGCGCGTATCGCGATGCCGTGGAGACCGTGCTGCGCACGGCCTGGCAGAGTGCGGAGCTCATCAAGGGGTCGCCCCACCTGGAGTTGGTCCGTGAGCCCGAGCTCTCCATCGTGCTGTTCCGGCGCAAGGGGTGGAGTCCCGCCGACTACGCAGCCTGGTCGGTGCGCCTTCTGGCCCAACAGGTCGGATTCGTCACGCCCACGACGTGGGAGGGCGAGACCGTGGCTCGGTTGGCGTTTCTCCATCCCGGCACGACCCTCGCCATTGTCGAGGAGATCGTGGCGACCATGGTCTGACCTCGGGTCCTCAACCCGGGTGCCCACGTCCTTCGAGCAGGGGATCCTCGGCCCGGCGCGGGTTGGCCCCCGCTGCGGCGCGCCGACGCCAGGCCAGGCCCGACAAGGCCTCGAGGACGACGCGGTTGGCCAGGTAGGCCGTGACCTCGGCGTGGTCGTAGGGCGGCGACACCTCGACGACGTCGATGCCGGCCACGGGAAGCTCCATGGTGGCGCGGCGTACCGCGTCGAGGAGCTGGCGGCTCGAGAAGCCCCCCGGCTCGGGGGTGCCCGTGCCGGGGGCGAATCCGGGATCGACCACGTCGATGTCGACCGAGAGGAAGACGGCGTCGCACTCGTCGACGGCGATGGCGAACGCCTCGGTCAGACACGCCGGCAGACCTCGCTCCCCGATCTCGGTCATCTCGAAGCTGCGCATCCCCTGGCCTGCCATCCAGCTCAGCGTGTCGGGATCGGGCCAGTACCCGCGCAGGCCGATCTGCAAGAAGCGGTCTCCTCGGGTGGCGCCGGACTCGATGAGCCGTCGCATCGGCGTGCCGTGGCCGTACATGGACCCGAACTGGGTGTCGGCGGTGTCGGCGTGGGCGTCGAAATGGATGACCGAGACGCGACCCCACCCGACGTGCTTGGCGACGCCGGTCACGTCGGGGAGGGCGATGGTGTGGTCACCACCGAGAACGACGGGGATCGGGCCGGCGCGCGCCACCTTCTCGACGGCGAGCTCGAGACGCTGCAGTGACACTTCGATCTCACCGGGGAGCATCTCGACATCGCCGACATCGACGACTCCCAACTCCACCAGGGGATCGACACCCAGAGCCAGGTGGGGCCGCTGCCCGTCGTGGGGGAGGTAATCGGTGAAGCGGATCGCCTGGGGGCCGAAACGGCATCCCGGCCGATGCGAGGTGCCCCCGTCGAAGGGCGCGCCCAAGATCACCGCTCCTGCCCCGGCGTAACTGGCCGGCACCTCGAGGTCAGCGGCGGGGATTCCAGCGAAGGTGGCATCAGGTCCGTACATGTTCGGCGTCCTCATCCCGTTCCTCCTCCCGTGGCCCGACTCGGGCTCCTGCCGGTCGCGCTGCGGTCTCGTGCCGCGCTCGCCGACTGGTCGTCAGTCGAGGGTCTTGCGGTAGACGTTGGTCTGGCGCTGGTCGAACCCGAGGCGCACATACAGCCGGTTGGCCGCTTCGCGCGCCGGTCGGGATGTGAGGTCCACGGTACGGGATCCGGCCGCCGCGGCGCGCGCGTTGGCCTCCACGACGAGCGCGGCGCCGACGCCACGGCCCCGGGCCTCCGGTGCGACGACCACGTCCTCGATCCACGCCCGCGGGCCCGTCGGAGCGGTGAAGACCACCAGCGTGAGAGATCCCAGAACGGCGCCACCCGTGCCGTCGCGCGCCACCAAGAGCACGGTGGCGGGTGAACGCACGATCTCCTCCAGGGCCGTTTCGGTCAGGGGTGGGGCCGAAGCCGACAGCTCGGGCACGAGGGTGCGCAGCGCGTCGACGATCCCGGGCGTCACCGCGGTGACCTCGTCGACGACGACTTCCTGTGGTGTCATCTCGGCCCCCTCTGTGCTCATCGAAGGGGAGTGTATCGAGGAGGTCTCGTCGGCAATCGGGCTCGTCCCAGCCTAAGGTGCGAAGGTGCCCGAGACGCAGACGACGAACTCCGCCGCCGACGGCGGGCGGCGCCCCAACATCCTCCTCGTGGTGTCCGACCAGGAGCGCCAGCGCGGGTGGCTGCCCCCATCGGTGCGGTTGCCCTGGCGCGAACGCCTGATGGCCGAGGGCACCGAGTTCACCCGGTACTACACGCACTCCTCACCCTGCTCGCCGAGCCGGGCCAGTCTCCTCACGGGCCGGTACCTGCCCGGCCACGGCGTCATCGACAACGTGATCATGCCCGAGCACAAAGAGCTCGATCCGTCGATGGCGACGTTGGGCTCGTTGCTTCAGGGTGCTGGCTACCGGTCCTCGTACATCGGGAAATGGCACCTCTCACAGTCCGAGCATCCCGACATGGAGGCGTACGGATTCACGGACTGGAGCGGCAACGACCGGCACTTCATGGGGTGGGCCGGGACCGGCGTCCATTTCGATCCGATCATCGCGTCCAACGCCGCCCAGTGGCTGCGGGCCAACGCCCGACCCCGACCGGGGGCGGGAAACGAACCGTGGTTCTTGACGGTTGCCCTCGTCAACCCCCACGACGTCATGTGGTTCCCCATCGACCAGCCCGGATACGAGGAGCACCATCCCGAGGATGTGGCGTCGGTCCGAGGGATCCTCGAGGCGGCGGCGTGGAAGGAAGACGACCCGCTCCCCGTCTATCGCAAGGACTACGCCGAGGTCGTCGAGAAACTGCCCGCCAACTTCCACGATGACCTGCACACCAAGCCTGAGGCCCACCGGCAGTGGCGTTGGGACCAGCAGCACGGCCTGTGGGGGTACATCGACCCCGCCGACACCAAGGCCTGGCTCCGCCATCTCGACTACTACGTGGAGCTCCAGCGCCTTGCCGACGAGAGCCTGGGGACGGTACTCCAGGCCCTCGAGGACAGCGGTGAGTGGGACGACACCGTGGTGATCTTCACCTCCGACCACGGCGACATGTGCGGATCACACGGCCTGCGCTCCAAGGGCCCCTTCGTCTACGACGAGATCATGCGAGTCCCGCTGTACATCCGCGTCCCGGGTGTGACCACCGCCGGCTCGACGACCCGAGCCCTGGCGACCCACGTCGACCTGGCGGCCACGATCGGCGCGTTGGCCGGTGTCGATCCCGGCGCCACCGCGGACACCGGAGGTGGGGTGGGGCTGCAGGGAGTGGACTTCTCGCCCGTGCTCGCCGATCCCACGACGTCGGTGCGCGACCACGTGTTGTTCGCCCAGGACTCGGCCCAGACCCGCACCCTCAACCAGGTCCGCTACGCCCTGCGGGGATTCTTCGACGGAGAGACGAAGTACGCCCGCTACTACGGGGTGGGCGGGGGCAAGCCTTCGACCGGTCTGTGGGGGAGGGACCCGGGCCACAAGCTCTTCGACGTCGACAGCGACTTCGACGACCAGGACCACGAGTGGTACGACCACGGGACCGATCCGCACGAGCTCGTCAACCTGGCCAACGACCGGGCCCGGCGCACCGAGCTGCGGGGGCTGTTCGAGCGTCTGCGCGAGTACGAGGCCAAGGAGATGGTGCCGGCTCCTTGAGCCGGCTACCCCGTCGGTCCCCGATTCCCCGGGGCCGGTCAGATCCTGTCCGGGAGGCGAACGGTCGGGACCGCCTGAAAGCGGCGTTGTGCTTCTACGGCGAGCCTCGGTGCGAGTCGTCGACCCTTGTTCAGAAACGACAGGGCCATGCGCGGGCGACCCCCGGCGAGGCTCCAGTCGGCCAGGGCGCGCTCGGCGCGGAACCGCACTTCGCCGCCGCCTTGGACGGACTCTTCGACCGTTCCGATGATCGTCCGGTTCTCTTGGCCCGTGAATATCTCGGCGTGTGCATGCAGGGTGAGACACGCCGGTCCCGACGACAGGGGCGGGGCGCCCTTTCCGATCACGAGGCGGAAACCGTCGTCGACGAGGTCTGTGCGCAGCACGGGGAGGCTCAGAGGGAACCCATTGGCGTCGACGACGGTCAGGTCGTGCGTGGACAGGCGGGCCGCCTCCTGGGCGGCCTGGCGCCATGACGCCGGAGGTGCGATCCATGCACCGGGCTGTTTCCCGCTCGGGGCCGGGTCCGACAGGGGCGCCGCGGTTCCCTCGGGGGCGTTCCAGGTGCGAACCGGTTCGTCGAGGTCGCGGCGGGACCACCACCGCACGTGCAGCGGGGTCACCTCGATCCAGATGCGGGCGTAGTACCACGCCAAGCGGCGCAGCGCGAACCGGGGTTGGCCCTTGGTGGCGTCGGGCAGCTTCTCCATGCTGAGGCGCACGTAGCGGTCGGTGTTGGCCTGGAGATCGGAGTCCCGCACCGTGGCGAGGCCCTGGACGAGCACGACGGGTGCTTCGGCGAGCCCCGATCCGACCGGGTCGGCGAACAGCAGGCACACCCGGGGGTCCCGACGGGCACGCTCGGCTTTGGCCGGGTAGGTGAGTCCCGTCGAGACGTCGATGGTTTGGCCATCGACCCCGAGGTAGGGGGTGGTCGGAACGGCGATCGGACGGCCCGTGCGCGTCAGGCTGGCGTACTCGGCGGTGACGGACCGCTCGAACACCTCGACCAGCTCGGTAGGCCAGGGCGAGGGGAGTCGGGGTCGCGGGGAGGACGACGCGCTATCGACCACTCATTGACCCTACCCGTCGCCTCTCGGTGGCTCGGGGCGGCCGGTCACGGGGCGCCAAGGGGGTCGGTCAGACAGAGGCGACGAACATCTGCTGGCAGATGGCGGGCCCGAGGGCCACCGGGGATCCGTCGACCTCCAGCGTGAGGGTCCCATCAGGGGCGCGGTCGCGCACCCGCGCCGAGCGCCCCGGGATGAGCCCGTGTTCGTCGAGGTACTCGAGTGAGGCCATGTCGAGCTCGACCTCTTCGGTGATCCGCTCGAGCCGGACCGTCTCGCCGGGCTCGACGTCGGCCAGACTCAGCTGGCTGGGGGAGTGCCCTTTGACACCGGGTGCGCCCGGGATGGGGTTGCCGTGGGGACAGGTGGTGGGATTGCCGAGCAACTCGACCAGGTGCTCTTCGACCTCGTCGGATATCACGTGTTCCCACCGGCCGGCCTCGAGGTGCGCCTTGTGCCACGGCAGGCCGATCACGTCGACCAGCAACCGCTCGGCGAGGCGGTGCTTGCGGATCACGCTGTCGGCCAGGACACGGCCCTGCTCGGTGAGGGCGATGGTCCTGCCCGACCGGTGGATGTAGCCGTCGGCGGTGAGGCGATCGAGCATCTCCGACACCGAGGGCGCCGACCGTCCCATGCGTTGGGCGATGCGGGCCTGGATGACGGTCGTCCCTTCCTCGGTGAGGGACTGGATCGTCTCGAGATACTCCTCGACGGGGGGATGGAATCCGTCTGACACGGCTGGAGCCTACCGCCTGGTCTGTCGGGTTCCTCCGGGCCGGCTCGGCGTGTCGGCGGCCCGGTGCGGCCATCGGCCGGGAGGGCGCTCCCGGGTTCGGGAGCTGTCGGGCTAGGCCGCCTGGCGGGGGGTCCGGTCGCAGACCCGCTTGAGCTGGCGATCGAGCTCCACCACGGAGCGGGAGGTGTTTTCGATCTCCAGATGCGCGTTGCGCACGGCCCCGTTCCCGCTGATCCGGCGGGTCCTCTCGATCAGGTTTCGAAGCACTGCTCGCATGGTCGTCTCCCTATGGCATACCGACCGGCCCGGTCCGAGCCGGTCCTCCGTCAGCGTACGAAGTGGGCGTTTCCGGCCTGTCACGACAACGTGAACGCGGAGCGAAATCTCGGCTGCCGCCGGGCGAGCCGGTCGAGTTCGGGCTGTCGCTCAATGGTCATCGAGAGTTCGCCCGGGCGCCCCTCATTCGTCGCGGCCCGTTCATTGCCGACGCGTACCGTCTTCTGTGTGAACACGTCCTGGCGGGCGATGGGCGGCGGCCGGGAAGGGCACCCGCGGCGCGCTGGCACTTCCTCCCCCCCTCACGGTGCCGAGCGCATCTTCCCGTGCCCGGTCGCCGCCCATCGCCCGCCCCGGACCGCCGGAGGGATCGCCGGGGCCTGACGCGGGAAGCAGCGGGCGGCTCAGGGTCGCTCGGGCTGGGGGCCTCCGCCGTTGTTCGAGGTGCCGAGGCCCTGAGGACGGGTTCTCGGGTCGGGCGTGACCTCGGGCGACGGCGCGGGCTCGACCGACCATGCGCTCGGCACCAGGCGCGAGGGGCCGGGACGAACGGCGGCCGGATGGGTCGCCGTGGGATCGGGGGCGGGCAGCCCTGGGGTGGGGAGGACCGGTGCCGTGACCGGTGGGGAATCCTCGGCAGGACCCACCGCCAGCGGAGCAGGTCGAGGGGCCTCAGAGGGGGGAGCCGTCCTGAGGCCGGGAGAGGCTGTGGTCGAGCCGGGCCAGCGGTACTGGGCGCTGAGCTCGAGGCGACGTCGCTCCATGAGCGCGGACAGCTTTCGCCATTCCGGTCCGCGTAGCTCGTGGAGCAGGCCCGGCAGCTTGTGGAGGAGCTCGTCTTTTTCGTGGCGGTACCGCTCGGTCACCCCTCCCATCACGAACACCGTGGTCGGCGAGAGGCCCGATCCCTCGGCCGTGGCCAGCTCGTGCAACTTCGCCCCCGCCACCCGGGCGTCCTGCATGAGGCCGAGGGCGTCCTGGAGTTTCACCACGTGGCGCACGTACTTGGCCGTGCGCTTGTCGTAGATCTCGGAGACGAACTCGAGGGCGTAGCGAAGTCGCTTGACACGGATGCGGGTCGCATGGAAATCGTCGGCTTCGCCGCTGCGGTGGGCCCGGCGCGCCGCCTTGTTGGCCGAGCGGTGGCGGGCGGCGATGAGATCGGGCACGACGGCCCCGGCAGGGGCGCGAGCCGCGGCCGAACGACGCGACGGGCCCTGGCGGAGCATGGTGGCGAACCCCGCCACCAGTCGCTCGTAGCGGGCGGAGTCCAAGCCGGCCAGCAAGGCTCGTCGGGCGTCTTCGCGCTGGCGGTCGAGCAGCGTCGCCAGGTCGGAGAGGGCGACCCGGTCAGGGCGACCCGGTCCTCGTCGGGGAATCCCCGGATCCATCCCTCCATGCGCTCGAGCTGCACGTCGAGGTCTCGTACCGCCCCCAAGATCCCGGCCAGCCACCCGAGCTCGCTGCGCACGTGACGGGCCCGCACCGGAAGGGCGTCTGCGAACAGGGACAGGGCGGCACGCGTTCTCCGGGTGGCGACCCGCATGTCATGCAGTTCTTCGGGGTCTTCTCCGAGCCGGGTGCCGGTCTCGTGGGAGAGCACGCCGTTGAAGCTGCGCCGGAGGACGGCGAAGGCCACCTCGCCCACCGATGGGTTCGCGTCGAATGACACCGAGCCCAGGTCAAGCGGAGGGGGAATCCGCAGGCCAGCGGCGAGCAGCCCGGCCTCGAATTTCGACAGAGTCGCGGCCTGCAGGCCACATTCGCGTCGCATGGTGTCGACGAGTGGGGTCAACCTCTTCACCCAGGGAGCGGTGACCTCGACCTCGACCCTCTGGAGGCGTACGGGCTGGTGATCGTTGCTCACGCCAATCGTCGTGTCGTCGAGGGCGACCTCCGCCACCCGTTCGTCGGAGACGCACAGGTCGTAGGGGCGCCGCCTGGTCCTCACCTCGAGCACCGGTTGGAGCGGTCGCTTGCCGGCCAAGGCCCGTAAACGCCACCCGACCGGTCCCTGGGCTCCCAGAGCCTCCACGCCTTCGGGAGGGAGCGGCTCGGTCACCTCCAGTCGCCGGCGTAGCCCGCCTTTCGCCCGCACAACGTCCTTGAGGGTGACCTCCCCACGCCCACCTCGATGCCTCACCCGTAGGACAAAGCCCGATCTACCAATCCGCCAGTCGGCGGTGTCGAGGTAGGTGTCGACCAGCCGCTCGGCGGGGCGCGGGAGGGCAGTGACGGTGGATGTGACCAGGTCAGGGGCAATTTCGGCGAAGCTCACATGCGACGGGAGCCCCGGCAGCCCCGCGAGCCAGCGCTCCACGGGCCGCAGGTCGAGCGCGTCGAGTTGCCACTCGATCTCGGAGTCGGTCGGTGCCGCGGCGTTCACAGGCACTGATCCTCCCATGCCGAGCGACGCCGGGCACCTGCCCCCAAACGGCTCTGGAGCACAAGAGAGACGCCGGCCTCCAGGGCAAGGTGACTACGAGGTGCCACGCAGTCCGATTGCATTCACTTCGCAAACGAGAATGCAACGGCTCCGTGAGCACCGCTTTCCGCTTCGAGGACGTTGATCCCGGAGTGTGTCGTGAACGAGTTCAGCGGTTTGGTAACCACCAGACGTGACCACGTTGACGTCGAGGGATCGTCGCGCTGTCGGAGTTGAGCGAGCGGGCACGCGCAGAATTGTCGACTCGTTGCGATCCCGGAAGACAGCGACGATCAGCGCAGGTCCGCTTATGAATACATCGTGCTCACGGCGATGAACTACCCGGCTGTCAACGCGTTATGGAAAGTAGGTGCTGCTTGGCACTTTCCGAAGGACCACGACTTTTGCCCACGGGGTCGTTGTAATGCTGCGAACGGGGTATTACCGTCAACCGAGATCCGTCACACTCATCCGCTCAAGTGTGTCCCGTCAGGAGAAGCCCAGTGAGTCTCTTTGCCGCGCGTGCGTCCCAAACATCCTCCGTCCGCCCTCACGGTCGGAAGCGAATGTCGATCGGAAGGGTCCTCGGCCTGGTCGCCTCGGTGACGCTAAGCGCGGGCGGCTTGACCGCGCTCAGCGTGGGCACCGGCGTGGGCGCGGGCATCGCTGCGGCCGCGACCCCGACTATCACGGCGGTTGGAACCTTTGTCGACCAGGACAATACGACGACCCAGGGGACCCTTGCGGTCACGCCAGCAACTGTCGGCGATGCTTTCGTGCTGGGCGTGCGAATCAATTCATCCACGATCACGGTCGCGACGGTGACAGGTGGTGGGTCGACTTGGACAAAGCTTGGCACAACGTCTGACGGAACCCGAGATGTCGAACTGTGGTTGGGGACCATCACCGCAGCCGTAAGCTCAAACATCACCCTTACATACACAAGCGCGATCACCACGACAGACGTTGAGCTCATTGCGCAGGAGTACACGTCGGGACTGTCGCCTGTTGCGTCAACGGTGTGGGCTGAGGACACCTCCGGTGGTACCGGCGTCACCAACGAAGGTGCGACGCAGGCCTCAGTGCCGTTCCCCACCCTGGCTCCCGCCGGTACGAATGAGCTCTATGCGGGATATGCCATCGTCACCCAGACGGGCGTCGCGGGAAGTACGGGTGGTTACACGTACCATCTGACGAGCGGTAATAACAACGTCTTTGCTTTCAACGGGAACATCTCGGCGTCCACGTCCCCTACAGCCTCGCAAACGCCAAACGGTAACTCCATTGCGGAGGGCGCCCTGATCACGGCAAACCTCCCCCAAACCACGGTCACACAGGTTTCACCCAACACCGGTCCGATCGGCGGGGGGACAGCGGTCACCATCACCGGGACGAACTTCACAGGTACCCCGACCGTCAGTTTCGGTGGCACTGCCGGGACCTCAGTCGTCTTGGTTGGCGCAACGTCCATCACCGCCGTTTCTCCCGCCCACGCTGCGGGGACCGTTGACGTGATAGTCACCGATCCAGGCGGACCGAGCCCGGCCACAGCTGCCGACCACTTCACCTTCGGCAATTTGCCCGCCGTATCGTCGCTCAGTCCGACCACGGGCCCGGCCGCAGGCGGCACCACGGTCACGATCACCGGCACCAACCTCACAGGTGCCACGGGCGTGGCCTTCGGAACCAAGGCGGCCACCAACCTGGTCGTCTCTAGCGCAACGTCTATGACGGCGGTCGCTCCGGCCGGTACGGGCACGGTCGACGTGACCGTCACCACACCGAGTGGTACGAGCACGGTCAACAGTGGCGACAAGTACACCTACACCACCTCCGGCTACTGGATGGTCGGCAAGGACGGTGGGGTGTTCGCCTTCGGCAACGCCGGGTTCGTCGGATCTCTCCCCGGTCTCGGTGTCCACGTCAGCGACATCGTCGGAGTGGTGCCCACGTCGACCGGCAAGGGCTACTGGATGGTCGGGGCCGACGGTGGGGTGTTCGCCTTCGGTGACGCCGGCTTCGTCGGATCGCTGCCGGGTCTCGGGGTCAAGGTCAACGACATCGTCGGAGTGGTACCCACGTCGACCGGCAAGGGCTACTGGATGGTCGGGGCCGACGGCGGGGTGTTCGCCTTCGGTGACGCCGGGTTCGTGGGATCGCTGCCGGGTGACAGTGTCCACGTCAGCGACATCGTCGGGGTTGTCCCGACCTCCACGGGCAAGGGCTACTGGATGGTCGGCAAGGACGGTGGCGTGTTCGCCTTCGGTGACGCCGGGTTCGTGGGTTCCCTGCCCGGTCTCGGGGTGCATGTGTCCAACGTCGTGGGCGTCGTTGCCACCTCAACCGGCAAGGGCTACTGGATGGTCGGGTCCGACGGCGGCGTGTTCGCCTTCGGTGACGCCGGCTTCGTCGGGTCGCTCCCCGGTCTGGGAGTCTCGGTCAACGACATTGTCGCCGTCGTGCCCACCGCAGCAGCAACGTAGACGCAGGTCCGAAGTCGCCTTCGTCCGAGCTCACCAAGTTGGCCGCCTGTTGGGCGCTTGGTGAGCTCGGGCTGAGGTAAGGCGTCAAAACTCCGCCACGTAGTACGCGCCACGTGAGATCACGAGTGGTGCCACGGGACGAATGAGGACGTTGACTCCGTGAGCTTGATTGGATCGAGAGGGCGCCACCGTCGTCGCGGCAGGGGCGCTCGCCGGGTTGTCTTGGGGGGTGTCGCGCTCCTCGTCGTGGTGCCGGCCGTGAGCATCGTGCTGGAGTCCGTAGCGGCCGCCGCCACCCCTAGCTTCGTGCAGGAAGCGAGTGCCTCTGGGAGTGGCGCCGAGAACAGCGTGGTACCCATCAACGTCAATCTCCCCAACCCCTGCACCCCGGGGGACACGCTGATCGCCTTCGTCACGATTGGGCAGGCCAACTCGGCAGGCGGCATGGTGAGCTCGACACCCGCCGGCTGGCAGCGGCTGTACGAGCACTCACCCACCGACACCTCCCCGTACCAGGGGTGGTTCGCCCTCTCGAACTGTTCCGGCAGCACCCAGAGCGCAAGCTTCTCGGTCACCGCTCCCAACAACTCGGGCGGGACCGAGGGCAGCGTCGTGCTGACCGAGTACTCGGGCCTGCCCGATCCCGTCGCCGTGGACTTCGCCACCAACGACGGGTCCTCCTCGTCCCAGTCCAGCGACACCTTGGGCGGAGAGTCGCCGGCCTCGTCGGGCGAGCTCACCCTTACCGCCCTTTCCTTCTACAGCGGCTCTACTCCCTCGTCGACGACTCCGTCGGGGTGGCAGCAAGCGGGCTCGTTGGCGAGCTCGCCCCTGCCCGCCTTCTCGTATTACAAGGTCGGGACGAATTCGACGCCGTCAGCGAACTTCAGCTGGTCGCCTGCGGCGTCGTTCGAGGTCACCATGCTGGCCCTCGAGGCGGGCCCGGCGACGGGCGCGCCGAATGTGGTCCAGGAGAACCAGGCTCCATTCTCGGGGTCCTCCGCCTCGGTGACCCTGCCCAACGGCGTGGGCGGCGGGGACGCGCTCGTGGCCATGATCGGGACCAACGCGTCGGCCGGGAGCGGGAGCGGCTTCGAAGCAACCGGGGTGACGGGGGGTGGTGTGACATGGCAGTCGGTCACCGGCTACAAGCAATCGTCGAATGGCACCGCCGAGGTTTGGGTGGGCTTCGGATCGACGGGGGGCTCGCCGACGGTGACGGCCACCTTGGCCGGCTCCACCAGTGGCCAGATGGTGGTTGCCGAGGTCTCGGACATCGCCTCGATTGACGCCTCCAATGGGACCAGTGGCAGTGGCACGAGCCCCGCGGCCCCCGGGATCGACCCCCACGCCGGCGACTTCCTGGTCGGCCTCCTGACCTCGAATCCTTCGACCCTGGTACAGCATCCTCAGCCGGACTGGTCGACCTTCTCGTTGGCCGCGGCCACCTACGGCGCCGAATGGCAGTCCAACGTCCCTCACGGGACGGAGTCTCCTGTGTGGAACACCTCGTCCTCGAACAACTGGGTCGCGGTCCAAGCCGCGTTCAGGACCGCCATCCCGTCGGTCAGCTCCGTTTCGCCCAGCTCGGGACCCCTGGCGGGGGGGAACTCGGTGACCGTCACGGGATCCAATTTCACCGGAGCCTCGGCCGTCGATTTCGGGAACACGCCCGCGCTCTCCTTCAGCGTCAACAGCGCCACCTCTATCACCGCCTCCCCCCCGGCCGGGTCGCTGGGCACGGTGGACGTCACGGTGACGGCGGGCGGGAACAGCTCGGCCATAAACGTCGGGGACGAGTACTCGTACGTCTTGGTGCCGGCGCCGGTGGTGACCGGCCTCAGCCCCAGCTTCGGGTCGGGGAAGGGCGGGGCCACGGTGACCGTGACGGGGTCCAATCTCCTCAATGCCTCGAGCATCGACTTCGGGTCCAAGGCCGGAGTGATCAAGTCCGTCAATGGCAACGGCGCCTCGCTCGTGGCCACGACGGCGTCGGGGACCGGCATCGTGGACGTGACCGTCACGACGCCGGGTGGAACCAGCGCCACCAACCCCTCCGATCGCTACACCTACCAGGGCTACTGGATGGTCGGGAAGGACGGCGGGGTCTTCGCCTTCGGTGACGCCGGGTTCGTGGGGTCGCTCCCGGGCCTCGGCGTCCACGTGAGCGACATCGTGGGGGTCGTGCCCACCAAGGACAGTGGGGGCTACTGGATGGTCGGGGCCGACGGCGGGGTCTTCGCCTTCGGTGACGCCGGCTTCGTGGGGTCACTCCCAGGCCTCGGCGTCCACGTCAACGACGTCGTGGCGGTCGTCCCCACGCCGACGGGCAAGGGCTACTGGATGGTCGGCAGGGACGGCGGGGTCTTCGCCTTCGGGGACGCCGGGTTCGTGGGGTCGCTCCCGGGCCTCGGCGTCCACGTCAACGACATCGTGGGCGTGGTCCCCACAACAACCGGGAAGGGCTACTGGATGGTCGGGGCCGACGGCGGCGTCTTCGGGTTCGGGGACGCGGGCTTCGTCGGATCGCTTCCTGGCCTGGGCGTTCACGTCAACGACATCGTCGGGGTCGTCCCGACCTCGACCGGCAAGGGCTACTGGATGGTCGGCAAGGACGGCGGCGTGTTCGCCTTCGGGAACGCGGGCTTCGTCGGATCGCTCCCCGGGCTCGGCGTCAAGGTGTCCGACATCGTCGGCGTCGTGGCCACCCAGGACAGCGGCGGCTACTGGATGGTGGGGTCCGACGGTGGCGTCTTCGGGTTCGGGGACGCGGGCTTCGTCGGATCCCTCCCCGGGCTCGGCGTCAAGGTGTCCGACATCGTGGCGGTCGTCCCCACGTAGTGCATCGGGGAGGCCGCCTTCTGCAGCTTCCCCGCCCAATCAGGGCTGTTCCCGCGTCTACGGGGATGGTTGACTGCGTGTTGGGGACTCGTTGGGTACGGGCTGAGGTGGACCGGCCACACTGGCCGGGCCAGCGGGTGGCTTCGATCCCATTTCCGCGGGTTCACCCAGGACCGACCTATGAACCGACCTCGGATGTCCCAGACAAACACCTTGGCGCGCCCTCGCATGCTCCGAGCGGTGTCGACCTCGCCGCGGGGCCCTTGGTCAGGTCTGAGGAGCGACGAGGCGCAGGGGAAATGCCTGCTTGAGCACGTAATACGGCTCAGGAGCGCCGATCGTCATGAGCCAGACCTCGTCCACTGTTCCGGCGATCGGCAGGTGCCGCTTCACCAACCGGCCGGCGATCTGCATCAGGACCTTGCGGGTGTCCCTCCCCACGCAGACATGGGGGATCACTTCGTCGAAGGCCCCCTCGTAGGGCGGGTACTCCGGGAACGCGGCGGTCACGGCCGCGGTGAGCTCCCTGAACGGCGCCGCGTCATCCGGGGCCAGGTAGACCACCCGGTCGTCGAACCAACGCACTTCCGACAGCGTGAAGTCGAAGCGCTCGTACCCGCCGAAGAGGTCTCTGAGCTGCTCGATCACGGCATCAGTGATCTGCGCGGGGGCCATGAAGGGGAACAGGACCGTCACGTGAGCCGGCGATCGGAACGGGCTCGAGGGGTCGAGCCGGCGTCGGTACCGGTCGACTGCCCTCTCGGCCGGGGCCATGGGCACGAGCAGGATGCTCTGCGGGGCGACGTCACCGTTCGAGATGGGCGCATGTTACCGAGGCCGTCCCGGGCCCTCGGGGACGGAAGAGGACGATGATGCGCCGCCGGGTGGTCCTCGGAACCGTGGCCCTCCTCCTAGCCGTGCCCGTCCTGAACATGGTGCAGGAGTCGGAGGCCGCCGCCGCCACCATCGCCCTGGTCCAGTCCGCATCTGCCCAGGGCAGCAACACCACCTCGGGGAGCACGGTCGCCATCACCCCCACGTTGTCAGCGCCGTGTACCGCAGGGGACACGCTCATCGCCTTCGTCACCATCGGGCAGGCGAACGGGGCGAGCGGCCTGGTGAGTTCTACACCCACCGGGTGGCAGCGGCTGTACGAGCACTCACCCACCGACACCTCCCCTTACCAGGGGTGGTTCTCCCTCTCGAATTGCTCGAGCAGCGTGTCGAGCGCCACCTTCTCGGTCACCGCTCCGACGGATTCGGGCGGAACCCAGGGCAGTGTCGTGCTCAGCGAGTACTCGGGCCTGCCGAACTCCCTGGCTGTGGACTTCGCCACCAACGACGGGAGCTCCTCGTCCCTGACCAGCGACACCTTGAGCGGAGAGTCACCCGCCTCGTCGGGGGAGCTCACGCTCACGGCGCTGTCGTTCTACGGCTCTTCTCCTTCGTCGACGACCCCGTCGGGCTGGAGCGTGGCCGGGTCCGAGACCTCCACGCTGCCCGCATACTCGTACTACAAGCTCGGGACGACGTCGACGCCGTCAGCGACCTTCGGCTGGACGCCCGCAGCGTCGTTCGAGGTCACCATGCTGGCGCTCAAGACGGGGCCCGCCATGGGGGCGGAGAGCGTCGTCCAGGAGAACCAGGGATCGTTCACCGGCCAGTCCTCGTGGTCCGTGGTCCTGCCCAGAGGTGTGAGCGCCGGTGACTCACTGGTCGCCCTCATCGGGACCGACGCCGCTCGCACCACCGGCGCCGGGTTCGAGGCCACCGGGGTCTCGGGGGGAGGGGTGACCTGGCAACAAGTCACCGGATCCTTCCAATCCGGGAACGGGACGGCCGAGGCGTGGGTCGGGTTCGCCTCGACGGGGACGACGGGTTCCACCTCGGTGACGGCGTCGCTCGCGGGAGCGGTCGACGGGCACATGGTGGTGTCCGAGGTCTCGGGGATCGCCGGGATCGACACCAGCTCCACGAAGGACGGCAGCGCCAGCACCGCGCCCTCGGCAACCTCGATCACCCCCCATGCCGGCGACTTCCTGGTCGGGTTGATCACGACGAATCCAGCCACCCTGGTGCAGCATCCCCAACCAGACTGGTCGACGTTCTCCCTCTCGGCGTTCTCCTACGCGGCGGAATGGGAGTCGGACGCCACCGGCACCGCTTCCGCACCCTCGTGGTCGATCACCCCGTCTGCGGTCTCGATCACCCTCGAGGCGGCCTTCACCACCAGCGCTTCTCCGGGCACGCCCTCTGCCGTGGGATCCCTGGCCAACGGGGCCGGAACAGGGGTCACGACCCTGGCGGTGACCCCGCAACATGCCGGCGACCTCCTGGCCCTGGCGGTCAAGGTCGGGTCGGCGAGCGTCACGGCATCCACCGTCTCGGGCGGCGGCGTGGCGACCTGGGCGCGGGCCGAGGACTACACCGGCTACAGCGGCACCGACCTCGAGATCTGGACCGGAACGGTGACTACGACAGGCGCTTCGACGCTCACGGTGGGCTTCTCCACCAGCGTGAGCGCGATCTACACGGGCCTGGCGGCCCAGGAATTCGCCGGCCTGGGCGCGGGCACGGTGTGGGGCATCGACACGGGGGCCGGAGTCTCCAACGCCTCGTCGGCCACGGTGACCTTCCCCAAGCTCACGCCGGCCGGGGCCGGCGAGCTCTACTTCGGGTACGCCGCGGTGGCGAACACGGCCTCGGCAGGGGCCACCACGGGATTCGCCTACGCCACCACCGCTGACGGCGACGTCGCCGCCTACGACACCGCCGTCTCGGCCGCGGCCCAGCCCACAGCCACCCAGAGCCCGGCCGGCCTGTCCGGCGCCGCCGCCGTCCTCATCACCGCCACGAGCTCGGCCTCCACCCTCCCCACGGTCACCGGGCTGAACCCCAGCTCGGGCCCGACCTCAGCGGGCACGTCGGTCACCGTCACGGGCACCAACTTCTCCGGCGTGACTGCGGTGAAGTTCGGCACCGCGACGGCCACCGGGGTCGTCGTGAACTCGACCACCTCCATCTCCGTCACGGCTCCGGCCGGGTCGGCGGGCACCGTCGACGTGACGGTCACCGCCTCGGGGGGCACGAGCGCCACCACCGCCGCCGATCGCTACACCTACGTGACTCTCCCCACCGTGAGTGCTGTGAGCCCCACCTCAGGTCCGACCACAGGGGGAACCTCGGTCACGATCACCGGCACCAACCTCACCGGAGCCACCGCCGTGAAGTTCGGCACCGCCGCGGCCACCGG
>JBEKIJ010000034.1:0-31387 GCA_050011815.1 Acidimicrobiales bacterium | reverse complement strand
CCGAGAAGCAAAAAGCCCCCGAAGCTGAGGGCATAGGCGTTGACCACCCACTGCAACCCCGACGTGGTGAAGCCGAGGTCGCGCTGCATCGAGGGAAGCGCGACATTCACGATCGACAGGTCGAGGACGACCATGAATTGCCCCACGCACACGAGGGCCAGGATCATGCCCGACGAGACATGGCGCGTTCCGCCCCGACTCGACGCCCCGGTCTGGGTGGGGGTGCCTTGCGGTCCCGACATCGCCCAATCATGACAGCTGACTTCCCGTCCTCAAACGGGCGAACAGCGGCGGTGAACCCGGATGGTCCGTCCTGATCGTGCGTCAGGTGCCGGACACGCGACCAGTACGGCGTGCCTGGTCGGTTGCCACAGGGATCCCCGAGTTCCGGTCCCCCACCACCTGCCTTTTCTCACGCAACTCCATCGTGAGCGGCACGTTCCGGAATCCCCGGCGGTCAGTCAGGAGCGGTTCCATGAAAGACCAAGGTGAGGTCCATGTGGGTGGTGCGACCGACCTCCACCTTGCCAACGTTTCCCCACGTCGTGTTGTCGGTTCCCCGCAGGTCGACGGTGTAATCGCCGGGCGCAAGCGTGAACCTATAAGGCTGTCCTAGATGCAAGGGCTGTCGGGCTACCGGAACGCTTCCTCTCAGAACAACGACCTGGTTTCGTGACAGGAGGGACTTCGGTGGAACTCGGCCGACGAATCCGATCTTGCCAGTGAGGACGCCAGTGTTCGATCCACCACAACCGGCGAGGAGGGCAACCAGAACTAAGGCCAAGAACGGCTTCCCAGTCCACGGTGGTCTCATCATCAAATGCTTAGACGAATCGGAGGTCTCGGCGGTTCCCTCGGGTCCGGCCCGACCGGGAGCCTGGTCCCCGACGGTGCGGTCGCTCGTGGGCTGGCCTACCCGATCGCAGTTTCCGGAGTGACCGACCTATCGAGGACGTCGTTGTCAGCGGGGCGCCCAGTTCTCCGTCGACACGGTGCCCCGAACCACCATGAACCGGCCCCACGCTCGGGTCCGGTGCCGGACAGACGCCGTCGGTACGCCTCGCCCGGCCAGATCGATGCACGCCTGGCGGAGGGTCACTCTTCCGTGCGTGCTCGCCTAGAATCATTCCCTTCCGGGCGAGAGGGTGGCTCTTGACCACCGAGAACGTAGCGATCCTGTGCACCGCTGTCGTGGGCTCGACGGGCACAACCGGTGTACGCCGTCATCGCTCAACCAACCATGGTCAATAAGAACGGCCACACGAGATGACCACGGACGGAGCGACCAAGATCGAATCGAGAGAGCCGGCTCGTTCTCGCGGCGCCCATCCTCCGGCCAGGCGTGTGCTTGAACAGCTCCTCGTCCTCGGGGCGACGGTGACGGCGGTGATCTTCCTGGCCGGCCTCGTGACGAGCTTGGTTCGTCTCTTCTTCGTCCAGCACCCATACCTCGGCTTTACCGACACCATCGTTGCCGGTGCTGAAGCAGTCGCCACCGGGCACTTCCAATACGGGAATCCAGCGACGGAGTATGTCGGCCAGGGCTACGCTCCGCTGTTCACCTTCCTGTTGGCGGGTCTGCTGAAGGTCTACTGGTGGGCAGGGTGGGAGCAGGTGCTCTCCATCCTTGCCATTTCGGTATCGATGGGCGCACTCATTCGGATGATGCGGGGAACCACGCGCCGGATGGGAAGCCGACTCGTCAACACGAGTGTCGTCGTGGCGCTGTCCTTCGGTGGGCTCTCCGCCATCCCCGGGCTTTACCTATACGGCGTGGATCAGTTGGCGTGGTGTTTTCTGGTGATCGCCGGGGCGGTCACCTTTCGAGGGCTTCTGTCGCCGACGGGTCTATCGCGCAAGCAGATGCTCGTGACGGGTTTGCTCCTGACCGCTTCTGTCTTTAGCAAGCAGACGACGGTCGTACCCTGCCTGCTCTTGGCCGGGGCAGCGCTGGCCGTTCCCGTCTACGTCGAGCCACAGACCTGGAAGACGTGGCGCCGGTCGGCGACGGTTCTCGTCTCCTTCGCCACCTCATCGGCGCTCTTCGGGATCGTCCTGCAGGTGGCGAGCCACGGCTGGGCCTATGACCTGCTGGTGAGCTCCCAATTCCGCTACGCGCGGACCACCCCGCTTGGAAAAGAGATCGGGCCGAGTCTGCGACTCCTCACGGTGCCTCTTGTCGCCCTGGCGGTGCTCATCGTGTGCGTGGCTTGGTCTCTACGGGCCAATCCCCAGCGCTACCAGCCACGCAATGCTGCCGTCGCAGTGGCAGCGGTTGTCGTGGCAATCAGCTCGGTTCCCACGGCCATTCTGGCCGAGACCAAATTGGGTGGTGAGGCCAACCAGCTGGCCGGGCCGGTGTGGACACTCACGCTGGGATGCGCCGTGCTCCTTTTGTTACTGCATCCCTCGGTTCGACAGCTGACGGCAGGAGCCATCACGTGTGGTGTGCTACTCGTCAGCATCTACCCTCTCTCCCACGCCATTCCAGGTGCACCGAACCTGGGCGCGCAGCGAGCCACCTGGCGGAAGATGGATCCGTTTCTCACGACCGCGGTGGCCGAAGGAGAAGCGGTCTACGACCCCGCCTATCCTTCGCTCTCGGTGTCCTCGAAGTCACCCAGTTATCCCGCTGGGCCCGTGAACGACCTTCTGGCCTCGGGCTATGCCCCCAGGTGGTTCACGAACAACCTCCTCAGCGGGAGGTACGCGCTCGTGGCACCCAACTATCTTTCGGGTTCGCTTGGTTCATTGAGTCAGGTCTGGTCCTCCGACGAAGGACGGTACGACGGCTCTGTCTTGTGGAAGTACAACCTCTTGCTCCAAATGGGATACACACCGATTACGGACCCCGTCTCGGGCCTCGCCTACTACCGACCGACGCCTCGGTTGAAGCAGCTCGGCTGGTTCGCCCGATGCTTTGGCCCTTACCAGGCCCGGGACGCAGGCGTGGACGTCCGCTTGCAGGGCCCGGGTGGTCTGGTCTGCATCGACGGAGGAGGCTTGCATCTGAGCCAAGCACCGGATCGGACGACCAACTTTGTCATGACGGTGCGCCAAGGTACGGGAACCGCCGGGGTGCGCTTTGCCGCGAACCCGCACACCCTTCGAGTGACGCCCCTCCGCGGCAACGACCACTATTGGTCATCAGGTTCGGACATCGACCGACCGGGCTCCTCGTTCGCTCGGTGCGTTGTTCGCCAGCACGACGGCGTCACTTTGACCTTCAGGGCTGTCCAGGGGGTCGGAGGTGGGATGCAGTGCCGGACGGTTGATGGCGGACCCGTGCTGGAAGTACCCGTCGCCGCCGGCGAGTCCACAGCGCATGTGTTGATCCACCTCGCTGCGGTCGACTCGCCGACGATCTTCGCCATGTCCGCGACCGAGCGGCCGGTGCCATTCACGTTGTTGAACCCGACGCCGAGCGACGTCAACAGCCTCTGACATCGAGGTCTTCCCATTCCACGGGTGGCCCCGTTGGGCCCCGTGACGCCGGTGTCTCTACGATCAGACCATGACCGACGACGCCGCCACGACGGGCGATGGCGCGCTCCGCAACCTGCTGGTGGTCTTCCACTCCCGGACGGGATCGACCCAGCTCCTGTGTGACGCGGCGGTCTCCGCCGCGGTCGAGGCCGCCGGCGACGAGGTGGCGCTGCGGGTTCTCGGCGCCTTCACCGCCGAGCCCGACGACGTGTTGTGGGCGCACGGCATCCTCCTCGTGACGCCGGCGAACTTCGGGTACATGTCCGGGGCTCTCAAGGATTTCTTCGAGCGCGTCTACCACCCCTGTCTGGACCGGACGGCGGGGCTCTCCTACGCGTTGATCGTCAAGGGCGACACCGACGTCGACGGCGCCGTCGCCAGCGTCCAGCGCATCACCACCGGGCTCAAGTGGCGCTGCGTCCTCCCGCCGGTGACCGTGGTGGGTGCGACGGGGCCGAGCGACATGGAACGAACCGCGGAATTGGGTGCGACCCTGGCCGCGGGCATGGCGGCGGGAATCTTCTGAGCCCCTTCCTCAGGGGGTCGGGTCCCGGGGCTCCATCCCGGCGTGGCGGTAGACGGCGTCGATCACGTCCATGTTGGCGATGGCGTCGGCCGTGTCGGTGATGGGTGGCTCGCCTTTTTCCACGGCGCGGCGAAACGCCTCGAGCTGGAACTCGTAGGTGGGGCGGCGGCTCAGGTGCTCGACTCGGCGCCCGTCGCGGCCCCGGAGCGTGAGGCGGTGGTAGATGTTGGGCCCGACGGGATTGAAGACCCGGAGCTCTCCCCCGTCGCCGGTGACGCGGAAGCCGACGTGCAACAGACGCCGCGACCACATCGAGCACGTGACCCGGCCGGTCTGCCCGGCGCCGAAGCGGAGATCCGCCTGCATGGCGCGATCCACGCCCGGTGACCGGAGCGCGGCACGCGCCGAGACCACCTCGGGCTCCGATCCGGCCAGATGGCGGGCCATGTGGATGGCGTAGCACCCGGCGTCCATGGTGGCCCCGCCGGCGAGCCCCAGCTGATAGCGAATGTCCTTGAAACTCGGCAAGGGGAAGCACAGCCAGGTCTCGATGCGCGTGACCTGGCCCAGCGCCCCCTGGTCGATCAGCTCCCGCGCTCGCATGAACACGGGGTGGTAGCGGTAATGGAAGGCCTCCATCACGATGACCCCGGCCGGGACCGCGGCGGCGACCGTCCGGGCCTCGGCCCCGTTGGCGGTGAAGGGCTTCTCGCACAGCACGTGCTTGCCCGCGGCGAGGGCGGCCATCGTCCACCGGCCATGGAGCCCGTTGGGAAGAGGGTTGTAGACGGCGTCGATGTCGGGGTCGGCCACGAGCTCCTCGTAGGACCCCACCACGCGCCCGATGCCGTGCTTGGCGGCGAAGGCGCCGGCCCGGTGGCGGTCGCGCGCCGCGACCGCCACCACCTCGACGTCGGCCACGTGCCGGGCCGGACGGATCAGCGCGGCAGGCGCGATCCGGGCCGCTCCGAGGACACCGATGCGGATGGGCATCGCTGCAGGCTACTCACAGCGGGAGGTGGACTTCGGCCTGCCAATCCCCGGTCAACCGGACCGCGCTCAGGACCATGGCCACCTCGAGCATCCACGACACGACGTCGGCCTTGTCGGCTTGCGGTGCGGGCGACACCACCAGGCCCCGGCGGGGATGGTCCTGGACGACGGTCCACCCTTCGGGGAGGCCCCACCCGGCCGAGGCCAGCCGGGCCAGGACCCGGGTGCCGGCGGCGTGCTGCACACCGACGGAGTCGCGTTGCAGGCCCTGGCGGGTGCGTTTGCCCGCCACCCAGGTGCACACGGGCACGTCCTGGACCGGCCCCGCCAGGAGGGTCGACAACCCGGACCGGGGAGGCGGCTCGTCCTCGGGGCGTACCTGGGGGTGCAGGTTGATCCATCCGTCGTGGGCGGCGGCGAGGTCGTGCATGACGCCGACCACGGCCGCGGTGTCCTCCAGGCGGAACTCGATGAGCGTTGTCGCCCGACGGGTCACCGCGACCAGGTCCTGGCGGTTTCGGTCAGCCCGGGCCGCGCAGGGCGGGCCCGTCGAGGCGGTCGATGGTGGCGAATTCCTCTACGGGGAGGCGCCGCAGCTTGTCGGGCTGGTGCACGGGTCGGCCCAGCGCCACCAATGCCGCCACCGTCATGTGGTCGGGAACGGCGAAGGCGGCGCGCACCTCCGCCTCGCGCCGGACCACCATGGTGGTCATGACCCCGGCCAGGCCCTCGGCGCGCGCCGCCAGCAGGAGGCTCCATACGAAGGGATAGACCGACGCCCCGCCCACCAGGGTGTAGTGGTCGAAGCCCCGGTCGACCGTCGCCAGCTTGCGCAGGTCGGCGAGGATCAGCATGAGCACCGGCACCTCATCGAGGTGCTCGGCGAACCCGCCGGGGCCGGCGCCCGCCGCCGCCGCCAAGGCGCCGGCGCCTGCCAGAGCCCGTTGCTCGGCCTCGAGGTCGGTGACCGGTGCCCACGGCACCAGGCCGGCCCCGCCCTGGGCCAGGTACTCGTACCAGCCGGGGAGATAGAGGTCGCGCAGCGTGGTCTTGAGCGCCGGATCACGCACCACGACGGCGTGCCACGCCTGTCGGTTGCCGCCGTTGGGCGCGAACCGGGCCGTGTCGAGCAGGCGGTAGAGCACGTCGTCGGCAACCGGGTCGGGCAGGAAGTCGCGCACCGCTCCCGTCGTGCGCAGCGTGTGGATGAGGTCCATCACGTCGACGGTAGCCCCCGACGGGCCGGCCTATGCGACGTCGGGCCAGAGGTCCTCGGGCTCACGGCCCTTGGTCTCGGGGAGCAGGACGAACAGCCCCGTGGCCAGGATGACGGGCAGGAACGTGACCGCGCCCCCCAGTGCGAACCGGTTGCCGACGTCAGCGATGGCGCCGAAGGCCACCAGCCCGAGGGTGGCGCCGGCCACGCTGGCGGCCACGAGCCACCCCGCCACCGAGGCCCGGACCGACGTGGGGAACAACTCGTTGGCGAGCGCTCCCGCAGCCGGGGCGAAGGTGGCCGCCGCGAACACGCCGATCTCGTAGCCGACCACCAGGGCGCCGCGAGACCCGCTGTAGGCGAGCGTGCCCGAAAGCGCCATGGCCGCCATGGCCATCGCCCCCGTCGGCCGACGACCGATGTGATCGGCCAGGACCCGGCCGAGCAGGAGCCCCGCCAGCCCGAAGATCGAGGCCACGGTCACCATGGCCGCTTGCTCGTCGCCCGACATCTTGAGGACGTTCAGGGCGTAGACGAAGACGAAGCTGTTGGCGGGACCGGTGACCACGGCCACCGCGAAGGCGATGGAGCACACCGTCAGCATCCGCCACCGGTAGGGGCGAGCCACGGCCCCGAGCACCGGCACGGGGTGGTCGGTGGCCGCCGCGGCCAGCGTGAAGCGGTTGGACTCCACGAGCCAACGGCGGATGAAGAAGATCGCTCCCAGGGGCACCACGGCCAGGAGGAACAGGCCCCGGAACCCGAGCGTCGACTTCGCCAACCCGTGAATCACCGCCGTGAGGCCCGTCCCCACGCCATACCCCGCGGCGATGAGGGCGATCGCCTTGGCGCGGTCCTTGGAGTCGGTCTCTTCGGCCGCGCTGACCTGGGCGAGGGCGTTGGTGGCGCTCAGATGGGGGCGGCCCAGGGCGAAGATGATCACGAACCACCAGTAGCCGGGGCTGGCCGCGGCCAGCACCGTGAAGGCCAGGCCCGTGGCGCAGGTGACCAGCAACATCCTTCGCCGGCCGAAGCGGTCGGCCAGGCCCGCCAGGGGCAGACCTCCGAGCGAAGCGAGGCGGAGCACGGCCAGCCCCACCCCGAGGACCGTGCCCGACAGCCCGGCCTGATCGGCGATCGTCGTGCCGTGCACCACGTGGCCGAAGTGCTTGGCGACGTCGCCCAGTGCGGCTATCGCGCCGCCCTGGCCGAAGCCCGAGGCGAAGGCCAAGAGCGCCAGCGCCACGACGGCCGGGTCGGTCCACGAGCGCAGTCCCAGGTCGCCGGTTCGGTGCCCGTCACTCATGTGCCCGCTCGCCCTCCGGCCGGTCGCCCCGACCCGGTCCGTTCTACACGCCGGTCCCGGTGCGGGTAGGGACACCTCACGCCGGGATCGGTCCGGGAAGTCCGAACCGTCCGGAAAACCTGTCCGCGCACCTCGTAGGCTGCCCCCGTCCTCCCCGACACTGCGCGACCTCTTGCCGTGAGTGCCGAAGCCAACGTCGCACCGTGACCGCAACCCGCCCGCTCACAGACCAGCCCCCGCCCCGGTCTCGTCGTCGCGCCGCGGCTGCGTGGGCCGCCCACGTGGTGTTGGCGGCCGTCGCCTACATCCCTCTCCTGCGCACGGCGCCGGGCATGGTCGAGGACGACTCGAAGCAGTATCTCTACACCGACCCCGCCCGGTTCATGTCGCAGGTCGTCTCCATGTGGAACCCCGACGTCTCGATGGGGACGGTGAGCCACCAGTACATCGGCTATCTGCTCCCCATGGGGCCGTACTACGCGGCCATGGAGGCTCTCGGGGTGCCCACCTGGGTGGCGCAACGGTTGTGGACGGGGAGCTTGCTCTTCTTCGCCGGCGCCGGCGTCCTGTTCCTGCTGCGCACCCTCTCCCCCTCCACGGGCGAGACGGGCGCGGGATCGCTGGACACGGCCACGATCGGGGGTGTGGGTGCCATGGTGGCGGCCCTCGCCTACATGCTCTCCCCCTATGTGCTGCAGAACGAGGCGCGGCAGTCCGCCCTCCTCCTGCCGTGGGTGGGTCTGCCGTGGATGATCGGGCTCACGGCGCGGGCCTTGCGCCACGGGGGATGGCGCTACCCGTCCCTTTTCGCGCTGGTGGTGGCCCTGGTGGGCAGCACCAACGCCGTGGCCCTGATCCTCGTGGGCGTCGGCCCGGTGTTGTGGGTGGTGTGGGAGCTCGTCGCCGGGCGGGTGCGATGGCGCCGGGCGCTCTCCACCGCCGTGAAGATCGGCGCCCTCAGCGCCGCGGTGTCGCTGTGGTGGGCGGTGGGTCTCGAGGTCGAGGGCGGCTACGGCATGGACATCCTGCGCTACACCGAATCGATCCCGACCGTGGCCCGCACCAGCCTGGCCTCGGAGACCCTGCGGGGGCTGGGCTACTGGTTCTTCTACGGGGTGGACAAGATGGGTCTGTACCTGCCCATGGCCGGGCCGTACATGACCTCGGTGTGGCTTCTGGTGGTGAGCTTCGCCGTCCCGGCCGTGGCCTTCCTGGCCGCGTTCTTGATGCGGTGGCGCGAGCGCGCCTTCTTCGTCGTCCTCGTGGTGGTGGGCACGATCCTCTCGGTCGGCGCCCACCCCCTGTCGAATCCCTCGCCGCTCGGCAGCCTGGTGAAGGCGGCGGCGACGGGCTCGACGGTGGGCCTGGCCCTGCGCAGCACCAATCGCGCCACCCCCCTGGTCGTGCTCGGCACCGCCGTGCTCCTCGGGGCCGGCATCGCCGCGCTGCTGCGACGGTGGAAGATGGTGGGCGCCATCGCCGCGGTGGCGGCGACGGGACTGGTCGCGGCCGACCTTCCCTCGCTGTGGACGGGGCAGTTCGTGGCCGCCAACCTGTCACGACCGTCGCAGATCCCGTCGTACTGGGGACAGACCGCGCACTATCTCGACACCCAGTCCGGGGCCGACAAGACGCGCGTGCTCCTCGAGCCCGGGATCGACTTCTCGACCTACCGGTGGGGGACCACCCTGGAGCCCGTGCTCCCCGGGCTCATGACGCGCCCCGAGGTGGACCGCGGGCTCGTCCCCTACGGCTCGCCGGGTTCGGCCAACCTCCTCGAGAACCTCGATGACGACGTCCAGGACCTCACCTTCAACCCCGCCGCCTTGGCGCCGGTGCTCCGCATCATGAGCGCTGGCGATCTCGTCGTGCAGTCGGACCTCGCCTACGAGCACTACAACACCCCTCGGCCCCGGGCCCTGTGGCAGAAGCTGGACCCTCCCCCGCCCGGAGTGGGGAACCCCATCGGCTTCGGAAGCCCGAAGGTCACCGCCGAGGCGCCGGTCAAGTATCCGTTGATCGACGAGACCGAGCTCGGCCTCCCCCACGACGCCCCCTATCCGCAACCGGTGACGGTGTTCCCGGTGTCGGGGGCCCGGCCCATCCTTCGCACCGAGGGTGCCTCCACGCCCATGCTCATCGACGGCGACGGCGCCGGGTTGATCGCAGCGGCGGGGGCGGGCCTGCTCGACGGTCAGGCCACGGTCTTCTACTCGCCTTCGTTCGCGTCGCAACCCTCGGCCCTGCAACGCGAGCTCGCCGCGGGTGCCGACCTGGTGGTGACAGACACCAATCGTGATCAGGCCGAGCAATTCGGCACCGTGGGCGACAACTACGGCTACACCGAGCAGGCCGACGAGAAGCCCCTTGTCCCCGACGACCGCGACGCCCGGCTGCCGCTGTTCCCGGCTTCGGCCGGCACCCGAAGCGAGACCGTCGCCGAGCAGGTGGGCGTGAAGAGCGTGCAGGCGAGCAACTACGGCAACCCCATCACCTATGTGCCCGAAGACCGGCCCGACCAAGCCATGGACGGCAATCTGCGCACGACGTGGACGGTGGCCGCCTTCGCCAACCCCGTGGGCCAATACCTGCGGATCGCCCTCGACCACCCCATCACGACCGACCAGGTGAACCTGGTGCAACCCCTGTACGGGCCCCGGAACCGCTGGATCACGCGCGCCACGCTCCGCTTCGACGGGCGCCACGCCGTCACCGTGAACCTGGGCCCCTCGTCGCGTACGTCGGCCGGGCAGACCGTGCCCTTCCCGACGCGGCGCTTCTCCTCCCTGCGGATCACGATCGACGCCACCAACACCGGGATCGAGAAGTCCTACGACGGCAAGGCGGGTGTGGGCTTCGCCGAGGTGCGCATCCCGGGGCAACAGGTCCACGAGGTCCTGCGCATGCCCGAGGACCTCCTCAGCGCGGCGGGAGCGGCCTCGGCCACCCACCGGCTCACCATCATCATGACCAGAGAGACCGCCTCGTCCGTGCCGCCGGCCACGGACCCCGAGATCGACCTGGCCCGCACCTTCACCCTGCCCACGGCGCGCCGGTTCTCGGTCACCGGCACCGCCCAGCTCTCGGCGTTGGTACCCGACGACGTCCTGGACAACCTGCTCGGGACGACGGTGCCCGGCATCAGCGCCGCGTACTCCTCGGGCCGGCTGCCCGGCGACGTCGGGGACCGGACCTCGGCCACCCTCGACGGCAACCTGGCGACGGTGTGGAGCCCGGGCCTCGGGCCTCAGGCCGGAAGCTGGCTCGACTACGACCTCGTCCACCCCATCACCTTCGACCACCTGACGATGTCGCTCGTGACCGACGGCAAGCACTCGGTGCCGACGGCGATCACCGTGAGCGCGGGGGGCCAGAGCCGCACCGTGGCCCTTCCCCCGCTGGCGGACACGGCCAAGCCGTGGTCGACGCAGAACGTGACCGTGCCCTTCGCCGCCCTCACCGGGACCAACATCCGGGTGACCTTCGACTCGGTGCGAACGGTCACCGACCGGGACTACTACTCCGACGCCCCGGTGGCGCTCCCCATCGCCGTGGCCGAGATGGACATCCCCGGGATGCCCCGGGCCGTTCCCGGTCCGGCCCAGCTCCCCGCACCGTGTCGGTCCGACCTCCTCACCGTGGACGGGTCGCCAGTGCCGGTGACGATCACCGGCACCACGGCGTCGGCGGAGTCCCTCGGGTACCTGGACGTCCGGGGATGCGGATCGGCGGCCGACGGCATCGCCCTGGGCCCCGGCCCCCACGTGGTCCAGACCCAACCGGGGTTCCCGCCGGGCGTCAACGTCGACATCGACAGCATCGTCTTGGACTCGGCTCCCGGGGGCGCCGCGCTGGCGCCCACGCCGTCGGGACGCGTGGAGCCCACCGAATCGGGTGCCGCGCCGACGCTCACCGTCGTGCACTCCTCGACGACGTCCACGCAGGTCGTGGTCCATGACCCCAACGGCCCGTTCTGGATGGTGCTGGGCCAGAGCACCAACGCGGGGTGGCACGCCACCACCGGGACAGGGAGAGACCTCGGCGCCCCCCGACTGATCGACGGCTACGCCAACGGGTGGCTCGTGGTACCGGACAAGCCCGGGCACGACATGGTGATCACCCTGGACTGGACCCCGCAGCGACTGGTGTGGGTCGCCCTCGTGGCGTCGGCGGCGACCATGGTCCTGTGCGTGGCGTTGGCGTGCTGGCCGCGACGCCGGCGGCGGGCCACCGCACCGGCCGGTCCCGGCGCCGTCGGCGTCGGTGACGACTCGAGCGAGGCGCACGCGCTCGACGACGTGGCACCGACGTGGAGCTCGCCCCTGCGCTCGTCGGGCACCCGTCCCCAGGGGGTCACCGCCGTGGTCGTGGCCCTCGTCGTGGGCGCATCCACCTCGGCGGTCATCTCCCCCTGGGCCGGTCTCCCCGTCGCCCTCGCCACCTTCCTCGCCCTCGTCCTCGGCTACGGCCGGGTCGTGTTGACCCTGGGCTCGGTGGGACTCCTCGTGGCCGTGGACCGCATGGTGAGCGCGGGGCAGACCAAGTTCCGGTATCTGGCCGAGTTCGGCTGGCCCAACCACTTCGAGACGGCGAGCACGTTGGCGTGGTTCGCCGTCGCCGCTCTGGGTGCGGACGCGCTGGTGCAGGAGGTGCGCGACCGTCGCGCCCGACACGGGGCGCCGACCGGTGAGGAGCCGGGCACACCCCGCTCCGGCGACACCGATGACGCCGATGTGACACCCCGGCGGCGACGGGGAAAGCACGTCCGCCGCGGCTGACGGTCGCCGAGGGCACCGTGCTACGGTCGCTCGGTTGATGGTCGACCCCGGGCCTCTTCCCGCGCCCGAAGCCGTCGACGGGGACGGTGTGACGCCGTCGACCCGACCCCGGCACTTCCCCTGCTTCGACGGGTTGCGCGCCATCGCTGCGATCCTCGTGGTCCTCGTGCACACCTCGTTCGCCTCGGGGTTCACCGTCCGCTCCGCGGCGGGCATCTACACGGCTCGCCTGGAGGTCGGCGTGTCGGTGTTCTTCTTGATCTCGGGGTTTCTCCTGTACCGGCCGTTCGCGGCGTCGCACATCGCCGGTGGCGCATCACCGGCTGCGGGCCGGTTCTGGCTGCGAAGGCTCCTGCGCATCATGCCGGCCTACTGGTTGGCCTTCTTGGTGACCAACGACGTGATGCACATCGACACGAACGTCCACCCGGGGTGGCATTCGTTGCTGATCTATCTGGGGCTCTTACAGCTGTACTTCCCCTCGCACGCCCTCACCGGGCTCACCCAGGCGTGGTCGTTGTGCACCGAGATCGCCTTCTACGCGTTCTTGCCTCTCTACGCCACGGTGGTGGTCCGGGGCCGGCGCTCGGATCGTCATCAGCTCGGTCGCGAGGTGGGGGCGGTGGCCGGACTTTTCCTCACGGGCCTCGGCATTCGGTTCTGGCTCTTGCACCTGCACTCGCACCTCGGGTACGTGATGCTCGAGTGGCTCCCCTCGTGCTTCGACCTCTTCGCCCTGGGAATGTTCCTGGCGGTCATGAGCAGTTGGCTCGCCCATCGCCACTCCACGCCGCGCTGGCTGTGGCACCGCGCCACGCCCTGGCTCAGCTGGGGGTTGGCGCTCGTCATGCTGTGGGCGGCGGCACACCTCGGGGTGTCCCGGGATCCCCTCGAGCACAACTCGCCCGGCCGGGGACTGGCCCTGGAGGTGCTCTACGGCCTGTTCGCCTTCTTCTTGCTCGTCCCTGCGGTCTTCGGACCGCAACAGCGCGGCACGATCCGATGGGTCTTGCGCTGCAGGCCGGTGGCCGCGCTCGGCGTCGTCTCCTACGGGGTGTACCTCTGGCACCAGGCCTGGGTCGACCTCTACGTGCTGCGATGGACCCACGAGCTGTTCCGCGTGCCCCTCCCGACCCTGTTCGGGGCGGTGTTCGGCTTGGCGGTGGCCTCGGCCACGGCCAGCTACGTCCTGGTCGAGCGACCCCTGCTCACGCTCAAGGACCGGCTGGCGTGGTGGAGCGGCCCGCCCCGCGCCGCTCAGGTGCCGGCGCCGGCCGACACCGGCGTCCCCGGTGGTACGGGGCGAGGAGTCCCGTAAGCGGCGGTGCGGCGCGGGAGGTCGTCGGCGTCGGGCTCGGCCCCGCGGCGGCCCCACCAGGCGTCGAGCGCCACCGCGGCCAGGAGCACGAGGCTCACCTCGAAGGGGGTCCGGTACCGGGTGTCGCCGAAGCTCACGAGCATGGTGAACACGACGTCGAGCCCGACGGCCCACAACGGGAAGACCGGCACCCCGCGGCGCCGCAGCACGACGGTGCCCCCCAGGGCCAGGGCCGCCAGTCCGTAGTACATGCCGAGCCCGAGGACCGCCCAGTGGTACGGGCGCGTCTCGACGAAGGAGTCGAGGCCGATCTGCTGCAGGGGATGGAAGAACCCGAAGCCTCGCCCCAGACGGGCGAGCTCCACGCGCCAGAACCGGTCCTTGTGCTGCGAGATGTAGCGCAAGGCGTAGGCCTGGCCTTGCGCGGACTGCACCGACCCGTCGGCGTGACGATCGATCTTGGCATGGGGAGCGCATTCGAGGGCCCAGTAGCCCTCGAAGGGGCCCGACCACGTGACGCCGCAGTTGGCCGAGGCCAGGGTGATGCCGAGCCCCGAGCTGATGAGGGTGGGTCGCTCCAGGCGGCTCATGTTGTAGCCGACCCACGGGGCGATCACGACCAGCGCGACCAGGGTGCCCGTCCCGGCCAGCGCCACCCGCCTGCGCCATGGCATCGGGGCCACCAGGGCGACGGGCACCACGATGAAGGGGACGAGCAGGGCCAGCTCGTCGCGCCCCAGCATGGCCACGCCCATGACGGCGCCGAGGAGGACCATGCGGCGCATGCGGGGTTGTTTCCAGAAGCGGTAGGCACACAGCAGGACGAGGGCGACGAGCAGCGGCGAGATCGTCTCGGACAACGCCAGCTCGTTGCTCATCCAGATGTTGGGGTAGACGGCCACGAGGAAGGCGGCGATGAGCCCGGCACGGCGCCCGCCCACGGCGCGCCCCGTGACCCCGCACACCGTCACCGTGGCGGCCCCGATGATGCAACACCACACGCGGTGCGCGAAGAACGACTTGAGTCCGACGACCGAGGTGGCCGCCAGCACCAACACGAACAACGGTGGCCAGTCCGCCGTCTGGACGACGTGGTGGTGGTTCTTCAGGTACTGGAAGGGGTCGATGAAGCCGTGGCCCTCCACGAGGAGGTTGGCGGCGTAGTGGTAGTAGTAGGCGTCCCCGCCGGGACGGCGATCGGGTCGGCCCAGGACCGTGGCGATCCTGATCCCGAAGCCCAAGAGCGTGATGGCGTCGAGCCAGATCCACCACCGACGGGTGCGGCGTCGTCGGGAGCGCCGCGACGGGGTGGGCGGCCCGGTCGCCTCGACACGGCCGGGAGGGATGGTCGCCACCGCCACCGGTGCGGGCCCGGAGCGCTCAGGGAAGCGCTCCGGAGAGGTCACGTGCTGGTCGGGGTGCGCCGCAGCACGAGCAGGAGGTTCCACGTGACCAGCTCACGCAGCGCCGGGACCTCGATGAGCCAGCGCATCCAATCGGGGTAGTACCGGGGCAGGGCGGCGACGACCTCCACGCCCCGATGGGCCCGGGCCATGCGCAGGGTGGGTCCCACGTGGCAGGCGAAGAGCGAGGACCCGTACCGGTTCCCCGGGGGCCGACCGTGCTTGCGCTCGTAGCGGCGGGCGGCCCGGTAGCCGCCCAGGTAGTGCCAGGGAGCGGTCTCGTGACCTCCCCAGGGGGAGTACCAGGCCGTGAAGGAGAGGTAGATGATCCCCCCCGGGCGCGTGACCCTGATCATCTCGTCGAGGAACCGGCCCGGGTCGGGGATGTGTTCGAGGACGTTGGAGGAGAACGCCACGTCGACGGCGGCGTCGGTGAGCGGGAGCCGGTTGCCGTCGCCGGCCACGCTGCGCCCCGGCGCCAGGCGCCCGGGCACCACGGCCAGTCGATGGCGCTCGCGCCGGGCCCGCTCGGCGTCGTCGTCGAGGGTGGCCGTGGCGCGGGCCCCGTCGTCAGAGTGCTCGCCGACGGCGGGTGCACCGACCTCGGGCTCGACCAGGAGGCACCGGGCTCCGGCCGCCACCAGGGCCTCGGTGAAGTACCCCGCGCCGCCGCCCACGTCCACGATGAGCTGTCGGTCGACGGGGGCCCAGCGGCGCAATTGGTCGACGGTGTCCGCCGCCTGGATCCGGTAGAAGTGGTCGGGGTCGGTCTGCTCGACGCGAAAGGCGCGGAACAGATCGACCGAACGGCGCAGTCCCCCTCTGTCCGCACTGCCGAGGGACGGCGCCGCCCTATCGGGCGACGTCGTCATGCCGGCCCATGGTAACGGCCGGGCTCGTGCTTGTCGGAACGGACGTCACGAAATGGCCGACGCCACCGACGCGGCGCGGCGGGCCAGGCGTCGCCAGGCGACGAGACCGAGAAGGTAGGCGGCCAGCCCGAGCACGAGGACCACGCGGAACCCGAAGATCATCGACAGCAGCGTGGCCAAGACCGCGCCCACCACCGAGGAGAACCCGTTCACGGCCCAGCCCCATGCCACGTACTCCCGTCCGTCCTCGCTCATCGTCGACACGGCTCTGATCCCGAGGGGGATGAACATGCCCAGGCAGATCCCGAGCGGCGCCAGCAGACAAAAGGCAATGGGCACCCGGGCGGCGATGGGGAGACCGAGCAGCCCGTCGGTCAGGGGGGTCAAGCCCCACAGGTAGAAGGCGGTGAGCCCGGTGATGCCGACCACGAGGGCGGGGACGGTGCGGCGCCGGTTGCCCAGCTTGGGACTGAGCAGGGCACCGACCCCGGTGAACACCAGGAGCGCCATCAAGGTGATGGTCAAGGCGTAGGTGGGATACCCCAGGAAGAGGTTGAGCAACTGCATCAGCGTGATCTCGAAGAACATGAAGCCGAAACCGATCGACGCGAAGAACAGGGCCGAGAGCCACTTGGCCGGGAGCCGCCTCCAGGTGGCGCGGACGGCGACGAAGGGCAGCAGCAGCAGCACGGCGGAGATCACCACCGCCAAGGCGAAGAGGAGCACGAGGACGCGTTCGCCCACCTCGTACTCACGGTCCTGGCTCGAGATGGGGTGGAAGTAGTCGCGCAGCACGGTGCCGAACCGGGCGAAATGCCAGAAGTAGGGATCGTTGTCGGTGGTGGGTACGACGTCGTACCGGTACGAGTTGTAGAACGAGTTGAGTTGCGCCGGGGTACTGCTCACCACCGTGTCGACCGGGCCTGACGGGTCGGCGTGGCCCGGGGCGTACTGCAGGGTCGTCCCCGGCACGCTCGACAACGAGGACACGAACCGTTGCACCTCCGCGCTCGTGAAGGGGGCTCGTTTCACGAGGATCGTGGACAACGTGAAGGATCCGAAGAAGCGGGCCGGGGAGCTCGCCACCAGGATGTGGTCCTTCGGGTCCGAGATCCCCATCTGGGCCAGGGCCTGGCGGGCCGTCGCCACGAAGCGGGTGGTCCGGTAGGGGGCGTCTTTATAGTCGATCTCACCGAACTGGGCGGCGAACATGCCGTCGGGAGTGAGGTGCTGCAGGGCGCCCACGATGGCGTTGGTGGTGTAGAGGTAGCTCTCCGACAGCACGAAGGCGCTGGCGGCGGCGGCATTGGTGGCCGCATAGCTGTCGGGGGCCGGGTACCAGATCAGGTTGTAGTTCTGATGGCTCCGGGCCATGAAGGACCGGCCATCGGCGTTCAGGTAGGAGACCGCCGGATCCTGGGCGAGGTGGCCGTCGTAGTTGGCGAATTTCGTGGTCACGAGCGAGTAGGTGACCGGATTGAGCTCGACGGCGTCGACGTGCTTGGCGCCGAGCCACAGCGAGGCCAGGACCTCGTGGCCTCCCGCCGCGCCGATGATCGCCTCGCGACGAGGCGGGGACTTCATCACGTCGAAGGGGAGGGCGCGCGGATCGGCGCCGAAGTCGTAGTGGGCCAGCGAGGCCACGTGGCCGTTCCACCGGTAGATGGCCGAGCCGATGATCCCGTCGTGGTAGAGGGCCAGGACGTCCGACGACACCGGGACGACGTCGACGCGGAAGATCGAGCTCCATGCGGAGTAGATCGGCTGGTGCCCGCCGAAGCTCACCTTGGAGGTGTCGAGGCGTTGGGCGGGGAGCAGGTCGGGGGCGACGGTCAGCGCCACGGTGCAGCCGAGCGCCACGAGGACGAAGGGCAACGCCAGCGGTCGGGTCCGTCCCACCACGATGCCGGCGGCGAGGAACATGACCGCCCCCGCCAGCATGATCGCCGCCGGCGGTCCGATGGTGCCGGTGAGATAGATCACGAGGGCACACGCCAGTCCCGCCCCCACCAGATCGGCGAAGTACAGACTGCCGACGCCTGCCGGTCGACGGCCGAAGAGGGTGGCGATGATCACCCCCGGGGCCACGAAGGGGACGAAGATCAGAGCACAGATGGCGAGGAGGTCCCCCATGCTCTTGGCCGAAGCCGCCGTGCCGTAGTCCCAGATGGCCAGGGAGTCGAGCGAGGTCTCGGCCACCACGACGTAGCTCGCCACCACCGCGACGCCGCCGAGCAGGAAGCTCCACAGCAGCACGCTGTCGGTGCGGGCCCGACGCAGCCGGCGCGACAGCGCCACCAAGACCCCGCCCGACCCGAGCCCGAGCAGGGCCAGGCCGATGATGAGGTACGTGTAGTAGTAGTAGAGCTTGAAGGAGATGACCCGCGTGTAACAGACCTCGATCAGGAGGACGGCGAAGCTCACGAGCAGGATCTCGGCGTGATATCCCTGTCGACGCGCCCGGGCCGGGACCGGCGTCGCCACGCGCGTAGCCGGCCGAGCTTGGAGCGTGGTCACGGCGGCCTGTCTACCACGCGCCCGCGCGAGTTCGGTGCCTACCCCGCCGTCATCTCGAGCCCACAATACGCAGGTTTCGGGGCGTCCGTGGCGTCATCTCCCCGGGGTGATGTAGCGAGCCCCGCTCACTGCGCCCTTGTGGAAGTCGAGAACCCAGACACACCCTTTGAGTCCCGGTGGGCGGCGACTGAGCCGTACCCCGTCCTCACGTGCGAGACGAGCTAGGACGTCACCGATCACTTCACCGTGCGTGCACAGCACCAGCCGCCCCGAGCCATCGGCGCGCGACAGGCCCCGGATGAGGTCGAAGGCCTGCGGTCCCGCACTGGGGGTGAGCGCGTCGTCCTCGTCCACCGCCAGGCCCGTCCTGGCCGCCAGGAGCTCCATCGTCTGGCGGCAGCGCGCATAGGGGCTCGAGAGCAACCGGGTGGGGCGCATGGGGACGATGACCCCGACGAGATGCTCGGCCTGTCGCATGCCGCGGCCATCGAGGGGACGGAGCCGGTCGTCGCCGGCCCAACCCTCTTTCGTCCCGGCGTGACCGTGACGCACGAGCAGCATCTGCACTAGGGACATGATGCCCGGTGAGGGGTGCTCGAGTATCGGTTTTGGCTCGCCGGGCCCCGGCGTGGGCCGGGGCAGCCCCGATCCGGGAGTCCTCCTCCCCCCGTCGCGACGCTCGGATAGCCTCGGGGAAGGTCGATTCGAGGGGGTCGCAGCGCGTTGCCGTGGGAGCCGATAGCGATCACGAGCAAAAATGCCGTCGATGTCGAAGGTGACGAGGTCCGGGTGGTGTGGTCCCTCAATCGCCGCCCGACCAGTGACTGGGCCCGCGAGTTCCGCGCTGCCGCCGTGCAGCGGGTCGGCTCGCCGGATTTCATGTCCATGCCGTCACCGGACATCCGCAGCGGTGGATCGATCCATTGGACCGTGCCGGCCGCTGACCTTCGGGGCGCGGTGCAGTACGTGCGGGCATGCGTCGACGCCGCCAACGAGGGATACCGCCTCCTCCTCGTGCGACGCGAAGAGGAACGTCGGCGTCGTGACGAAGAGGAACGAGCCAAGGCCCTTCGTCTCCAGGCGGCCCAGCAGGCCCTCAACGCCCTGGACTGATCACGCTCACCGTCGCCAGGGGCGAGACTGAGCCGACGTCGCGACGAGATCAACCGCCGGCCAGCATGCGACGAACGTCGTCACCCACGGCGCGTACGAGATCGAGGAGCAGCGCCAAGCGGATGTCGGGACCGGGCGCCTCGAGCAGCCGCTGCCGATCGAAGGCGTTGACCGGTGCCAGCGCGCACAGGCGCCACGCCACCACCTCGGGGGTGTCGCCGGGAGACATCGTGGGCGGCACCGCCGGGGCCTCGCCCAACTCGGAGAGCAGGGCATGGACGCGCTGCAGTTCCCCCTCGGCCACGCGCAGCATGTCGTGGTCGGTGACGGGGTCCTCGGCGCCGTCCTCGATCCTCGCCCGGGGGTAGGGACCGTCGTCGAGCCAGCGCGTCACGCGTAGGGGGTGCAGTCCCCGCACCAGGAGGTGCCACCGGCCCTCCCCCTGGGGATGGGCCGACTCGATCGTGGCCACGGTCCCCACGCCGGCCCGCTCGTCCCCGCCGCCGACCTCCGAGCCTCGGGTGATGAGGACGACCCCGAATCGGCCCTCCCCGGCCAGGCAGTCCGAGACCAGGGCGTGGTAGCGGGGCTCGAAGACGCGCAGCGGCATCCGGGCGTGGGGGAAGAGGACGGTCGACAAGGGGAACATGGCGAGGTCCCGGTGGCCCACACCTCCAGGATGCCCCGGCCGGACTCCGGGTGTGGTGGCCTGACCTCCGACGCTCCGTGGCCGCTCGGGCCGGAATTGGATCAGGGTTGTGAGTAAATTGGGGTCCCAGTGGGCCGGGCAGCCCACAATCGGTGACATGCGGGGGACTAGGAGTGTTTTGCCAGCCCAGTGCGCCGCGGGAGGACGCCGGGCGGGGCAACCATCGTCCGGGTCGCTTCGTCCGAGCACGGCCTGAAAGAGACGATGGCAAGCGACGAAGGCGAGCTGCGGGACGATCACCAGAGCAACGACCTCCGGCAAGAGGTCAGGGAGCTGCGCGATCGCCTCACCAGTGTCGAAGGCCATTTCCGCGGGGCGGTCGACAACAGCACCGACGGGGTCATCGTGGTCAACCGGGACGGGATCGTCGTCTTCGCCAACACCGCGGCGGCGGTGATGCTCGGGACGACCCGCGCCCATCTGGTCGGCAAGCCGGCCAGCTTCCCGGTGGTGTCGACCACGGCTCGCCGTCCCGACAACGAGGCCATCCTGGCCGACATGCGCGTCCTGTCCACCGACTGGGACGACGAGCCCGCCGTCCTGGCGCTCATGCGGGACATCACCGAACGGTCCATGGCCGACGCGGAGATGGCCTACCGGGCCACCCACGACGCGGTGACCGGGCTCCCCAACCGCTACCTGCTCGACGACCGGTTGCGACAGGCACTGGCCCGGGACCGCCGTGAGCCCAAGACGTTGGGCGTGCTGTTCTGCGACGTGGACGGGCTCAAGGGGATCAACGACAGGCTCGGTCACGCCGTGGGGGACCAGGTCCTCATGGAGACGGCCCGTCGCATCGAGGCCGTGATCCGGCCCGGCGACACCGCCGCGCATCTCGGCGGGGACGAGTTCGTGGTCCTGTGCGAGAGCATCGACGAGGACGGCGCCACCGCGGTGGCCAGCCGGGTGGAAAGTGCCTTCGACGTCCCCATGACCGTCGACGGGGTCGAGTTGAGCGTCGGGCTGAGCGTGGGCCTGGCGCTCACCACCGACCCCGACGTGATCCCCGCCGACCTGCTGGCCGAGGCCGACCACGCCATGTACAGCGCCAAGCAGCGCCGCCGGCGCCAGGCGGGGCGCTAACCCCTGCGCCTCCGGAGCCGGCCCCAGCCGTCGAAGGGCCCGGCCCAGACCAGGACCGCCATCGTGATCACGAGGACGGCGAAGAGCTCGGGGTAGAGACCGAAGCCCTGGTACGAGAAGACGATGGTGTGGACGCCCGCTCCCACCCGCACGGCGGGGAGGGCGGGGGCGAGCATCTCGACCGGCGCCCGCTGCCCGTCGACCCGCACGGTCCACCCGGGGTCGAACGATGCGCTCAACACCACCGCCGCGGGGCGACGGGTCACGACGGTGGCGCGTACCAGGCCGTCGCCCAGATCGTCGCGCTCGGAGCGGACGGTCCCGGGGCCACCCACGATGGTGGACACCCCCGGTGCGGTGAGCGGGGCCGACGCCGACCCGTCGTAGGCGACGGCCAGGTACCGCCCCGAGCCGGGCAGGCTCGAGCGGAGGTAGGGCACGCTCATGATGCCCACGTTGGTCTTGTCCTCGGTGAGGGTCCCGACGGTGTCCACGACGCGCACATAGCCCTTGTGGGGAAGGACCCAGAGTTGGTACGGGCCCGCTGTCATGACGAGCCGGGCCGGCACGGGCGGGCGGTGGTTGGCGGGCAGGATCAGGTAGTGGATTCCGAAGAGCTCGTAGTCCCCCGGGACGGTCTCGGCGAAGAAGTACTCCGGGTCGGTCATGAGCGAGGCGGTGCGCAACGTGTAGCCCACCTCGTCGACGTCGCGACTCTCGAGGTACTTGAACACCGGCACCGCACCCACGAGGAAGTTCGATCCCCAGTTCGACGGCATCCCGGCGTACACCCGACCGCCGCCGTGGAGATCGACGTAGGCGATGAGGCGATCGACCTCGGCCCCCTGGGAGTCGTCGGCGGCGTGCTGGGAGGCGATCCACTGCGCGTTGGCCGCCGCGAAGGTGTCGATCTCGGACCACGCCGGGGCGAGGACGGCCACGCCCAGGACACCCCCCACCGCCATCATGACGATGCGACGAGAGGGTGCGGTCACCCACGTCGCGAGGCGCGGGCGCCGGCGCCCCAGGCTGGCTCCGATGACCCCGATGAGCGCCGCCCCCCCGACGCCGGCGAGATAGAGCCCGGCGAGCTGCGCGCCCATCATGAACCGGCGCATGAAGATGTCCTTGCTCCCGGGCAGGAGGACGGTCAATTCCCCGAAGGTGGTGCGCCCGAAGGACAGCAGCAGGCTCATCACGAGCAAGGCCACGAGGGCGCGCCCCGAGGCCTTGGTGGGCCAATACCGCGCACAGGCCACGAGCCCCGCCGCACCGAGCAGCGTGACGATGGGGAAACGGTGGGCGTCGAAGAGCTGTCCTCCGAGGAGCCACGACATCACCTGTTTGGCGCCGTAGCCGTTCACGAGGGGGGTGTGGGCCAGGACCTCGTTGGTGGCCGCCCAGCGGCTCTCCACCAGGAGCGGGACCGTCACCCAGGCCGAGGCGAGCAGCGCCCCGACGCCGACGGCCACGGCGCGCTCGAGCCGGGTGCGGAGAGCCGAGGGCACGAGGAAGGGGAAGATGGCGATGGGGATGAAGGCGAGATAGCCCGTCTCGAAGTGCAGGGCCATGGTGAGGGCCACGAAGACGACGGCCGGTGCGACGGCACGGCGCGACCCCATGGCCCGCCACGTGAAGGCCCAGGCGAGCGGGAGCGTCCACGACGCCCACAGCTGTGCCCACACGCCGTAGCCCACCCAGATGTAGGCCTTGGGCTCGTACCCCACCCCCACCGCGCTCATGAGCAAGGGGGCGGCCGCCGCGCTCAGCACCGACGCCACGCGCCCCAGGTCGAAGAGCCGGGCCGACCAGTACACCGACAGCGGCCACAGGGCCAGCA
The DNA here is from genome assembly GCA_050011815.1 of Acidimicrobiales bacterium. Lineage (GTDB taxonomy): Bacteria > Actinomycetota > Acidimicrobiia > Acidimicrobiales > UBA8190 > Chersky-840. Next base: position 8,227 of record JBEKIJ010000034.1, on the reverse strand, counting down.
ATAGGTACAAGGTGATCCGGAAGGCGGCGTTGCCACCCGTCGCCATCCCGAGCAGGCCGGTCACCATGGCGGGGAGGCCCTGGTAGTGCAGGAACTGGGGTGACCCCAGACCGAGATCCGGGAACCAGCTCGTCATGGGCAGGTGCCCTGCGTCGAACCGGTTCAGCGCGAAGCGCACCATCTGCTCGTGGACGGAGCTGTCATCCGCGTAGGCGACGCCGGTCAGCTCCGGTCGCCACTTGACACACCCCCACACCGCGATGAGGGCGAGCGCGACCCAGGGACCGATTCGAGATGACGTGGTGTCGTCGGCCCCGGGCACGACCGGCTCACGCATGGGTGTGGAGACTCCCTTTCGCCGTGCTCAGCAGAACTCGCTCCCGAAAACCTAGACGCCGGGTCCTCGGGATTAGCGCTTCGGTTTCTTCACCTTGACCTTCACCTTCTTGGGCTTCTTCACCTTCGGCTTCTTTTTCGCATGCGGCGTGCGCGCCGGGTGCGTGGTGGCCGGACCCGGGCCCGGCCCTGTGCCGGTCCCCGTGCCCGTCCCCGTCCCCGTCCCTGTGCCAGTGCCCGTCCCCGTCCCCGTCCCGGTCCCGCTGCCGGTTCCGCTGCCCGTCCCGGTGCCCGTCCCCCTGTTGCCGAGGCCTTGGGTGCCCGGCGCCGGCTCGTTGGCGATGCGCCACCGCAACGTGGGCTTCACCAGGAGCTCGAGTTGCGCGGGAGCCGCCTTGGGCCGCACCGAGAAGTGCTCGCAGCCCTGGACGGTCTGGCCGGGCGCGATCGGCGTCACGAATCCGGGCCCCGCACATTGCGCCAGCACCACGTCGCTGTTGGCGTCGGGGGTATAGGTGTGTCCGGCAACGTCGCTCAGCAGCGAGATGACCGACAGGTTGGAAAGGTCGACGGGCCGGCTCGAGGTGTTCAAAGCGGTCAGGACGGTGGTCACCACGTTCTTGGTGGGATCGGGGATGACCTGGACGAGGGTGAACTGGGCGTTGGAGGCCTGGAGCGAGCTGCCGATCACACCTACCATCGTCGGCGGTCCGTCCGAGCCCTTTGGCGCCGCCGAGCACCCCGCGATGCTCAGGGACGTGACGAGGAGCAGGACGAGCAGGCGGTCACGGGATCTGCGCATGTGTCGGTCTCAGGGCCCCACGGGCGTGGACAAAGTCGCCTTGTCCAGGCTACCCCCGAGGCCGTGGCAACCCCGTGCGGGCCGGCCAGGTGGGGCGGCCGGGATCGGCGTTGTGGGGTCTCTTACCGGCGCGCCTGGGCTTCGTCGACCAGCGCGCTGAGCACGCTGGCGGCGGTGGCTTCCCACGTGAGGCTCCGCGCCCGCGCCGCGGCTCCCCGGCCCAGGCGCTCTCGCAGCTCGGTTGAGCTGAGCACCTCCACCAGGGCGTCGGCGAATTCGTCGCCGGGGTCGACCAGGAGCCCGCTCACGCCGTCGGTCAGTGAGTCCCGGTGCCCCGCGATGTCGGACACGACCGCCGGCGTCCCGCACGCGCCCGCTTCGGTGATCGTCATGTTCCAGCCCTCGCGCAACGACGTGGAGGCGACCACCCATGCCCGCCGATAGGCGTCGGCGAGCTCCTCGTCGGACACGTGCCCGGGCAGTTCGATCCACGAGGTGGCGTCGATGGCCCGGATCTTGGCCTCGAGGTCGGGTCGCTCGTACCCCTCGCCGATCACGAGGAGGCGGAGATCGGGGACGTCCTTGCGCGCCCGGGCTGCGGCGTCGATGAGGAGCTCGAGTCGCTTCACCGGCACCAGCCGTCCGACCGCGACCACCAGTGGAACCGGCGACTTGGTCCCGCCGGGGCCGTACCGCTCGTCGACGCCGGGGGGGACGACGCTCACCCGTGCGGGGTCCAACCCGAGCATGGACAGGATCTCTTGGCGCGAAGACGGGGACAGGGTGAGCACCCGGCTGTGGCGGTACAGCGGGGGCGCCATCCGGAGCTCGACGAATTCGCCCAGACCGGCCAAGCGCGGCGGCAGGACCATCCGCCACATGGCGGCGTGGACGTGGTGGAGCAGGACGATCCGGGGGCACCGGGCCCACAACGGCGTGAAGAAGGGCATGCCGTTCCAGATCTCGACGATGCCGTCGGGTCGACCCCGGCGCCCGGCCAAGCCGCTGAGGGCGCTGCGGGGGAACACCCCGTAGCGCCCCGACTTGCGCACCACCTGATATCCCGCCCTTGTGGTCACGGACTTCTGGCCCGGCGCCGCCGAGCTGCGCAGGGACACGTCGATCCCGGCCCGGGCCCAGGCCGATGCCACCCGGTGGGCGTGGAGCTCCGAGCCGCCCGCTTCGGGGTCCTCGAAGTCCCTCCAGGCGAGCACCTGCACCCGCTTCAGCCCGATCTCGAGAGCCCGGGCGGCCACGGCGTCCAGGCGGGCCAGGGCGAGCCCGTCGGTGCGGGCGCCGTTGATCGCCGGGTGGTCGGCGACCGTCGGCACGGCCGGGGCCTCGACGAGGATGCCCTCGTCGGAGTGAACCGCCAGAACCCCCGACTGACGATCGACCTCGGTCAACCCATCCCCCCCCAGGTGGACGACTGTCCGGACGCCCACAGGGCGCGCCAAAGGCGCGGTCGGTAGCCGTCATGCCCCTTCTCCAGCGACTCTATGAAGCGCCGGACCGGGTTCTCGTCGTCACATCTGATGAAATCTCGGCCCCTCAGGGGGCTTGGGCCGAGGCCAGGAGGATCGAGGAGAGGCTGGGCACCCGGCACAGGAGGCGGTCGAGGGGCCGCAGGGGGCGGGGGACGTCGTGATAGGGGGCCCCGGTGATCGTGATGTCGACGAACCCGTGCGCCCGGAGCAGCGCCGCCAGCGCTCGACGGGTGAAGACCCGCAGGTGGCCCACGACCTCGTGGCCGGGCCGGCCGTAGATCCCCTGGAGGCTCACCTCGGTGAAGATCGGCTGCACGCCGCAGAAGAGGAGACCGCGGTTGTACCAGGCGGCCAGATTGGGTGTGGAGAGCAGGATCCTCCCCCCGGGCACGAGGACCCGCCGGACCTCGGACAAGGCGGTGTCGGTGTCCACGAGGTGCTCGATGAGCTCGCTGATGATGACGATGTCGACGCTGGCCGATCCGAGGGGCAGCCCGGGCTGCTCCACCGAGCCCCGCACCACCTCCAAGCCGTGGCCCTGGGCCTGTCTCAGCGCCGCCACCGACCAGTCGAGACCGATGATGGTCAGGTCGATCCCGGCCCGCGTGGCCACGTCGGCGGCCAGTGCCGTCCAGGTGCCCGTGCCGCACCCCACGTCGACGGCCCGCAGGGCCCGGTGTGCGCCCAAGGCGCCTTCGACGAGCATCTGGGCCTGGAGCCGGGCCCGCCCCGACCCCGAGATCAACGGGGTGGCGGGATCCTCGTAGAGCTGCTGGAGCGATCGGGTCGTCACGGCCTCATCCGATCGACACGCCGCACAGGGTCCCCCACCGCCACCGCGCTGTGCCCCACCTGCCCCCCGTCCCCCGAACGGCACGAGTATAGCTCCGCGTCGACCCTATTCCCGCAGGATATAGGCCTATTTCGTGCTCATCCCGGCTGTGGGTCCCAACGCGTCACGTCGATGCCGAGGCCTTGGAGCACGCGGCGGTCCTCGGTGAACACCTCGAGGTACTCGTGGCGCAGGCGCGAGCCGTGGGAGCCCGCCGTGGCCTGCGAGCGCAGGCGCCGGCGCACCACCTCCCGGGCCATCCGGCGGATCCGGGGCGGCACCACCGGCCTCGCCCGCTGGCCCCGATCGAACAGCGTCTCGAGGAGACGGCTGGTGCGGTCCACCGGTGTGTACATGGTCTGGTTGAGCCGCACCTCCGCCAGCGGGTCGGCCAGGGGTTCGAGGCCCAAGAACGCGAAGACCGAGGCGACGGTGACGTCGGGGTCGGCGGCGAGGTCGTCGGCCAACAGGACCTTCACCTGTTCGCGGGGAAAGACGGTGAACAGCGCGGTGAGCTGCCTGCCGTAGAGGCCGAGGTCCCGGTACAGCCAGAACGGCTCCCAGTCCAAGCGCCGCCGCTCCTCCTCGGCAGCCATGGCCGACGCAAAGTCGAGCTTCTCGCGACCCTGCTCGCGCAGGTCCGCCCAGTTGGAGTAGGCACGCAAGGTGGGCTCACGCAGCACGGCCACGAGCCGGGCTTGGGGGACGAGCGCGTGGATGCGGGGCGCGGCGGCGGGGTCCCAGAGGTAGTAGGGCGTCGACTCCCCCGCGTACCCACCGGGTCCCGGCGGATAGTGGAACAGGGCCTCGTAAGCCGGGCGACCCACGACGTAGGCCCGGCAGGCACGCTCGTCGCCGGGGCCGCGGTGGTGTGGGCGCGAGCCGTCGGTGAGAAAGAACTTCGGCTCCTTCATCGCCGACATCGAGATCCGGGGGTGCTGGTCCAGGTACCGGTGCAACGACGTGGTCCCGCTCTTGGGTGCCCCGATGACGAAGAGATTGGGAAGCGCCATGGCGGCACGGATCGTAGTGGTGGCACCCCGGCGCGTTCGGCACGAGTCCTCGTCGACCGATGCGAACCGACCGGTGCGGTAGCGTGACCACGTGCCCAAGCGGCTCAAGCGCGAGCCTGGGTGGTTCGGTCACATGGCGGAGGCCCGGCGTCACCTCGACGCCATGCCCGAGATCGACGGGGCGCGCGGTGGTGTGTGGGCCGTCGGCATGGTCCGCGACGAGGCCGACATCGTCGAGACCGTGGTGCGCAACCTCCTCGACCAGGGCGTGCACCGGGTCGTGATCGCCGACAACCTCTCGACCGACGGCACCCACGAGATCCTCGAACGACTGGCCCGGTCGCATCCCGTGACGGTGCTCATGGACCGGTTGCCCGCCTACTACCAGGCCGAGAAGATGACGCTGCTGGCGCGCGCCGCGGCGCGAGGGGGTGCCGAGTGGGTCATCCCCTTCGACGCCGACGAAGTGTGGCTGGCGCGGACAGGGACCCTGGCGCAGTGGCTGGCGCGCTGCGATGCCGCCGTGGTCCAGGTCCCCATGTTCAACCATGTGCCCACGGCCTCTGACGATCTCACCGAACCCGACCCCGTGCGCCGTCTCCGGTGGCGCAACACCGAGGCCAACTCGTTGCACAAGGTCGCCTTCCGGCCCCGGCCCCGAGCGCGCCTGGCGTATGGGAACCACGGGGTCTCGCGCTGGGGGAAGCGGACCGTCGGCCTGGAGATACGACATTTCCCGTACCGGTCCGAGGAACAGTTCGTCCGGAAGCTGCGCCAGGGTGCCGACGCGCTGAGTGCCACCGATCTCGCCGACAAGGTGGGGGTGGCCTGGCGCGGGCTCGGGGCCCGAGACGACGAGAGGCTGCACGCCGCCTGGCGGAAGCTGGTGGACACCCACAACCTCCCGATCGAATCGTGGGTTCCGAACTGTGAGGTCGTCGAGGATCCCGCGCCGCTCGGTGACCTGGCGCTCGGCCCGGACTGACAGCCGCCGGCTACGGTGCCGCGTCGGCCGGGTTCGCCGACGCCGGGGACGTCGTCACCGCCACTCGACGCCGACGCTGCACCCATCCCGTGAGCATGGCGCCACCGAGGGCCGCCACGGCGACGACGGCGAGGACGAGGCCTTCGGTGAAGGCGCGCGGCCAGTACCAGACCTTCACGACGTGTCGGCCCGCCGGGACGCGGGCCTGGAGCATGACGCCGTCGAAGCGCTGTAGGGCAAGGGGCCGCCCGTCGATGGTGGCGTGCCAGCCGGGCACGTCGGTGAGCCGCAACCGCAACACCTGCGAGACGGTGCCGTGGGTCCTGACCGTCCAGGTGGAGGGGTCGGGTTGGGTGACCGGGACCACCGTCCCCGCCGCGTCGGGCCCGGGCAGGCCGGCACCGGTCGGCGCGGCGCTGAGGGTGGCGAGGCCCGAGTCCGGGATGCGGTAGAGGCGTTCGTGGCCCACGGCCCGGTCGAAGACCGCACCGGCGGGGCCACGCTGACCGGCTCCTTCGAGGACGAAGCCCACCCCGTAGCGTCGGGCGATGGAGGCCGAGGTCACCGCGGGGCAGAACACCGAGAACGGCACGCCCGGGAACTGCACCGGCGCCGAGGGCTCGCCGGTGGCCGCCAGCCAGGATTCGCCGTAGGTCCGGGGGATGAGCGGCTCGTAGATGGCGAATTCCTTGATGCCCAGGGCGACGTTGTAGTTCGGCACGATGCCGAGTTGGTCGGAGCCGAAGCAGGTGTTGGCCCCGAGGCCCACCACCGACGATCCCACGGCGCGCGCCAGCGTCGCCTCGTCCCGGGTGGGGGTCAGATAGGCGGGTTGCGATGTCCACAGCGGGGTACCGGCGGTGACGAGGAACACGGTCTCACCCACGAGGAACAACGCCGCGGCCCACCGCCCGGTCGAGGTCCCGCCCCCGTGCTCGGGCCCGGCCCGGTGTCGTCGTGCCCCGACCGCGAAGCACGCCGCGACGGCCAGTCCGAGGGCGGTGAGGGCGAAGGGCCAGATGAAGCTCCTGGCGCGGATGGATGCCTCCATCGACCGCAGATGGCCGCGGTCAAAGGCCCACAGGGCCAACAGCACCACGGCGGTCGCCCCGAAGACGACCGCCATCCAGCGACGGACGGCGTCACCCCGGTGGGACCGGACGAGGACGTCGGTTCCCATGCCGGCCAGGACGGCGAGGCCGAACATCAAGGGAATGGTGGCGCGCCGCCACAGCACGCTGCCGATGAGCGGCAGGCCGTCGAGGGCCGACTCCACGATCGGGAGGTACACGATCGCCGCCATGGCGACGGCAACGGCGCCGAACCCGATCACCTCCGATCTCCGCTGTCGGAGCTTCACCGCGGCCACGACGGCTAAGACGGCCAGCACCACCGCGATGACGCCCACGTAGGCGACCGACTTCGTGTAGTACCCGGACCCGAAGAACCGACTGCCGGTCACCGGCAGCCCGTCGAAGCCCTGGAACAGCGTCAGCATGATGCTCTGCGCCGAGACGGCCTGGCTCAGGTTCTTGCCCGACCGCACCGAGCCCGAGATCAGTTGCATGCCGGGCAGCAACAGGGGGCTCCCGAGCGCGGCCCCGGCCGCCACGCCGAGGACGGTGTCGAGGACGGGGCGCCGGATGGGTCCCGATCCCCTCAGGGGTGCCGTCCTCGATCCCAAGAGGGCCACCATGAAGACGAGAAAGGCCGTGCCCAGGAGGACCAACGTGTCGGGTTGTCCGGCGTAGATGGCACACGCCACGATGAGGGCCAGAAACGCCACGGCTCGGGCCCGGCGCCCGCCCCGGACGACGAGAATGGCGGCGGCGCACAGCCAGCCGATCCACGACATCACCGATGCGATGGGCCAGCCGAGCCAGCCGAAGAAGGCGCCGCTCAATTCGTAGACCGTGGCGGCCATGGTGCAGGCCAGCACGCTGAGACCCATGACCCGCCCGAGCACGTAGACCCCGGTGCCGGCGATGACGAGGGTGGCGACGACCTGCACCGTGTACGACAGGCTCACCGGGAAGAGATAGCCGAGCACCACCGGGATGCTGAAGGTGCCGGCCTGCCACGTGAAGGCCAAGGGCATGCCGAGGACGCTCGAAGGGTTCCACAGCGGGAGGTGCCCGTGGTGCACCTGGGTCCAGGCCAGTTTGGTCCAGGGGATGAATTCGGCTATCTGGTCGAAGGTCTGGCGGTCATGGACGACCACGGCGGGGTTCTGCGAGAGACCGAAGCGCGACACCCAGTCGAAGGAGCCGAGGTACGGGCCGTGGGAGAACGCCGGAGCCAGGACGGCGCCCGCCGCGGCCAGGACCCAGAGGAGGCCGAACAGATCGGCGGTCCATGCATGACGTGGCCGGGCGCCGGTGGAGAATCGGGTCCCGGTCATGTGCTCGAAAGTATTGCCTGCGCAAAGCCCTGATCGGACGGATGACGGCGCCCCGGCGCCACCCCCGTCGATCGATCTTCAGCTCGGGACGCGACCGGCGCCGCCCCTTCGCTCAGGCAGGCGAGCTCCCGCCCGTCGGCAGCGTGCTGGCGGTCTGGCGCCACTGCACCGTGGGGGCGATGGCCTGGAGGTCGACGCGGTCGCGGTGGCGGTCGACGACTTCGAGCAGCCCCTTGATGGTGGGCTCCTCGAGCAGGTGCGGCACCAGGCCCAGGTCGAGCAGCTTGGTGTGGGCGGCCCGGTAGTAGTGCTCCTGCTTCTCCACCCGGGGGTCCTCCACGTGCTCGATGCGGGTGGCGCCGGGGTAGGCC
>JBEKIJ010000033.1:0-33468 GCA_050011815.1 Acidimicrobiales bacterium | reverse complement strand
GGATCTGGTTGATCTGGCCGGTGTTTATGGCGGTATTGGCCGGCCCGAACAACGTGCCGTTAGAGCTGAAGAAGCCGAACCCCGTCGAGGGGACGCCGCCCGTAAAGGTGATCGATGTGGGCACGGTACCCTGGGGAACCAGGTAGCTTTCGATGTTATAGCCGTCGGTGGCGGTGTCCCCGCTGCATGCTGCCTGGGAGGGCAGGGCGACGGTGAAGCTCGTCGCCGACCCCCCCGACGTCAACGGGTTGTTGGTGGGGTCGGTGATGGTGGCGATGCCGTTCAAAGTAGAAGCCGACGCCGCTGTCGCCACGTACAGCGACCACGCCCCCGCCAGCAAGAGCACCAACGCACCGGCGCGGACACCGACAACGGTCAACGTCCTCACCCTCGCCATTCGGCTCGGTCGTCCATGTCGCATCGTGGTCACCTGCTCCTTGCCCCGAAGGGATCGGTTGTGGTCGAGAACAACATCCCCGATGCCGACGAGTCCTCAACCATTATTGCTCGCCAACCGTCGTTTTCGAAGGGGGGAAAGGACGGCCCCTCACCGGGGAACGCCGTCGACCCATCCCGCTCACCAGCGGAGCGGCTAGGAAGGCGACCAGCCCAACGATCAGGCAGAGTGGCAGCGCCCAACGTGTCGCGCCCGCCCCGAAGGGGCTCGTGCGTGTGGTGGCGAAGTTGGTGGGCCCCTTCGACAAGTGCACCGCCGCCGACAAAGTGGGCGCAGTCGTGGTCGGCACAACTTGCGGGGTGGTGTGGGGTTCACCTGCAGACGACGACACGGTGGCGGCACGTGGCGCCGATGGGGTGACGCCCGACGACGCCGGAGCCGTGGGTGTCGCGGCGGGGACAGGGGCATTGAGAATGGCCGTCGCGGCGGCCACCGTCTGGGCTTGCAGGGCTGCCGGCAACGGCGCGTACCCCTCGGGAAGCTGTCCGATGCCTTCTCCCGGTGTCTGGCCCGCTCCTGCCGCGTATTGCAGGAACGTGGCGTAGTTCTGACGATCGGTCGCATCGAGGCTCACCGGCGTAGTCGCCGCATAGGTGAGGATGGGCAGCGGGTAGGCGTCGGCGGCGGTGGCGGCCGGGTTCGTGAGGAGCACCCCCGGGACAGAACTGGGCACCATGGCCTGCTCTCCGTTGACCAAGCTCTGCTCGTCAGGGGCAACGAAAGTCGGGTTCACGTCGTCGCCGGCGGGGCTCAAGCTGGCGGTCTGTAGCCCGTATTGGGCTGCAGACGCCGAATCGGTCACAGACAGCATGAAGTAGGTGCCTGTCTTCTGGGGTCCGTTGGACGACCACGCCGTGTCGGCGCTCGCCGCATCGGGGTCCGGCGTGGTCTTTCCCCCGTCGTTGGCGACGGCGGTGGACTGGGCGGCGGCGTTCATGGTCAGCGCGTAGGGCGACCAGCTCTGCATGCACAGAAGGCTGGCGGGTTGGGGTGGGTTGCCGAAGGTGTCGCCGGTGTTCTGGCAATAGGGGTCGCTCTTCGGGAAGGTCTCGGGCACCGGGGTCCCGAAGGCCACGCCCGAGGGATTGACAGTCGGGCTCGTGCTGTAGATCGGATTGACCTGCATGCCCCACGGGTCGGGTGTCCCGTTGAGCCAGGCGCGCGCCGCGGGATCGGACAGGACCCAGTTCCAGAGCGTCGCCGTGGCATCAGAGGAGCTCTCCTCGACGAGGAGCGTGGAAGCATCCAGTTCCTGCTGAGTGGAGAGGAGCGCGAATTCCGGGTTGTACTGCAAGAAGTCCGGGTCGGTGACCAGGCTGACGGGGTTGCTCTGGATCCATGTGTAGGCACTGGATTTGTCCGTCGTGATACCGACGAGCTGCGCCTGGTACGACTCGGTCAACAGCTTGGCTACCAGGCGAGGGGTCAGGTAGATGTTCTGTATTCGGGTACCGGCCAAAGCCTCTTCGTCGGGCTGGAGGCTGGAACCCACCAGGGCCGGATATCGCTCGATGTTGAACCCCACCACCACCCCCGAAAGGGTGAGGGGGGCGTAGACGACCGGATTGGACGCGGTGGTCTGACTCGGGTTGATGGGATCGGTGAACACGGCCATGCCGGCGGCGCCGTACGTCGGTGCCACGATGTCCTGGCGAGCCTCATCGTCGGACACATACGAGTAGTTGTAGGGAGGAGCGCCCGGCTTGGCACACAACGCCGGCTGCCAGCTCGAGACCGCCGTCGTGGCCAGCTCACTGCCGACGATGCGCTCCTCGTTGCCGCCGAGGGCGCACGACGTGGCCACGGGCTTGAACGTGAGCGGTATGGCGATCCGGTTGGCCCAGGCCGCCGAGGTGAGAGGTGATGTCATGACGCCCGTCACCCCGGTAAGGCCGGTGGGGTTCTCCTGGGCCGCCGTGCCGCGCGGCACGACGACGAGCCAGCACTGGGGCACCTTCTGGGTACCGTCGGGCAGTGTCTGGATCGCCTGTCCACACCCGAGGCCCGGGGCTTCGAGCCCGGTGTCGACCTGGAAAACCTGGTCCCCTGTCCCGTCGGCGTAGGTGCGGGCGAAGTCGATCTCGTTGGTGTCTTCGAAGCTGAAATAGGCGTTCTCCCAGAACGGCTGCGGAGCGAGCGGATTCTGCAGGTAGTCGTAGTTGGCCTGCTGGTTGACGACGGTTCCGTCCACGGAATCGAAGGGCTCGATGATGAAGTTGGTTCCGTTCGTCCCGTTATCGAGGTAACCGGTCGTCTGGCTGTAGGTGCTCCACCCTGGCGTGGAGAGCACCCGGGAGTACTGGAAGCCGACGTCCCCGCTGTCGATGGGGTACGAGGTGGTGGGAGTAGGGCTCTCACCACCGAACTCGCACTGCGTCGGGGACGGCCCCGGATCGACCGAATACAGCGGATCCGACGGGTCGGGATCACCCCAACACTCGAAGATCTGGAGGTAGTCGCCGTCGAAGGTGGAGTCGAATGCCCCCGTGGTCGCATCGCTGTACGTGGGTGTGCCGCCGGTCCAGGAGACCGAGATGGCCTGGTTACCCAGGTTCTTGGTCTGGTTCACGGTGACCTGCAATGTCGAGAACGCTCCCCGGCCCGAGACGGTGACCGGCGACGTGTCGGTCAGCGAGGAGACGGTCCCCTGCGATCCCGCCACCGGATTACCCGTGGCCGATGCACCGGGCTGGACGCCGGGGACGAACAGCAGGATCGCCACCGCCGCCAGCACGCCGGCCACAACCGCCCAGCGCACCCACAGGCGGACGTCGCGCCGCCGTCGGGCGTGGCGCGCCGTCACTGGTCTCGCCTCTTCACGCGCATCCGGACCCACAAGCCGGGCACGAAGATCGCCCCGAGCACGCCCACCACCGCCAGCACGACAAAGGTCTGGGTCTCCGACCACCCCTGCGCCACCCCCAAGACCACGGGCGTCGGGGTCGGGTCGAAATCACTGGCGGCGGGTGCCGAGGCACCACCACCTGTCGATCCGGCCGCCGTCGCGCCCGGGCAGGCGGCGCTGGTGGCGCCACAGGCCTGGGTGACGGCCGAGCCGGCCGCTTGGCTCGCCGTCCCGGCGGCGGCGGGTGCAGCGACCCCCGTGGACTTGGCCGCCACCGACGCCGAAGCGCGGGCCGACGCCTTGACCGGCGTGGACACCTTGGCCGCCCCCCCGGTGCCGGTCGAGCACTGGGTGGGGCCCTGCTTGTCGCAGGCCGGGGGGTACGGGGCGGTCTGCGCCAACAGGTTGGCCCCCGACGGCGTGAAGGTCGGGTTTTTGCAGTTCTGGATGTTGATGTTCTGGACATCGGCACCCGGTATCTGCGCGATCTGCGTGAAGCTCGCTTGGACCAGGTTGATGGGCATGGGCGAATAGCCCAGCGACGCCGACTCCTGCTGGCCCTGGCACATGGCGAAGTAGGAGAACGCCGCCAGCGTCTTGCCCTTGGCCGTGGAGAACTGTCCCTGGACCTTGATGGGCAGGATCAGGTAGCTGTACGACGACAGCGGGTAGCTCCGGGGATCGGGGTCGGTGTAGACGTTCTGCAGGTTCTCGGTGAGGTAGACCGACGGATCGGTGTTGGCCGTCTCGATCTGGGCGTCGAGCAGGGAGACGGCCACGTTCTGGGGTGTCGGTTCGGTGTAGTAACCCGCCGCGTTCAACATCTGGGCGACGGGGAACCCGGCGTTGAGTGCATAGGAGTAGTTCACGTACCCGATGGAACCCGCCGCGTAGCTTTGCGACACGTAGCCGGCCACGCCGAGGTCACCGGACTGGGCGATCATGCCGGGAAGCGTCGGATAGAACGAGGTCGGCCCGCACGCCGGTGCCCGGCCCGAAGTGTTGCAGAACGAGCTCCAGATGGAGGGAAACTGACTGATCATCCATTGCGAGAACTCGAAGCTGTCACCGGCTCCGTCGGAACGCACCACCGGGACGATGGGCTCGTTCGGAAGCTGGAGCCCGGGGTTGTCCGCGGCGATGGCGGGGTTGTCCCAATTCGTGATGGCACCCGTGAAGATCTCCGCGATGCTCTGGCCCGACAGACGCAGGTTCGTGACCCGCTGGCCGGCGATCGTCAGGTTGTACATGAACACCGTTCCGCCCGCCGTGATCGGCATGTAGGCATAGGTGCCCGGCGTCGGGGTCTCGGGTGCCGATCCGTCGTCCGGCTTCGTCTGGAACGGAATGTCGGACGCCGCGAAGTCGACGGTGCCGTTGAGGAACGATTCCCGCCCCGCGGTTGAGCCCGTCCCTGCGTAGTTGACCCGCATGCCGTACTGCTGGACGTCGCTGATCCATTGGTCGAGCGCGTTCTCCGACCATGAGGAGCCTGCTCCGGACACCGGCACATAGCTCTGGGTGTCCGCGGTGGCCGGGCGCACCCCGACGACGGCGATACTCAGACCGACGATGAACACGGCCAGCATGGCGCCGCCCACCCGACGACGCAGCCCGGACATCGATCGGCGCGTCATCGCGTCCCTCCGACATCGGGCGCAGCCCACATGGGGCTGGAGAACCGGGCCGCGTCGCGAGCCGAAGCTCGCGCCACGCGGCGGCGTTGGCGAGGACTCAGGTGCCCCGGGCCCCAGCCGCCCACGATCCGGGCCACGATGAACAAGACCACGATGACGAGTAGGAGGAACGTGGCACAGGCAAACCCACGAGCGATATAGGTGGGGACGCCCGAGGCGACCAGTTTCAAGGCCAAGAGTGGCAGCGACACCATCGGCCCGTGGACGGGATCGGCGTTCAGGTAGGTCGTGTAGCCCGCCGTGAGGAGTACGGGCGAGGCTTCGCCGATGCCCCGCGCCGTGGCCAGGATGACCCCGGTGCCGAGACCGGAGCGCGCCGTGGGCAGCACGACGTGCCACACCGTGCGCCAGCGGGGCGCGCCCAGGGCGTCGGACGCCTCGCGCAGGCCGTTGGGCACGAGGCGCAGGACGAGGTCCGAGGTCCGGATGAGGTACGGGAGCATCATGATGCTCAATGCCAGCGCGGCGGCGAGTCCCGATTGCTGGAATCCCAAGATCAAGATCAAGAAGGCGTAGATGAACAGGCCGGCCAGAATCGTGGGCAGAGCCGTCATGGCCTGGACCACCGAGCGGACGAAAAGTGCCGGGCGGCTGCGCGTCTGGTCCAGGTACACCGCGCAGATCAGTCCCAGGGGCACGGTCAGCACCAGGGCGATGCCGATCATCCACATCGTGCCGACGAGCGCATGGGCCACGCCACCCACCTTCAACGGCGCCAGCGGACCCGCCTTGGACAGGTCCTGGGTGAAGAAGTTCAAGTGCACCAGGGCCGTTCTGCCCCGCCACAGCGTGAAGCCGACCACCAATGCCAGCGCGCCGAAGGCGATGCACATGGCCGTGGTGAGGACGACGGTCATCAAGGCATCCCGGACGGCGGGCCCGTCCTCGCGCAGCGCCACGAGCACGCCGTACACGGCGAGGAACACGAGATAGCCGACAACGACGAACCCGATCGGCCCCGACAAAGTGGCCAGTTGACCGAAGAGCAGGATCGACACGCACAGGCCGGCGCCGGCCGCTCCGACGAGGTCGAAGGTGTTCTCCCGGCTGCGACCGCCCGTTCGGCGCCGTGGTTGCGGCGGGGTCGGCGGACCATTCTCGGCTCGCTGGTCGGTATCGGGGAATTTAAACAAGGTCATCTCACAGCTCGCTTTGCGCGCCCGATCGGGACCGTGCCACCACGGCCGACGCCGCGAAATTGATGATCATGGTCACGGCGAAGAGCGCCAGGCCTGCGGCCATGAGGGCGGAGGTGCCGAAGCTGTCGGTATCGGCGAACTGCAGCGCGATGAGCGCCGAGATCGAGTTGCCGCCCTCTTGGAGGATATGAAAGTTGATGCGGTAGATCGGAGAGATGATCAGGTACACACAGATGGTCTCGCCCAAGGCGCGACCCAGGCCCAACATGGTCCCGCCGATGATCCCCCCTTTTCCGAACGGGAGGACGACCGAGGTGATCATGCCCCAGCGATTGCTGCCCAATGCGTAGGCAGCCTCGCGTTCTCCCAACGGAGCTTGAGAGAACGCCTCTCGCATCACCGAGCACTGGATCGGGATCACCATCAGCGAGACGGCCAATCCGACGATGAAGGTCGAGGCCGTGAAGACACTGGCCGATGCAGTGGGGCTCGAGAAGTCCGCCCCGGTCACCTTGAAGATGGGGATCCAGCCGAGCCAGGTCGAAAGCCAACGCGACACCCCGATGATGTGTCCTTGCAGAAAGTCCAGACCCCAGAACGCGTACACCACGCTCGGGACCGCCGACATCAGGTCGACGAGCGAGACCAGGGTCCGCTGGAGCGCCTTGGGGGCGATCTCGGAGATGTAGAGCGACAAGCCCAGCGACACCGGGACCGAGACGAAGAGGGCCACCAGGGCGATGAACACCGTGTCCGGGAGCACCCCGCCGATGCCGAAGTGATGAGCATCGGGCTCCCACGCCTGGGTGGTGAGGAAGGACAGCTTGGCCACCGCCAGGGCCGGGTAGGCGCGGATCCCCAGAAAGATCCCGACTGCGGCGATGATGCCCACGACGAGGGTCGCGCCCAGCCGGGTGAGGCCCAGGAAGACTCGGTCCCCGCCACCGGGCGCCGACCTGATCCGTCGCCGCGGCTGGCGGGAGGCCTCGGCCACCACGGCAATGGGCGCGCCGGCCCTCACCGGGCTCACGGCTGCGCCCCCGACACCGACGATGCGAGCGGATGATCGTGGCGGTAGGTCTGCCAGAACGTCTGGTACGGACCCGAAGCCACGGTCGTGGAGGTGGCCGTGCCTGCGTCCTGGGAGCTGCTGCTCGACGTGGCCCACGACTGAATGGCGTGGTCGGGCGTCTGCACCGAAGCGACCAGCACGGCGGTGTCTTTCTGACGGGTCTGACCGGCGACCACCTGGCGGGCGAACGCCACCAGGAACGCCCTGTTGGTGAGCAGGACACGCTGGGCGGGGTCGACTCCCTTGATCGACTGCGCTAATTGGGCCGCTCCGGGGCTGTGCGGTGCCAGCGTGGCCGCGGCGTACGACGTGTTTTGCAGGTAGAGGATGACGCGCTCGTAGCGCGTCCCCGCTCCGGTCTCCACCGGCCAGATCCAGTAGACGATCGACCAGTTCTGTCGTGCGGTGATCCCCGAGTAGGACAGGGCCTGGCCGCTGATGCCGTCACCGAGGTCGACGTTGGCCACGTCCCGAAGCGTGTAGCCGTGGAAGGAGTAACAGGCCGTGACACCGTAGGCGTCGAACCCGTCCAGGCTGCCGGCGTCGATGACGTCTGCCGTGACCGGAAGCGTGCTGTGCAGTTGGCTCAGTCCCGGAGACGTCGGCGAGTACAGGTACCGGAACCACCGCGAGTCTTGTCCGAACAGGGGCTTGGCGAAGGTGTACTCGGTCTCGAACGAGGCCGTCCAGCCCACCGGATTGGCCGGGTCGGCAAGAAAGGACCCCAGCTTGGGCTCCCCGGTGGCCGCGGCGACCAGGTTGTAGGTCTGGAGCTCGGAGTCGCTGACCGAGAGGACGACCGCGGCGGCCAGCAAGATGCCCACGGCCGCGAACACCCGGGGCGTGGCGGACCTAACCGAGGTCCTCGACGCCGGTCGGGCCATGTTCACCCGGCTGAGGCCGAAGGGCCGCAACAAGACGCTCATGAGCCCGACCCCGAGGCAGAACATCACCAGGCCGGCCACCGGATGCAAGATGCCCAGCGCGACGTGGGGTCCCGCCACCTTCCCCGCCCAGAAGATGAGCAGCAGTCGGGCCAGATTGGTGAACCACAGCAGGACGAGCCCGGTCGCCAACCACAAGGCCTTGCGGAGAAGGGGCCCGCTCACGATGGATGCCAGCGCCACTCCGATCAGCAGGAACCCGACCATGCCGTCGATACCCGAGCATGCCGTCACCACGCTGATGGAGGTGGCCCGTCCGGCATGCACGATTTCGAACACACCTGGATCGGCGGCGACGGGCGTGGCGACGTGGAACACATGGAGGGCGGCACTCAACCCCCGCAGGGTCAGAGAGGTGAACCCACCCAGGGTCCCGAGCAGGAAGGTCGTGTAGAGCCACGGCCAGCCCAGGAACAGGTACGCCAAAGGCACCTTCTGGCGCCATGCCACGCGCAGCCCGAACAACAGGATCGTGGCTCCCGTCACGAAGAGCGGAAGGAACAACAGGTCGAGACGATTGACCCAGAACATGGCACCGAGGCGGCCGGGGAGCACGACGCCGCCGAGGACGGCGACCGCGATGAGCACGATCCCGATGCCGTAGTCGAGCTCGCGGTCGTGAATGGGGAGCTCCGTGGGCCGGGGGGCACGGTTGATCCACGCCAATCCGGCCGCCAGCAGCGGGACCAGGCCGACGTAGGCCAGCGGGGTATCGAGCCCGATCGTCTGGAGGAGCGACGCCAACGAGTAGTGGTAGGCGATGACGACCACGCCGACCAGGGCGACGACCTTGCACCGCGTCTGGGTACGAGACTCGAGCGCGTCCCACTCCGCCACGGTGGCCCGGTGCCACCTGAGGGCCGGGGTCAGGACCGGGACTTCAGCGGACGACATGCTGCCTGTCACCCGTCCGGCGACGCCGCAGTCCGATGGCGATGCCCGCCAGCGCGAGCGCCACGAGGAGCAGCCCGACCCCGAGCCAAACTCCCAACCCACCCGTCGCCGGGGGGGGCGCCAGGACAGACCACGTAAACCCACCGGAAGCGGCACCTTGCGCCCGGAACACGATCGCGGTGTTCCAGTAGTTGGTCACCACACCCTCGACGTTGGCGCAGGCGAGTCCCCCCTCCCACGTCGCCGTGGTTTGTCCATTGTCGAAGAGGTCGTGAGGCGTGAGCCGTGACCAGGTGAACTCCCCCGGGAGCTCCACGATCTGGCCCGTGTTCTCCGCCGTGTTGATCGCACCGTAGTAGGCACCTTCGGCGATATAGCCGAACCAACGGCTCGGCACTCCGGTCTTGAAGCTGACCGCAGTCGGCGACACACCCTTGGGCACGAGGTAGCTGAAGACGTGGTAGCCCTTGTGGGCGGTGTCGCCGGGACAGCCTGCACCCTGGGGCAGAGCCACGCCGTAGGGAGTGTCCGATCCCCCTGAGCGCAACAGCGTCGACGTGCCCGGCACGGTGATCTGCGCCGTCCCCGCCGTGGCTGCTGCCGCCGCCGAAGGAACAGCCAGCCAGCCGATCATGCTCAGAACCAGGAGTGCGGTCGCAGCGCCGATCGGGAAACGCCCCCGGAATTCCGACCCCACACGCGACGAAGTGGGCGGGGCACGATGTGTGCCCCGCCCACCACCGGTAGTGGTCACCACCGGTCTCGACCACCTGCTCTGCCGGGGATCAAGGCCCGGAGGTCTTGACTGCAAGTGCCGCCTTTCGTGTCGACCGGCGCCGTGAGAACCAAAGACCGCTACCGAGGATCCCCACCCCGACCAACGGGAGCACGACGGTCGTGGCCACTTCCGGCGTGTCCGTCGGAAGGCCCGGCACGTCCGCCCACACGAAACCGTCGGGGTCGGTATTGCTGGACGTGAAGGTGATCTCGGTGTTCCAGTAGTCGGTCACCACGCCGCTGCTGTTGGCACAGGCGATGCCGGCTTCCCATACCCCACTCGTCCCTCCGTTGTAGAGGAGGGCCGACGTGAGGCCGTCGCCGTGAATCGCCGGGCCCCATTCGAAGTCGGGGATACCGATGATCTGGCCGGTGGTGGATGCCGTGTTGGCCGACCCGTAGTAGGTGCCGATGGAGCTGAAGAAGCCGTAGCCCGTCGATGGGAACCCAGTGTTGAAGCTGATCGTCGTGGGCGAGGTGCCCTGGGGGACCAGGTAGCTGAAGACGTGGTACCCGTCAGAGGCGGTGTCCCCGGTGCACGCCGCCTGGGCGGGCAGCGCGACGGAGAAGCTCGTCCCCGATCCGCCTGACGACAGCGGATTAAGGGCGGGGTCGGTGATGGTGGCGGTGCCGTTCAAGGTCGAGGCGTAGGCGGTGGCGGGCGCAGCGCACAGGGCGACCACTCCTCCCGTCATCGCCGCTCGAACGGCGACCTTCCGGAACATCGGCATCTTCATTTGTTTTCGTACCTTTCGATAGGTCGAGTCGTTCAGGATCAGCCGTTGCCGGTAGCCGAGGTGGAACCGCAGGTGCCCTCGGCAACCGTCAGGCTGTCGAAGCCGAAGGTGTGGGCGGTTGTCTGTGCGGTCGAGGAGCACAGGGCCGATCCCGATCCCACGAAGAGGCTTTCGAGGGCGAGGTTCTGCGTGAAGCCGCTGATCTTGTTCGATGGGACCACCGTGAACAGGTTGTATCCGAAGGCGGTGTCCGAGTAGTAGGTCGTGTTGGGGACCTCGTTGGGAGCCGTACCGGTGTAGGGCTGTCCGAGAGGTGTGCTCCCGTCGGTGATCGCCGCCAGATCGACCCCGTTGGTCCGGGCGGTGGCGCTGCGGTCGACGGCCACCAGGTTGGCCTGAGACTCCCAGCTCCCCGAGGAGATGGGGATGACAGCATCGTTTGTATTGACGCTGGTCACCGCGCTCGGCAACCCGGAGTAGAAGGCGTTGCCGCTGTTCTGGGTGATGTTGTTGCAGCCCGCCGCGGTCGCCGCCGCCGAAGCCTGGGCGTCGGTGATCCCGAGGGCGCTCTCCAGGTTCGAGCGCGGCGTAGACCCTGAGATGGTCAGGCAGGCGTACACCGTATCGGCGCCAACGGTCAGTTTGCCGTTCGTACTCGTGTAAAGCGTGGTCAGCTGAGCTGAGGTCAAGCTGTCGATGACGCCGTCGCCGTGGTCGTAGCGGAGGATACCCAGTGCGTCACGGGCGTAGGGGATGAACGTCAAGGTGGTCCCCGTTGTCTTCACACCTCGGGCGGCGCGGGCGAAGTCGATCTGCCCCGTGACACTGACCGCGGTCCCCGTGCACGACTGCGACGGAGTGGGGTTCACCCACGCCGTGCCCACGGTCTCGTCATAGAGGGCGGCGATCCCGTTGGTAGTGCTGTTGGGGCGGTCGAAGGACGGCCCCCCGGTCTTGGTCGTGATGCACCCCGGGGCGGTCGTTGTTCCCCCGAAGGGGCTGGCGTCGAAGGACTGAATGGTGAAGTCGTCCGTGGCGTCGGAGCTGTGCAGCGGCGTGTAGAAGGTGGTGGCCTGCGTGTTGCCCGAGAGCCCGGGGGGCGGGGAAGCGCCCGTGTACGCGTCGAAGAGGTCCTGGGTCACGTCGGCCCCGACGGCGACGAGGCCCGTGGTCGAGGGGGGGTCGGCCTGAGCGGCGCCGGTGGCCACGACGAGACTCGTCCCGCCGCCCAGGGCACTCGCAACGGCCAGGACCATGAGCAGGCGAATCTTCCGGTGGTTCGTGCGTGGCTTCATTGAAGGATTTCACTTTCTGCGGACGGACCCGGCTGCGGGCTTCCCCATATACCCGAGTGGTTTAGTCGTGTACCAGTCCTCGAAGACTACAGAGCCACAACATCGGAGTTCAACACCCCAAATCAGGTAGGCAGAAAAATCTCATCTTTTCCTAGTAAATCCATGGTCATGGTAGTCTTTAGTCGTGGGGACCTTGGGCCCGGGGGGGCATGGCTGACATGGCGGCGCGGCGCGGGGCGTCTCCCTTGCGGGTCACCGAACGGGTCGACTACGCCCTCAAGTCCGTGGTCCTGCTCTGCCTGCACGACGGCGACTACCTGACCGCCAAGACGATCGCCGACCATTACGGCATGAGCACGAAGATGCTCGGCGTGGTCCTCTGGAGCCTCCGCAATGCCGGCATCTTGGACTCCCGCCCCGGATGGCACGGCGGATTCCGCTTGGCCCGCCCGCCCGAGATCATCCCCGTGCGAGCCGTCATCGCCGCCGCCGCCAACGACGAGGAAGCCGCCATCGCACCCTTGACCGAAGCCCTTCGAGTCGAGGCTGTCGGCTCACCCATGGCCCCCCAGGCCACCGAACAAGCTGCCCATCTCGTCGCTCGTTTCTGGCAAGCACTCGACGACCACGTCCAGGGCACCCTGACCGCCTTCACCGTCGCCGACCTGGCCGAAGACCGGATGCTGCCTCGACCCTGTCCGTGAGGCAGGGGCAGGGGCAGGGGCGGGGGCAGGGGGCTGCCTAGCTGACCAGCGACGTCTCTCGAAATTCGTGACCGGAACCGCTCAACGCATCGCCGTCGAACCGGAATCCCACGCCGCGCACCGTCACGATGTACTTGGGCTCGCCCCCGTCGTCCTCGATCTTGAGGCGCAGACGTCGGATGTGGGTGTCGAGCGTACGGGTGCTCAGGAGCTTGCTTCCGCCCCAGACCATGTCGATGAGCTCCTCACGGGTCCGCACACGACCCGCAGGCACCATCAAAAGCCACAACAGCTCGAATTCCTTCCGGCTCATGGGGACCGTCCGTCCCCGCACCGTGACGATGCGCCGCGAGGTATCCAGGCGGACGGGGCCGGCGACGATGACGCTGTGCCCCGGCGCCCGCACCGCGGTGAGGCCCATGAACACGGGGGGGAACACCCGACGCAGCACAGCTTGGATGCGGGCGACCAACTCGGGCTCTTGGTAGGGCTTGACGACGTAATCAGCCGCACCGGCCTCGAGCCCGAGCACGATGGCGTCCTCAGTGCTGAGCTTGGCAACAACGATGACCGGCACAGAGGAGATGTCCCGCATACGACGGCAGAGCTCGGTCCCGGCCATGTCGGGCAGTTCGGAGTCCAACAGCACGAGATGAGGGCCAAAGCTCCGGAGCTGGCGAAGGGCATCCGCTCCGTCCGCCACCACCTCGACCCGGTATCCCTCTTCCGACAAACAGGCTCGCAGTCCCTCGCCGTCGCCCGCGTCCGACTGCGCCACCAGGATGCGACCCAGGCCCTCCGGAGCAGCCCCCGCGCCGGGGACGACTCTCACCGGACCCTCGACCACGAAGGAATCATTCCCTCTGCTCGTAGAGGGGGTTCTCCTTCTCGAGTCCAACGCCCCTGTCTCGTTCGCCCCCACCGGTTCCTCCTTCCGTCCAAGCTTAGTATATCTATCGATTTACAATGGATGTCAGAGGGAGCGCCGGGGACCCCGGGGGCTCGGATTGCGTCGCGTGTGCATACCTTTGTAATTTCATGAATACCATCGATATAGTCGTGAATCGACGAGAGGAGGGGGTGAGCTGACGTGCACATCCCGGCGAAGGTCGACTACGGCCTGCGCGCCCTTCTCGTGCTCGCCGCGAGCAATGAGGCGATGACGTCCCGGGCGCTGGCGCAGGACCAGGAGCTTCCGGCCGGATTCCTCAGTGCGATCCTGAACGATCTACGAAGGGCCGGGCTCGTCACCAACCAGCGAGGCCCCGACGGCGGCTACCGACTCGGCCGGCCGGCCGACGCGATCACGGTGGCCGACGTCATGCGCGTCCTCGACGGGCCCCTGGCCCGGGTGCGGGGGCAGCGCCCCGAAGCGACCGACTACACAGGGTCCGCCACACATCTTCAGGACGTTTGGATCGCCGTCCGGGCCAACCTCCGCAGCGTCCTCGAGCATGTCACGCTCCTCGACGTCATCGTGGGGAGGCTTCCCACCATGGCGAGCGACTTCGCCGAAGAGTCGAGCCTTCGGGCGTTGCCGGGGTGACGACGAGCGGCCCGAGAACAGACCGGTCGACATGAGCCTCCCCGATTTCTTCATCCTCGGCGCCCCCAAATCCGGAACGACCGCGCTGCACCGGGCCCTGGAACCCCACCCCGAACTCTTCATGTCGCCGGTCAAAGAGCCGAAGTTCTTCCTTTGTGACGGCCCGCCCCCTCGGGACGGCGGACCCGGGGACGCCCACAGCTACCGCGAATGGATCTGGCAGCGCGATGCCTACGAGCACCTCTTCGACAGAGCACCGTCGGGAGCCCTGAAAGGAGAGAGCACACCGCTCTACCTCGCCGACCCTGTCGCGCACCGGCGGATCCACGACGCCGTGCCCGAGGCCCGCCTGATCGCGGTGCTGCGCGACCCGGTGGACCGGGCCTATTCCAACTGGGCCCATCTGTGGGCCGACGGGCTCGAGATGGAAGACGACTTTGTGGCTGCATGTGCGCTCGAGGAGCAGCGCGCCGAGTCAGGGTGGGCGCCGTTCTGGCGCTACAAGGCGATCGGCCTGTACGGGCAGCAGCTCGACCATCTCTTCTCACTGTTCCCCCGCGACCAGGTGCACCTGATCCGCTACAAGTGGCTCGTCGAAGACCCCCGGGGAACACTCGACGGGATCTGCCGCTTCCTTGGTGTGGAGGATGGAGTGCTCGACCACATCCCGGCGGAGAATGTCGGAACCTACGTCGAGCCCTCCCGCAGCAACGAATGGCTGCGCCAGGCCTACCGGCTCGGGGCCAGGGCCGGCAGCCTCTTCCCGCCTCAGGTGTGGCGCAAGGCGAGCATCCCCCTGCTGGCGCTGATCCAACGGCGCCCCCGCCACCGTCCCGAGTTGGAACAGGCGGTACGGGCCGAGCTCCTCAGCTACTTCCTCGACGACTCACTGCATCTCGAGGAGCTCACCGGCTGGGACCTGGCCGACTGGCGGACCTACCGCGAGGGCGGGACGTATTCGGTGCGCAAGTCGTGGGCACCGTCGCGGCGAGTCGCCTCGTAGAACAGCCGCATCCCCCCATCGGGGAGAGCGACCACATCCAGGTACCGCAAGGAGCCACCGGCGCGGTCGGGCGAGCTCGCCACGGGGCCGGGCTGCGCCACGAGGTGGTCCGGGGCAGAGCCGATGGCGATCCCGGTGAGCTCTTCGGCGTTGGCCTCGGCGCTGTCCCGGCCGTCGTAGTAGGCGAGCCAGGAGCCGTCTTCGACCACGACGGCTGCCACCCGGGTACCGCGTTGGTCCCAGGTCCGAGGGGTCGGCGCCAGCGCCACGTCGCCCAGACACCAGGTGATCCCGTCGTCGCTGACGCCATGGCGGGTCTCCATCCGGTCGGCGTCCTCGGGGACGTCGATGAAGTGACAACACAGCCACACGTGCCATCGGCCGTCGTGTTCGAGCATCACCGGGTCCTTCACCCCGGTGTGGTCGTCACCGGGGAGGACGGTGCGAGCCGTACGGGGGTCGAAATGAGCCGGGTCGTCGGCCTCGAGAACGTCCACCCGCCAATGGACGCTTCCCGGGGTCGCGCAACTCACGTACAGCCGCCAGCCGCCACCGGGCAGTGCCACCAGGGCGGGACGTTCCAGGGAGTCGCAGCTGAAGGCGTCTCGTTCGATGACCGCCACGGTCTCGAAGCGTGCGCCGTCGACGGATCGGGCCACGACGTTGGCATATCCCCGACCCGAACCCAGCGGTCTTCGCAGCCGGTAGGCGAGGTAGATCGACCCGTCGGGCGCCAATGCCGCGCTCGGGGCCCCGGCCCAGAACCCGGGACCGTCGCCAGGGGCGACGACGACCACCTCGGCCTGGTCGGGGTCGGGGATCGGAAGCCGGTGGTTGGCGAACGCGGTCATGTCCCATCATGGCCGATGACCTGACGGGTCCAGGACAAGCGCGCCCTTTCACGCCGTGCCCTGGTCGGTCAAACCGACACTCCGGCCAGCGACAGGACGACACCCATGACACCGGCGAGGAGAAGGGCGCTCACGACGCCACGGCGGAGCGCGAACAACCAGAGCAGAGCCCCACCCAGCACGGGGATCTGCCACAGGTGTTGAAACGTGAGTCCCAAGGAGACCGCCGACCCGGCGATGGCACCGATGGCGGCTGGCCCCGCCCCGGAGAAGAACGCCTGCACCGAAGGGTTCGCACGGACCTGACGGAACCGGGGGGCGCCGACCAGGACGAAGA
This sequence comes from Acidimicrobiales bacterium, assembly GCA_050011815.1. Classification (GTDB taxonomy): domain Bacteria; phylum Actinomycetota; class Acidimicrobiia; order Acidimicrobiales; family UBA8190; genus Chersky-840. The sequence continues at coordinate 17,170 of JBEKIJ010000033.1, read as the reverse complement.
AGAAGGACGGAGCGAAGGCCACGAGCGCGGCGAGCAGCCCGGCACCGACTCCCCCGGCCGCGTAGCCCACGACGGCAACCGTCTGCACCACGGGGCCCGGTGTCACCTGGCCCAACGCCACCGCGCTCAGGAATTGCCCACCAGTCATCCAGTGGTACGTGGTCACAGCGTCGTGCTGCATGAGCGGAACGATGACGAAGCCGCCACCGTAGGAGAGGGCGCCGACCTTGAGCGCCACCCAGGCCAAGGCCCCGAGTCCTCCGACCACTACCCCATGTCCGGCCGTCGTGAGGAGCATCGCCGCCGCTGAGCGCCCGAAGGTGGGATCTCGCTTCGAGTGGATGGCGACCTCCATGAGGCCGCAGCACAGGAGCACGATGACCAGGTAGGGACCGACCGTGGCGGCAGCGAGGCCCCCGAGGAGCACATACACAGCCCACCGCAGTTTCTGCGCTCTGTTCCTGTTCGTCCGCGCCCGGCTGGCGGGAACCAGGTCCGTCGCCGCCCTCAAGGCCACGGCCGGAACGGCGGCGCCCGCCCCGACGGCCGCTCCCACGATCCCCGAAGGCGGATGGGACTGCAGGACGACCGAGGCGAGCACGAGGATGAGGACCAGCCCGGGGATGATGAAGCACAGCCCTCCGAGCACACCGCCCGCCACTCCCCGGAGACGCCAGGCGCAGAAGATGGCGAGCTGCGTCGATGAAGGACCGGGCAGGACGTTGGCCGCAGCGATGCCGTCTTCGAACTCCGCGGCCGGCATCCACTTCTTGTGGTCGACGCAGAGTTGGCGGAGAAGGGCGATGTGGGTCGGAGGGCCTCCGAAGCCGATGCACCCGATCCGGCCCCACTCCCGAACGATCGTGGACAGCGATACCTCGGGGCGGGGTCCCACCGGCTGATTCTCCCATCAAGGGGTCGATCGGCCGAGCCTCGCCGGCCCTCCCCCGCCCCGATCCAGACGGCTCATGAGCTTGACGCCGGGGTCACCAGGCGCTAAAACCCATTAATCCGATAAAGCAAATGCAGATGGTCAGGTATTTCCACCCTAGGGCCGACATCGGCGCGATCACCGGCTGAGGCCGGACGATCCGACCGTGTCCGCCACAAAGGAAGACGTCATCCTCATGTCAGCAAAGAACCTGGCACGACTCGGGTTCCTTTCGGCCCTGCTCGGTGGTGGCGCCGTGCTGGCCGCCGCCAGTCCGGCCGCGGCGCCCACGCTGGCGAACGACGTCTCGTCCAGCTCCGTCGCGCTCGTGGGGACACTCGAGCTCCAACCAGGGAGTTGCGCGAGTGGGGAAACCGGTTCGTACTTCCGGATGATCCTCCCGGGAAAGACTGCGAACGGGCCGGATAGCAGCTACATCTCGAACGGAAATTCCACGTGTGGCGACCAGACGTACACCCTTCTGAGCCCGGGCACCGACGGAGGCTTCGCGATCGGCGGATACCAGCCGGGCCCGTCGCCGGCGTTCGACAGCAGCGGCAATTCCCTGGCAGGCCAGATCATCGAGCCCGTGGCTTTCTTCGGAATCAAGTTCTCGGTAGAAACCTCCGCCGTCGACGCCCAGACAGGTCAGTCGGTCCCGGTCCCGAGCATCAACGTCGACGGCGCGGGCGACCTCTCGGGGAATCTGGAAGCCTTCAGCGCCGCCTGGAACAAGCAGTACTTCAATCAGGGCTCCCCCAAGCCGGGAGGAGCCAGTCCCGGTCTGACCGCCGGACCCACCGGTACCTACAACGCGTCGACCGGTGCCTTCACGCTCGACTGGACCAGTCAGATCGTGGGCGGTCCCTTCAACAGCTTCGCCGGACAGTGGCATCTCACCGGTACCTTCACCGCCAAGCCGGGCTCCACGCCGACGACGGCGACCCCGACCACGCCGACGACCCCGACGACGGCGCCGAAGTCGACCGGTACCCCGGCCACGACACCCCCCCGCAGCTCACCAGCGACGAGCAGCGCGACGGCGAATTCGATCGCGCCGGAATCCTCTGGCGCCTCTGGCTCGTCGCCTGGCGCGGCGTCGCCTGACAGCGCTGTCCCCGGTTCGTCGCCAGCCGCCGGAACCGTTCCACCGGCTGCAGTCACCGCCGGCTCTCTGGCCGACACGGGCCTGTCGATCCCGCCGTTCATCGGCGTCCCACCGTTGGCAGTGGGGCTCGTGCTCTTCGGCGTGGCGCGACGGATGTCTCGCCGGACGCGGGAGGCGACCCCTTGATCGAGTCGCAGTCCGGTCCCCCGGGCGGCACGGTCGCCGGGCCCGATTGGGCCAGGAGGCTCTTCAGCTTTCCCAACCCGGTCAACGAGATCTCGGCCCGGATCGTCGCCGGCGGAGTCGTAGTAATGGCGGCCGTCACCATCGGCTTCGATCAACCCTGGCTGACCGTCGTGATCGCCTACGGCTTCGTGGCGCGCGTGCTCACCGGTCCCACGTTGAGCCCGCTCGGACAATTGTCGGTCCGAGTGCTGACTCCGCTGTTGGGAGCAGAGCCACGACCCGTGGCGGGACCGCCCAAACGCTTCGCCCAGGGGATGGGGGTCGCCTTCTCGGTCACGGCCGCGGTCCTCGCCCTGGGTTTCGGCCTGCGGGGCGCGGCCTACGTGACGCTCGGGTTCCTGATCGTGGCGGCATTCCTCGAATCAGCCCTCGGACTGTGTCTCGGCTGCAAGGTCTTCGGCGTCTTGATGCGTGTCGGCATCATTCCGCAAGACGTATGCGAGTCGTGCAACAACATCGGTCTTCGGACCCGTACGACAGGTGTGACCGAACCTGCGGGGTAGTCCGACGATCGACCCATCAAGGACAACCGGACTCAACAGAAAGAGAGATTGGAAATGCAGCTACGAACAATGCACAGACGAGCTGGCGCCGCCGCGGCGCTGGCGGTGATGACGGCGGGCCTCGTCGGGATGCTGGGCGGAGCAGGAACAGCGGTGGCGCAGCCAACCACGCCGTTGGTGGGAACCTTCCACCTCACCCCGGGCGCGTACTCCGCCGGACCGAGCGGCTCCTACTTCCGCATGCTCGACCCCGGCGGCACGCTGAACGGCTCTGATGCCAACTATGTCACCAATGCCAGTTCATCGGCGTCGGACCAGACCTACACACTGCTCAGCCCCGGCGCGCAGGGTGGTCTGGTGACCGGCTCGTACCAACCCGCCCCGACCCCGGCGTTCGATGGATCCGGGAACTCGTTGGCAGACAAGATCATCAGCCCCACAGGCTTCTTCGGGGTCAACTTCTCGGCAGAAACCGAGACACCCGACACCCAGACCGCCCTGGCTGTCCCGGCCCCGAGCATCAGCACCGACGGCTCGGGCAATCTGTCAGGCAACCTGGAGGCCTTCGGCGCGTCGTGGAACAACCAGGTCTTCAACCAGGGTTCCCCCAAGCCTGACGGCTCCTCACCCGGGCTGACGGCGGGACCGACCGGCACCTACAATTCGTCGACCGGAGCCTTCACCTTCACGTGGACCAGCGAGATCGTCGGTGGACCGTTCAATGGCTTCACGGGCCAGTGGGTCTTCGCCGGTACGTTCGTGGCGGGGCCCTTCCAGATCACCACGACATCGCTTCCTCCCGCCACGCGCGGTGTCTCGTACAGCGCGCAATTGGAAGCCGCCAACGGCGCCACCCCGTACAAGTGGAAGAAGATCGGCAAGCTCCCCAAGGGCCTGAAGTTGAGCTCCAGCGGTCTGCTGTCGGGGACTCCGAAGACCAAGCACGTCAATGCGGGCACCTACACCTTCACGGCGCAGGCGACGACGCACAAATCCAAGGGTCATCCGAAGCAAACCGCCACCCAGTCACTGACACTGACCCTGTCGTGACGGCCTGACGTGTCGGACGGGACGGTGGCCGTTGTCTCCACCCACCGTCCCGTCCGACGTCGTGGCCCGTGCAAGACCTGGGTCACGAGTCCGACCCTTCGAACCGTTCTCCGCTTGTGAGGTGGTCCCCAATGACTGACACGAGAACCGTCTCCCACCGCGACGTCCACATCGAGATTCGCCCCGTGGCGGGGCGGATCGGCGCCGAACTGGTGGGAGCCGACGCCGGGGCGGATCTCGATGACGAGATCATCGCTGAGATCCACCACGCCCTGTTGGTCCACAGGGTCGTCTTCCTGCGCGAACAGCACCTCGACTACGCCTCTCTGGTGACCTTCGCCCGACGCTTCGGGCCCCTGACCCTCGGCCACCCCACCCTGGCGTCACCCCCCGATCAGCCCCATCTCGAAGAGGTCGATTCGAACACGGGCGGGCCCGCCAATCAGTGGCACACCGACGTGACCTTCGTCGATCGACCGCCGGCCTTCACCTTTCTCTCCGGCGTGGTGATACCACCCGTCGGGGGCGACACCATCTGGGCCAATACCGTGGCCGCCTACGAGGGCCTGCCTGACGAGCTGCGCGAGCTGGCCGACAAACTGCGGATCGTCCATTCCAACGCCTACGACTATGCAGCCCCTGCCACTCGCACCGAAGAGCAGGACCCGGTGTGGCGGGCGCATCGGGCCGAGTTCGTCTCAACGGTGTTCAAAGCCGAGCATCCCGCCGTCCGGGTGCACCCCGAGACCGGTGAGCGGTCGCTGGTGCTCGGGGGCTTCGCCCAGAAAGTGGCGGGCCTCGGACCTCAGGCCTCTCGAGACCTCATCAGGATCCTGCAGGAACAAGTGATCCGGGTCGAGAACACGGTCCGATGGCGCTGGCGTGTCGGAGACCTCGCCATCTGGGACAACCGGGCGACCCAGCACATTGCGGTCTTCGACTACGGCAAGGCCCACCGTCGCGGCGAGCGGGTCACCGTGGCCGGCCCGGTCCCCGTCGGTGTCGATGGTCGTCAGTCGGTGTCCCTCCAGGGTGACGCGAGCGCCTACTACGCGGGTTCGTCCTAACACTCCGAGGCGCCGACCAACCGAGGCGCGCTCTGACGCAGGCACTCCGCAACACGCGCCACCCGACGACGGGCGCACCATGCGTGACCCACCGTCTGTGGCCGAGCCGGCGGCGACGAAAATAGGTGACCAATCGAATCGGAGTTGTAGCGTCACCGGGCGCGATCCGCGGCGTGGTGCGGGGTTGTCGACAGCCACGTTGCACCGAGCTCACGACGACGCACGGGTTGTCGGGAGCGCACTAGCCTCTGCCCCTGCGGTACGACGAGGGAGTGGCACATGCCGGATACTGACAATCTCGCGCTGAGCGACGCAGCTGCACGCCAGCTCGCCAACGCGACAAAGACGACGGCCCAGCTATCGACGATCACGCCGAGGTGGCTGGTGCACATGCTGCAGTGGACACCGGTCGAAGCCGGCATCTACCGCTTGAACAAGGTGAAAGATGAAGAGTCGATCGACGTGGCATGCCCGCCGCGCGACGAATCGGAGTTGCCTCAGACGTTCGTTCCCTACGACGAATCACCGCGCGAGTACTTCCTGAACTCGGTCGTGACCGTCCTCGACGTCCACACCCGGGTGTCGGACCTCTACAGCAGCCCCTACGACCAGATCAAGGAGCAGCTGCGGCTCACCATCGAGATCATCAAGGAGCGCCAGGAGAGCGAGCTGATCAACAGCGCCGACTACGGCCTGCTCGCCAGCGTCGTCCCGAGCCAGCGGATCCCGACCATCGCCGGACCGCCCACCCCTGACGACCTCGACGAACTGATCACCAAGGTCTGGAAGGAGCCCGCCTTCTTCCTGGCCCATCCCAAGGCGATTGCCGCGTTCGGACGCGAATGCACGCGCCGAGGCGTCCCGCCGGCGACCGCGAGCCTTTTCGGCTCCCAGTTCCTCACGTGGCGGGGCCTCCCGCTCATCCCGACCGACAAGGTGCCGATCGAGGGCAACAAGACAAAGGTCTTGTTGCTCCGTACCGGCGAGAAGCGCCAGGGCGTGGTCGGGTTGTTCCAGCCCGGCCTCACCGGCGAGCAGAGCCCTGGCCTCTCTGTTCGTTTCATGGGCATCAACCGCAGTGCCATCGCCTCCTACCTGATCTCGCTGTACTGCTCGCTGGCCGTGCTCACCGACGACGCCCTGGCCGTGCTGGACAACGTCGAGATCGACAGGTTCCATGACTACGCCCCCAAGTACCGCAAGTAACGACGGCTCGTCGGAGCTGCCCGGGATGCCACCCCTCCCGGCGCTCGACGCGACGACGTGGGCGCCCGACGTCGCCATGCTCAGCAGGCTGGCCAACGAGTTCTTCGCGGCACCACCGGGCCACGCCGAACCGGGTCCCACCCCACCGATGCGCCCGGCGGCGGGCGGGAGAGATCTCTCGTCTCCCCTCGGCGAACCCTCGACGGGAGCACTGCCGTCCTCACCCACCGAGCTCGGGACTCCGCCGGTAGCTCTTCAGCCTGTGGAGTCCTCGGCGCGCTTTGTGCCCGCGGGGCCGGCGCCGGTCCCCTCGCCATCATCGCCGTACTACTTCCTCGACGAGGCGGCCGCATTCACCCCTGCGTCTTTTCCCACCCACGCGGCGACCGACGTGCCGGCATTACCCGACGAGGCCACTCTGCAGGCTCTCCTCACCGTCTTGCCGGCCGAGCTGGCCGCCGACGATCCTCCGACGGAACACCCCGAGCGGTACTTCCTGCGGCTCCCGACCGAGCGGACCGGCCGGCCTGACCCCCACCCCCCCTTCGACGTGAACGCCGTACGCCGGGACTTCCCCATCCTGTCGGAACAAGTCAACGGCCACCAGCTGGTGTGGCTGGACAATGCCGCCACCACCCAGAAGCCGCGCACGGTCATCGATCGGCTCACGCACTTCTACGAGCACGAGAATTCCAACGTGCACCGTGCCGCGCACGAGCTCGCTGCCCGTGCCACCGACGCCTACGAGGGTGCCCGGGCCAAAGTGGGCCGCTTCCTGGGCGCCAGCTCGGCCGAGGAGATCGTCTTCGTCCGTGGCGCCACCGAAGGGATCAACCTGATCGCCCAGAGCTGGGGACGCCACAATCTCCGCGAGGGGGACGAGATCGTGATCTCGCACCTCGAGCATCACGCCAACATCGTGCCGTGGCACCAGCTCGTGTCCGAGACGGGTGCTGTGCTCAGAGTGATCCCGGTGGACAGCGACGGGCAGATCCTGCTCGACGAATACCAACGGTTGCTCGGCGATCGCACCAAGCTCGTGTCGGTCGCCCACGTTTCGAACGCGCTGGGAACGGTCACTCCGATCAGCGAGGTCATCGATCTGGGACACCGCGCCGGCGCGTGCGTGCTCGTCGACGGCGCGCAATCCGTGTCGCACATGCCCGTGGACGTCCGGTCCCTCGACGCAGACTTCTTCGTGCTCTCGGGCCACAAGATCTTCGGTCCGACCGGCATCGGCGCCGTCTACGGCAAGGCCTCGGTGCTCCAGTCCATGCCGCCGTGGCAGGGCGGCGGGAGCATGATCCGCGACGTCACCCTGGAGCGGTCCCTCTACCAGGACCCCCCGATGCGGTTCGAGGCCGGCACCGGCAACATCGCAGATGCGGTGGGGCTCGGTGCGGCGCTCGACTATCTCGAGCGCCTGGGCATGGCCAACATCGAGCGCTACGAGCACGAGCTCCTGGCCTACGCCACACACGCCATGCTCGAGGTGCCAGGCCTCTGCATCATCGGCACCGCACCCCACAAGGCCAGCGTGCTGTCGTTCGTGCTCGAGGGATCGACCCCCGAAGAGGTGAGCCAGGCCCTCAATCAGGAGGGCATCGCGGTGCGCGCCGGCCACCACTGTGCCCAGCCCATCCTGCGTCGCTTCGGCCTCGAGGCGACGGTCAGAGCGTCGCTGGCGCTCTACAACACCACCGACGAAGTCGACCGAATGGTCGGCGTGCTGCGACGCCTCGCCCTCGACACGGGGCGCGCCCGGCGCTAGCGGGCGCCACCGACCTGTCTCGCCGTGGGCTCCTCCCCCGGCCTGGGGGGCTTCACGCTGGTCTTCTCTCGAAAGCTGACCGATCCGCTCAGGATTCCAAACCTTTTTTATAGATTTGGTGCGTTTTAGGTCCCGATACGGGTAAAATCAGACGTATGCCCACGCGACCCGACGTCGTCGCCGTCATCGGCGGAGGAGCCTCGGGGGTACTGGCCGCCGTGCATCTCCAGCGGGCCGCACGCGAGCCGGTGCGGGTGGTCATCGTCGAGCCCAGAGCCGAGCTCGGGCGGGGCATCGCCTACGGCACAACCGACCCCGGACACCTGCTCAACGTCCGGGCCGGTTGCCTGAGCGCCCTGCCCGAGGAGCCGGGCCACTTCACCGCGTGGGCCCGGCGCCACACCGACGCCGACACCACGTCGTTTCTTCCCCGGACCTGGTACGGCGAGTATCTCCGGTCCCTGCTCGAGCCGGTCGAGCACGTGCCGGCTCGCGCCGAGGACCTCACACCCGTCGGTGCCGGGGTGCAGATCGCCTTGTCCGACGGCACACGCCGAAACGTCGACCGGGTGGTCCTGGCCCCGGGCTCTCCACCACCGGCGTGGCCAGAACCTCTGGGCGGCAACGGTGACCGGTGGATCGGCGACCCGTGGGCTCCGGGAGCGCTGGCCGAGATTCCTCCCGGCGCCCCGGTCCTGTTGGTCGGGACGGGCCTCAGTGCGGTGGATGCGGCCCTCACCTTGCATGGTGCCGGGCACCGCCACATCGTCGCCACCTCGCGGCACGGGCTCCTCCCCCACCCCCATTCCGAGAAGCCCTTCCCGGAACTGTCCATCGACCTTCCGAGGCGACCCACGGCGCGGGCGCTGGTGGCCTGGGCGCGCCAGACCGCGGCGGAGGTGGGCGACTGGGGTCCGGTGGTCGACGCTCTTCGGCCCGGTACCGACGAGTTGTGGGGTGCGATGACGGCATCTGAGCGCAAGCGACTGCTCCGTCACGTCTACCGCCGATGGGAGGTGCTCCGCCACCGTATGGCGCCACCGGTGGCGACACGCATCGATGACATGCTCCAGTCCGGACACCTCACGATCGTGGCCGGCGCCGTCCGGTCCGCCCGTGCGACCCCCGGCGGCATCGAGGTGACAGTGGCCGGCCGTCAGCTGAGGTTCGGCGCGGTGGTCAACTGCACCGGACCATCAGCCGACGTCCGCCGGACACGCCATCCCCTCGTCCGTCGTCTCCTCGACCGCGGCGTGGCCCACCCCGGTCCCCTGGCACTCGGGCTCGACACCGACGAGCACGGGTCCGTGCCCGGCACCCACGACGCCCTGTGGGTGGTCGGCCCCCTGCGCCGGGGCCAGCGTTGGGAGACCACCGCCATTCCCGAGATCCGGGCGCAGGCCGCCGATCTCGCCCTGTCGTTGTGGCGATCGGACGAGTTGGTGGTGGCCTGATGGAGATCATCGTCGTCGATGCCTCGGACCTGGGTAACCGGTCGTATGTCGTGACCGACGGCGCTCGGGCCATGGCCGTCGATCCACCGCGGCCCCCGTCCGGCGTCCTCGACGTCCTCCAGGCACGGGGCCTGGTCCTCGACATCGTGGTGGACACCCACCTGCACAACGACCACGTGAGCGGCGGTCCCGAACTGGCCGAGGTGACGGGCGCCGCCTACGCGGTTTGCCTCGACGAGCACGTCGAAGGCGCCCGTGGCATCGTCGACGGAGAGCGCTTCAGCGTCGGCGCGATGGGCGTGGAAGTGGTGGCCACTCCCGGGCATACACCCCACCATCAGTCTTTCGTCGTCACCGAGGGCGACAGCTGCGTCGCCTTCACCGGCGGATCCCTGCTCATCGGGACCGTGGGACGCACCGATCTCCTCGGTGCAGATCGCGCCGCGGACCTGGCCGGCGAGCAGTGGGCGTCGGTGCGACGGCTGCTCGACAACCTGCCGGGGCCGACCGCTGTCCATCCGACCCACGGATTCGGGAGCTTCTGCTCGGCGACTGCCTCTTCGGGCACCGACACGACGATCGAAGCCGAGCGCGGCGTGAACCCGGCCGCCCGGCTCGAGCGCGAAGTCTTCGTCAAGACGCTGTTGGCGGGATTCGGCGAGTACCCCAGCTACTTCGCCCACATCGCCGCCCTCAACCGGGCGGGCTTGCAACCCAGTGCCTACCGGGACCCCGTCCCGACGCTCTCTGACGCTGACCTCGCAGAGCTGACGCCGACCATATGGGTCATCGACGTCCGGTCCCGGACCGAGTTCGCCGCGGCCCACGTCCCGGGCACCATCAACGTGGGAGTCGATGGTCCCTTCGCCACCTACGTCGGGTGGACGATGCCCTGGGGGACCGACTTCGCCCTCGTCGGGACCGACGACGACGAACTGTCTCGGGCCCGACGAGCCCTGGCCCACATCGGGCTCGACGTGCCCGTGGGTACCGCCGTCCCCACCGCCGAGGCCCGAACGGGACGCCTCCGCCGGGCGAGATTCGCCGAGCTCGCCGTCGAGTGGACCGACGACGTGGCGGTCATCGACGTCCGGCGCCAAGAGGAATGGGACACGGGGCACCTCAGAGGTGCCCGTCACGTCCCGGTCCATCGCCTGATGGAGACCGACCTCCCCCCCGGCCAGCTCTGGCTGTACTGCGCGGCCGGCTACCGAGCCGTGCTGGGTGCGTCGTTGTTGCAGCGCAGCGGCCGCGACGTCGTCGCCATCGACGACTCCTGGCGCGCCGCCACCTCAGCCGGCCTGGCCACGACGTCATCGAGCTGAGACGCGCGACGCGCGACGCACCCGGGTGCCTGGCACGAGTGATCGCCGTCTCGTGCCGGGCACCTCGGGTGCGACAGGCTGCGTCGCCTACGGCGTCCGACACGGGGGGCCATGCCGTTCGCTCGGCCACACCGTAGCCACCGAAAGATGATCTTGTCAATCAACTTTGTGTAGATTAGAGCCAGACAACCCCCCCGGAGTCCTCGATGGCACCTTCTTCAGACCTTCACCTGGCGGTCGCCCTCGACGGTGCTGGGTGGCACCCCGCGGCGTGGCGCGACCTCCACGCCCGGCCTTCAGAGCTGTTCTCTCCCCGCTACTGGGTCGACCTGGCTCGGGAAGCCGAGCGCGGCACGCTCGATTTCGTCACGATCGAGGACTCCCTCGCCATCCAGTCCGGGCGTCGGGGTGTCGTCGATGCCCGCACCGATCGGGTCCGGGGTCGGCTCGACGCCGTCCTCATCGCCGCACGGATCGCGCCGACCACATCCGCGCTCGGCCTGGTCCCCGTGGCGACAACGACCCATACCGAGCCGTTCCACGTGTCGAAGGCCATCGCCACTCTCGACTACGTCAGCAACGGGCGCGCCGGCTTCCAGGCGCGTGTCTCGGCCACCGCTCTCGAAGCGGGTCAGTTCGGACGGCGGGGTGTTCCCGACGTGGTCGAAGGCGAGGGCCGCCTCGACCAGGGCTCGGACTTCGTCACCGACCTGTTCGACGAGGCCGCCGACTTCATCGAGGTGGTCCGTCGACTCTGGGACAGTTGGGAGGACGACGCCGAGATCCGCGACGCCACGACCGGCCGTTTCATCGACCGGGACCGGCTGCACTACATCGACTTCGAAGGGCGGTGGTTCTCGGTCAAGGGCCCGTCCATCACGCCTCGACCACCCCAGGGCCAGCCCCTGGTCACCGTCCTCGCCCATGTTCCGGTCGCCTTTCGCCTCGCGGCGCGTGGCGCCGACGTCGTGTTCACCACCCCCCACAGCGCCCCAGAGGCTCACGCCATCGTGACCGAGGTTCGTGGCCATGAGCGCGACGTCGACCGGGAAGGACCTCCCCTGCGGGTCTTCGCCGACCTCGTCGTCTTTCTCGGCCCCGACGCGGCGGCGGCCCGCACCCGAAAGGCCCGTCTCGACGAGCTCGACGGCGGGGCGTACCGCTCCGACGCCGCGGTGTTCACCGGGACCCCCGGGGAACTGGCCGACGTGTTGACCGAGTGGCACGCGTCGGGGATCGACGGGTTCCGGCTGCGACCCGGGACCATTCCTCACGACCTCGAGGCCGTCACCCGAGACCTTGTCGACCTGCTCGACAGACGGGGGGTGTTCCCCCGCCGGTACGACGACTCCACCCTCCGGGGCCGGCTCGGACTCCCTCGACCGCACAACCGTTACGCCGCCGTCGGCGCCACCCGGCACGGTGCGACGCCATGAGCCGAGGAAACGAGATGCGCGCGGGCGCAAGGCAGATCCACCTGGCGGTGCACTTCCCGGGCGTCAACAACACCACGGTCTGGAGTGACCCCGAGGCCGGAAGCCACATCGAGTTTCCCTCCTTCGTGACACTGGCCCAGACCGCGGAGCGGGCCAAGTTCGACTTCTTCTTCCTCGCCGAGGGGCTTCGGCTGCGCGAGCAGCGCGGCAAGATCCACGACCTCGACGTCGTGGGACGTCCCGACACCTTCACCGTGCTGGCCGCTCTGGCCGCGGTCACCGATCGCATCGGACTCTCCGGCACCATCAACTCGACCTTCAACGAGCCCTTCGAGGTGGCCCGACAGTTCGCCTCGCTCGACCACCTCTCCGAGGGTCGGGCGGCGTGGAACGTCGTCACCTCGTGGGATGCCTTCACGGGCGAGAACTTCCGGCGGGGTGGGTTTCTGGCCCGAGAGGACCGCTACGAGCGGGCCCGGGAGTTCCTCGAGACCGCCCGGGAGCTGTGGGACACCTGGGACGAGGGTGCCGTTCTGGCCGACCCGCACTCGGGCGTGTTCGTGTCGGACCCGCTCCAAGGTGCCTTTGCGCACCGCGGCGTCCAGTTCGACATCGCCGGGCACTTCGGCGTCCCCCGGTCACCGCAGGGCCAGCCCGTCATCTTCCAGGCCGGGGACTCCGATGCCGGGAGGGAGTTCGCGGCCGCCGCCTCGGACTGCATCTTCTCGCGCCACGGGACCCTCGAGAGCGGCCAACGCTTCTACCAGGACGTGAAGGGAAGGATGGCCCGCTACGGGCGGCTCCCCGACGAACTCAAGATCCTTCCGGCGGCGACGTTCGTCCTCGGCGACAGCGAGGCGGACGCCAAGGAGCGTGCGACGGTGATCCGGCGTCAGCAGGTCAGCGGACCGACGGCGATCTTCTTTCTCGAGCAGGTGTGGAACCGCGACCTCTCGGCCTATGACCCCGAGGGCCCGCTCCCCGAGATCGATCCCGATCTTTCCGAGGACACCGTGGTGAAGGGCCGGGCCAACATCTTCCAGGACCGGATCGAGACCGCCACCGAGTGGCGGGCGGTGGCCCAGGCGCGGGACCTCTCCATACGCGACCTCGTGATCGAGGTGACCAGCCGGCCGTCGTTCGTCGGCACCCCCGAACACGTCGCCACCCAGATCGACACCGCGGTCCAGGCCCGGGCCGCCGACGGATTCATCCTGGTGCCTCACCTCACCCCCGGTGGCCTCGCCGAGTTCGCCGACACCGTCGTCCCCATCCTCCAGGAGCGAGGCAGGTTCCGCTCCGACTACGAAGGCCCGACACTGCGCGACCACCTCGGTCTCCCCGCGGCGCGTTCGACCCGGCGCTTCTCTTCGGCTTCGGTGTTCGCACCGTCATGACCCCGTCTCGGGTACCGCTGGGGGTCCTCGACCTGGTGCCGCTCACCTCGGGCTCGGACCCCTCCACGGCGCTGCGCAACACGGTCGACCTCCTGCGGACGGTGGAGGCACTGGGCTACTCCCGGTACTGGTTCGCCGAGCACCATCTCAACCCGGGCGTGGCCGGCTCGTCGCCCGCGGTGTTGATCGCTCTTGTCGCCGCGGCCACCAAACGCATCCGTCTGGGGTCAGGCGGAGTGCAGAGCGGACACCGGACCGCCTTGTCGGTGGTCGAGGAGTTCGGTCTTCTCGAGGCCATGCACCCGGGCCGGATCGACCTCGGCATCGGGCGCTCAGGCGGCCGGAACTTCCTACGCGACCGACTGGCGGCCGCGGCGAAGAACGGGGCAGGAGACAAGACCCCCGGCGTCGAGGCCCGGCGGAGCGCGAACGGATTGCTCATCCCCTCGTCCCCGTCGCTCGCCGGGCTCGCCAACTCTCCCCGCCTGGCGCTCACGGCCGAGCTCCTCCAGCAGCAGGGCGCCGAGTCCGCCGCCTACGGCGACCTGTTGCGCGACGTCGTCGGTCTGCTCCGAGGCAGCTACCGGTCGCCCGACGGGCTCGATCCCCATCCCCGTCCGGGAGCCGGCGCCGATGTCGAGCTCTGGGTGCTGGGGAGCAGTGCCGGGGAGAGCGCCACGGTGGCGGGAGAGCTGGGACTGCGGTTCGCCGCCAGCTATCACATCAGCCCCTCGACGGCGCTCGAGGCGATCGACGCCTATCGCGCCGCGTTCAGAGCCTCACCCGACCTGGACAGGCCCTATGTCGCCATGTCCGCTGACGTCGTCGTGGGCCCCGACGACGAGAGCGCCCGTGAGCTGGCCACCGGGTATGGCCTCTGGGTCCGCAGCATCCGCAAGGGCGAGGGGGCCATGCCCTTCCCGAGCCCGGACGAGGCCCGCCCCCACAGGTGGAGCGACGAGGACCGCGCCCTGGTCCGCGACCGGGTGGAGACGCAATTCGTCGGATCGCCGCAGACCGTGGCCACCCGCCTGGAGCAGCTGCGCGAGGCCACCGACGCCGACGAGCTGGTGGTGACCACGGTCACCCACCGCCACCAGGACCGGGTTCGTTCCTTCGGGCTCCTCGCCACAGAGTGGTTCAACACGGACCCGCCCGGTCGGCCCGGCCGGGGCAGCGACGCCAGGGCCGGCGCGTCGAGCCGGGACGTGCGCTCATGAGTGTGGCGGTGGTCGTCGGGAACCCCAAGGCCCGATCTCGGACCCTCGGCGTGGCGCTGGCCGCGGCCGACGCCATCGGGGCTTGCCTCGAAGAGCCACCCGGTCGGCTGGTGGTCGACCTGGCCGACGTCGCCGCCGAGCTGTTCGACCCCGGTTCGACAACGGTCACGAACCTGCTCCGCCAAGTGGCGGCCAGTGACGTCATCATCGTGGCATCGCCGACGTACAAAGCGACGTTCACCGGCCTGTTGAAGTCGTTCCTCGATCGCTACGCCAACGACGCGCTGGCGGGGACCGTCGGAGTGGCGGTGATGACGGGGGCGGCGGAGATCCATGCGCTGGCTCCCGAAGTGCATCTCCGACCGTTGCTGGTGGAGCTCGGGTCCTCGACCCCCACGAAGGGGCTCTACGTGACCGAACGGCAATTCGAAGACCTCGACAATGTGATCGGTGCGTGGGCCACGACGGCCCGGCCGCTCATCGAGCAGGCCCTGAGGAGAGAAGGTCGGAGCAACCACACCGGCCACTAACCTCTGGTCCGTGACTGACGCCATCGCGCACCCACATCGCAAGCTGACGCTGACGGGGTGTGTCAACTTCCGCGACCTCGGGGGCTATCCGGCGGCCGACGGGCGCACCATCCGTTGGCGCCGGCTCTTTCGCGCCGACGGCCTCACCCGCCTCGACGAGTCCGACTGCGCCCAGTTGGAGGGCTTCGGCCTGCGGACGGTCATCGATCTCCGCACCAAAGGAGAGGTCGACGAGCGCGGCCGCTTTCCCCAGGACACCTTCGAGGTCGAGTACCACCACCTTCCCCTCACCGACGTGTTACCGCCCACCGAGGACCTCAGCCGATACGACGAGCCGGCCTTCGTGACGACTCGGTACCAGCAGCTGTTCTCGGAAGGGTCGGGCTCGCTGGCCCGCGCCGTGGAGGTGCTGGCGGAGCCAGATGCCCTGCCGGCGGTGTTCCATTGCAGCGCCGGGAAGGACCGCACCGGCATCCTCGCCGCGCTCGTCCTCGGCTTCCTGGGCGTGCCCCGTGACGTCATCGTGGAGGACTACGCCTTGAGCGCGGAAGAAGGGATGATCGCGCTCTTGGAGCGTCTCAAGCAGGAGTACGCTGACGCCGTGGCCGAGGTCGAGCGCTACGCGCCGGCGGTCATCTCGGTGTCGCCGAAGACCATGGCGGCGTTCCTCGACACCCTCGAGCGCGACCACGGTTCCTTCGACGACCTGGCCCGATCCCTCGGGGTCACCGACGCCGTCACCCGGCTGCGCACGGCCCTGCTCGAATCGCCCTAGTCGCCGGACCGTTCCTCGTCAGATCGAAACGACGCTCGGGGCGCAGCGGGCTCAGTCGACGGGCCGCCTGAAGACGAGAAGGTCGGTCCCGTCGCGCTCGGTGACGGCGTTGACGAGCTCCCACCCGTTCTCCGAGCGCGTGCGCAGCACCTCGTCGACCTTGCCCTCGTCGCGCTCGTCGTCGGGTCTCGATGCCCCTGGCAACAACGTGACCCCGTAGCGCCATGACCCCACGGCGCAGACCCTATACAACGCGGCCGCTCGGAGCCCACGGCCCGATTCCGGTTGGCGACGCCGGTGCCGTCAGGTGAACGTGAAGCGAACGACAGGTAAACGGGGCGCGAACTCCAGGCACGAACGGACGGGGGAACCTCAGGCGCCGGGCACGACCTCGATGGCGGTCTCGACCCGGACCGTGGGGGCGAGGGTGGCGAGCACGGGGCAGTTCTTCTCGGCGAGCTCGAGGGCCCGGCGGGCCGCGGCGCGGTCGACGACACCGGCCACCTCGAAGCGCACGGTTACCCGGACGAACCGCCAGGGCGAGGCCTCTTCCTGCTCGGCATGCACCACGACCTCCAGGGCGCGCAGGTCCTGGCGCTTCTTGCGGAGCACCTCCACCACGTCGTAGGAGAGACAAGCGGCCAACGACAGCGGGAGGAGGTCCGAAGCCTTGGCACCGTCTTGCGACGGGGCCCCACTGATGGCGAGGTGATGACCCCAGGAGTCCTCGCCCTCGAAGGACAGCCCACCGCGCCACACGAGACGCTGGGCGGTCAGCCCGCCCGCCATCAGCCTCGGTCGACGGGTTGCTTCTGACCGCCGGCGCCGGTGCCCAGCGCGTCGCGCTCGGCCCGCACGACCCGAACGCGGTGGAGGAGCGAGAGCGCCAACGCCACCACGACGAGAGCGGCGACGACGTAGGTGGCGTCCCCGAAGGCCTTGACCATCGTGTGGTAGCTACTCCCCAGCGCGTACCCGATCCCCGCCACCACGCCGATCCACACCGTGACCCCGATGGCGGTGAACACGCCGAAGGCGACCACGGGCATCTCGGCCACCCCGGCGGGGAAGGAGATGAAGGTGCGCACCACCGGCACCACCCGCCCGACGAGGACGGCGGAGTCCCCCCGGCGCTCGAACCAGGCCTCGGC
>JBEKIJ010000032.1:0-32865 GCA_050011815.1 Acidimicrobiales bacterium | reverse complement strand
GTCGAGGACTTGGGCTTTGACCACCTTCTGGCCTACGACCATGTGCTCGGAGCCGTTCATGCCGGTCGAACGCCTCCACTCATGGGCCCATATACCGAGCATGACCCGTTCCACGACCCGTTCGTGATGTTCGCCCATCTGGCTGGGATCACAGAACGGATCCGCTTTACAACCGGTATCTTGATCCTTCCGCAGCGCCAGACGGCCCTCGTCGCACGCCAGGCAGCCGATGTTGATCTCTTGTCCGGCGGTCGGCTGCGACTCGGCGTCGGGATCGGCTGGAACCCCGTCGAGTACCAAGCGCTAGGACAGGAATACCGGACCCGTGGCGCCAGGCAGGAAGAGCAGATTGAGCTGCTTCGCCGGCTTTTTGCAGAACCTGTCGTTGACTTCTCGGGCCGTTTTGACCGGGTTGACAGGGCCGCACTCGTGCCGAAACCGATGGGCCCCGTTCCGATCTGGCTTGGTGGATCTGGGGAGAAGGCGTTCGACCGCGCCGCCCGGCTTGCGGATGGCTTCATCTTCTTCGGTGGCGGCGTCGATCGCGCTATCGACGCCTGGAAGCGAATGCGTGATCAAGTCGGAGGTCTCGGCCGGTCAGTCCCAAATTTCGGCGGGGAGTATGTGACGCTCAGTGGAGGAGACCTTGGCGAGCTCGAAAGGGAGATCGAGGCGTGGCGCCACGCAGGCGGGACCCATGCAACGGTAGTCACGATGGGCCTGGGTCTGGACTCCGTCGATGACCACATCGACTTCGTGGCCTCGGTTTCGGAGATGCTCAACCTGTCGTGACCGCGGCGAGGCTGCCTCGGGGGTCTGTGAGGCGAGTATTGCCGTTCCACGGCCACCCCGAAACCCTCGTGTTGCGGGTGCGCCGCCAGCTTCCTGGGCCGACGTTGGCACACGTCGGGCTCTCTCAAGAAATGCCGATGGGCGCTCTCCGATCGGACGAGATGCCGTCCGCTCCGGCCAGTGTGCGGGAATATCTCTAGAACGAGGGTCACGTGCCCGGAATTCTGAATTTGCCGTCGGTTAGCTCCTGGCTAGCGAATGTGCCGGCACGACTCGGATTCTTCGGGATGCCTCGTATTGTGTTCCTCTATGGCGGCACCCAACTTCGAGTTGATATGCGAGATTGAGCCGGCTACCCGTCCAGACCTGATGCACGTGCGGCACCAGATCGGGGTGATGAGCCGGATCGCTTCTGCCTACTTGATCCCGGACAACCACATAGGTCGGGCGACGGTGTCGAGCATCGCCGTTGCACACGAGGTGGCCCTCATGGGAGGTCGGTCCATCGCCTGTCTCAACGCCCGTGACCGAAACGTCTTGGGGTTTCGCAGAGACCTGCTCACGGCGGCTGCCTACGGGGTCAGCGAGTTCCTTTTCGTGTACGGGGACCGCCCCGAGACTGGTGCTCGATCGGATGACCTCACTGTTCGGTCGATGTTGGCCGAGGCACGCCGATTCTCCCAGGATCGTAAGGCTGTGGCGGGCTCGGTCCGGCTTGGCGTGGCCTCGGGGCTCAAACGCCTGCCCGCATGGAAGGCGGACGCCGACTTTCTGTTGACCCAGGTGACATTCTCCCTTGACGACCTCCTGGAGTGGCGCGCCTCGGTTCGATTCGACGGCCCGGTTTATGCCGGAGTGATGGTGATCGCCAGCGCCCCAAT
Organism: Acidimicrobiales bacterium; assembly: GCA_050011815.1. Classification (GTDB taxonomy): domain Bacteria; phylum Actinomycetota; class Acidimicrobiia; order Acidimicrobiales; family UBA8190; genus Chersky-840. Next base: position 31,192 of record JBEKIJ010000032.1, on the reverse strand, counting down.
GGCCAGGAGATTGTCGGCGGAGATCGCACAACTCGCCGTGCCTGCCTCCATCATCGACCGCATCGACCGAGACCGTATGGCCGGCGTCGAGATTGCTTGCGACTTAATCACTGCGATTCGCGATTCAGGCGCATTCGACGGTGTGCACTTGATTCCCGTCTCTCGATACCGCGAGATGGCAGCGCGGTTGGAGCTCCGCATCTAAGGAGCCAGCGAGAGACACCGTCAGCGACCGGCAAGCTCGCTCAGGGTGCCGTTCTCGGTCGGGCAAGATTCCGCCGGCCCATGCCAGTGTGCGTAAATGTCCCTAGACAGGCGCTGCTGTTGGGATCAGGTGCTTCCGAGCAGTCTGCGGCTGCTCCATGCAGAATGCCCTCCATGAAGAATCTGAGTCAACCATGGGTGGCAGCGCTGGCTCTCGCTTGGGAGGCAATGGTGGCGGGCACGACGCCTGTCGGATGTGTAGTCCTCGACGCCAAAGGCCACATAGCGACTCGTGGACGAGGCAGGGATATGTCCGGGAACCCGCTTCGGGCCAGCTTTCGTATAGCCATCTTGCCCACGCCGAGCTGAATGCCCTGGCGCAGCTACCACCGACCCGACGGTACGACGACTATGTCGTCCTCACGACGCTTGAACCATGTCTGCTGTGTATGGGTGCCGCAGTCATGGCGACCGTTGGCAGGGTCGAGTACGCCGGCGCTGACCCATACGGGGGGGCGGCCCATCTTGAGATACAGAATGCACATACTGAACGCCTGATGCCACCCGTGAAGGGACCCTCCGAGGGAGCGCTCGGAGTGATCGGCGCGCTTCTCCACTACGCCTTCTACGTCGAGCGCAATCCGACAGGCGCTGTAGTCGCCGCTTACCGAAACGCGATGCCCGCCTTTGTTGACGATGTCGACAGAAATGGACTAACCAGCGAAATACTGAGGCTCACAAAGGAGCGGCGGCCTCTCGCCGATGTTCTTTCTCTCTTCGGTTGAGACCCTCCCACCTCGTCGACGAAAGAGGGACCAGAAACGGATCGTTACCAGGAGAGTTCAGCTGCCTGGCCCTGGATTATCCGCATCATGCCAGTCGCCCCAGGCAAGATGCCGCCGCTCCACGCCAGTGTTCGCAAATGTCTCCAGAGATCTAGGGGCGGACGCCCGGGATCCGTATGGTCGAGGCAGTTGGACCAGATCGGAGGCGTGATCTCCATCGCCAGCCCGGTCAGGTAAAGGACACTCGACAGCCAAGAGCTGGTAAAGGTACCTTGACATCGTGAAGAATCGGATGCGGGAACAGCGAACCGAGCGCGGCATGTCGCAGGTCGAAGTCGCCGCAGCCCTCGGAGTCTCTCGCCAAACGGTGATCGCGATCGAAACGGGTCGTTATTCGCCTTCGCTCCCTTTGGCGTTTCGCATAGCGCGGTTCTTCGGGTCGACGGTCGACGAGATGTTCGATGCATCGGAGGAGGTCCCCAAATGACGAAAACCACTCACCCTCGTCTACTGGTGCCCGGCGTGATGGCCATTGGCGGCTCGACGATCGCCGTGGCCACGCTGGTGAACTCAGGGTGGAAGGCTGCCCTGCCTGTCGAGGCATTCACGATTGCCGCGACACTCGGCTACTACGTGCTAGGTGGGCGAGACAGCGATTTTGGCGCGATCTTCGGCGGGCGACCAGACGAGAGACAGACAAGTGCCGGGATGAAGGCGGCTGCCTTAGCGGGGATTGTTACGAGTGTCGTTGCACTTGGCGGTTTCGTTGTCGCAACGGCGGTGGGGAGCAGCATCTGGCCTTTTGCACTCTTCTGCTGCGTAAGCGCTGCATCCTTTCTCGCTGGCTTGGTGATCTACCGTTCCGGCGGGTAGGGAGCGGCACAGCGTGAAACGTGAGACTCAGCGAGCGGAATGTGCCTCGCTCTCGGGCGCGGTCGATCTCGCTGACGCAGGCCAGCGTGCTCACTCTGGACGACATCTGAAGTCCTCGTCGCCGTGGAGGGCTGGCTCGGGAGCCCAACGATCGTAGAGGTCGATCAGGGTGTTGCAGATGGTGGCGGGAGCAACGTGTCGATCTCGGCCCGGTCGCTGTCGTCGAGCACCCAGTCAGCGGCGGCGACATTGGCCTGGACCTGCTCGGGCGAGGTGGCCCCAGCAATGACCGAGGCCACGACGTCGTGGGCGGCGATCCAGGCGATAGCGAGCTCCACCATGGTCCGCTTCTGGCTCGCGGCGAACTCGGTGAGCCGCTCTACGACGGCGAGGATGTCGTCCGACAGCGGACCCTTGTTCTGCTTCACTCCCGAAAGCCGCGTGCCGGGCGGAGGCGGCTCGCCGCGCCGGTACTTCCCGGTGAGCACGCCTGACGCCAGGGGGAAGTAGGGCAAGAAGACCAGCCCGGCCCGTTCGCACTCGGGGAGCACGTCGAGCTCGGGGGCCCGGCGCAACATGCTGTACTCGTTCTGCACGCTCACGAAGCGCGCCGATCCATCGGAGGTCACGGCTTCGGCCTCGCGGAGCTGTGCCACGCTGAAATTCGAGCAACCCACCTCGAGCGCCTTGCCTGTCTCGATGCACTCGCCCAGCGCCCCGAGCGTCTCGGCGATCGGCGTGTCGGGATCAGGAGCATGGAGCTGGAAGAGATCGACATGGTCGGTTTGCAGGCGACGGAGACTGTCGTCCAGGGCACTGTGCACGTAGGAGGGCTTGGCGCCCTTGTGGTCGGCGTCGATCTGCATCCCGAACTTGGTTGCCAGCACCACTTCATCACGACGGGCCCCGAGGGCGCGACCTAGGAACTCTTCGCTCTTGGTACCGCCATAGATGTCGGCGGTATCGAAGAAGGTGATGCCGGCGTCGAGCGCGCCGCGGATCACCGCCGCCGACCCGTCGTAGTCGAGGCGCCCGCCGAAATTATTGCAGCCGAGGCCGACGACCGATACCTCGAGTGACCCGATCTTGCGAGTTCGCATCATCGTCCTTCTGGGTTGGGAGCTGTCTTGGAGAGCGCCGCGCCCGACACCACGGCGATGTCGCCCGGCCACCGCCGTACGCTGATCGACTGGCTGGCTGTCGCGAGCAGGGTACCGTCCTCCGCCCAGAGGTGGGCGAGGCCCTGGCCGAAGCCGTGGGCCAGGGCATGCATGTGGATGTCACACAGCACCCACTCGGTCGGGACGAGCTGGGCCACCCGCAGGGTGTTGTCGAGGCTACGGCCCATGGTGCGCACCCCGAGGGGCTGGGACACCCCTCCCGACACGAAGTCGCCGATCACGGCCAAGGTGGCCGCCGACGGCTCGAGATGCCCAGGGACCCGTACCCAGAACGCCGAGCGGGGGTCGCCGGGCTGCCCGTCGAGCTGGATCATCGATCGGCCCCGCGCCAGGCGCTGCTCCACGCGCACGAGCACGGAGTCGGCGAACATGGGCGGGATTTGCTGGACCGGACAATCCTCGGGCCCCGGCACGTCGGGGAACTCCACCCAGGTACCCGACAGGTCGAGGTCGTGGCGACCCAGGGCGGCATTGACGGTGAGGACCTCCTCGGTCCCCAGTCGGCCGATGGCCCTGCCCTGGGTGGTGTTGCGACCGGTGGCGGGGAGGACGACCTCCCAATCGACGATCGTGCCCGTGGGCGCGTAGGCCAGGTACTGGGCGGTGGCCCACACCGTGGGTCGCCCCGACGCCTCCTCGAGGGCGACGATGCCCGCCGCCAGGCCGCACCCGCCGTAGAGGAACCGTCCCGGTGTGCTCACCGCCGGGGTGACCGGGAGGCGCCAGCGCAAGGGGTCGTCCGTCGGCTCGAGCCCCAGGAAGTGCCGTGCATCCATCGGTCGAACCTTAACGGCGCCTCAGGTGGCCCTCGGCATCGACGGGGCGTCGATCCGCGTCACGGGCGGCCGGCGCGTCTCAGTTGACCTGGCGGTCATGGCCTTCCCAGTAGGGCTGGCGGAGCTTGTACTTCTGGAGCTTGCCGGTGGCGGTGCGGGTGAGCCCGTCGCGCAGATCCACCGACGTCGGCGCCTTGAAGTGGGCGAGGCGGGCCCGGCAGAACTCGATGAGCTCCTCCTCGGTGGCGACGGCACCGGGACGGAGCACCACCAGCGCCTTCACCGTCTCTCCCCATTTCTCGTCGGGGACCCCGATCACCGCCGCCTCGGCCACCGCGGCGTGCTGGTAGAGGCAGTCCTCCACCTCGATCGACGAGACGTTCTCGCCCCCGGTGATGATCACGTCCTTCTTGCGATCGGCGATCACGGTGTAGGGCCCGTCGAGGTAGCCGCCGTCGCCGGTGTGGAACCAACCGCCGGCCAGGGCCGTGGCGGTCGCCTCGGGCTGCTCCCAGTACCCGTCGAAGACGTGGTTGGTCCGGGCCAGGATCTCGCCGTCCTCATCGACACGGATGCGGACTCCGACGGCGGGGACCCCCGCACGCGACAGCATCGAGGCCCGCACACCGCTGTCGAGATCGTCCCACTCCGTGGGGGCCCGGTTGATGGTGAGCAGGGGCGTGGTCTCGGTCAATCCGTAGATCTGGATGAACTCCCAGCCCAACTCGGTCTCGACCGCCTCGATGGTCTTCGACGGCGGCGGCGCGCCGGCGACCACCACCCGAACCTTCCCGCGCCCGGGGACGTCCTCGCCCCGCTCCCGACGGGCGGCGGCGGCGTTGAGGATGGCGGCGATCACCGCGGGGGCCCCGCACAGCATGGTCACGCCCTCGGTGTCGATGCGCGTCAGGATCTCCTCGCCGTCGATCTTGCGGATCACGACGTGGCGGCCTCCCATGGCCGTGACCGCGTAGGGCATGCCCCAGCCGTTGCAGTGGAACATGGGCAGCGTGTGCAGGAGCGTGTCCCGTTCGCTCACCGTCGTGTGCCATCCGAAGACCGCGGCGTTGAGCCAGCAGTTCCTATGGGTGAGCTGCACACCCTTCGGGCGCGCCGTGGTCCCTGATGTGTAGTTGATCGAGCACGTGGCCCCCTCGTCACCCTCCCAGCGGGCCGGCCGGGCACCCGGCGGTGCGGGGGCGAACAATCCGGCATCCTCGATGCCGTCGAGCACCAACCTCACCTTGGCCGACACACCCGCCAGTGACTGATCGATCTCGGGATCGACGAGCAGGACCGAGGCGCCGGAGTGCTCGACGATGTAGGCGACTTCCTCGGCATTGAGGCGGAAGTTCACCGGGACGAGGACGCGGCCGAAGCCGCTCACGCCGAAATACGAGATGAGGAAGCGGGCCGAGTTCGGGCTCACGATGGCGACGCGTTCCCCGTGCGCCACGCCCATGGCGTCGAAGGCGAGCGCCATGCCCCGAGCCCTGGCGTGCATCTCGGCATAGGTGATGGCACCGAGGGATCCGGCCACCCCCGGCTCGTCGACGACCGCCACCCGGTCGGCACCGTGGACGAGCGCGGCTCGCTCCAAGAAGTCGCCGATCGTGAGGGGAACGTGCATGGTGCGCCTCCGATCCCGGCCGCGTTGGCCGGGGCCGTCCGATCATCTCAGATGGACGCGCCCATCGCTCGGGCGGCGGCCCGCGCAACACGCTGATAGCTTGCGGATAGGGAGTGGTCCAACGACATCGCCTGCGTCGAAACGGGGTGGATATGGCCGAGATCGTGGTCACCGGCGGGGGGGTGGCGGGACTGAGTGCCGCCATGGTCCTGGCCCAGGACGGACACGAGGTCACGCTGCTCGAACGCGACGAGGCCGCGCCTCCGGCCCCGTCTGAGGCGTGGGAGGCCTGGGAACGTCGCGGCGTCAACCAATTCCGGCTCCTGCACTTCTTCATGCCCCGGTTCCGCATCGATCTCGAGCGCGAGCTGCCCTCTGTGGCGAAGTCGCTCGAGGCCGCCGGGGCGCTGCGCATCAGCCCGATCGAGGGCGCGCCCGTGGAGCTCACCGGCGGTGTGCGTGCCGGTGACGACGACTTCCAGTCCTTGACGGCGCGCCGCCCTGTGGTCGAAGCCGTGGTGGCGGCCGCGGCCGCCTCCGCGCCGGGGGTGACGGTGCGCCGCGGCGTGGCCGTGGGCAGCCTCGTGGCCGGAGCCCAGGCCGTGCGGGGCGTGGCCCACGTCACCGGCGTGCGTACCGCAGCCGGAGAGGAGATCCCGGCTGACCTGGTCGTCGACGCCACGGGTCGGCGTTCCCCGCTGCCCGACTGGCTCGAATCGGCCGGAGCCCGGCGCCCGGCCGAGGAGCTCGAAGACTCGGGATTCGTCTACTTCGGGCGGCACTTCCGCTCCTCCGATGGTTCGACGCCGCCCATCATGGGACCGCTCCTGCAGTCCTACGGCTCCGTGTCGATCCTCACCCTTCCCGCCGACAACGGCACGTGGGGCGTCGGCGTCATCGCCAGCGCCGCCGACAAGGCCATGCGGGAGCTCCGCCACGTCGATCGGTGGACCGAAGTGGTGAAGAGCCTTCCCCTGGTCGCGCATTGGCTCGACGGGGAACCCCTCGAGGACCGGGTCGTCGTCATGGCCAAGATCGAGGACCGCCACCGCGACTTCATGGTGGAAGGACTGCCGGTGGCCACCGGTGTGGTGGCGATCGGCGATTCGTGGGCGTGCACGAACCCTTCGCTCGGGCGCGGCGCCACCCTGGGGCTGATGCACGGCCTGGCGCTGCGAGACACGTTGCGCGCCACCGGGCTCGACGACCCCGGCGCCTTCAGCACCGCCTTTGCCGCTGCCACCCAGGCCGTGGTGGAGCCCTGGTATCGCGCCACCCTCAGTTTCGACCGTCACCGCCTGGCGGAGATCGACGCCGAGATCCGGGGCGAGCCCTACCGCCCCGAGGACGACGAGTGGGACGTGATCCAATCGCTGTTGGCCTCGGCCGGCCAGGACCCCGACTGTCTTCGTGCCGCTCTCTCTGTCCAGGGTCTGGTGCGCCCCATCGACGAGGTCTTTGCCGACCCCGCGCTGTTCGAGAAGGTGCTGGCGCTGGGAAGCGGGTGGCGCGACGCCGGCCGGCTGGGGCCTGACCGGGCCGGGCTCTTGTCCATCGTGTCGGGCTGACACGTCGCCAATCCGTCGAGAAAAGAGGGCATCATGCGCGTCGATGTGAACGGTGTCGGCATCGAGTACCAGGTCACCGGGGAGGGGCCCCCGGTTGTGCTCCTGCACGGATTCCCCGACAGTGGCCGCCTGTGGCGCCATCAGGTCCCTGCGCTGGTCGACGCCGGGTTTCAGGCCGTCGTCCCCGACCTGCGCGGCTACGGCGCCTCGGACCGGCCCGCCGAGGTGGAGGCGTACTCCATTCCCTTCCTGGCTGGCGATGTCGTCGCCATTCTCGACGCCTTGGGTATCGAGCGGGCCCATGTGGTGGGTCACGACTGGGGCGCGGCGCTGGCGTGGGCGTTCGGGTCGCTGTTGCCCGACCGCGTCGACCACTTGGTCGCACTGTCGGTCGGCCACCCCGCCTCGTTCGTCGCGGCGGGCAACGCCCAGCGCGAGAAATCCTGGTACATGCTGTTGTTCCAGTTCGAAGGCGTGGCCGAGCAGTGGCTGTCCAACAACGACTGGAAGAACCTCCGGGAGTGGGGGCGACACCCCGATATCGACGCCGTCATCGCCGATCTCGAGGCGACCGGGTCTCTCACGCCGGCGCTCAATTACTACCGGGCCAACATTCCGCCCCAGGCCCTGGTGGATCCGCCCCTCGAGCTCCCGCCCGTACAGGCCGACACCATGGGAGTGTGGAGCAGTGGGGATTTCGCCCTCACCGAGGCCCAGATGGTGGGATCGGGAGACCACGTCAGCGGGAAGTGGCGCTACGAGCGCATCGAGGGTCCCGGGCACTGGATGCAGCTCGAGGCGCCTGATGCGGTGAACGAGCTGCTCCTCGACTTCCTGCCGCGCTAGGACCGGACCGCGGTACCCGGGGCCGGCTCGATCAACGGGGCGGGCCGAACATCGAGGTCACGATGTCGGCGGCGGCATCGGGAGCTCGCACGTCGAGGGCGATCCCGCCGGCGTCGGTGGTGATGGTGAACGAGAAGAACCCACAGCACTGCCGTTCGGCCTCGACCAGTCGAGCCAGCTCGCCCAGGCCGATCGAGTCTCCGAGCTCGAGGTGGAGCGCTCCGGTGCCGACCGCCGTGCACGAGACGGCCCCGGCCGCGATGGCGTGCCACTGCGCGAGCCGGTCCGAGGCTCGGTCCGCTTCGAGCGTGCACTCGATTCGGGGCTCGGCAGCGTAGGTGTCGACAGACACGGTTCCAGCGTCGACCGTTCCCCTGCGTTCGAGGTCAGGCCCCACGGCTCGGCCCGTCGGTGGTCAATCGCGAAAGTACGGGTCCCGTCGTTCGCGCCGAGCCCGGACGGCCTCCTCGAAGTTCTCGGTGGTGAGCCGCACATAGAGCTGGGTGGTGCCCTCGTGGTCCATGTGGCCCTGCATGCTCCCGGCCTCCAGGCTCGCCCACAGCAGGCGCTTGGTGAGCTCGATCCCCACGCGCGAGAAGCCGATGATGCGCTCGGCGACCTCGTAGGTGGCGTCGAGGAGCGCGTCGCCGGCCACGACGCGCGACACCAGGCCGATTCGGTGCGCCTCGTCGGCGTCGACGTCTCGCCCCGTCAGCATGATGTCGAAGGCGCGCGACGAGCCGATGGCCCGGGGTAGCAGGTAGCTCAGGCCCAGCTCGGTGGAGGTGAGCCCGTTGTTGATCCCCGCGGCACGAAAGTAGGCCGCCTCGGAGGCGATGCGGATGTCGGTGGCGACGCTCAGGCAGAAGCCGCCCCCGATGGCCGGCCCGCTGATGGCACCGAGGACCGGCTGATGCATCTTGCGGATGGCTCGGATGACGTCGTCGAGCAGCTCCATGGACCGCTGGGCGATCGTCGTCCGGGTGAGCCCGGCGATGTTGGGGATGATGCCGGCGTCCTCGAGGTCAGCGCCCGAACAGAAGGCTCCGCCGGCACCGGTGAGGACCACCACCCGGGTGTCGTTGTCGGCGCTGGCTGCCTCGAGCGCCTCCCGGAACGGGATCATGACGTCGAAGGCCATGGCGTTCATGCGCTCGGGCCGGTTGAGCGTGATCAGTGTCACGTGGGGACGGGGCTTGTCGACCAGGACGTAGGCCATGATCGATCAGGCTCGGCCGTGGGTGACGTCGGCCCCAGCGGCGCCGAGGATGCGGAAGGTGTTGCAGTAGATCACCCGTCCCGACGCCGCCTGCCAGTCGGCCCACACCTCGAACTCCTTGGTGCGCGCCCCGCCGAAGTGCTTCGCCATGTGTCGGGCCATGCCCATGTACGCCGCCTCGGGGTCGTCGGTGTCGAGCTCGTAGAAGTGCATGAAGCGGGGATCGGTGGCGGCCGTGTTCTCGTAGGGGGTGATGTGGGTGAACCCCGGGACCGCCGCGGCGGCGATATGGCGGATGTGGACGAAGTCGCCCCAATCCCGAAGGGCGGCGGTGTGGGGGGGCGTGTCGGGGCTGATCCACACCACGAGCAGGCCGGTCGTCGGCCCTCCGGTGAGGATGCCCTGGCTGGGCCGGGGGTAGCGCCGGAAGTGCCGGGCGGTGGTGCCCGGAAGCGCCGGCGGTGCCCGGAAGCTCTCGTTCACCTCGGCCACTCCCAGCAGCGTGCCGTCGTCGACGGCCATAGGCAGCTCGTCGCGGCCCGGGACGTTGTTGCGCCACCACGTCACCCGGTCGACGCCGACCCGGGCCGCCAGCTCCGGGGCACGACGCGTGGCGTAGTCGTGGGGGTCGAGGTTGCCGAGCTCGAGATAGAGGCCGGTGGTGATGCGGTCCTCCACTCAGGCCTCGAGGGCGCGCTCCCTGGCCCAGCGGTAGTCCGCTTTGCCGGCGGGGGACCGCACGATGTGAGGGAGAAAGGCGATGGCCTTGGGGAGCTTGAAGCGCGCCACGTGCTTGCCGGCTTCGTCGAGGATCTCCTCGGCGGTCACCTCGTGGCCGTCGGCCACCTGGATGAGGGCGACCACCTCCTGGCCCCACCGCTCGCTCGGACGACCGGCCACGACCACATCCGCGACGGCGGGGTGGGCGATGATGGCCTGCTCCACCTCCTCGGCGAAGATCTTCTCTCCCCCGGAGTTGATGGTCACCGAGTCGCGGCCCAGCAGCTCGATCTCGCCGTTGGCGAGGACACGGGCCCGGTCGCCGGGCACCGAGTAGTGCTCGCCGGCGATCACCGGGAAGGTGCGGGCCGTCTTCTCGGCATCGCCGAGGTAGCCGAGGGGGACCGACCCCCGTTGGGCGAGCCAACCCACCTCCTCGTCGCCGGCATCGAGCACGCGCGACAGATCCGCGCTCACCACCACGGTCCCGGGACCGGCCACGAAGGTCCCCGTCGACACCGACCCCGGGGTCGACGCCACACCCATCTGGACGCCGGTCTCCGAGGCGCCGGCCACGTCGGAGATCATGACGTTGGGGAGCACGGCCAGCAGGCGCTCTTTGAGGCCGACGCTCAGCGTGGCCCCCCCGCTCCCGAAGGCCATCAACGAGCTGGCGTCGTGGCCGCCGCGCTCGAGCTCTTCGACCACGGGACGGGCCATGGCGTCGCCCACCACCGAGATGCCGATCACCCGCTCGCGGGCCACGGTGTCCCACACGTCCACCGCGTCGACCGACCGCGTGTTGGTGGGGAAGACCATGGTCGCGCCCATGGCCATGTAGTAGAAGCACGCCCACTGGGCGGCGCCGTGCATCAGGGGAGGAATGGACATCACCCGGATGTCGTCGGTGGGCAGCACCCGGGCCGCCAGGTGCTCGTAGCTCTCCACCAGCTCCCAGGTCCCGTAGGTGCGGCCCCCCATGGCGGCCCGGAAGATGTCGTGCTGGCGCCACAGCACCCCCTTGGGCATCCCGGTCGTCCCGCCGGTGTAGAGGATGTAGAGGTCGTCGGGGGTCGCCTCGACCGGCGGCATCTCGGGCACCGACGACGCCAGGGCGGCCTCGTAGTCGAGCGCCCCGGGGAGGAGGTCGTTGCCCGAATCGTCGGCCACCTGGAGCAGGACCTCGAGTTTGGGCAGCGACGGGAGCACCCGGGCCAAGACCGGCGCAAAGGCGGCGTGGTACACGAGGGCCCGCGCGCCGGAGTCGGTCAGGAGGTACTGCAGCTCCTCCTCGACGTACCGGTAGTTGACGTTGAACGGCGCCACCCGGGCCAGATAGGACCCGATCATTCCCTCGATGTACTCGTTGCCGTTGTGGAGATAGAGCCCCAGGTGGTCCTGGGCCGACTCGTGCCCCGACAGCGCCTGACGCTCGCCGTGGGCCCCGAGGCCCTTGCCGTGGAGGAAGGTGGCCAGGCGTCGGGAGCGGTCCCGCAGGTCCGCGTAGCTGAGCCGGCGCTCCCCCCACACGATGGCTTCTCGCTCGGGGATGGTGGCGGCGATCGTCTCGAAGACCTGGCCCAGGTTGAACTGCTCGTCGCTCACCGACCCCCCTCCCGGTCGACGACCCTGACCGGCCGGTCGACGATCACGACGGCACCTTCGCCGTTGGACGGGCGCATGTTATCGGTCACCAAGACGACGGTCACCAAGGCGACAAGGTCACTGCTGGTAGTTCTCGACCACCGGCGCGGGACGGGCGGCGACGTCGTCGGGGTCCTGGCCCGCACTGCGGCGGGCCCGCCGCTGGCGCAGCAGGTCCCAACACTGGTCCAGGGCGACCTCGATGGTGCGGAGGCGTTCGGAATCCTCGGTCGAGAGCTCCTCTCCGATGTGTGCCTCCTCGAGGCGGTGCTCCTCCTCGGCGAGTCGGTTGATCTCCTTGGCGATCTCTTGGTCGTTCATCGGGACTCCCTCCTGTTCGTGTGGAAACGCTGGTCGTGTGCAACAGGGTGCTGCTACCGCAACAGTTTCGAAAGCCGCCGGTCGGCGAGGGGCTTGCCCCCTGTCTGACAGGTGGCGCAGTACTGCAGGGACTTGGTGGCGAACGACACCTCGCGCACGACGTCCCCGCACTCGGGGCAGGCCTCGCCGGTCCGTCCGTGTACCCGCATGGCGCGCTTCTTGTCGCCCTTGAGCTCCGACGCCTCCTGGCCGACGGCGCGAGCCACCGCCTCGCCGAGGACGGTCACGATGGCGCCGTGGAGGCGCCTCACCTCGTCGACGCTGAGGTTGCGGGCCGGCTTGAACGGCGAGAGATGCGCGACATGGAGGATCTCGTCGGAGTACGCGTTGCCGATGCCGGCGATGATCGACTGCGCGGCGAGCACGGTCTTCACGCTTCCCGACGCGCTGCCCAGCAGGCGGGCGAGGGCGTCGGCGTCGAAGGAGGCGTCGAGGGCGTCCACGCCCAGGGTCGCCACGTGCTCCACCTCGTCGGGATCGCCGACGACCCACAGCGCCAGGCGCTTCTCGGTGCCCATCTCGGTGACGTCGAACCCCGACCCGCCGTCGAAGCCCATCCGCAGGGCCAGAGGGCCCCGGCTGGGACGAGCCCGCTCGGCGGGCACCTTGTCCCTCCACTTCACCCACCCGCCTCGAGCCAGGTGCAGCACCAACCATCGGCCGTCGAGGTCCATGCACAGGTACTTCCCCCGACGCGTGACCGAGACGACCTCACGGCCCAGCAGTGACGACAAGGGTGGGTCGAAGGTCTTGAGCGCGGCGATCGCGGCGAGCTCGCATCGTTCCACGCGCCGGCCCGAGACCCGCTGGGCGAGGAAGCGGGTCAGAGCCTCCACCTCGGGCAATTCGGGCACGCCTCGATCCTCCCACGCGGGGGCGAGCCCCGATACGCCGACCCGCCGTGTCACAGTGAAGAGGTGGGCCTGGTCGGTGGGGGAGGACGTCGCGGTCCCCGTCGGGCTCCGACGCTGATCGTGCTGTGCGCCGCCCTCCTGGGTGCCTGTGCCCCGGCCGGGGGCCGTGCCGACGCTCCCACCACGAGCTCCGGTGCACCTGGCGCCGGCGCGTCGAGTCCGACCACGTCGAGCTCGACCACGACCACGACCGTGGTGGAGCCACCGGTCACCCCCGTGCAGTGGACGCCGTGCGGCGACTTGCTGTGCGGCACCGTCGCCGTGCCCCTCGACTACGACCAGCCGCAACTGGGCACCATCCAGATCGCATTGGCGATGCACCGCGCCACGGATCCCGCCCAGCGCATCGGGTCCCTCGTGATCAACCCCGGTGGCCCCGGGGTGTCGGGGGTGAACGACCTCCCCGCCGAGCTCGGGGTCCTCACACCCGAGCTGCTGGCCCGCTTCGACATCGTGGAGTTCGACCCCCGAGGGGTGCAGAGAAGCAGTCCGGTGGAGTGCAGCGCGACCAGCGCCTCCTCGAGCTCGTCGACGCCGGGCCCCCTGCCCGACCCGGTGCCGAGCACCACCGCGGCGCAGCTGGCGCTGCTCACCGACGACCAGGAGTACGCGGCGCAATGCGAGTCCGTCAGCGGCAAGGTGCTGCCCTTCGTCGGGACGGTCGACAGTGCCCGGGACCTCGACCGGATCCGCCAGGCTCTCGGGGACCCGCAGCTCACCTTCTTCGGCCATTCCTATGGCACCCTGCTCGGCGCCACCTACGCCGAGATGTTCCCCACCCACGTCCGGGCCATGGTGCTCGACGGCGCCATCGACCCGGCCATGAGCACCGAGCAGATGGTGGTGGAGCAGAGCGAGGGGTTCGAGGCCGTGCTCGACGACTTCTTCTCGTGGTGCGTGTCGTCGGGGTGCCCGTGGCACCCGGCCGGGGGAGCCTCGGCCGCCTCGTTGTTGGCGTTGATCGCCCAGAGCCGGAGCCAACCGCTCCCCGCCGGTGCCGGGCGGACGGCGGGGCCCGGGGCCTTCTACTACGCAGCGCTCTCGGCTCTCTACGCCCGCTCCTACTGGCCGACCCTGGGCAACGCCCTGGCCGAGGCGGCGGCGGGGAACGGGGCCGGGGTCCTGGCCATGGCCGACTCCTACGTCACCCAGGGATCCAGCAACGCCCAAGACGCCGAGACCGCCATCGACTGCCTGGACCACCCCGTCGCCAAGGGGTCGTCGAGCATTCCCGACCTGGCGTCGCAAGCCGCCGTCAACGCACCGTTCTTCGGCCCGCTGCTGGCCTGGAGCGAGGCCACCTGCGCGGTGTGGCCCGTGGCGGCCTCCCGGACTCCGGCGCCGACGACAGCGGTGGGATCGCCGCCCATCCTGGTGGTGGGGGCGACGAAGGACCCGGCCACTCCCTATGTGTGGGCGCAGCGCCTCGCCGGGGAGCTCCAGCACGGCGAGCTCGTGACGTGGCAGGGGGAGAACCACGTCGCCTACTACTACAGCGCCTGCATCCGGGCCATCGACCAGGCCTATTTCGTCCAGGGCACGCTCCCCGCCCCGGGCACGGTGTGTAACGACTGATCGGGCACGCATGCGCGGTTCGCCGCGGTCGGCACGCGAACATGGTGGGTGTGACCGAGGTGACGTCGTCCCCCGGCGTTTCCCCGGTCTCCACGCCCGACGGCGACCCGGTTGATCGGCCCACAACGGCCCCAGAGCCCCCCCGCCGCCGCGGCCGGCGCAAGAGCCCGTGGCGCCGGCTGGCGCTCCCCGTCGGCGTCGTCGGTGTCGCCGTGGGATGTCTGATGCCCTGGCGCGCCGCTCTGCACCGTGGTGTGTTCGACGACACGTTCTGGCACCGCGCCGCCGGGGTGTGGATGCTCGACCACCACCGTGTCATGAACACCGACGTGTTCTCCTACACGGTCTTCGGGCAACGGTGGATCACGCCAGAGTGGGGTTATGACGTCGTGCTGGCCCAGTCGGTGCGGACCCTGGGCCCGGTGGCGTTCTGGCTGTTGTCGGCGGGGTTGGCCGTGCTCACCGTCCTCGCCGTGGCGCTGCGCTCCCGATTGGTGGGCGCGGGATGGACCTGGACGGGGCTGCTGTGTATCGAGACCGGGGCGGCGGTCACCTTGTTTCTCGACGATCGGCCCCAGATGGTCAGCTACTTCTTCCTGGCCCTGCTCCTGCTGCTACTGACGCTGGCCCGGCGCCGGAGCGGCTGGCTGTGGGCGATTCCGTTCCTGTTCGTGCTGTGGGCCAACCTGCATGGGAGCTTCCCCCTGGGCCTGGCCCTGCTCCTCTTGGAGATGGTGGTGGCGCTGGCCCGCCGAGGCTGGGGCCGGGTGGCGGTGCGCGACCGGTTGCCGAGGGGGCCGATCGTGGCGACGTTCGTGGCCTCGGGGCTGGCCACGCTCGTCAACCCGTTCGGTCTCGGCGTCTATTCGAGTGCGCTCGGCATCACCTTCAACCAGCAGGTGCGCAGCCTCATCGCCGAGTGGCAGTCTCCGGACTTCCACGACCCCGCCACCCTGGCCGTGGTCATGGTGCCCGTGGCGGTCACCGTGGCCTTCCTCGTGTTCTCCACCCGGGAGGTCCCCGCCGTCGAGGCCGTCCTGGCCGCCTTCTTGCTGGTCTCGAGCCTCGACGCGGTGCGATTCATCCCCTACTTCGCCATCGCCTGGTGCGCCCTGGCGGCCAGCTGCCCTCCGATCGAGGAGGAGCGCCTCCGCCCCAGCCTGATCGTCTGGCCGCTCGTGGCCGTCCTCGGGGTGTCGTTCCTCCACGGCCCGTACTACCCGGCCGCGCAGCCGGCGCCGAGCGTCCCGGTCAAGGCGGTGGCCTACCTCGAGCACCATCGGGGCCGGATCTTCTCGACCTACCTGTGGAACGACTACCTGGACTGGGTGGGGCGACCGGTGTTCGTCGACGGCCGCACCGAGCTCTACACCGACAACGGGATCCTCTCGCAGTACCTGAAGATCGACGGGCTCACCACCGACCCCGACCCCCTCCTGCGGGCCCATGACGTCGACTACGTGCTGTGGCCTCCGGGCACCGCACTGGCCCTGTTCCTCGGGCACGACGCCCACTGGCAGGTGGTGTGGCGCTCGAGCACGGCGGAGGTGTTCCACTACTCCGGCGCGCAAACGGCTCAGCCCGGAGTACCGGGCTGAGCCGTTGCTGACAACCACACTTCTGACCGAATCGATCAGGTGCCGCCTGTCGGGTCGTTGACGGAGCTGCCCACGCTGTTGAGCGTGTTGGCGACCGAGTGACCCAGGAAGTGCAGAGCCACGAGAGCCACGACGGCGATGAGGGCGAGGAGCAGCGCGTACTCGACCAGGCTGGCTCCCAACTCATCCCTGCGGTTCCACGTGGCGCGGATCGGATTGATCACGTGCATCACGAGAGAGACGATGTTCACGGTTTCCCTCCTTTCGTGGTGTCTAGAACGAAATAGCGGACGATGGACCCGTGGATCAGGTGCCGCCGGTCGGGTCGTTGACCGAGCTGCCCACGCTGTTGAGCGTGTTGGCGACCGAGTGACCCAGGAAGTGCAGGGCCACGAGCGCCACGACGGCGATGAGGGCCAGAAGCAGCGCGTACTCCACCAGGCTGGCGCCCAGCTCGTCCCTGCGGTTCCACGTGGCGCGGATCGGGTCGATCGCGCGCATCACCAGAGTGAAGATGTTCACTGTTTCCCCCTCTTTCGAATCAACCTTGACTCCCACTATCGGGGAATTGGCCCTGGATCGCTATAGGTCAGGAGGCCCAAAAGTCACTCTGTGCAGCCAAAACGTGGGTCCGGCGACCTACCGCCCGGACCCTGGGCCACCGGGGCGCGAGCCGGGACGGCCCATCGGGCGCTGGGCCTGATTCCGCACCCCACGCCCCGCACCCGACCTTCGCCCGGGCCACGCCCCGCACCCGACCTTCGCCCGGGCCACGCCCCGCACCGGACCTTCGCCCGGGCCACGCCCCGCGTCGCCGGGTGCGCCCCTCGGGGCCCGCTTTCGTTGTCCGGTGCCCTCAGATGTGAGGAGAACCATCATTGGACCCGAGCCCGTGGAGTTCTTTGGGATGAGGGCGGTGTTGCAGCAGTCAATCAACGTTTTGCCTGTGCACGATCTCCGGCCCTGTGTCCCCAGGGCTCAGCGCGGCCGTGGGTTCGGAGGTCCGTCGGGGCCGACAGACGGAATGAGGTCGAAGTGATGCAATGACGACGAATTGCGATTCACCGCAATGAGTGAGAGTTTAGGGTTTGTAATCCATCACATCACCGGGGCCCGAGGGCCGTCTATGCAGGACCGATGCCGATCGCACCCGGTGTCGCGCTATAGAACTGTCATAGCGCCCTCCAGCCCCACCTGTATTGATTGGTTACGCGAGTCCTCGCACCGCGGGCGTCGAGGGCGATAGCGGCGTGTTCTGCGGGTGGCGGAAGGAGGGGCACGTGGACCGGGCATCTCGTTCAGGCACGCGCTGGACCCGTTTCGGGCGTACACGTCGGTTGGCCGTCGGTGGGGGAGCGCTTCTGTGCCTCGCCGCCGGTCTGGGCACGATGGCGGCCCTCCCTGGTGGCGCCGCCGCCCCGTTGACGACCGCAGACATCTACACCATCGCCGGCAACGGCGGCGCCGGTTTCAGCGCGGATGACATCCCGGCCACCTCCTCCGAGCTCGACAACCCCGGCGCCGTGGCGCTCGACACCGAGGGCAACGTGGTCGTCGCCGACACCGCCAACAACCGCATCCGGGTGGTGGCCCAGAGCACGGGCACCTTCTACGGGCAGGCCATGACCGACGGCTTCACCTACACCGTGGCCGGGGACGGGACCGCCGGCTACAGCGGGGACGCCGTCCCCGCTGTCTCGGCCGAGCTCGACAACCCCGGCGCCGTGGCCCTCGACGCCCACGGCAACCTGGTGATCGCCGACACCGCCAACAACCGCATCCGGGTGGTGGCCCAGAGCAACGGCACCTTCTACGGCCAGTCGATGACCGACGGCGACATCTACACCGTGGCCGGGGACGGGACCGCCGGCTACAGCGGGGACGCCGTCCCGGCTTCCTCGGCCGAGCTCGACTCGCCGAGTGGCGTGGCCCTCGACGCCCGCGGCAACGTGGTGATCGCCGACACCGCCAACGATGCCATCCGGGTGGTGGCCCAGGGCAACGGCACCTTCTACGACCGGACGATGGTCGACGGCGACATCTACACCATCGCCGGCAAGGACGGCAGCCCCGGGTACACCACCGACGCCGTCCTGGCCACCACGGCCGAGCTCGACAGACCTCGGGCCGTGGCGCTCGACGCCCAGGGCAATGTGCTCATCGCCGACACCGCCAACAACCGCATCCGGGTGGTGGCCCAGGGCAACGGCACCTTCTACGGCCAGTCCATGACGGACGCGTTCATCTACACCATCGCCGGCAACGGGACCGCGGCCTACGGCGCCGACAACACTCCCGCCACGTCGACCGACCTGAACGCGCCCGGGGGCGTGGCGCTCGACGCCCAGGGCAACGTGGTCATCGCCGACACCGCCAACAACCGCATCAGGGTGGTGGCCGAGAGCACGGGCACCTTCTACTCCCAGGCCATGACCGACGAGGACATCTACACCGTGGCCGGCGACGGGCCCGGTGGGTACAGCGGGGACGGGATCCCCGCCACCAGCTCCGGGCTCGACGCGCCCGGCGGCGTGGCCGTCGACACCCACGGCAATATCGTGATCGCCGACACCGCCAATCAGCGCGTCCGGGTGGTGGCACCGAGCACGGGGCCCTTCTACGGCCTGTCGATGACGGCGAGGGACATCTACACCGCGGCCGGCACCGGAGTCGGTGGGTACGCCCTGGGTGACGGGATCTCGGCCACGACCTCGGCCGAGCTCGACCAACCCGACGACGTGATCGTCGACTCCCAGGGCAACCTCGTGATCGCCGACACCGCCAACAACCGCATCCGGGTGGTGGCGGAGTCGAGCGGCACGTTCTACGGCCAGTCCATGACGGCCGGCGACATCTACTCGGTGGTCGGGACCGTGACCGGTGGGTACAACGGTGACGACCGCACCGCGGTGACCGCCGAGCTCGACGCCCCGAGCGCCGTGGCCTTCGACGCCCACGGCAATATCGTGATCGCCGACAGCGCCAATCAGCGCGTCCGGGTGGTGGCGGAGTCGAGCGGCACGTACTACGGCCAGGCCATGACATCGGGGGACATCTACACCGTGGCCGGCGACGGGGCCAGTGGCTACAACCAGGGTGACGGGATCCTGGCCGTCTCGGCCGAGCTCAGCTCACCGGGGGGCGTGGCCGTCGACGCCCAGGGCAACATCGTGATCGCCGACTCCGGGAACGAGCGCATCCGGGTGGTGGCCACGAGCACCGGCAGCTTCTACGGCCGGTCGATGACGGCGGGGAACATCTACACCCTGGCCGGCGACGGCACCACCGGGTACACCGCCGACGCCGTGCCCGCGGCGACCTCCGAGCTCTTCAACCCCGGCGCCGTGGCCGTCGACGCCCAGGGCAACGTCGTGATCGCCGACACCGGCAACGACCGCGTCCGGGTGGTGGCCGCCAGCACGGGCACCTTCTACGGCCAGCCCATGACCGACGGCGACATCTACACCGCGGCCGGCGACGGCACCGCCGGGTACAACGGCGACGCCATCTCGGCCACGACCGCGGCCGAGATCCACAACCCCGGCGGCGTGGCGCTCGACGCCCAGGGCAACCTGGTGATCGCCGACACCTACAACGACCGCATCCGGGTGGTGGCGCAGAGCACGGGCACCTTCTACGGCCAGCCCATGACGGTGGGGGACATCTACACCCTTGCCGGGACCGGCGCCCCGAGCTACAACGGAGACGGGATCCCGGCCCTCTCGGGCGATCTCGACCTCCCCCGCAGCGTGGCGGTCGACGGCCAAGGCGACCTCGTGATCGCCGACACCGCCAACAACCGGGTGCGCGAGGTGCCCGCCGCCTCGTCGGCGTCGGTTCCCGGTGCGCCCATCTCGCTCGTGGCCACGGGGTCGAGCGGCCAGGTGACGCTCAGCTGGGCGGCTCCCACGAGCACGGGTGGTTCGCTCATCACCGGCTACGACATCCTGCGCAGCACGACCCCCATGGGCGGGTCCCCCGTGCCGGTCGCCTCCTCGGTGTCGGGGACCACCTACAGCTACACCGACTCCGCCGTGTCCAGCGGCACCACCTACTACTACGAGATCGAGGCCGTCAACGCCGTGGGCGTATCGGCGCCTTCCAACCAGGCATCGGCCACCCCCACGCCGCCCCTCACCGTGGGCGGCGCCCCGGGCTCGTTGACCGCCAGCGCGTCGGGCTCCGAGGTGACCTTGTCGTGGACGGCGCCGACGAACCAGGGGAGCGCGTCGATCACCGGCTACGACGTCCTGCGGGGCACGACGTCACAGGGCGAGTCCTCCACGCCGATCGCCACCGCGGTGTCGGGCACCACCTACACCGACACGGCGGTGACCGACGGCACCACCTACTACTACGAGGTGGAGGCCGTGAACTCCGTCGGCGCCTCCCCGCCCTCCAACGAGGCATCGGCCACCCCCCCGGTGGTGGCCACGGTTCCCGGCGCCCCCACGTCGGTGACGGTGACGGCGGGCAACGGCCAAGTGGCGCTCAGCTGGTCGCCGCCCACGAGCACCGGTGGCACCGCCATCACCGGCTACGACGTCCTGCGGGGCACCACGTCTCTCGGTGAGCTGGCGGCACCGCTGGCCTCTTCGGTGCCCGGCACCACCTACACCGACACCTCGGTGACCAACGGCACCACCTACTACTACGAGATCGAGGCCCTCAACTCCGTGGGGACCTCCCCGACCTCCAACGAGGCGTCGGGGACCCCGACCGCACCGCCGCCCCCGTTGGCCCCCACCACCTTGAGCAGCTCGCTCACCGGCGGGGGCCAATCCGGTGCCACCGTCTCGGTGCCGTCGGGAACGGCCGTGGTCGACCAGGCCACCTTGAGCGGAGCCAACGCCGCCTCGGCGGGGGGAACGGTCACCTACTCCGTCGACGTCCTCACCTACTTCCCCTCGCCCTTCTACTCGGGCGTGGAGAGCGGGTTCGGGTCGTGGGGATTCCAACCGGTGGCCGCCGGGGGCACGGTCGACGTCACCCACGGCGTGGTGCCGCCGTCGGATCGCGTCACGGCTGCGCCCGGCACCTACTTCTGGCAGGCGTCGTACTCCGGGGACAGCCTCAACGGGGCGTCGGTGACGACGCCGGGCTCGGAGGGTGAGATCGTGCTCGCCCCGCCGCCGGCCTGTCCCATCGGATTCGAACGGTGGTCGGTCATGTGCCTGTCGGTCTCGCCCCCCACGCCGGTTCCCCAGATCCCCGCCGGCCCACCCTCGGCGTCGGGATACGACCTCGTGGGCCAGGACGGCGGGGTGTTCGTCTTCCCGACGGGCCAGTCCGGCGGGTTCTACGGGTCGCTCCCGGGGCTGGGTGTCTCGGTGCACGACATCGTGGGCATGGTGCCCTCGCCCGACGACAGGGGCTACTTCCTGGTGGGTCGGGACGGGGGCGTGTTCGCCTTCGGCGACGCACCCTTCCTCGGGTCGCTGCCGGGGCTCGGTGTCTCGGTGGACAACATCATGGGCATCGTCCCCACCGCCGACAACCGGGGCTACTTCCTCGTGGGTCGGGACGGGGGCGTGTTCGCCTTCGGCGACGCACCCTTCCTCGGGTCGCTGCCGGGGTTCGGGATCCACACCGACAACATCATCGGCATCGCCGCGACTCCCTCGGACCGCGGCTACTGGTTGGTGGGCGCCAACGGCACGGTGTACGCCTTCGGGGACGCCCCCCAACTGGGCGGTGCCGTCGGCTCGCCCTCGCCGGTGTCGGGGATCGCCTCCACGCCCGACGGCGGCGGGTACTGGATCGTGACCCAGGACGGAGGCGTCTTCACCTTCGGCGACGCCCGCTTCTCCGGGTCTCTGCCCGGTGACGGCGTGGTCCCGGACCGGTCGGTGATCGGCCTCGTGCCCACCGCCGATGACGGCGGCTACTGGCTGATCGGAGGGGACGGCGGCATCTTCGCCTTCGGCGATGCGCCCTTCGTGGGATCGCTTCCGGGGCTCGGCATCCACATCACCGACATCGTCGGAGCGGTACCGACGACGCTGTGATCAATCCGGCTCTGGATCTTCACGCCATCGGTCGCGATGGCGCCGGGACAGCCGCGTCGAGCTGCGGCGGGGTCGCGGCCGTCGGTGGAGGAGTGTGAGCGGAGTCGAGGTGTACCTCGGAGAACGGACCCGCACGTTCCCGTACCATGAGATGTCGGCGGCTCGAACGCGGGAAAGGAACCGACACAACCCCATGACGGGCTGGGACCGTGGAGGATCCATCCGATCGGGAACCGCCGGCCAGAGCCCAATACCGACTCGAGGAGGCCCGTGAGGCGCTGATCACGACCGACCACCTGGCCGAGGCAGCGCAGGTGGAGCATCAGATCCGGCGTCTCAGCCGTAGACTGGGCTTCGACGAACCGGGAGGCGACGGTGGTTGAAGAGCAGCCGCTCCGGGCGGCGCAGGCAGCTCAGAGGTTGGGGATCCCCACGAAGGAACTACTCCGCCTCGTCTATGAGCGAAAGATCCCCTCTGTCATGGTGGACGGCATTGCTCACGTCCCTATTGATGCCGTAGAGGAGTACCGCTCCAAAGCCTCGTGATTCTCCATAGCTGACGATCGTGGCTACCCGGTGGCGCAGCTGTTGTTTTCGTCGTCGGACTGGCGTCTCGTGCCCTGTCGGATGGTCGAGGTCAATCCATGCGGATGAGTCCCATGCGCATGGCCTTGAGGACGGCCTGGGCCCGGTCGTGGGAGTCGAGCTTCTGGTAGATCGACGACAGATGGTTCTTCACGGTCTTGACGCTGATGAAGAGCCGACGGGCCGCCTCGGGGATCGACACCCCCGTGGCCATCAGCCGGAGCACCTCCTCCTCGCGCTTGGAGATGAGCGGTCGCGTGGATCCCAGCACCGGTGTCGCCGGTTCGGTGGCGTTGGGGGCGGCGACGGCGGGCACCGTCGCCACCGAGGGGGCGAGGACGCGCTCGCCCCGGGCCACCCGCGTCACGGCGTCGACGATCTCCGAGGTGGTGCAGTCCTTCACCAGGTACCCCGCCGCTCCCGCCCCGAGGGCCGAGGACACCGCGGTCTCGTCGGAGAGCATCGACAGCACGAGCACCGCCGTGCCCGGGACGAGGGTCCGGATGCGCTTGGTGGCCGCCACTCCCGAGAGCACGGGCAGCGACAGGTCCATGAGGACGACGTCGGGACGGTGCTGCTCGGCCATGTCGACGGCTTCCTCGCCGTCGGCGGCTTCACCCACCACGTCGACCCCGGCGTGCTCCAGGGCCCAACGCAGCCCCTCGCGCACCATGGTGTGGTCGTCTGCAATCAGTACTCGTACCATTTACGCCGCCTTCATTCTCATTCGAACCAACGTGCCCTTCCCTGGGCCCGAGGTGATCTCCAGTCGAGCGCCGATCGAATCGGCGCGCTCGCGCATGCCGACCAGTCCGTAGCCCGACGTCTTGCCGGCCGGAAGCCCCACCCCGTCGTCGGCCACCTCGAGCAGGGCGCCTTCGTCGTTGCAGAGCCACAGGATCGAGACATGTGATGCCCGGGCGTGGCGCTCGGCGTTCATGACGGCCTCGCGCGCCACGCGCCACACCTCCCGCTCCACCGGGAGGGGCATGCGACTGTCGGCATCGGCGACCAGGGTGACCTCGACGCGGTGGCGCTTGTTGACGCGGTCGAGGAACGACCGCAGCACCCCTTCGACGTCCTGGGAGTCGGTGACGTCGCTGCGCAGGTCGACGAGCATGTCCCGCAGCTCCTCGACCAGGTCCCGCAGGTCGCCGCGCAACTCCAGGAGATCGGCCTGCACGGCCCGCCCGTGGTTGAGCTGCACCAGGCGGTCGATCTCGAAGCCGAGGTAGACCACCGACTGGCCGATGTGGTCGTGCAGCTCGCGGGCCAGGCGCGTCCGCTCCTGCTCCATCCCGAGGGTGTGGATCCGCTCGAGCCACCGGGCGTTGTCGATGGCCAGGCCCGCGGACCGGGCCAGGTCGCTGATGCGGCGCTTCTCGGTCGACCCCGCCGCGTGGCGGTCACCGCTCTCCACCGCCAGCAGGCCCACCATCTCGTCGCGGGCCCGCAAGGGGCAGTACAGGCCCCATCGCGACTTGTAGTGCAGCCCCTGGTGGAGGTCCTCGAGGACGACGGGATCGGTCCCGAGCGCCACCGCGTTGAGGGCCCGGGGCAGCTCGAGGGGGTTCTCGGGAGTGCTCATGCGCACCCCGGTGCCGGCGGCCACGTGCCAGGTGCGGGTGGTGGGGTCGAGGAGCACGACCGCGGCGACGTCGGGCGTGAACATCTCCTCGAGCCTTTCGAGGGCCCAGCGCGCCACGCCCTCGACGTGCATGGGCGTGACCTCGCGCTCGGTGGCCCGGTGCAGGTCGAGGAGCAGCTCGTTGACCTCCGAGAGATGCTCGACCCGGGCCGTGAGGCCCTCGCGGGCCTGATGGGACTCCTCGACGAGGTAGCGGCTGAACCCACCGGCCACACCGACGAGGACGAGCTCGATGGCGAACTGCACGGTGGCGTCGGCGTCGGCCCGGTGCGAGGCGAGGAGGACGCTCGGCAGGGCCACGGCCAGCGCGGCGATGACGGCCATGGCCGACACCACCCGCAGGCCCCCGGCGAACCCGGCGATGATGGTGGCCACGCCCAGGGTGATGAGGAAGGGGGAGCGGGCGAACCCGGTGGCCTCGACCACGGCCACGCCCACCACGACCTCGAGGAGCAGGGCCGCGGTGGTCTGCCACCGGCCCTGCTCGCCGGCGATGGGCCAGATGGTCCGGCACAGGGTGTAGGCCACGAGCACGCCGCCGGCCACCGCGGCCCGGGGCCCGAGGTGCTCGATCAGCGCCAACCCGAGGGCCAACGAGAGCGACACCCACCGCAACCCGCTGAGCAGGGCCCCGAATTCGCCCACGTGCTCGGTGGAGGCGGGCCGCAGGTTCCGCCACCCGAGCCCGGCGCGCCAAGGTCGCGCCGGAGGGGGCGCCATCTCGTCGGAAAGCGGCTCGAGCACCACTGTGGCTGATCTCCCCCTGGTCCGGACGGCATGGGCTGGGCGGTTCGGTCCTACCTGTCACTCCCATATCGTGATTTCCACTCACGATCATGAGGGGAGGGCAACATTTTTCCCCCAACTATGGGCGCCCCGAGGAGGGCCGGCCCCTTCGGGGCCAGGCGGGTCCGGGGCCGAGAATCAGCCCTTGACCTGGGTGTTCAGCTGGCGTGGCCGTTGCGGACGGCCACCACCCAGCGGCGGTCGCGGATCCGCACGGTCCAGCCCGGGTCCTCGGAGACGAGCGAGGCCAGGGCCTCGGCCCGGGGCCAGAGCACGACGTCGAACCGGTACCGGTCGAGCACCGCCTGCCACCCCGGGCCCCCGCTCAGCAGGGTCCCGTAGTCCTTCTCGACCGCGGCGGGAAAGACGTCGGCCCGGTCGTCGATGAAGGCCTCGGCCCGGGTCCCGTAGCGGAACTCGAGGTAGTTCCCGACGTAGTCGGTGGTCGCCACCCGGCCCGGCACCAGGTGCCGGCTCTGGAGCCAGCTGACCTCGCTGACCGGGTACAGCGACAGGTCGTAGGCGGGGCGTTGCACGGCGCCGGCGGTGAGCCCCACGCCGAGCGCCACCAGCACGCCGAGCCCGATGGCGGGCACGATGCCCCGCTTGGCCCCGGCGATGGTGCCCAGACCGGCCAGGCCCCGGGCGAGGACGGGGATGACGAGGAGGGCGGCGACGGGCACGTTGCGCGACGCCAGCAGGGCGGCGGCGCTGAACGCGGTGGTGACGAGGACGTCCTCGACGGTGCCCCGCCGGGCCACGAGGAGGATCACGGCCAGGAGCACCTCGACGAGGAAGGCCACGTTGACGGGGTCCGAGAAGCTCGGTGTCTGCCACTCGACGATGTGGGCGAAGGCCTGATGATGGGTGATCACGGTGAGCGGGTAGGCCACCAGCCGTAGGCCGATGGGGTTGACCGCACCCAGGGCGGCACCGGCCACGGCGAACCCCGTCAGCCGGGGGAGCCGACCGAGGGGGTGGTGGTCGATCCGACGGCCCACCATGCGCAGGACCAGGTAGGCCAACCCCAGGGGCCAGCTGCCGTGGACGTTGAGCCACACCCACATGACCGGCACGACCGCCCAGGAAGGGCCCCTGTCGGTCTCGACCATGACCGCCACCACCGCGAACAGCACCAGGGCGATGAGCAGGGGCCGCGGCGACCAGTACCCGGTGCCCACGGCCAGCAGCGCCCCGGCGGCGAGGATCCTTCCCCCCAGCTGACGCGCCGGCCGGGTGAGCACCCAGCCCAACCCGGCCAGGGTCGCGCACAGCACGGCGTGCATGACCTGGAGGCCGTGCCCCCCGGCCAGGTTCTCGAGGCCCCGGTAGAGGACCTCGGCCAACCACGACTCGACCACCCAGGGCCGGCCCAGGGCCGTGAAGGTGTAGGGGTCCCGGGTGGGGACGCCGTGGGCCAGGATGTACCGGCCCGTGGCGACGTGGGTCAGGAACGAGTTGTCGTGGAGGCGCTCGAGGCCGACGACGGTGGCCCAGATGGCGAAGGCGCCGCCGACGACGGTCGAAACCCGTGGCGTGCGCACGGACCCGAGGGTGTCGTCAGCCGTGTCCGCGGAACGCTTGGAAGATCCCCAGGACGGCGGGTCCGGCGATGATGACGAACAGCGCAGGCATGATGCAGAAGACCATGGGGAAGAGCATCTTGACCGGTGCCTTCTGCGCCATCTCCTGAGCGAACTGGTGGCGCTTGACCCGCATCTCCGACGCCTGGCTCCGCAGGATCGACCCCACCGAGACGCCGAAGGTGTCGGCCTGGATGAGGGCCAGGATGAACGACCGCAGCTCGGGCAGCTCCACCCGGGCGTCGAGGGCGTGCAGGGCGTCGGACCGGCTCGATCCCGCCCGCACCTCACCGAGCATGCGGGAGAACTCCTCCGAGAGCGGCCCGGGCACCAAGGTCACGGTGCGGGCCAGCGCCTGCTCGAATCCCAGACCGGCCTCGACGCTGATGGTCAGCAGGTCGAGCACGTCGGGCAGCTTCCGCCGCATGGCGAACTGCCGTTCCGCCACCACCCGGTTGAGCCAGGCGTCGGGGGCGAGGACCCCCGCCACACAGATGAAGGCGATGACCGCCACCAACGTCAGCCCCGTCAGGCTGGTGAGGGTCAACACCACCAGGCACAAGATGGGCACGGCCACGATCGAGACGACCCTGATGACGAGGAACCGGTCGGTCTCGTCGGCCGTCCCCCGCCCCGCGATCACGAGCTTGTGGCGGAGCTTGTCGAGGTACTCGGTGGGAAGGAACTTCTTCAGCAGCCCCACCAGGTACATGAGCGCGGGCGTGAGGACCCGGGTGGCGAAGGGATCACGGAGGTCCTCTTCCCGCTTGACGACCGAGTCGTAGTCGCCGAGGCGGGCACTGGTGGCCCGGACGCTGAGCCGCTTGTCGGCCTGGACGGCGGCGGCATAGGCCAGGGCGGTGGCGGTGATGAAGATGGTGATGACGACCAGGATCAACATGTCAGACCTCGATGTCCACGAGCTTGCGTGTCCAGAAGATGCCGATCACCCCGAGGGCGATGGACCCGTAGAAGAGGATCTCCCCGAAGGCCTGATGGAAGAGGGGCTCGATGTAGCTCGGGTTCACGGCGTAGACGAACAGGCCGATGGCGATGGGCATGATCGAGATGACCGCGGCGCCGATCCGCCCCTCGGCGGTGAGAGTCTTGGCCTCGCCCCGGATCCTCGACCGGGCCAGCATGGTGTCGGCCACGATGTCGAGGAGCTCGGCCAGGTTCCCCCCGACCTCGCGCTGGATCCCGATGGCGGTGACCACCCACTCGAAGTCGTCGCTGCGCACCTTCTGGGCCACTTCCTGCATGGCCTCCACGAGCGGACGCCCCAGACGGGCCTCGGCCACGACGTGGCGCATCTCCTTGCCGATGGGGTCCGACAGTTGCAGGGAGACGGTGGTGAGGCCCTGGAGGATCGAGTACCCCGACCGCAGCGTGGTGCCGAGCAGCTGGAGCATCTCGGGGAGCTGGGCCGTGAACGTCGCCGTCCGTCGCTTGGCGGCGGAGATGATGACCAGCCAGGGGATGACGCCGACGACGGCCATGGCCACGAGGGCCCAGATGCCGTTGCCGAGGAGCAGCCCGAGCGCCCCCCCCACCACGATCCCCATGAGGTAGACGAACAGCCCCTCGGCCGGGCGCAGGGGCAGGTCGGCCTGGTCGAGAAGACGCTTCAGGTACTGGAGCACTCCCCGGCGCGTGGCCACCTCGGCCACCGCCGCCACGGCGCGCTGGAGGAACGGGGTCTCGACGAGCTCGGACATGCCCCCGCCCACAGAGGCGGTGACCCGGGCCTCACGGGCGGCTGCCACCGAATAGGGCGCCAACGCCTCGTGGAGCTTGCGCGGGCGTTCCCGCACCACGAGGCTCACGAGACCCCACGCCAGGAACCCCGCCGCCGGCAGCACGAGGAAGGCGATCAGGAATTTCATCGCCGCGCCGCCCGGACCCGGGAGAACTCCTCGACCTCGAAGAGCTCGGGGTCGAGCTTGACCCCGGCGTCCTCGAGCTTGTCGCCGAAGTGGGGTCGGATCCCCATCGACTTGAGCGTGCCCCGGTACTTCCCGTTCTCGTCGACGCCCATGGAGTAGTCGAACATGAACAGGTCCTGGGTGATGACCACGTCGCCCTCCATGTGCTGGACCTCCGACACGTGCGTCACGCGCCGGGTCCCGTCCCGCATGCGCGACAGGTGCACGATGAGGTCGATGGCCGAGGACATCTGCTCCCGGATGACCCGGATGGGCAGGTCGAAGCCGGCCATGAGGGTCATGGTCTCGACACGGGACAGGGTGTCCCGGGGGCTGTTGGAGTGGATGGTGGTGAGCGACCCGTCGTGGCCGGTGTTCATGGCCTGGAGCATGTCGAGGGCCTCGCCCCCACGGCACTCACCCACGATGATCCGGTCCGGCCGCATACGCAAGGAGTTGCGCATGAGGTCGCGGATGGTGATCTCGCCCCGTCCCTCGATGTTGGGCGGCCGTGACTCGAGCGACGCCACGTGCTCCTGGCGCAGCTGGAGCTCCTTGGAGTCCTCGATGGTCACGATGCGCTCGTCGTTGGGGACGAACGACGACAGCACGTTGAGCAGCGTCGTCTTCCCGGTGTCGGTGCCTCCCGACACGATGATGTTGAGCCGGCCCACCACACAGGCCTCGATGAACCGCGCCAAGGCGGCGGTGATGGTCAGGTTCGAGATGAGGTCCTCGACCTGCAGCGGGTCCTTGGAGAACTTCCGGATCGTGAGGAACGGGCCCCCGTAGGCGAGGGGGTGGATGACGGCGTTGACCCGGGAGCCGTCGGGCAGACGGGCGTCGACCATGGGCGAGGCCTCGTCCACGCGCCGGCTGACCTCACCCACGATCTTGTCGATGACGCGGCGCAGGTGCGTCTCGTCAATGAAGCTGGTCGGCGTCCGCTCGATCTTGCCGTGGCGCTCGATGTAGACCTTGTCGGGCCCGTTGACCATGACCTCGGACACCTCGGGGTCCTCGAGGTAGGTCTGGATGGGCCCGTACCCGAGGATGTCGTTGGCGATGTCCTCGCCCAGCCGGGCCTTGTCGGCCAGCGACAGCGGGGTGGTCTCGTCGGCCAGGGCGGCCTGGAGGTGCGCGTTGACGCGCGGGCGGAGGTCCGAAGCGGTGAGCCGGCCCTGGGACAGCTCGGGGCCGAGCTCCTCGATGAGGCGCTGGTGCACCCGCATGTGCACTTCCTCGAGGAGCCGGGACCGCGCTTCCTCGGAGGTGAGGAAGTTGCCGGCTTGGCGCAAGTGGTCGGAAAGGGTCATGGGATTTCCCCTTACACGCTCTGTCGGGACTGCGCCGGAGTTGACGCAGAGTGCATGAGAGTCTCCGCCAAGGTGTCGATGCTCTTGGCGAACTTCGAGCGGGGAGCGCTCGTCACCACCGGGACGCCCCGGTTGACCGACTCGGCCACCAAGATGTCGCTCGGCAGCGCCGCGTCCACCTTGAGTTGGAGCGCCCGCTCGGCGTCCGCCTCGGTGAGCCCGACCCGGGTGTTGGCCCGGTTGAGCACGAACTTGACGCGCGAGAAGGGGATGCCGAGCACCCGCATGGTCTGGAGCCCGATGCGGGCGCTCTTGAGGCTCATGACGTCGAGGCCCGCCATCACCAGGATGTCGTCGGACGACTCGATGGCCGCCAGGGTGACCTCGGCGAAGTTGGCGGAGGTGTCGACCACCACGTAGGCACACCGCTCGCGCAGGATGTCGAGGATGCGGGTCAGATCGGCCCGCCCGATCTGGTCGGCGGAGCTGGGCTCGGTCGGTGCCGCCAGCACGAGCAGGCCGCTGGGCTGGTGCCGCAGGAGCAGGTTCTCGAGCATGCTCCCGTCGAGCCGGTCGCCGGCCTGGACGGCTTCGGCGATGGTGTGGGTGGGCTGGAGCTGGAGCATGAGGGCCACGTCGCCGAACTGCAGGTCGGCGTCGACGAGGACCACGGGCTGGATGGTCCGCTTGGCCAGCGCCACGGCGAGGTTGATGGCCACGACGGACTTGCCCGTGCCGCCCTTGGTGCAGAACACCGACACCACCCGCCCCGGCATCGGGGCTGTGCTCACCGGCGCCGAGGGGTTCGCACTCGACCCCCGGGCCACGACGCGCGCCGAGGCGCGTGAGATGGCATCGAGGAGCTCGGAGTCCTCGGCGGACACGGCCACGACGTCGTCGACCCCGGACCGAAGGGCCTGCTGCATGACCTCGGCGGTCAACTCGTAGACGACCATGATGGCGCTGCACCCGGGCCGGAAGGCCATGAGCCCGACGACCTGGGCCACCACGCCGTCGGGGGATTCCGACGGCCCGAAGACCACGACGGCGGAACGCGAGGCCTCGATGGTCTCGGTGTAGGAGGCCAGGTTCTCGTAGCCGACGACGGTGGCGTCGAGTTCTTTGACGTGCTCGGTGAGGACTCCCCGGACGGTCTCGTCCGGGTCGACGACGCCGATGGCGACCCCTTCGTTACTCGTGGCGGTGGCCATCGCTCAACCCCCCACCGTCGAAGCCGGGATGAGGTTCGAGCTGTTGATGGTGGTGGGTGCGGTCGGCGTGTTGCCGGCGGCTTCGAGGGCGAGGTAGATGCCCCCGGTCACCCCGCCCCCGTCGCTGTCGGCCAGGGCGATGCGAGCGGCCGCGGTCGGCGTGACGGCGAAGGTGATGAGATTGCTGGGCGTGGCGGTGGTGCTCTGGGTGGCACT
>JBEKIJ010000031.1:0-33337 GCA_050011815.1 Acidimicrobiales bacterium | reverse complement strand
ACGCCGGGACTTAGCCGAGGTTCCTGTGCATCCGTTGGCCGGGGTAGAAGGCGGTCTGCACCTCAAAGTCGGCGGTGAACCCCGTACCCTCGTAGAACGAGCGAGCGTGTGGGTTTGCGGTGACTTCAAGCCTGACGAACCCTTTCGCTTTGGCAATATCGATTATGTCGATGACGAGTTTCCTCCCGATGCCTCGCCTCATCCAATCTGGATCGACGAAGATATCTTCCATCTCGATGACGTCACCTGTCACCAGCCAGGAGGCGAACCCGACGACTCCAGCTTCGGGATGGAGGGCGACCCTTGTACGCCCCTCTGCCACACCGCTGTCAGCGAGCACGAGATATCTTGGATGCGCCAGGAGGTGATCTCGGTCTCCCCTATTCGATAAGGACGCTCGGCGAAATACTCCACGTAATGCTTCTAGGTCTGCGGGAACCGCGTTGCGAATAGCGATCATCACAACCCAATCATGGCTCGTCGGGCGATCAACGAGTATGTTCGTCCTTTGATTTGGGTGGGGTCCAAGGTGGCCACGCAGCCCGGTCCCTTGGGCTGCTACCCCGGGCGGGATCAGCCGAACTCGGTCGCCTAACCGAGAGCCTCGAGGCGCTCGCAACCTCCGAATCGGGTTCCGCTACAGCTTGGTCAGGCTCCTCAGGCACGCGGCCATCAGATCCTCGGTAGCTCGTGAACTGGATTCTCTTCGTGTCCGTTTTGGATCGACTCGCTCGCCCCATTGACAGGATCGTATGGATCGCCTGTCACATTTTCTCATGTGGGCAATCGCCTTCTTGGTGGCGCTGTCGCCTTCGGTATCGAGCGGTCACCGGCGGACCGTGAAATACCAGGTCAAAGCGCATTTCGACGCGAACGGCCTGCTTGAGAATTCGTGCGTGCCATTTCCCCGCCTTCTGGCCGACTCACCGTCATTCAGTTCCTGGAGATTGCATTGCGGTCTCCCTGCACGCCCCTGTTCTCAACCAGACCCCGGTCAAGATGGGCACTTCCCCGGCGGGCCGGACATGCTCCGGAAATCTAGACTTCGGCCTGTGGATTCAGATCACCTCAAACGGTCAAGTCGGTTTGCGACCGTCGGTCTGTCCCTGGCCGCACTTGGAGGCCTTTGCCTTGTTGTCGCTACAGCGTTTGTCCATGCCTACACCCAGAGGATCAACGGACTGAGTCTCGTGCTTGTTCACCAAACGGCGATCGAGCATTACGGAGTGATCGCACTGGTGCCCGTTTCGCTCCCGCTGGTTACCGTCATGACACTCTGGACGGTTCTGCTGTTGGCCGCCCGAGATCGTCGCCGGTTGCGTAATCCGATTAGGTCATCACACTGAGCCGGTGAGCGTGCACGGCAGTAGCTGAGCCGAGAACTTTCGCTCCAGGGTGACCGATGGCCAATTCATCAGCTTCCGGTGCAACGGACGCAGAATTTCTGCGCCGATCAGTGCTCCTCGAGGGAGGCAAGCGCCGCAAGCGCGGCGCCGCGGGCACCCGCCATATCGAGGTCCGGGATAAGGGCGAAGGTTGTCACGTCGAGCTGTTCCTCGCGCAGCGATGTGAATTCGCGGACCCGTTCCACGAACCACTGGCGGAACTTTGGCGAGGCTTCAACAACACCGCCTCCGACGAAGTAGGCGCTTGGATCGATGAAGTTGCTCGCGATCGTGAAGAGCCGCCCGAGTGCCATCGCCTGCTGGTCGAAGATCTCGAGCGCCATGGGGTCTCCGGCGTCTCCGAGACCTCGCACCAGCTTGGCGGCCTCGCTGATCGAACGCACTTTCGTGAGCTCGTGGTCGGGAAAGCGCGTCAGCCAGTAGGGCAGCAAGTTCCTCTCGATGCCCGTCAGTGAAGCAACGCTTTCTGCATCGGCAACGAAGCCGCACTGGCATTCTGGAACGGGCTGACCCTCTGCGAGCAACCCTTGCATCGGTATATGGACATGACCAAGCTCGCCGGCCATCCCCGCAGCTCCACGGATCACCCGCCCAGCTTCTATTACTCCACCCCCGAGACCCGTACCGACGATCGCTGAGACCGACGAGTGCAACGACGCCTCCTGCTCGAAGTACTCGTGATGAGCCCAAAGCGCGGCCGCGTTGCCGTCATTGTTGTAGATGACGGGAACGCCGAGTCGATCCTCGAGCACGCCGCGAAACTCGAAGCCGTGCCACGCGGGGTCGGAAAAGTTCGTCGAGCCTCTTGACGAAATCACACCATCCGCGCTTGCGGGGCCAGGCGTTCCGAAGCCGACTGCACGCACCGATTCCCTCGCCACCCCAGAAAGGCGGAGCACATGGTCGACGGCCTCGATGAGAGCTCCGACGGCCACGTCCGGACCCTCTCGGACGCGGCTGGGACTCTCGACCAGCCTGTCCACCAAGAAGCGCCCCGAGTCATCGAGCAGGGTCGCACTGTTTGAGGTGCCACCGTTGTCGAGACCCACAACAACCCATGAGCGCGAGGCCATACGACGATCATGCCACCGCAGTCACAGCCACGCGCTGTGGGATGCGGGGCGCTCAGGGGGAGCGGACGGTGGGAGGCCAGGCGGCACCGCGGGGAAGGGAGGAGCCGTCAGGACCGCTGGGCCGACGACCGGGCGTGGACTGTGTCGTGGATGAGCATGAACCTCATCGACCAGTACCCAGGTCGTGGCTCGGGAAGCTCGTGCCGGGACCAGAAGAACCCGGCCAACGTGACGGATTCGGTAGCGAGCCAAATGAAGACCCCGACAGCCAGGACCCACGGCGTGGATCCCAACGAGATCACAACGAGGCCAGCAATGGCGACGGCCAGCCCGACGTACCCTACTCGGAGGGCCCAGACAGCCAACCGCCAGTGTCCGTTGTATTTCAGTTCCTGCGGCTCGTCCATGTATTGGATTGTTCCACGGTTGCGGCGATCAGGGTCATTGGTACTCCGGGTCGGCCCGCCCTCCGGGACTCGGGCGGGTGACCTGGTCATGGGCAAATGATCAGTGATGCGCTACTTCGCGCCGGTCGGTTGGTGACAGGGCTCCTAGGGCACAACTGCGCATCCTCCGCCCGTGCATCGCGATTCCGTGTGGAGCACAATTCACTCGATGGACGTACAGATACTCCTGGATCCGAGCACCTTCGCCGACTGCGCAAGCCATTGGATGGGCCTGGACGCCTTTAGCACGAACGTCATCGGGGTCCACCTGGACGCCGTCTTGAACGGAAGCAGACCTCGAGGTGCCGAGGATATATGGGTCGTCGTTCTCGACCAAGGCCACGTCATCGGGGTGGCGATGCACACTCCGCCGTTCCCGGTGTTCCTTCCACGTCTACCCGAGGGTGTGCCAACGGCAATCGCTGTAGCACTTCACCGAAGACGGCACGATGTGCGAGGTGTGAATGGGGAGAAGAGATCGGCGACAGAGTTCGCCGGTGTCTGGGCCGAGCGAAGCGGAATGGCGGCCGAATTGCGGCGAGCTACGAGGATGTACCGACTCGGAACCCTTCGTCCTCCGCCCGATACCTCTGGAGAGCCGCACCATGCGGGACCGGGCGAACGAGATCTCGTGGCCGAATGGTTCGTGGCGTTCCACGCTGAGACAGAAGCCGACGAGGGCACTGACGCTAGGGCAATGGCCGATCGTCGACTGGCCACTGGCGATCTCTGGCTCTGGATCGACGAGGGGAACCCGGTGTCTCTGGCGGCCACCCATCGGCCAGCAGCGGGAGTTGCCAGGATCGGCCCGGTTTACACGCCACCTGGTCGTCGTCAGCAGGGATACGGCTCGGCCGTTACAGCAAGGGCTACCCAAGCCGCGTTGGACGCAGGGGCTACCCACGTCGTTCTCTACACCGACCTGGCTAACCCCACTTCCAACGCCATCTACCAGAGGATTGGATATCTTCCCGACCACGACGCAGAGGAGCGAAGATTCAAAATGTTGCCATAGGGATCGAGCCCAGCACATTCATCTTTGCTCGTCAAAGAACAACGATAACCAGAGTCACTGGTCCTGGAATCCGCGTGCGAGCCGATCCGGCGATCCGCGCACCTCATCGATCGCGCTCAGGCTCGATTACCGCATGTCGTCGTCAGCCCTACGAAGACTGTTCGTGGTGTCCGTCCGTCGCCGGTGAAGGTGATTGGCCACGATGACGACCAAGCACGCAGCTAAGCACAGGCCCAGGATGAAGACGATGAGAGCCGGAAGTGAAGAGGGCGGTGAGGCTGAGGTCACCGTCACTTCGACCACCGAGACATGGGCATCACTGTCGATGAAGTAGATGGTTGCCGTACCGGGACGCTCTGCGTAGTAATCGACGTCGGAGTAGGTCGGAAGACTGAACTGGGGCACGCCTCCCGAACTCTCGGAGTCGAGGTTGCACAGCGGAGCGTGGGAGGATACCTCAGCCGAATCGTTACCGACGGTATCGACCGCAATCACGCTGTGGGTATAGACCGTGAAATGTTTGTCGGCGTCCGCGGTGGTGACCTCGACGCTCGGATCGCCGTCGTTCGCGGTCGAGCAGTCTGGGGCGATTGCCGTGCCTCCCCGGCTCAAGATATCCAGCTGCGCGGGCGAGGGCAAAAAGCGATGAGTCGGCACTGCCGTCGACGGAAGTTGTATGACGCCGCCGATGATCGCACCGAAAGCGAGAAGCACCCATGGCAGAGCGGCAATCATCGGAACATATCGCGTCCAGTAGCCACGCTCCTGGAACCTTGAGGGTGAAAGAAACGTGATCGAGGGCACGATGAGCCTGTCGACCCAGTTCTCGTCCGGTTCTCGAACGCGGTCGTACCCGGTACTTCCACCCCACCGGCGTTCGAAGTTCTGTCCTTCAAAGATGCGCTCTGGTGAGCTCTCGTCGTCCTCGTGAAACTGGGCGGGACGAAGTGTTCCAGCGGGATCTGACTCCGACGGAGGAGGGTCGTTGGACTCGTGTCCTCCGTCACGAACCAGTTTGGTCGGCTTCCCGGCGGAAAAGTAACGGGCCTCGTGTCGACCGAACGGGTCGTTGTACCAACCCTGGGGTTCCGGCGTCATCTCGGTTCCGCCTTCATCGGCTCCATGAACCGGTTCTGTTCAGATTCTAGCGAGCCTCTTGGGCAGGGACTTCGCGACGAATCTGTGAACGGTTCTGCCGGTGTCGTGCGGGCGCGCCCGGACCCGAGAAAAGGGTTCGGAGCGCGACGAGGGTAGCGTCTTGCCCCCCCATCCACCCAGAGCCGGTGTCGGTTCAGAGCCGAGTGCGCCACCGCCTCAGGTGTACCTCAAGCCTGAGGCCCGGGTTGATTCTTTGCAAGGAAACGAACGATGAATTGTTCGACACGCCACTACGAAGAGCGGTGAGTCCGTGAACGGTCGGTGACAGGTATGTGACTGCTCTTGCCTTGGTCGATCTCGAGGTTGATGGAGCGACGGTCCTTGAGCGATGAGGTTGGAGATCGGCCATGGCGCCGCCTACGCCGCCCGGATGAGTCTCATGCCGCCACCACGATCGAGGCCCAACGACCGACAAGGGCCCTCGTCGCTCCACGCAAGACCGTTCCTCACCGCCGGACACCAGTGCGTGGGCCCGGGAGCGGCGCGTCGTTCGCAAACGGGTTGCGGGCCGGCTCGGGTCGGGCCAGGCTGGAGCGTGCCCGAAAACCGCTTCGTCGGCGAGATCGCCAAGACCTACGACCAACCCGGGACGGGGATGTTCGCTGGCGACGTCCTCGAGGCGACTGTCGACTGCCTGGTCGATTTGGCCGGCGGCGGAGCGGCGATGGAGTTCGCCATTGGTACTGGCCGGGTCGCGGTCCCTTTGGCTGCCCGGGGCGTTCCGGTGGTCGGGATCGAGTTGTCCGCGGACATGCTGGCGGTGCTGCGGTCGAAGCCCGGAGCGGGCGATATCAGGGCCGTCGAGGGCGACATGGCGGTGACATATGTCGAAGACGAGTTCTCCCTGGTGTACTTGGTCTTCAACACGATCACGAACCTGACGTCACAGGACGAGCAGGTCGCGTGCTTCGAAAACGCGGCCCGTCACCTCCGTCCCGGTGGCCGCTTCGTGATCGAGAACGCAGTGCCGGGTCTCCGTCGGTTACCTCCAGGCAACTCAGGTGTCCCGTTCGCATTGACCGAGGACTACATCGGCATCGACGACTTCATTGACCGCACGCACAAGCAGATCTCCCGGTCTCGGCACTTCTACCGATGTGACGATGGCACCTTCCGCGAGTTCACGGCACCGTTCCGATACGTGTGGCCCGCCGAGTTGGATTTGATGGCTCGGATCGCGGGCATGACACTGGAGCATCGATGGGCGTGGTGGGACCGCTCGCCGTTCACTGGTGAGAGCCCCTCGCATGTGAGCGTGTGGCGTCTCCCAGAGGCATAGACCAGTGCCGAGCGGGGCACCGGCATCGGCGCTTATCTCGGATAGATCTCGGGGTCGAATCGAGCCTCTCGGGCGTGACCACTGCTGACCGACGAGACCGTCAGCTCAGTAAGGCTTGGCGTAGGTAGCCATTCCGGCGAAGTCCAGCACCACGCATGGCTCGTCACCGATGGTCCAGCCATGTCGTTTACCTCAATCAACCCTCGAGATCAGCTGAGGGTGGTTCGTCATGCGCCCGCCTCGAGGGCGGGCTCCACGCGGGTTGAAAGGATCATTGACACCAACTGATTTGTAGTGCAAACTGGTTTGCATGGCGTCGGAAGAGGTTGCCGCTGGAGAAGCCCTTCAGGCCGCAGGGACGTGGCGCTCCCTCACCCGAGCAACGCTCCACGGTTGCTGGTTCCCCATGTTGACGTTTGGACTGCTCACCCTGGCCGCGGCTCCGCTCTTCTGGACGACGATCCCGAGATGCCCGAAGGGCGGGACAGCATGTCTGTTCGTTCAGAACAGGGGGCTGCTCGGGAATCCCTTTGTGCATGGGTCGATTGATTCGGGCATCGGTCGCTGGATCTCTGTGTATTGGCTGGTCGCGGTACCCCTTGGTTATTTCGTTACCGTTCTCTACTACCGCCACCGAGCGCGTCAGACCGGAGTTGCGGGTCGGATCTGGCCGGCGGTCGTCGTCGGGCTCGCCGTGCTCGTGCTCATGGCCGGATCATTTGCCACACGAGGAATGGTGCTCGGGGTTCCCGTACCGGTTTTCCTGCTCGAAGGCAGGGGGCTCGAACCGTTGCTCGTCATCGGAATCGGCCTCGCGGTGCTCGCCCGGCTTGAACATAGAAGAGGGTTAGCCGCATTCGCCGTGGTCTTTCTCGCACTGGCGCTTCTTGCCAACCTCTACGACATGGAGAACGAGGTGTATCGATTGGGGTGGAATCTCCCGGTTGGGGCAATGAGACTCCCGAACGTCGCGATTCCGGGGACGTTCCTGCTCGTCGGAGCTGCGACCTTTTGGTGGGCGGACCGCCGCGTGCTTCAGAGAACCGGGGCCCACCCGTGACCGAGCCGAGTAGCTCCCTTGACGAGGTCGTCCATCAACGGACACGCCTGGGAATACTCACCATCGCCCACGAAGCTCAGCGGGTCGAGTTCGGGTTCCTCCAAGAAACCCTTGAGCTCACCGCGGGCAATCTGTCGAGACACCTTCACGTATTGGAGAGCGCTGGTCTCGTGACCATCGAAAAGGGATACGAGGCGCGACGTGCCAAGACCTGGGTCACGATCACTCGCCAGGGTGTCAAAGCTCTCCAGAGCGAAGTCCGGGCCCTCAAGCAGATCGTGGCCCGGGTCGAGCAGCCCAGCGGGGCATCGGCCAGACGAAAGAATCGAACCCTCCGATTGGCGATCGATCCTTGAGCTCGACGACGCCAACTCAGCGTCATCCGGGCATACTGAGGAACCGAGGGGGCTTGATGTTGCCCCTGGAGGAGGGACCATGACGCGCAAGTCCTTTGTCGGTGCCGATGTCACTGTGAGTTTCGACCCGGAGGTCTGTCAGCATTCGGGCCAATGCGTACGGGGGCTCCCCGCCGTGTTCGAGGTGGGACGCTCGCCGTGGATCATGCCTGACGCAGCGTCTATTGACGAGGTGACCGCTCAAGTTGGACAGTGCCCGTCCGGTGCCCTTCGCATCGAGCCGAGGGGTCCAGCGTCGGACTGAGGTTGTGCAGGAATCCCGGTCACCGGACGCCAGCCTCGTCTGCGCTCGCGGCGCCAGCGACCCGACCGGGACCGGCGATCATGCGTCACCCTGCGGATGTGCGCCGTTCGCGCCGCATCGTTAGCGTCCCATCGATGAGACACGCGGAACCCGTACCGACAACGCTCGTGGGGGCAGACGGGATCCGGTTGGCGTCCGATTCCTATGGGGACCCTGACGGTCCGCCTGTTCTGTTGTTTCATGGTGGTGGTCAGACGCGCCATTCCTGGCACACCACGGCAGACACATTGGCGGGCCAGGGCTGGCGGGCGATCAGTGTCGACCTCCGGGGGCATGGCGAAAGCCAGTGGTCGGACAACGGTGACTACAGCATCGACGCATTTGCTGGTGATGTCGTATCCATTGCTTTGGCACTGGACGAGAAACCTGCCCTCGTCGGGGCCTCCTTGGGGGGCGTTGCCTCGCTGGTCGCAGCGGGCGAGTCGTCCGTCGACCTCGCCACCGCGCTGGTCCTCGTGGACATTGCCCCTCGTATCGAGGTCACAGGTGCTCTGCGCATCGGCGGGTTCATGATGGAGCACATGGAAAGTGGATTCGCCTCCGTTGAAGAGGCCGCTGCAGCTGTCGCCGCCTACAACCCGAATCGCCCCCCTCCATCGGACTTTTCCGGACTGATGCGAAACCTTCGCCGACGCGAGGATGGAAGATTGGTGTGGCACTGGGATCCCCGGTTCCTTACCAGGCAAGCGGGTGGACTCGACGAGACCAGGGTCTCCCTGATGGACGGTGAACGGCTTGATGCGGCCGCCCGGGCGCTACGAGTCCCGACACTGCTGGTGCGTGGCCGAATGAGCGACGTCCTCAGCGAGGATGGAGTCCGCCAATTCCGTGAACTGGTCCCTGAAGCCGAGTTCGTCGACGTCGCCGACGCCGGACACATGGTGGCGGGAGACAGGAACGATGTCTTCAACGAAGCAATCGTGGGATTCTTGAATCGCCGTGTCTCGTCGAAGCCAGCTGCGAACTGACGACGCGAAAGATGCCCGAAACCGAGCGATAGGGCGGCATCGATTCCCTACGAGGAGTCCCGCCACTGCGCTTGTCCGTCGAGGGACATGGTCGTATGGTCGTGGTGATGAACCAACGAGTGCCCTGGGCGGCTGGTGTCGTGGTGGTCGGCATCGCGCTGGCGGGCTGCGGATCGGGAAGCGGCGGTTCGAGCGCCGGTCCGACCTCCTCCCCCACGACCTCGCCGAAATCCTCGCCCACGACGACTCCGTCGGCTACCTCAGCACCACCGGAGAACACACCAACAACGGGGGCCGTGGCAACGGGGGCATCGACGTGCCCGACCTTGGCCCAAGCCGACACCGCACTTGGCGTCTCTTTCGGAAACCTGGTCCAGAGCGCGACGGCGGGCGGTGGGATCGTGTGTGAGTACACCGGCGGTGCGGCTGGAAATGCCGGCGTCACGATATTTGCGCACCAGAGCGCCAGTGTCTTCGCTGGGCAGGTGGCCCACGCCCCGGGGGCGCCCGCCATGCCGGCGATATCTGGGGTCGGCGACGGAGCCTTCGGCACGACGACCGCCGGTCGTTCCATTGTGAACGCATACTCCAATGGGAGCCGGACACTGGTGGCGGCCCAAGCCCCGGGCGCTCTGGCCCCCGTCGAAGCTCTCGCCCGGGTGGCCCTCGCCGACAACTAACCGAAGCGAGAGTCAGCGACGCAACACTGCCACGTTGTATCGACGGCGTGGGTGGCGGCAACGGGCGACTACTCGAGACCTCCCGAGCTGACTGACTTGGGTCCCGACGGCTCAAGGGCCGCGGGCAAGGAAGGTGGTTATGCCACGGTCAAGGTGAAGGCTTGCATGACAACCACCTTGGCCTTGCCCTGACCGAATCTTGCCACGATAGTCACGTGATAGACCCCAACACCTTTCTTGAGGTTGGGTGTGCCGGAAAGGGTGGCGGTGCCGTTTTGGTTGTTGACAAAATGCACACCCTTTGGCAAACGGCCCTTCTTCTTGAGATGAGGTGTCGGAAGTCCTGAGGTCGTGACCGAGAACGTGAAGGAGTCGCCGGCGGTGGCAGCCGCGTTAGGGTCGCTCGTGATCGAGTCCCCTGACGGAGGGGAGACGAGAAGGCATTCGTTGCTGTCCACGTTTGAGGCACTGGTGTTGTCTGCCGACTCCGAATAGGTCAGGCTCCCTCCGTAGACCACCGAGAAGCACCAGGTGCCGACGGATGTCGGAGCAAAGGTGTTCGAGGTGGCTGACGAGGTGTCTCCCGCTCCGGGCAGAAGCGCCACTGCAGCATCCTCGGGCGTGCCGGCGGCGGGGCACGGGCCGCCCGCCAACGTGAGCGTGATGCTGGTGTGGCATGCGTAGAAGGTGACACCGCCCGTGGGGGAACCTCCAACCACGTTCCCGGTGACAGTCACCGCGTCGGTGGCGGAGCCCGATGGCCCCAGGATGAGACTGACCGAGGAGATGAACGTCGACGTGGTGGAGGGAGCAGATTTCACCAAGACGCACTCGTTGGCGTCGAGGTTGGCGACGCTGGTGTTGTCGGCCGATCCGGTGTACACGGAATCACCGCCGTAGACCGCCGAGAAGCACCACGTGCCTGCCGCTGTCGGGGTAAATGACCCTGTTGTCGCGGTCGAGCTGTTGCCGGACCCCGCAACCAGGTGGGCGGTTCCCAAGTGGTCGCCGGCCGTGGCCGCACACGGTCCTGCGGTCTCGGTCTGCGTGGTCCCCGTCTGGCAGACGTAGAAGTTCACGTTCCCCGAGGGACTCCCGTTCGTCGGAGTCCCCTGCACCGTCACGTTGTCAGTCACGGCGCCAGAGGCCAGCGTGACCGAGGACGCACTCACCTGCGTGTTGGTGGATGTACTGGTGGGCGAGGTGGTGGTCGTCGTCGGGGGGGCCGCGGTCGTGGTCGTGGCCCCGGTCGTGGTGGTGGCACCGGAGGTGGTCGAGGAGCCTCCGCCGGTGGTGGTCGTCGTCGAGCCCGGAATCGTCTCGGACCCGAAGAGGATGGTTCCCACCGCTCGGTCACCGTCGATGTCCCCGATGGCCAGCACGCAGGTGATGCCCGCGGCCTCCTGGGCCGGGGTGGGCGGGCACGGGTACAGAGCCGCGTCGGCCGCCGCTGTCGTGGCGGTGCACCCGGTGATCACCGTCGTGCTCGGTTCCGTCTCCGTGCAGGTGTCGGCCAGGTTGGGCTCCGGCGGTCCGACTGTGCCCTCGGTGAGGGTGTGGGTGGCAGTCAGGTCGCCCTTGTCGGACTTCTTGGATCCGATGCTCACGATGAACAACGGCGAGCAGCTCACCGGGATGTCGTTACCCAGGAAGAAGATCTGTGGTTGCGTGGTGGCGGAGTTGCACTGAACGACGGAGGCCTCGGCGCCCGGCGCGAATCCCGTACCGGAAACGTTGACGACGTCACCGCCTGCCAGCCCGCTGCACACTGGTGCGGACGGGTTGCTGTTGTTGCACGTCGTCCCGGGAGCCGAGGTGGTGAGCGAAAGGGTCGTGGTGGTGGCCGCCGCGCTGACGTCGGTCAAGGAGGTGGTGACCAAGGCACCCCCGGTCATCACCGCGATCAAACCAATCGAGGCAAGGAGCGTGATGAGCCGCGACCCTGCGGAATGGACCGTACCGAGCTCTACCATGGGCGGGCCTCTCTATGGAGCCCCAGAAGACTACCCACTCTGTACTCGTCATTAACTCGAAGTCAACAGCCAATGCAGGTCATTTCACACAGTGTGGGATTCGTCTCACAAATTGTGGGCCACCGTCGAGCCCGCGCCATTTTCCGGCAGCAGAAAGCCCGAACCTCGGTTGCCTCCGTCCGGTACTCGAACCCGGCAGGTTTCGGTCAGAAAATGGCGATCGGGTTCGCCGGGGAGGCCGTCCCTCTCGTCAGCACGAGCGGTGCCACGACGAGGAGAAAACTCCAACGACCCTCAGCGGTGCATGCGAGTGCCAGCTCGTCGAGATCGAGATTGTCCAGAAGGCTGACGCCCATCGCCACGATGGCCACGGTGTGAATCGGCATGCCGATCCCCTCTATGCGCGAAGGCATGACGTCGGAGACCCCGTCGCTGCCCAACACCGCTACCTCTCGGTCGTGCAGCCAAGAGAGACACGAGG
Organism: Acidimicrobiales bacterium; assembly: GCA_050011815.1. Lineage (GTDB taxonomy): Bacteria > Actinomycetota > Acidimicrobiia > Acidimicrobiales > UBA8190 > Chersky-840. The sequence continues at coordinate 21,078 of JBEKIJ010000031.1, read as the reverse complement.
CGTCCAATCCGGCCATCCCCTCGGTCGGAGCCCAAGGGCCGTGGGTCTCTCGCCATCGCCAGCGCCCCGTCCGCACGAGGAGCGCATCCCCGGTTTGAACCTTGACCCCCGCGGCGTCTTCTGCCGCCTCGAGTTCGTCCGGAAAGATCGGCGCTCCCGGCTCCAAGGCGTCAATACCTCGTAGGGCGGGGACATCGAGAAGTACTCCCCGAGTCACGACTCCGGATCGGAGGTGATGGATACCAAGCTTGACTGCCCCGTGCGCAGTGACCGACTCCGCCGAGAATCCGTTGTACATCCGGCCTTCGTGAAAGATGTGACAGAGGGCGTCGATATGACTCGTTGCATATCCGTGCGTGGCGATGGCGAAGTAGTCGGCCCCGTATCCCTCAGTCGCAGTGCCGGTCATGTGGTGGACGACTGGGTTGAGGTTGTCGGGTCCGGGCTGCGTCGGGAGTGGACGGGCACACGAAACGGTCCTCCCGACCCGCACGGCGGCTGCCGCCGCGGCCGTGACGGCTGGCGTGATGAAATTGAGGGTCCCCAGTTGGTCAACGGCTCCCCAGCGTCCCCAATTGGAAAGGCGCCCGTGGAGACTCGAGACTTCTTCCGCACTCATCGGCACGCGCGTCACCGGCGCACGATAGCCGGGAAGCACCGTCGACTATCGGCGTCGCGCCCCTGCCGAGAGCCGAGCGTCGTTGGTCGGTGGGGGCGGCACTCCCCATCGCGTCTTGCGCTCCTTGCGTTTCTTCTTGGCTTCGCTGTACTCCCATGGGTACAGGCGCGGCCCTCCCCGGGGTGACACAGGGACGGCCAGAAGGACCAGGAGGAACGGGAGCAGCAGCACCCGCTCGCGGTCGATCAGGCCGAGATTGTTGAGCGCCGCGAACGCGTAGGGAAACGCGATGGTGTAGAGCAAGCACATGAGCACGTAGGGCCGGACAAACGAGGCACGCGGGAGGCGGCGTAGGCGACGGAGCGAGGTCAGGATGAGGATGATGATGACAAAGTTCTCGAACGCGGCAAGTCGCTGAGCCGAACCATGAGCATTGAACGGGAGGGGGTCGAACAAGACCGTATAGATGTCCTTCGGATATCCGCTGGGGCCCGGATGGTAATTGAGGCTGCTGGCTTGTCCCACGTTGTTCTTCGCCAGCTGGGCCAAGTTGAAGACAGGGGCGCGTTTTGCCAATTGCTGTGACAAGGACACCGCGGCCAGAAGCAGGGCCGCCTGAAGCGCCATCACGAGAATCCGGCGGAGTCCCCGCAGCGATTTCTGGGCGTTTCGCCGGCGGAACAGCCCGGCGACAGCGAAAGCAACCATGAAGAGCAACAACTCTTGGGGCCGAACGTAGATCCCGATGATGGTCCCGACGACGAGGAGCGGAGCGCCACCCCGTTTGTGGGCCAAGACGCTGGCGGCTCCCAATGCGCAGAGGCCGAGCGACAGGTACATCATCGTCTCTTTACTGGCGTCCGCGGTCCAGTACAGCAAGGAGGGCAAGAAAAAGACCATGTAGGCGTATCGACGCCGGTTACCTTCGGGGAATGTGAGCGAAAATGCGCGATAGAACGCGAGGGTGGCGAGGAAGGCAAGCCAACTGAACACAACGAAGAGACCCAACTTGTTTATGCCGATGATGGCCATGATCACGCCACAGGCAATGCTGACCGAACCCTGGTTGAGCACGTTGATCGGTGGCCTGACCCCCGCCAAGGAGAAATCAAAGGTACGGAAGCGCCGTGCCAGGATCGCTCCCTGGTCGACGTACCGAGTGGTGTCAGTGACTCCGTGGTAGATGTGAACGACCACCCACAGGTTCACTTCGCTCATGAGCAAGTGCGTGACAACTGCGGCCATGAGGATCCGGTACAGCCGCGGATCGCGCTCTCGCGCCGCCATACGGCGGGCAATCGGCACGGTGCAGATGACCAGGAAGATGGCGATCCCCAGAGCGATGGTCTTGTTCGAGTGGACACCAAGCGCCGCCGCGAACATCACTGAATCCCCAACGAACGCGGTATCGGACGTTGCGACCCGAGGGGGGCCTTGGACCCGATGGCCATGAGCTGACGCCGGTCGCCGTCGAACCGGCCCGGTCGCCCACGGCGCGGTCCGGCGCAGACCATGCTGTCCCGAGGCGCCGTTTCGGCACCAGGTTGCGCCGAGGGGGTCCGGGCCGCCGGTGCCCCGGGATCAAAGGATGCAGGCCGGGCCGCTATCAGGAACTGCCCTGACGGTCGGGAGCATGGCGAGGCCTCGGGAGCCGACCAGGACCCCCAGAACTCAGTAATCGCCACCCCCACGGCGTTTCTCCCCGTTCTGGACCGATCGACACAGCTTACTTACTGTCGGTGTGTTGTTGCCACGGAGAGAGAGAAACGTCCGGCGACCTCTCGGTCGTCGGGTCACGACCTCATCGTCCTCCGCCGAGCGGGACCGCCCTCCGACATGCGTGGCGGCCACGGATCTGGCGTCCTCCAGGATGCCGAGAAAACCGAGGCATCAGAGACCCGCCCTCGAGCGGCCAGACCGGTTGTCCTATCCCGTCTCGATACAGGTTCGCAGGAAGCTCTCAAGGCGTGGCCACCAGTGGGTCAGGACTGTGGCCAACCCGATGCACCCATGGGGAGCCTCGGGGTAGACGAGCAACTCGGCGTCGTTCTCAGCGGCCACCCAACGATCGGCAAAGAAGAGGGTGTCGTCCAACAGATGGTCGGCGGTACCGACCGTGAAGAGCGCAGGAGGCATTCCTCGGAGATCGGCGTACAGGGGGGAGACGTCGGGATGTCGACGCTGCTCCGACGTCATGCCCGGTAAGAACTGCTCGATCATGAAGCGCATGTTCTCGGGGTCGAGCAGATCGGCCCCCGGCGCCATGCCGATGCCTCGGGCACTTGGTGTGGCGTCGAGGTCGTAGGCGCCGAAGACGAGGTTGGCTCCGCAAAACGGCTGATCAGCGCCATGCCGATCGCGCAGCCGAAGCAGCGTCACCGCGGACAGGTGTGCGCCGGCCGACTCTCCACCGATAACGAGCCGGTCGGTTCCGTACTCCTTGGCGGCGTTCTCGATCAACCACAGGGCGGCTGCCTCGCAATCGTCGGGCCCGGCCGGAAATGGGTCCTCGGGCGACAGTCGGTATTCGACACTCACAATGGCCAGGTTCAGGTGCTCGCTCAACGCTTCGTTCAACAGGTCGGTCAGCTCGGGCTCGCCGGCAATCCACCCGCCTCCGTGGATGTGCAGCATGGCTCCGTCCGCCCGTCCGGGGCGGAACTCTCGAAGTCGGAGGGGTCCCGCTGGACCGGGGATCATGCGGTCCACCCCTTTTTCGGAGCGCATGACCAGCGCCGATTCGGCGGCTCGTTGAGCGAAAGCTCGTTCGATCGCCGGACCGGTGCTCACCTCGGCGGGGGGAAAGCGCCCGACGAACTCCTCGGACTCCGATCGAATCTGCTCTCGTGCCTTCTCCAGCTCCTCGTCCCACAGTTTCACGGATCACCTGAGCTTTCTGATCTGTGCCTCGGGCCAAGACGTTAAACGAACACCTTCGCCCCCGCCCCAGCGGTTCGGTGGCTTGCTCCCCCTGCCACCACAGCTCTCGACAGCCGAGGCGTAGGCTGTCGTGCGTGGCTCGTCGCAAATCCCTCCGCTCGCAGCTGTATCGGGCCGCCCGGGACCTCGGCAACATCGAGGCCGCCGAGAAAGGCCCGACCGCCTACGGCAAGCGAGTGGTGCGTCGCAAGGCCTATGCCAAGACCAACGGCGCTCTCGGCCGTGTGCTCCGGGGCATTCTGCGCGGCTGACGGGCCGCGCCACAACGGTTCCTCGGTGCCGAAGGGGGCGGTCCCTTGAGCATCGCTGCTCGTCTGACGCGAGACGAGCGCGGGGAACTCCGCTCAGTTCGCGTCCCGGCAGGGCGGCGTCCCTGACACTCGACCGGCGTGGTGCAGGCCTCGTGCGGCTGCGGCCAGGTCACGGCTATCGGGACTAGTCGACCTGTTCGGACGGACGCACCGACGGCGGACTGGGGTCGAGCCCTGGTTCTCCCGGTCCCCGATCACTGCCCGGGGTCCCGCCCGGATCGGGGGTCGTGGCCCCATCGACACCGGCGACTTCTCGAGGTGGGCGCTCCTGCCATACCGCCCCTCCGCGTCCCCCACCGGTCACCTCGGCGCGCGACGCCGGTCCCGGGGGAGGGGAGAGCCAGGTCCCCGGCTCATGGGGAGTGACGCCATCGGCTGGTTGCGGTCCCGACGGCGGTGGTTGGGGCAGGCCACGAAAGCGGCGGATACGCCACAGGAGCCGCCGCGGGGCGTCGATGAGCGCGAGCAGCACGAGGCCCGCCACGATTAGCGCTGCGCCCACTGGGAAGGTCCATCCGATGCCGTCGAGTGTAAGCGGACCCGTCGGAGGGCGTCAGCATGCGTCCTCGGTCCACCGGGCCACGGGCGGGGAGTTTCCGTGCCGTTTCGGCCGAGAGCGACCGACCCGGTCTTACCCAACCGCCCCTCCGGTCCGCGACGGCCACACAGTATGCTCGGCGCACGGCCAGACATCGAGGCCAGAGCGTGCACTCGCTCATGGGGAGGGTGACCATGCGATGGGTATCGAGATTCCTCCTCGCGCTCTTGGTTGTCGCCGCAGGTCTCGGCTTGCAATCCACGCCTCGTGCTGATGCATCGGGCTGGTGGATTCCCCCACTTGGCAATCAACCCTGGCAGTGGGAGCTCAGCCATCCTCTGAGGCTGACGAATACCCGGGACATGGGGACAAATGACAAGCTCCCCGACGGCCAGCGCGCACCGGCACCCGTCATCTATGACATCGACGCGATCATCAATCCCGCATCGACAGTCTCAGCCCTGCATGCGATGGGCAAGCACGTCGTGTGTTACATCGAAGTCGGCGCCGCCGGGAATTATTATTCGGCGGCGCAAGAGGGCATCGCCACGACCTACTACCAGCAATTTCAGGAGGCCGGACTGCTCGGCTCGAAGGTGGCCGGCTATCCCGAGTACTACCTCAACATTCGGTCTCCGGTCACGGTCTCGATCATCGAATCGATGATCGAGAGACAATGTTCGGCCAAGGGATTCGACGCAGTCGAGACCGACATCGACGAGGAGTACACCGATGTCGGTGGCTTGACCAAGGCCGATGAAGAGTCCTATATGACGACGCTGGCGAGCTATATGCACGGTCTCGGGCTCGGCTGGTGGATCAAGAACCCCGACGACACCGGAGACAGCTACGCCACCGACATGTACCCGCTTGCCGACGCCGTGTTGACCGAGCAGTGCAACCAGTACTCCACCTGTGGGGCTTTGGCCGCATACATGGGGAACAAAGCGGTCTTCAATGCGGAGTATCGATCCAAGACGAAAAAGTTCTGCCCCCTCGACGACCTGCGGGGGTTCAACGGCGCCCGGTTCAACGTCGGGCTGACGGGCATTCGCAAACCCTGCCAGTGACGGGCTGTGGTGCGCTCGACGACCGCCAAAGGTCGGAGGCGCGAAGATCGACCACTCTGTCACCGATCGGTGACCCATGTCCTGTCCCAGGCACCGCCAACCGGTGTCGGCCCGCGGTCCTCACCGAGCTTCGACGTTCACTCCGGGAGGAGGCGGTACGAACGGATCATCGTGGCGTCGGACTGGATCGGCCCCTCGACCAACCGGTCCTTGATGTCGGCCTGAAACTCACCGAACGCCGCTGACGTCGTCAAGGGGTTCTCGTCACCGTCGAGGACGGCGACGTGCATGAAGCTGACCCCGTCGTCCAGTCGGAAGGTGGCGTAGCGCAAGCCGTCGGGGTTCTTCACCGCCAACTCGTCGAAGACGGCGCGGATCAGTCGTTCGTTCTCGTCGGCACTTTCCGGCTTCGTCGTGTATCGGATCACCTTGGTGACAGACATCGTCTCTCCTCGAGTCGTTCAGGTGGCGCGCATCTTGTTGTTGCGGGGATCGTGGGTGAGCTCGGCAAGTCCGAGCCTCTCGAGCAGAGGTGGAAGGTACATGCCGAACCGGCCGCGGTAGCCCTTGCGGAGGCCGTAGAAGCCCCCCACCGGATTGTCCGACGACCGCCCCCAGGCCTCGACCGTGCCCGGCGCCGCCTCCTTCTTTTCGTCGGCCGCACCCAGGACGACCCAGTCCCCTTGTTCGCTCAGCCACCCATGGAGATCCTCGACGGCCCGGAGGTGGTACTTCAACGTGGTGGAGCCCACCTGACAGACCAGGGTCGGAGGATCGGACTGCTCGTCTTTGTACATCGTGTACTCCGAGGTGCCCGGCGGGGTCTTGAGCACCCACGGGTCCTCCTTGGTGCCAGCGGCCATCACACGCCTCTCCTTGCCTTGCGTCGATTCACGATGGCGTGCCGAAGCCCCCCGGTGCCACCGTCCGGGCCAGGATTCCGAGGGATGCTCGCAGCGCACTCTCGGAGATGATCGGGAAGATGCCGGCGTCTCTCCACACCGAGTCGATCGCCGACCAGTCGTAGTACGAGGTGACGAGCGTGCCGCCGTCGATGGGCTCCAGTGCGTATCCGTACACGTGTCCCATGGGCGGTTGGATCTGACCCGAGACAGTCCAGGCGATGTCGCGGTCAGGAACGAAGGTCGTGATGATGACGGTCACGTCGTAGCGGCCCATGGGGTAGTCGTTGAGGGCCTCGCGGTCCATGTGCACCACGAAGCTGTCACCGACGGCCTTGACGGGGTCACCGGTGGCCTCCATCAGCATCCCCGAACTGTCGATGGCCACATGCCCCTTGGGATCACACAGCATTGCGAAGATGGCCGCCGGTTCGGCCGCAATGGTCCGTTGGACCTCCATACGTTCCGTTGTCATGTCCGAATCCTGCCACGATCGCGCCCCCCCATCGGGAGGACGGTCCGTGGAGGTCCGGGGCCTCCGGGCGGGGGCGATCGGTTTGGCCCGAAGTTCTCGGGACGCCGTGGTAAGACGGTCTGGATCCAGTGCCTCCCCGGACCCTGGTGGTCGCTGGACAGGCACAGCGGACATGACGCCGATGCCGAGAAAGGCGGATGTGATGTTCCTCATCTTCGGGATCAAACGGATGGCACGCAGGCTGGCCACGGTGTTCGCCCTGTGCCCACAGTGTGGATCCCCTGCCGCACAGGTCGTGGTGCGCAGGACCACCTGGATCTCCCTCTTTTTCATCCCTGTCGTGCCGCTCGGGACGAAGTACGCCTCGACCTGCACCCTGTGCGGCGTGTCCACCCGGCTCGACAAGGAGCAGGCGCTGCGCACGGTGGCACTGGCGCAGCAGGTGGCGGACACCTCCTCGGGCGCGGGCGTGGCGCCACCGGGCATCGCCCAAGCGCCTCCGGCGCCGTCGCCTCCCCTCAATCCGTGACGGGATAGCGAGGAGCCGACATGGACGAGGAGGAGACCGCCAACCCCGACGAGCTCCCGTCCCCGGGTCGCAAGACCCCGTGGGAAATCCAAGAGCTTGCCGCCGCGGCGCTGTTACTCGTGGTGTCCGTGGTGGCGGTAACCGGGGTGGCGGCGGGCATCGTCGCCGACACCGGGCCTGCCCCAGGGCCTTTCGGGCGTGAGGCAGTTTCTGAGGTTCTCCTCCAATCGACGCTATGGGCCGGAGTCCTCATCGCGTTCCTGGTCGTCTCGGCACTCGGATTGGCGTGGTGGCAGGTCGACGGGTGGTCCGATGCCCTCGAGGATCTCAACGCCGATGACCGCGACACCTCCGGTTCAACCGAGGAGGCCGACGAAGCAGTCGCCCACATCCGGAGAAACCGGGCCCTGGGGACGTGGGGGGCGGTGTCGCTCCTTGTCATCGCCATGGCGGCGGTCGGGGGGTTGGTCGGGGTCGTCCTGTTGCAAACGACAATCCCGTCGTCGTTGGACTGGCAACAGGTGATCTCCAATTCCGGCAGTGTCCTGGCCACGGTGATCCTGGCGGGTCTCGGGGTCTACGGGGCCCTCCACCTCCGCACGCGCTGCGACGGCGCCACGGGCCTCGACGGCCACGCCGTTGACGGTCACTGAGGGGTCGATGATCGATCGGGGATCCGCCGATCTCGAACGCCTGCACCGGTAGGGGATCTCGTCGACGGGATGTCCCAGACCTCCGCCTTCGGCTCCGCCCCCGTCGGGCCGCCACCCGTCGACGCCGTAGCGCGGCAGGTCGGGCGGGGCGCAGGTTCGCCACCTGGGCACTCTCGCTGTCCGGAGGCCCTGCTCGGGCCCGGATGGGCCCATCCGACGGCCCCAATGTCACCTGCCGCGGCCCTGTGAACGCTGCTGGTAGGCGTTAGGCTGGTCCAGGGCCATCTCTACGGGGTGGGATGGCACCGGGGGGGACGGTTTATGCGCAGGGGGGGACTCGGGGTGGCACTTTCGCTGCTCGCCCTGACGACGGTCTTGGCCGGGTGTTCGTTGCCCGTGGGATCTTCCAACGGCCTGGGCTTCTTCGTGTCCTCGCAGAGCCCGGCCGACGTCGAAGCCCTGGCGACTCACCTCGGGGTCGAGGTGGAAGGGATCACGGCCTATACGAGTCAGTCCTCGTGGGCCGCCATCGGCAGCTACCAGCCGCCGTCGACATCGTTGCGGCTCTACCTCAGCGTCAGCATGTCGCCGAGCGACAGCAGCCCGGCGCAGACCCCCGCCAACCTCGGTGTGTACGAGCAGTTGGCCCAGAGCCTCGTCAGCGCCGGTCAGGCCTACGCCATCCTCCGTGTCGGCTGGGAGTGGTCGACCACGTACTTCTCCTGGGGGGTCCAGAACACGACTCCGGCGCAGTACGTGACGGCCTTCGACGACATCGTGACGGCAATGCGAAGCGTGCCCGGACAGCACTTCCTCTTCGACTGGTGCGCGGCGGTAGACGAAACACCGACCAACGGGTCTTACGCGGCATCGTATCCCGGAGACCAGTACGTCGATTACATCGGCACGGACCAGTACGACAACGCGGGCTCGAGTTGGACCGACACGCTCAACACCGTGGGGGGCCTGGCGTACACCGTCGCCTTCGCCAAAGCCCACAACAAGCTCGTGAGCATTCCCGAATGGGGCCTCAACGGCGTCGATGACCCGGCTTTCATCAATGACATGTACGGCTTTGTCTCCGCACGGAGCAACGACGTCGGCTACAGCTCGTACTTCTCCTACGACGGGTCGGTGAACTCCGACATCACCCAGTTCCCGAACTCCGAGGCGGCCTTCACCAAGGACTTCGGATAGCCGACGTCAGGTCAGCTGGCTCATGAACTGGTTGAGGTCGAAGTAGTCCCGCCAGGCCTTGATGAGACCACCCTCCAACTCGAAGGTCCCCATGACGGGGAGGCTGACCGTGCGCTCGGGCGAGACGAAGTGGTCCACCCTCTCGGTGAGCACCACGTCCCCGTTCGCCACGGCGTGGCGCACCTCGAAGTCCACCCGGTCCCAGCCCGCGCAGAATCCGATGATCATCTCCTTGATGTTGTCGCGCCCGACGATCGGGTCCACGGGGATGTTGTGGTACACGGCATCGGCGTGGAAGTAGCCGATCATCTCGTCGAAGTCGAGCTTCGACCACGTGGCACAGAAGCTCGTCACGACGTCAAGCGGCGGTTTGGACACGGGGTCACCTCACGGTCGGCAGTGGTCGTTATACGTAGCACCGCCGGCCCCGTCCCGGCATCTCCGGCGCCCCGGGCGGGTGATCGTGGCCACGAGGTGACCAGTTTCGGTGCCATGCTGGGCCCGTGCGAGCCGATCGCCTCGTCGCCACCCTGCTCTTCTTGCAGTCCCGGGGCCGGGCCACGGTGTCCGAAGTTGCGCTCGAGCTCGAGGTCTCGCCCCGCACGGCGCGCCGCGACCTCGAGGCCCTCGCCCTGGCGGGTGTCCCGGTGTACTCCCAGGCGGGGAGGGGAGGTGGCTGGTCCCTGGTCGGAGGGGCGCGCACCGACCTGAGCGGTCTCAACGCCGCGGAGGCCAGGGCCCTGTTCCTCGTGGCTGGCCCGGGCGCCGCCACCCCCGAGGTGAAGGCGGCCTTGCGGAAGCTCGTCCGGGCCCTGCCCGAGACCTTCAGGGCCAGTGCGGAGTCGGCGGGAGGGGCCGTCATCATCGACGCCTCGGACTGGGACCGCCTTCCCGTCGACCCACCACCGCACCTGGGCGCGCTCCAGCAGGCGATCGTCGACGGAGTCCAGATCCGGCTCCACTACGCGGGCCGCGACCGTGAGCCCGGCGAGCGGGTCGTTCATCCTCTGGGACTGGTGGCCAAGCGACAAACCTGGTACCTCATCGCCGACACCGACGCCGGGATGCGGACCTTCCGAGTGAGTCGGGTGCGAGCCGTCGTTCTCACCGATCGACCGGTGGTGCGCCCCGCCGGCTTCGACCTGGCCGAGACGTGGCAGTCGGTGCTGTCCACGCTCGACGAGCGTCGCACCCCCTGCAAGGTGACCGCCCTCGCCGATCCCGGCATCGTCACCACGCTGCAGGGCGTGCTCGGTACCCGCCTCTCGGTCGGCGAGGCCGGCCATGACGGTCGCGTCACCCTCGAGGTCCGAGGCCACTCGGCTCAGGTGGTAGCGGCGGAGCTCGCCGGATTCGCCGACCATGTCGAGGTGACCGCACCCCAAATGGTGCGCACCCACCTCGCCCATCTCGGTGCCCGCTTGACCGATCGGTACGGGCCTTCGTAGCCACGGCGCAGGGGCGTCCTCGCCGGCGGATCGAGGGTGGCGTCAGCCCGAGGCGTCGCGTACGTCGAGAGCGGTCGGCACGGGCCGCAGGCCCGCTTCATCGGCGTGGGTCTGGCCCTGGACCAGCTGGCTCCGGCTGATGGCCACGACCCCGGCCACCAAGGCGCCGAGGGCGGCGGCCTCGACGATGACGGCGAACGGTGACAGCTGCAGGTGCTCCTCGAAGATGAACACGCCGAGGAGGCTGGCGACGAGCGGATCGACGATGGTGAACCCCGGCTGCGAGGCCGCCAGGGGGCCGGCCTGGAAGGCGTGCGTCGACAGCAGCATCGATGCCGCTCCCACCACGACGAGGACGTAAGGCGACCACGTGGTGAAGACGTTGAAACCCTCGTTGGTATGCGAGCTCAGCTCTTTGATCACCGCAGCCACGAATCCCCACGAGATCCCGGTGGCCACCCCGAGGATGGCCGCCTTACGGGCCGGCGACGGTGGGGAGCCGCGCCGCATGGGGGTGAAAGCCACGACGGTGGCCACGATGGCCAGTCCGAGCGCGGAGATCCCCGCGAACCACCACGAGGCGGCGTCGGCGTGCAGATGGCCCCCCGAAGGGCTGGCGGTGAAGAGGAACACGCCCAGACCCGCCGCCATGGCCGCCGCAGCCAACCAGTCGTGGCGCGCCACGCCCTGAGTCCGGATCAGTGCCATGTAGGCGAACACGAAGAGCAGTTCGGTGGCGAGGATCGGTTGCACGAGGGCGAGGTCGCCGTAGTGCAGCGCCGCGACCTGGAACACGAAGCCGAGGATCATGCTGGCTATTCCCGCCAGCCAGATGGGCTGGCGGACCAGATAGAGAAGGAGTCGCGGGCTGAACCGCTCCCCGCCGGGAGCGGTGGCGGCACCCAAGCGCTGACATACCGACGACGTGGCCGTGCAGAAGCTCGCGGCCAGTGCCAGCATCACCGCTCTCACCATCCGCCCAACCCCTGTGTCATCGACCGTCCTATGCCATACCCCCCGGTCTGCATGCTATTGGGTCTCGACGCGACCCCGTCGCCCTCGGGTCCGAGAGCCCGTCGTCGCACCCCGACCGTGGCGGGGGCAGAGCCGTCCCTCGTCGCCGCGACTCCCCGCTCGGGAGCCGGAGGCCGATCCGCGCTTGTGGCCGGGTCCCCGAGAAAATCCCTTGCCTTCGAAATAAAGATAGGAGAAACTATCTTTATATAGGTGGGCCGCGGTACAGGCTCGCAGGAGGTGCCCACATGACCATCGCACTCATCACCGGAGCGTCACGAGGACTGGGTCGGGAGCTGGCCGAGGAGCTGGCCGGTCGGGGTTGGAGCCTGGTGCTCGACGCTCGCCACCCCGACATGCTGGCCGAAGCCGAACGGGCGATCCGCCCTCGGCTGGCACCGGACGCATCGCTGGTGGCCATCGCCGGCGACGTCGCCGATGACGCTCATCGCCGGGCCTTGGTGGTCGCAGCTGATCACCTCGGTGGTCTCGACCTCGTCGTCAACAACGCCAGCACGCTGGGCGCCACCCCGCTGCCCCACCTGGCGGCCTATCCCATCGCGGAACTGACACACGTCCTCGAGGTCAACATCATCGCCCCGCTCGCCCTCATCCAGGAGGCCTTGGTGGTGTTGCGCCGCTCGGCACGACCGGCCGTGTTGAACATCACGTCGGACGCCTCGGTCGAGCCCTACGAGGGATGGGGTGGCTATGGGCTGTCCAAAGCTGCGCTCGATCACATGAGCGCGATCCTGGCCGTCGAGGAGCCGTCGCTGCTCGTATGGGCCGTCGACCCCGGTGACATGCGGACCCAGATGCACCAGGACGCGTTCCCGGGCGAAGACATCTCCGACCGCCCCCTGCCGGCAGAGGTCGTGGCCGACCTCGCGGCGCTCGTCGAGGCAGGGCTCCCGAGTGGGCGGTACCGGCGGTCGGACCTGGCACCGGTCACCCTGCCCTCGGTCGAGTCCGAGGCGTCGTGACCACGGTCACCTCCACCGCCGGGCCCGCCGTCGGGGATCGCGCCCTGGCTGGACTCCCCGTCTTCGAGCTCCCCGCCGAGCTCGAGGCGAGCTCTCCCCCCGAAGCCCGGGGCATGACGAGAGACGCCGTGAGAATGCTCGTCGCCCGAGGGGACCGCAGCATCGTGCACTCGCACTTCTCAGAGCTGCCGCGCTTTCTCGACGAGGGTGACCTGATTGTCGTCAACACGTCGGGAACCCTGGCCGCCGCGGTGCCGGGGGTCGGTGGGATGGATCGGGCGCTCGAGGTGCATTTCTCCACGCAGCTGCCCGCCGATCTGTGGACCGTCGAACTGCGCACCGGGGACAAGCCCTGGTTCGCGGCGGAGCCCGGGGAGGTGATCACGCTCGACGGCGGGGCCACGATCTCCCTGCTGGCCCCCTATGCCGAGCACCGCGAGGGAGTCCGCCTGTGGATCGCGGCCGTGGCCACCCCCGAGCCGTTGCACACCTACCTGGCGGTGCACGGCCACCCCATCCGGTACGGGTACGTGCGCGGGAGCTGGCCGATCTCGACCTACCAGAACGTGTACGCCACCGAACCCGGCTCCGCGGAGATGCCCAGTGCCGGCCGGCCCTTCACCCCCGAGGTCCTCACCCGGCTGGTGGCGCGCGGCGTGGGGGTGGTCCCGATCGTGTTGCACACCGGTGTGGCCTCGCTCGAGGCGTCAGAACCCCCCTACCCCGAGTACTACCGGGTGACGCGGGCCACCGCCCACCGGGTCAACGACACGCGGCGCGAGGGTGGGCGGGTGATCGCCGTCGGCACCACCGTCGTGCGCGCCCTCGAGACCGTGGTGGATTCGAGGAAGGAGGTTCACGCCGGGCACGGGTGGACCGACACGGTGGTGACCCCGGACCACCCGGTATCGTCTGTCGACGGGCTGCTCACCGGTTGGCACGAGCCCGAAGCGTCCCATCTCGCAATGCTGGAGGCGATCGCCGGCCGGCCACTGCTCGAGCGCTCGTACGAGGCGGCGCTCTCCGAGGGGTACCTATGGCACGAATTCGGCGACGTCCATCTGATCCTGCCGTGAGCGCCGAACCAGTCATGGAACCTGGAGGCACGTCCGTCGAGCCACCGCTCGCCGCTATGCCCACGACGCGGCGCGCCATCCTCATGGCCCTGAAGCGCAACGGGTCGATGCGCGCCCACGACCTGGCCGAGGCGCTCGGCATCACCGTGGCCGCGGTGCGACAACAACTCCTGCGCCTGAGCGAGGACGGGCTCGTGACCCATCGGCGCGAGCCCGAGGGCCGGGGCCGGCCATCGCACTCCTACGAGCTCGCCCCGAGTGCGGAGATGTTGTTCCCGAAGCGCTACGGCGACCTCACCACCGAGCTGCTCGGCTATCTCGGCGGCCCCGACAGCTCCGAAGTGACCGAGCTGTTCGACCAGCGCCGGCAACGGCGCCTCGCCGGCGCCCAGGCCCGCCTGGCCATGATGACCCTCGACGAGCAGGTGGGCGAGTTGACCCGCATTCTCGACGAGGACGGTTACCTCGCCGACGTGGAGCAACTCGAGGACGGGGGCTGGCGCATCACCGAGCACAACTGCGCCATCTTGTCGGTGGCCACCGGCTTTCGCCAAGCATGTTCGAGCGAGATCGCCTTCATCCGTGACGCCCTGCCCGGTGCCCGCGTCGAGCGCGTGGCCCACCTCATGGACGGCGCCCACGTGTGCGCCTACGAGGTCCACGCCTCCTAAGCTTGGGTGGCGACGACCCGACCGCGAGAGGCCCACATGGAGACGACGACCACCCAAGTCCCCCAGAGCCGGCTCGTCCAGACAGAGATCCCCGGCCCCCGCTCGCGTGCGCTGATGGATCGCCGCAATGCCGCCATCCCCGCCGGCGTCGGCACCACCCTGGGCGTGTTCGTCACCCGGGCGGCCGGCGGGATCATCGAGGACGTCGACGGCAACCGCCTGATCGACTTGGCATCGGGGATCTCGGTGACCAGCGTCGGCAACAGCGCACCGCGCGTGGTGGCGGCGGTGAGCGAGCAGGTCGAGCGCTTCACCCACACGTGCTTCCAGGTCACCCCGTACGTCAACTACGTCGAGGTGTGCGAACGGCTCAACCAACTGACCCCGGGTGATCACGAGAAGCGCACCTTCCTCGTGAACTCGGGTGCCGAGGCCGTCGAGAACGCGGTGAAAGTGGCCCGCTACGCCACCGGGCGCAGCGGGGTCGTCGCCTTCGACCACGGGTTCCACGGGCGCACCCTGTTGGGGCTCAGCCTCACGGGCAAGGCAATGCCCTACAAACGGGGATTCGGCCCCTTCGCGCCCGAGGTGTACCGGGCTCCGTACTCCGATCCCTTCCGGGGCACGGGCACGTTGGCGCAGACCATCGACGTGATGGAGACGACGGTGGGGGCGCCCTCTATCGCTTGCGTCGTCGTCGAACCCATCGCGGGAGAGGGTGGTTTCGTGGTGCCCGAGCCGGGCTGGCTCTCGGGGCTCGCTCAATGGTGTGCCGCCAACGGGGTCGTCTTCGTGGCCGACGAGATCCAGTCGGGGTTCGGAAGGACAGGGGCGTGGTTCGCCAGCGAGCACGAGGGAATCGTGCCCGACATCGTCACCACCGCCAAGAGCCTCGGCGGAGGACTGCCCATCGCGGCGGTGACAGGACGGGCCGAGCTCATGGACAAGGTCCACCCCGGAGGCCTCGGTGGCACGTTCGGGGGCAACCCCCTGGCCTGCGCGGCGGCGCTGGCGGCGATCGACACCATCGAGAGCGACGGCCTTCTCGAGCGCGCCCGGGACATCGGCGCCGTGATGCTGGCCCGCCTCGGGGCCGTCGCCGCGTCGAACCCGGCTGTCGGCGACGCCCGCGGCCGGGGCGCCATGGTGGCGGTGGAACTGGTGGGCCCCGACGGCATCACCCCCGACAAGTCGGCCGCGGCCCGCGTGCTCGCCACCTGTCATGCCCAAGGGGTGCTCGTGCTGAGCGCGGGCACCTACGGCAACGTCGTGCGCCTGCTGCCTCCCCTCGTGATCCCCGACGATCTGCTCGACGAGGGACTGGGGATCTTGGAGGCGGCGCTGGCGGCGCTGTGACCGGAGCGCCTCAGGCGTCGAGCGCCGACATGACGTGCTTGATGCGGGTGTAGTCCTCGAACCCGTACATCGACAGGTCCTTGCCGTAGCCCGAATGACGAAAACCGCCGTGGGGCATCTCGGCCACGAGAGGGATGTGGGTGTTGATCCAGACGCACCCGAAGTCGAGTCGCTTGGACATCCGCATGGCACGCCCGTGGTCGCGCGTCCACACCGACGACGCCAGCCCGTACTCCACCCCGTTGGCCCACTCCACAGCCTGGTCCTCATCGGTGAAACGCTGCACCGTGATCACAGGCCCGAAGACCTCCTGCTGGACGATGTCGTCGCCCTGAAGGACGTCGCTCACCACCGTGGGCTCGTAGAAGAAACCCCGGTCCCCGATCTGATGCCCACCGGTGCGCAGCGCAGCGTGGGCGGGGAGCGCGTCGATGAAGCCCCGGACCCGGGCCAGCTGATCGGTGT
The DNA here is from genome assembly GCA_050011815.1 of Acidimicrobiales bacterium. Lineage (GTDB taxonomy): Bacteria > Actinomycetota > Acidimicrobiia > Acidimicrobiales > UBA8190 > Chersky-840. Next base: position 4,831 of record JBEKIJ010000031.1, on the reverse strand, counting down.
TGTTGAGCGGCCCGAAGTCCGCTCCTTCGACCTCGGGCCCCGCCACGGTCTGACCCTGGGCTTGTTCGACCAGGGCGGCGGCGAGGTCGTCGTGGACCCGCGGCCCGGCCAGCACTCTGGTGGCGGCGGTGCAGTCCTGGCCGGCGTTGAAGTAGCCGGCGATGGCGATGGCCTCGGCCGCCTTCTCGACATCAGCGTCGTCGAAGACGACCACCGGGGCTTTCCCGCCCAATTCCAGATGGACGCGTTTGATGTCCTGGGCGGCGGCGATGGCCACCTCGCGCCCGGCTCGCACGCTCCCGGTGATCGACACCATCTGCGGCACGGGATGAGAAACCAGTGCCCGCCCGGTGTCGCGACCGCCACACACCACGTTGAAGACCCCGGGTGGCACGAACTCGGCGGCGATCTCGGCCAGGAGCAACGTCGAGACCGGAGTCGTCGGAGCAGGCTTCAGGACCACGGAGTTCCCCGCCGCGATGGCGGGAGCGAACTTCCAGACCGCCATCATCATGGGGTAGTTCCACGGCGTGACCTGCGCGCACACGCCGATGGGCTCGCGCCGCACATACGACGTGAAACCCGTCATGTACTCCCCGGCGGACCGACCCTCGAGGAGCCGGGCCGCCCCGGCATAGAAGCGGATCTGGTCGACCATGGGGGGAATCTCCTCCGACATGGTGAGCGCCTTGGGCTTGCCGGTGTTCTCGCATTCGGCATCGACGAGTTCCTCGGCTCGTGCCTCGATGGCATCGGCGATGCGCAGGAGAGCGAGACTGCGCCCCGAGGGCGTCGTGTCCCGCCACCCCGCAAAGGCGTCCAAAGCCGCGCCAAAGGCGACGTCGACATCGACGGGGCCCGAATCGGGCATGGCGGCGAAGACCTCTCCCGTGGACGGGTTCACGAGGTCCACGGTCGCCCCGTCCTTGGCCTGTGTGTACTGCCCGCCGACGAAGTTCCTCAGCACGCGCCCGCTGCCAGTCATCGGTGCTCCCTCTCCCCCGTGTCGGGACGGCATTGTCCTCGACGGCCCACAATCGCATCCCCGGCGCCTGCGGACAAGGGAGACCGCACCGGCGGCACGGCCGCGGTCGTGCCACGACACCGGTGGCCCTCGGCGACGGTACTGTCAGACCCGCAGAGGAGGCGCCCATGCGCGTGCTGTTGGTAGGGGCCGGTGGGGTCGGGGCGGCGTTCACCAGGATCGCGGCTCGACGGCCGGTGTTCGAGCACGTCGTGGTGGCCGACTTCTCCCTCGAACGCGCCCAACGGGCGGCCCACGCCGCGGGCGACCGATTCGAGCCCGTCCAGATCGACGCTTCTGACGAGGCCGCCGTGGAGGGCCTGCTGCGCGCCCAGCGCTGCGATGCCCTCGTCAACGCCATCGACCCACGCTTCGTGATGCCCCTGTTCAACGCGGCGCTGCACGCCGGGGTCAATTACCTCGACATGGCCATGTCGCTGTCGCATCCACACTCCGAGCACCCCTATGCCGAGACCGGGGTCAAGCTCGGCGACGAACAGTTCGACCTCTCCGCCGCCTGGGAGGCACGCGGGCAGCTGGCCCTCGTGGGCATGGGCGTCGAGCCCGGCCTGTCCGACGTCTTCGCCCGTCATGCCGCCGACAGCCTGTTCTCACAGATCGACGAGATCGGCGTGCGCGACGGCGCCAACCTCGTGGTGGACGGCTACGACTTCGCGCCCACGTTCTCGATCTGGACGACCATCGAGGAGTGCCTCAACCCCCCCGTCATCTGGGAGCGTGACCGGGGGTGGTTCACCACCGAGCCCTTCAGCGAGCTCGAGGTGTTCGAGTTCCCGGCCGGCATCGGCGCCGTGGAATGTGTGAACGTCGAGCACGAGGAGGTCATCCTCGTGCCCCGCTGGGTGGACGCCCAGCGCGTCACGTTCAAGTACGGGTTGGGCGAGGAGTTCATCGGGGTGCTCAAAGCCCTGCACAAGCTGGGCCTCGACTCCACCGTGCCGGTCAAGGTGGGCGCCGTCGAGGTCTCACCACGCGACGTGGTGGGGGCGTGTCTGCCCGACCCGGCCGGCCTCGGGGATCGGATGCGGGGGGTCACGTGCGCCGGAACCTGGGTGACCGGCATGGGCATCGACGGCAACCCTCGCGAGGTGTACCTGCACCACGTCGTGGACAATGCCTGGTCGATGGCCGAGTACGGCTCACAGGCCGTGGTGTGGCAGACGGCGGTCAATCCCGTCGTGGCGCTCGAGCTGGTGTCCTCGGGCACATGGTCGGACGTCGGGGTCCTCGGTCCCGAGGCCTTCCCGGCCGGTCCCTTCCTCGAGCTCCTCGACGACCACGGCGCGCCGTGGGGTCTCGACGAACGCACACCCAGCCGGCGCTGATCGGCTCCTCAGGGCAGCGTGGGCCCGTCGGACCACGGCGGTGACGACTCGAGGGGCGGGTCACCGAAGTCGAGATCGGCCAGGGCGTGCTCGAGGACGAGCTCGGACAGTTCCGCCGCGCTGGCATCGAGGATCCGGGTGTTGTGGGCCAGGCGCCGTGCGTGCGCCTGGGCGGCGGCGAATTGCTCCTCCAGGCGTCGGCGGCGCCGGGACCAGTGCAAGAGCCCCGCGGCCGCGGCGCAGCCAAGCAGCAACACCTCTGCGGCCAGCGCGAACGCCAGGGCCGTGGTCACCCCCCCACCCCCATCAACCTCCAGACTACTTCGGATCGAGATCCTCGGCCCGGGGTCGGCCTCAGTTCTCGGGGGTGGGGACGACGAGCACGGGCACCGTGGAGCGGTGCAGCAGCTTGTGCGGCACCGAGCCGAGAATCGCGCCCACAATGGGCCGCTCTCCGCTCCCCCCGACCACGATGACCCGGGCCTCACGCTCGAGCGACGCCTCGAGCAGCGATTCGACAGGCCGCAGCGCGGCCACGATCGGCTCGACCTGCACCGACGGATCGAGCGCCTTGGCCTCTTTGACCGCGGCAGCGAGATAGTCGCCGCCGATCTTCTCGAGTTGGTTCTTGTAGTCGGCGGTCTCTCCGCCCATGGGGTTCGGCTCGTACCCGAACACGACGGTGAGCGGCGCGTCGAAGGCCTTGGCGACGGTGACAGCCACCCGGAGGGCCGCCTTGGACCCCTCGGAGCCGTCGTAGCCGAGGACGATGTCGCCGGCCATCAGTCGGTCACCGGGATCACACCGGGCGTCAGCGGCGGGGCAGGCGAATCCACCGTCTCCGCCACCTCGCGGTCACGGTTGAAGAAGTCCTTATTCCGGACCTTCCAGATCAGCATGAGCGGGATTCCGATGGCCAAGAGCCCGATGCCGAGCACGAGCGGTGGCCCGAGCCCCTTCTTCACGTAAAGGTGCCAGTGGAAGATGTGGAAGCTGAAATGCAGGCCCGGGAACCACGCCTGATCCCCGGTGGAGGAGTTGGCCGGGTCGGAGTAGTAGAAGATCGCCACCACGAAGAGCACGGTGAGGATGACCGCACCGAGCAACGGGGCGAGGCCGATGAAGATGAAATTCTTGAGGCTCCTGAAGATATGGCGGCGGTAGTAGATGACACAGGCAAATCCCGTCAGCCCGTAGTAGAAGGCGATCCCGAACCCGAGCGCCTCGATGGAGTTGGCCAGGACATCGCCAGGGCTGACGATCGTGAGCACGACGTACCACACGACGGAAACGGCCCCGAACAACAAGGTCGAGAAGCCCGGCGACAGGTACTTGGGGTGGATGTCGGCGAAACGCTTGGGGAACGCCCTGTGGACAGCCATGGACAGTGAGGATCGAGCTGCAGGCAGGATCGTGGTCTGGGTAGAGGATGACGCCGAGGTGAGCACGCAGATGATGAGCAGCTTGTCCCAGGGCGAGCCGAGGACACCATTCCCCAAGGCACCCAGGACGTCATCGGAGTGGTTGGTGAGGAAACCCGGCCCGTGGAACGCTTGCGCTGCAATAGAAACGATCACGTAGATCAGCACCAGCACGATGGTCGACATAAGAGCGGCAACTCCGGGGGTCCGCCTCGTGTCTTTCGCTTCTTCATTGACGGTCACAGCGGTGTCCCAGCCCCAGTAGATGAAGACGGCGAGGAGCATCCCGGCCGACAACGCGCCGATCGACGGGATCTTGAACGGGTTGAGCCACTGGCCCGAGAAACGGACGCTGCTGGCGACGTGGCTGGCATACACCTTGGCCAGCGCCACCGCGGAGAAGATCACCAGGATGAGAATCTCCGCGCCCAGCAGCGCGACCTGCGTCGCAGCCGACAGCTCGATGCCGATGTAGCAGATGGCGGTCATGACGATGATCCAGACCACCCCGACGAAGGTGACCCAGAAGCCCGAGCTGTCCGCAGCTATGCCATGGGCGCCGAACAGGTTGAAGGTGTAGACCCCCGCCACCGAGGCCAGGTTGGGCATGACAACGAGGTCGGTGACCAGGATCCCCCACCCTGCCAACCAGCCCGTCTTGGGACCGATGGCACGGGTAACCCACGTGAACGTGGTGCCACAGTCCGGGTCCGCCCGGTTCAGGTAGTAGTACGCCGCGGCGATGAACAGCATGGGGGCGAATGCGAGCAGCATCACCGCCGGCGATTGCAGACCGACATAGAAGGTGACGAAGCCCAGTGTCGCCGCCAGGCTGTAGGCGGGGGCGGTGGAAGCCACCCCGATGACCAGGCTCGAGACGAGGCCCAGCGCACCGGGCTTGAGTCCCTTGCCCCCGGTGGGCTCACCGCCCGGTATGGATCCGAGTTCCCCGGAGTCCGCCGTGGTCGTCGTCAATTGACCCCTCCCCCGTCGTACTGCGAGCATATTCGCAGACGTATTGCTCGCTGACAAGCGATTTC
>JBEKIJ010000030.1:0-33998 GCA_050011815.1 Acidimicrobiales bacterium | reverse complement strand
GGTGTGTCACTGGCACCACGGACTGCTCACCTACGGGGGCTACGAGCTCGTCGGTGCGCCCGGGTCCTGGGAGATGCGGGCCCCGCCGGGGGGCGACAGGTTCGAAACCGGTCCACCCCCGCTGCTCGACACCGGCTGAGGAGCCGGCTCAGCAGCCGGCAGGCACCGGGGCCGCGGCCTCGCGGTCGTCGAGAAAGGCCCACCAGGCCGCCGCAGCCGCGCTCGAGGCGCGGTGCACTTCGTCGGCGTCCGGCGCCAGGGCGGCCAGGGCCTCGACCAGCCAGGCGCCGTGGACCTCGTCGACGCCGGAGTGGACATCCCAGAAGCGGGTGCCGGCAGCGGAGAGGCCGTAGCGGAGGCGGAGTCCGTCGGCCTTGGACGCGGCGATGTCCGATGCTTGGACTTCGTAGGCGGCCAACGCCGCCAGGGCGGCCACAGGCGACTCATCTGCAACGGACTTGTACAGGTCCACCAGCGCGGCGGTGGCCGATGTCGCATCCGCATGGTCCGGCGCGCCGACGGCGCGGGCGAAACCCTCGAAGAGGTCGAGATGGGGGGCGGGCACGGCGCGCTCGTCGTCGAGGTTCGACTGGACCAGGCCACGGGCCAAGGGGTCCTCGATGCGCGCCACGACGTGCTCGAGGACGTCGGGAAGGGCGGCCTCGAAATGGCGGTACTGGCCCGCGTAGGCGGCGAGCTCGGAACGGTCCAGCGTTCCCGCCTCCCAGCGGCGATAGAAGGGATGGGCGAGGAGCCGGCGGTCCCGGAGCACCTCGACGAGGACGGAGTCGATCTCGGTAGGGAGCATGGGGAGATCGTACACAGACGTCATCGGCGAGGTCGTCAACAATGACGAAAGTCCCGGCGCGCGTCATCCAGGTCGGCCGTGTGCACCGAAGAAACGTCAACACGGCGGGAAGACGGACGATGGCACGAGGGAAACACCGATCGACTTCGAACGCCGGCAGGTCGCGTCTGGCGCGGCGGCGAGGTGACGAACCAAACAAGGGAGGTTCGGAGATGACCGGAGTGAGCAGGCGGACGTTTCTCGGACGAGGGTCGATGGCGGTGGCCGCCGCCGGCGTGTTGTCGTCGGTGCCCGGGCTCTCAGGTCTGCTCAGTGCCGGCGAGACCGAAGCCCCTGCCGCGGATGCATCTGTGGCCGGCGAGGCCGGTGGTGCCGATCTCACCGAGCCTCTCGTGGCCCACGTGCGCGATCTCTCCACCGGTGAGATCAGCCTGTTCAACGGAACACGAGAAGTGATCGTGCGCAACCCCCAACTCGCCAGCCAACTGGCGCGTGCCATCCGGTAGCAGAGCGGACCGGTCGCACGCGGACATCTCCACCGCAGCGCCCTCTTACACGTCAATCAGAGCCCCTACGAGCAACTGGAGTGAACCATGTCATCGCACCGTGAAGCGCCCGAGATCTCCAAGGACCCGGTGGCAGACAGCACCGACCTGTACGCGTTCGTCAGCCCCGACGAGCCCGACACCGTGACGATCATCGCCAACTACGTCCCGCTCGAGGCGCCCGACGGGGGACCGAACTTCTACGAGTTCGGCAACGACGTCCTCTACGCCATCAACATCGACAACAACAACGACGGCCAGCCCGAGATCGTGTTCGAGTTCACCTTCCAGACCGAGGTGACCGACCCGGGGACGTTCCTCTACAACACCGGCCCCATCCAGTCGCTCACCGACGCCCACTGGAACCGTCGCCAGACGTATTCGGTCACCCGGGTCGACAACAACCGGGGGTACTCGAGGAGCACGGTGCTGGGCACCGCGCTCGCCTGCCCGCCGTGCAACATCGGGCCGCTGTCGACGCCCGACTACGGGGCGCTGGCCGACGCGGCCATTCACAAGCTGCCCAACGACGTCGTGGTGTTCGCCGGTCAGCGGGCCGAGGGGTTCTACGTGGACCTCGGGGCCATCTTCGACCTCGGCATCCTGCGGCCCTTCGAGCAGGACCACACCACCTTCGGGCTCATGAACACCGGGCTCGGGCAGATGGCGGCCGGGGTCAACTCCACCAAGGGCGCCAACGTGCACAGCATCGCCATCCAGGTGCCCAAGAGCGAGCTCGGGCCCAACTGGAGGGGATCGGGCAACGCCGGCTCGACCAACTCGGTCATCGGCGTGTGGACCTCCGCCTACCGCCAGAAGGTGCGGGTGAAGGACGACTTCGGGCAACACTTCTGCACCGGCCCCTACGTCCAGGTGTCGCGGCTCGGGAACCCCCTCGTGAACGAGGTGCTCATCCCGATGGGGAAGAAGGACTACTGGAACTCCCAGGCCCCGGCGCAGGACAGCCAGTTCGCGTCGTTCTACTCGAACCCCCAGCTCGCCCAGCTGCTGCCCGTCCTCTACCCCGGCGTGTTCCCGAGCCTGGCCACGTACAACGCGGGGCCGCCGGCACCCAACCGGGCCGACCTCGTGGCCATCTTGCTGACGGGGATCCCGCCCGGGCTCATCACCGGGTTCCAGAACTTCACGGGGACGACCCAGGCCGACATGCTCCGCCTCAACATGGCCATCCCGCCGGCGACGAGCCCCATGAACACCGGGCTCCTCGGCAACGACGTGGCCGGGTTCCCCAACGGGCGGCGGGTGTTCGACGACGTCGTCACCATCGAGCTGCGGTGCCTGGCGGGGGCGGTCCTGAAGCTGGTGGACCCGAGCTTCTCCCCCGACGGCCCCGCCACCGGGATCAGCGAGGGCCTCACCTCGGGACCGGGGGACCTGACAGCTATGGGGACCGAGAACTACCTGAGCTCGTTCCCCTACCTCGGGGTTCCCAACCAGGGCTTCCTGGTGGGAGCGGGGTGACGGTGGGCCACGGCCTCCACCCCCACCACCACGACCACCACCACGACCACCCCCACGACCACCCGCATCCGGACACCGGCGACGGGGTCCCCGAAGGCCCCCTGGGCCCGAGCGGAGAGGCCAGCGTGGTGCTCGACATCGGGCCCCATGCCGGCGCGCTGGTGGTGTACACCGGAGAGGAGCTGGCCGGGGCGGAGATCGAGATCCGCCCCGGTGGGGGGGCCTGGCGGGGAGCGCACACCGCGGTGAGAGAACGCCACGTCGCCGGCCGGGTCCTGTACGCGGGGGTGTTCGGGTCACTGGCCGGGGGTCGCTACGACCTCCGACTCAAAGGGGGAGGCCCCGGGTCCTTCGAGGTCAGTGCCGAGGTCGTGGCGGGATCGGTCCGCGAGGCCAGGGTTCCGACTTCGATGTCGATGTCGGTGTCGTCGGGGCCCTCGGTCCCGTAGCGGCGGCCGGGCAGGCACAATAGAGGGACCACCGGGTTCCGAGGCTGCCGTCACGCAAGCTCACAGGGAGCAGCTGTCTACTCGGGCGGAGATCCAGGCAACGCCACCGCTGCCCTGAGCCCCATGAGGAGGGGCGTTGAGCGACACCTTCGACCCGGACTCCACCCCCGAGCCGGAGCATCCTGTCGTCCCGAACACGCCCCCGGGGCCGAGCTATGAAGGGGGTCCCCCGCCGCAACCGCCGCCCGACCCCGGGTCTCGGGCGACACCGGGCGGGACCGGTTCACCGTTCACTCCCCCGTGGGCCCCGCCCCAACCGTCGCAGCCCTGGGACGGCGGAGGGCAGTGGGCCCCGGGGCAATGGGGCGGGCCGCCCATCTGGCTGCCCCCCCGCCAGCCCCCTCGGAACAACCCGCTGCGGGTGCTGGCGGTGTCGGCGACGGTCGTCCTCGTCGCCTTGTTGGGGGTGGCGGTGGGACGGACCTCGATCCGGAACCAGACGGGAACGGGGTCGCCCTTCAACTTCGGGGCGCCGTCGGGGGCGTCGGACACCGGCACCGTGGCCGCCAAGGTCGACCCCGGTGTGGTGGACATCACCACGCGCCTGGGGTTCCAAGGCGGCGAGGCCGCCGGCACCGGCATGGTCCTCAACTCCTCGGGGGACGTGCTCACCAACAACCACGTCGTCGACGGCGCCACCAGCATCAGCGTCACCGACGTCGGGAACGGACAGACCTACACCGCCGACATCGTGGGCACCGACAAGAGCCAGGACGTCGCCGTGGTGAAGCTCGTGGGCGCGTCGGGGCTCAAGACCGTGTCCATCGGGAACTCCTCGACACTGGCGGTCGGCACCACGGTGACCGCCATCGGGAACGCCGGAGGGGCGGGGGGCACACCGAGCGCCGCCGGCGGGCACGTCACCGACCTCGATCAGGCCATCACCGCCAGCGACGAGTCCGAGAACAGCTCCGAAGAGCTGACCGGTCTGATCCAGACCGACGCGGCATTGCGGCCCGGGGACTCGGGTGGACCGCTGGTCAACTCGCAAGGACAGGTGATGGGGATGGACACCGCCGCCTCGAGCGCGTTCGAGTTCCAGGCGAGCACCGAAGGATTCGCCATTCCCATCAACGAGGCCGTGTCCATCGCCAGGCAGATCATGGCGGGACGGGGCTCGAGCATCGTGCACATCGGGAACACCGCCCTCATCGGGGTGGTGGTGGACACACCGACGGGGACGAGCGGCGCCGAGATCGTCACCGTGGAGACAGGCACCCCCGCCCAGGCCCTGGGCCTCGTGTCCGGTGACGTGATCGATTCCCTCGCCGGACAGCCCGTGGCCTCCGCCGCCGAGCTCACCCAGCTGATGCAACGGCACCACCCCGGAGAGACCGTCGAGCTGGGGTGGATCGACATGTCGGGCCAGCAGCAGAAGGCCACCGTGCAGCTGGCGACGGGCCCCGCCGCCTGACGCACTCCCTCCGGCGCGCCAGGATGGGCGCCGTGACACCACCCTCTTCGAAACCCTCTTCGAAACCCTCTTCGAGGCCTTCTGCGAAACCCCCTGCGAAAGCGCGGGCCCGGGGGGTGGCCGGCCTCGTCCTCGCCCCGGGAGCCAGCGCGGGGCGCGAGCAGCCCGCCCTGGTGGCCATCGACGAGGCGGTGTCGGCATCGGGCGTGCGCGTCGAGCGGATCGACTTCCCCTATCGATTGGCGGGTCGGCGCGCGCCGGACCGCCCGCCGGTGCTGATCGCCACCGTGGTGAGCGCGGCCGAGTCCCTGGCCCGCACCTTGGGGGTGGCGCCCCGGCGGGTGGCGTTGGGGGGCCGGTCGATGGGAGGGCGGATGTGCTCGATGGCGGTCGCCGGTGGGCTCCCCGCCGCCGCCCTCGTGCTCGTCAGCTATCCCCTGCACCCTCCGGGAAAACCCCAGAAGCTGCGGACCGAGCACCTCGGAGCGCTCGAGGTGCCCTGCCTTTTCGTGTCCGGCACCCGGGACGCCTTCGGCACCCGGGACGAGCTCGAGGCGGCCACCGCGGCGATTCCCGGGCCGGTGACCCACGTGTGGATCGAGGGGGGCGATCACGGCCTGCGACGCAAGGACGACCAGGTGGCGGGGGTCGTGAGGGACTGGGTCAAGGGGTTGTGATCCGACCCGGGGGCCGTCTCGGGGCGAGGGTTTTCCCAACCGTGCCTTCATTGACCTTCCCGGGGCGCCGATGACCACCTGATGTGTCTGACCCGGACCGCGACCCCGTCCACCCACCACGGCGCTCCTCCCACCCACCACGGCGGTCCTCGCCGGGGCCCCGCGGCGAGACGGCGGGGTCGCCCCCGGCACGCCCGCCGGAGGGCGCCGGTCAGGCGGGTCGGGTCGATCCTCCTCGGGGCCCTCGTCGGGGCGATGGCCCTGACGTCGGGGCTGGGCGGGGGGGGAAGCACCGACGCGGCCTACGCCGCCACCACGACGGTGCGCCCCGGCGACACGCTGAGCGCGATCGCCACGCGCTACGGCACCACGGTGGGGGCGCTGGCGGCGGCCAACGGGATCACCAACCCCAACCAGATCTACGCGGGGGCGACGCTGCAGATCCCGGGCACCGCCGCCACTGCCCCCGTGCCGCCCGCCACTCCCCCGGCGACACCCGGTCCGGGCAACACCACCGTGGTCGTGCGGTTCGGCGACACCCTCACCTCCATCGCGGCGCGGTACCAGACGACGGTGGCCGCCCTCATGTCGGCCAACAGGATCACCAACGCCAATCTGGTGTTCGCCGGGGCCAGGCTCACGTTGCCCGGGTCGGCCCTGCCGCCGGGTTGGGGCCCGGGCGGCCCCCTGCCGGCCGCCCTCCTGGCCCACCCCGACCGGCTGGCGCTGCGTCCGGCCTTTCTCGGCGCGGCCCAGGCGTCGGGGGTCGCGCCCAGCCTTCTCGAGGCGTTGTGCTGGTGGGAATCGGGGTGGCAGTCCACGGTGTCGTCGACGACCGGTGCCATCGGTCTGTGCCAATTGGAGCCGTCCACCGTCACCTATGCGCAGACCGCGCTTCTGCACAACAGCGGCCTCGATCCCTTGCGCGCCTCGGACAACATCGCCATGGCGGCTGCCTACATCCACGACCTCACGGTGCGCGACGGCGGCAACGTCCGAGTGGCGGTCGCCGCCTACTACCAAGGATTGAGCTCGGTCCAGCAGAAGGGACTGCTTCCTTCCACCCAGAACTACGTGACCGGCATCTTCAACTACTCGGCCCTCTTCGCCGCCGCGGGCTGACGCCGAAGAACCGCGGCTGAGCGGGCCCTATCCTCCGGGCATGGCCCCGCCCCGAGACCCGGCACCGCTCCCCGCCGAGGGCCTCGAGGCCGCCCTCCGACCGTTCGGAGAGAGCAGGCTCCTGCCTCGGGCCGCCTACGTCGAGCAGTCGGTGTTCGACTGGGAGGAGCGGCATTTCTGGCGCGGCGGGTGGACGTGCGTGGCGCGCGGCGAGGACATCGCCAAGGTGGGTGACCAGCGCGCCGAGGCGGTGGGCCGAGCGGGTGTGTTCCTGGTGCGGGGCGAGGACGAGAAGCTGCGGGGCTTCGCCAACGCATGCCGGCACCGGGGCCACGAGTTGTTGGCCTGCGGCGAGTCCCGCAACCTCCACGTCGTCGTGTGCCCGTATCACTCGTGGTCCTACCGGCTCGACGGGACGCTTCGCCACGCGCCGCGTTTCGACCAGTGGGACGCCTTCGATCCCGCCGAGAACGGCCTCGTGGAGTTGCCCACCGAGGAATGGCACGGGCTCGTCTTCGTCGACCCCTCGGGGCAGGGGGACCCGCTGGAGATCCACCTCGCCGGGCTCGAGCCCCTCGTCGCCGCGCACGAGCCCGAGCGACTGCGGGTGGGCGCCGGCCACGACTACGTGGTGGAGGCCAACTGGAAGATCGTCATCGAGAACTACCAGGAGTGCTACCACTGCGCCGTGATCCACCCCGAGCTGTGCATGGTGAGCCCGCCGCGCAGTGGTGAGAACTACCGGGCGGCCGAGGCCGGCGCCTGGGTCGGTGGGTGGATGGCGTTGCGAGACGACGCCGAGACGATGTCGCTGAGCGGGAGGAGCGGGGCCGGTGTGCTGCGGGGACTCGACGGCCGCCGACGCCGCGAAGTCGTCTACCTCGTGGTGTTCCCCAACGTCCTGTTGAGCCTCCATCCCGACTACGTCATGACCCACGTGCTGAGCGCGCTCGGGCCCGACCGCACCCGCATCCGGTGCACCTGGTCCTTTGCCCCCGAGGACCTCGAGCGCCCCGGCTTCGACCCGGCCTACGCCGTCGACTTCTGGGACATCACCAACCGACAGGACTTCTCCGCCTGCGAATCGGTGCAACGGGGCCTCGCCTCCGAGCAGTGGGTCCCGGGCCAGCTCGCCCCCGACGAGGACGGCGTGTACCAATTCGTCACCATGGTGGCCAGGGCCTATCAGGGACTGCCCGTCAGAGCGGGCGATCTCCCCGTCAGCTGACCACCATGCTCGGAGGGCTCGGAGCGGTCGGAGTGCTCGGAACGCTCGGGCGGTGTCTCGGGGTCGGGGGTCCGGTACCTTGCCTACGAGCCACCAGGCCTCATGGGCTCGGAGGAGGAACCCGATGACACACGAGGTGCGCGGCGTCGTCGCCCTGTCCAAGGGCGCGCCGGTCTCGCTCGAGACCGTGCTCGTGCCCGACCCCGGCGCGGGCGAAGCGCTCGTGCGGGTGCAGGCCTGTGGCGTCTGCCACACCGACCTCCACTACCGGGAAGGGGGCATCAACGACGACTTCCCCTTCTTGCTCGGACACGAGGCCGCCGGCGTCGTGGAGTCGGTGGGCCCCGACGTCACCTCGGTGGCGCCGGGGGACTTCGTCATCCTCAATTGGCGGGCGGTGTGCGGTCAGTGCCGGTCCTGTCGTCGGGGGCGGCCCTGGTACTGCTTCTCCACCCACAACGCCACGCAGAAGATGACGCTGCCCGACGGCACCATGCTCTCCCCTGCCCTCGGCATCGGCGCCTTCGCCGAGAAGACCCTCGTGGCCGCGGGGCAGTGCACCAAGGTGGACCCCCGGGCCCGGCCCGAGGCGGCCGGGCTCCTCGGCTGCGGCGTGATGGCGGGCCTCGGGGCGGCCATGTTCACGGGCGAGGTCGGTCCCGGGGACTCCGTGGCGGTCTTCGGGTGCGGGGGGGTGGGGTGCGCGGCGGTGATGGGGTCGGTCCTGGCGGGCGCCTCCCAGGTCATCGCCGTCGACCTCGACCCGAAGAAGCTCGAGCTCGCCCTGCGGTTCGGCGCCACCCACGCCGTCGACGCCGCCGAGGGTGATCCCGTGGAATACATACGCGAGCTCACCGGGGGCAACGGCGCGGATGTCTGCATCGAAGCGGTGGGCAATCCGACGGTGATGGAGCAGGCGTTCTTCGCCCGCGACCTGGCGGGCACCCTCGTCCAGGTGGGCGTACCCACCCCCGACATGCGCATCGACCTCCCCATGATCGAGTTCTTCGGGCGGGGCGGGCGGCTCAAGCCCAGCTGGTATGGGGACTGCCTCCCCTCGCGGGACTTCCCCATGCTCATCGACCTCTATCTCCAGGGCCGGCTCGACCTCGACGGGTTCGTGTCCGAGACCATCCCCCTCGAAGGCGTGGAGGACGCCTTCCATCGGATGGAGCGGGGCGAGGTCCTGCGGTCGGTCGTGGTCATCGGGAGCTGACCGACATGGGCGAGCAGGGCGACGCCCACGACGTCGTGGGTGCGGGCGACGGCGACGTTGGTGACGTGGCCGCGTTGCGGATCGACCTCGTCAAGACCAACGGGATCTTCTCGTTGGACGGCCAGGACTTCGAGGTCGAGAACAACGTGTGGGTGGTGGGCAACGACGACCAGGTCATCGTGGTGGACGCCGCCCACGACGCCGAGCCCATCATCGAGGCCCTCGGTGACCGGGCCCTGATCCTCATCGTGTCGACCCACGGGCACAACGACCACATCAACGCGGCAGAGGAACTGGCCCTGCGCACAGGGGCGCCGGTGGCGCTGCATCCCGACGACGCCGAGCTGTGGGCCGGCGTCTATCCCGACCGCCCGCCCGACCGGGCCCTGGCCGACGGCGAGCTGCTCCCGGTGGGCGAGCACCGGCTGCGGGTGATCCACACCCCGGGGCACTCGCCGGGCGGGGTCTGTCTCCATGACGCCGAAGCGGCGGTGGTGTTCTCGGGGGACACCCTCTTCCAGGGCGGTCCGGGGGCGACGGGGCGGTCGTTCTCGAGCTTTCCCACCATCATCGAGTCCATCCGCACGCGCCTGCTCGTCCTGGACCGAGCCACTACCGTGCACCCGGGCCACGGCGCCGACACCACCATCGGAGCCGAGGCGCCGCACCTCGAGGAATGGATCGAACGGGGGCACTGAGTGGCCGAGACCGAGGGACCGAAGCGGATCAGAGAGGCCGGACGGTTCACCGCGCCCGAGGCGGGCAAGCCGCACTGGGTCGAGCATCTGCGCAGCGCCCACTTCAGTGTCGGCACCTACTCCCTGGCACCGGGAGTGCCCGACGACCAGTCCCCCCACACCGAGGACGAGATCTACTTCATCACGACGGGTCGGGGCCGCCTGGTGACGCCCTCGGGGGAGATATGGGTCGCGCCCGGCCACACCGTCTATGTCCCCGCCGGCGAGCCCCACACCTTCGTCGACATCACCGAGGACTTCGCCGCCGTCGTGGTCTTCGCCCCGCCCGAGCGCGATCCCGGCTAGCACCACCGACGGGCCGGCGCGAGGCGCCGGTCGGTGCGGGAGCGAGAAGTGGAGCATGATCGGGCCATGCGCATCGGACTCCAGATCCCGAACTTCACCCTCGGCGTGCCCGACAACCTGCTCTTCGAGGCGGTGGTCGAGCAAGCGGTCACCGCCGAGGCCTCGGGCTTCGAGTCGGTGTGGGTGATGGACCACTTCTACCAACTGCCGCCCCTGGGGGGACCGGCCGCCCCCATGCTGGAGTCCTACACGCTGCTCGGTGGCCTGGCGGCGCGCACCAGCCGGATCAGGTTGGGCACCATGGTGACCGGGGTCACCTACCGGAACCCCGCCCTGCTGGCCAAGATCGTCACCACCTTGGACGTGATCAGCGCGGGGCGGGCCATGCTCGGGATCGGGGCGGCCTGGTACGACGTGGAGCACGAGGGCCTCGGGGTGGTGTTCCCATCGGTCGGCGAGCGGATGGACCGGCTCGAGGAAGCCGTGCAGATCTGCCGGTCGATGTTCCGCGACGAGGTCGCCACCTTCGAGGGCCGGTACTACTCGGTGCACGAGGCGAGGAACCTCCCCCGTCCCGTCCAGCCCGGTGGCCCGCCCATCCTCATCGGGGGAGGCGGGGAGAAGCGGACGCTGGCGCTGGTGGCCAAGTACGCCGACTACTGCAACATCGTCGGCGACGCCGCCACCGTCCGCCACAAGATCGCGGTGCTGGGCGAGCACTGTGAGGTCGTGGGGCGCGACCCGGCCTCGGTCACGGTCAGCCGGTTGAGCACCCTCGTCATCACCGACTCGGTCGAGGAGACCAAGGCCACGATGGAGCTCCTCGAGAGCATCGAGGGGATGACCCTCGACGGCTTCAACGTGGGGACCGAAGACGAGATCGTGGCCCAGGTCGAGGAACTGGGCGCGGCGGGGGTCGACTACTTCATCTTCAACATGCCCACCTCGGGCGTCGACGCCGTGCGCCGCGCCGGGGGGCTGCTCGCGTCCCTCTGACCCGCGACTCTCTGGCCGCGTCCCTCTGACCGCGCCGAGCGGTACGGAGTGATCAGTCGTTGACCACGATCGTGTCGGCGACCTTGTCGTGGAGGCACTGACGGTTGTCGTCCCAGAGACACCACAGGGGGTCGAGGAACCCGACCCAACTCAAGTAGCCGAACGCCGTCTGGAACGCGGACCTCCCCATGGCCCGCCAGCCGCCGAAGGTGGTCCCGTCGGTGCGGAGGGGCCGGATGTGCATCCACGCCTTGCCGAGGGTCCGGCCGTAGCGGGTGATGGCGAAGGTCTCGTAGGCGACCCAGAGCAGACCGGTGACAACGGCGCAGCCGGCCACGGTGAGGTAGATCCAGCCGAACCCGGGAAAGGGCTGGGGGGCACCGGGATTGTCGGAGATGCGGGGGAAGAAGGGGCCCACATGGGGGGCCACGATCGGGATGGTGATGCCGGCCACGACGGCGAACACCCCCAGAGCCAGGAGGCCGTCGAGCAACCGGGCGGCCAGGCGGCGGCCGGGATCGGCGAGGGCACCGGGACCCGAGTGGGGCCTTCCCAGATGGGCCCCCTTCCACGGCGGCGCCCACGGTCCGGGTCCCGGGTACGGCGCGTAGCCCGCCGGCGGTAGGTAACCCGGGCCCGGCGCGTACCCGGGCTGGGGCGGGTAGCCCGGATACGGGGGGTAGCCCGCGTACGGCGGCATCGGCGGGACCGGCGGCATCGGCGGGGGGACCGGGGGCGGCACCCGGTGGTCGGTCCAGGCGGCGCCGTCGTAGTAGCGGTGTCCCCCCGAGCCGTCGGGATCAGGAAACCAGCCCGGCCCCACGCCTGGTGTGGTCACGGTCCTTCCCCTCCCCGCCGCCTTCGTCCCATTGTGGCCCGGCCCGGGCCCGTAATCTCCGACGCCCCGTCAGGCGGGGACGAACCGGACGTAGTCGTCGAGGACCCGGAGCATCTCGGCCTCGGGCCCCGAGGGGACGCGGAGGACCACCTCGGTGCACCCGATCGATGCGAAGTGGGCCAGCTTTCCCTCGTCGGGAATGCTCCCGAAGGGGACCACCTCGAGGGCGTCAGGGTCACGCCCCGCCGCCTCGAAGGCCCGCCGGAGGCCCGCCATGGCGTCGGTGATGCCCGCCCCCCCGATGGGCATCCAGCCGTCCGCGTAGTCGGCGACGGCCTCGAACAACTTCGGGCCCGGCGCGGCGCCGACGAGAACCCGCACGCGGGGTTGCTGGATGGGCTTGGGCCAGGAGAACGACGGGGGCAGGGAGACGTGGACGCCGTGGAACTCGGCCTCGTCCTCGGACCAGAGGGCCTGCATGCAGAGGACCTTCTCCCGGGCCAGGGCCCGGCGGGCCGAGAAGTCCACCCCGTGGTCGGCGGCCTCGTCGCGGTTCCAGCCGTATCCCATGCCCAGCACGAAGCGACCGCCCGACAGGCGGTCGAGCGTGGCGATCTGCTTGGCGAGGACGATCGGGTCGTGCTGGGCCACGAGGGCGATCCCCGTGCCGAGGAGGATCCGGTCGGTGACCGCGGCGGCGGCGGCCAAGGAGACGAAGGGATCGACGGTCCGCTTGTAGTCGTCGAGGTGCATGCCCCCCACCAGTGCCGGCGGCGTGGCCAGGGCCACCGGCAGGTGGGTGTGCTCGGGGAGATAGAGCGAGTCGTACCCGCGCGCCTCGACCGCTCGGGCGAAGTCGTCCACGGCCATGGACCGGTCGGTCAAGGCGGCGGTGACGCCGATGCGCACAGAGGTCGGCCCCGGCTAGGTGTCGGTCTCGGGCTCGCCCGACCACCACTGGGGGGCGTCGCTGGCGGGGAACGACTCGTCGCCGGCCTCGTCGATCTCCTCCTCGCTGCCGTGGACGGGCCGATCGGGGCCACCGCCCTCGGGCACATCCCCGCCGTCGGGAGCGCCACCGGCGCCGCCGTCGGGAGCGCCGTCGGGAGGTGGCGTCGGCGGGTCGGTCATGGCGCCGACCCTACCGTTCCCCCCAACTCCTTCCACCGGGGGCACGACATCACGTGGTCGTTGACGAGGCCGGCGGCCTGCATGGTGGAGTAGCAAGTGACGGGGCCCACGAACCGGAACCCGCGGCGACGGAGCTCACTGCTCATGGCTTTCGACGTGGGCGTCGACGAGGGGAGCTCACCGAGCTCGGACCACCTGTTGTGAAGGGTCTCGTCGGAGAGGAACGACCACACCAACTCGACCAGCGTCTCGCCCTGGCCGTGCAGGGCCTCGATCACCCGGGCGTTGGACACCGTGGACTCGATCTTCTGGCGGTTGCGGACGATGGAGGGATCGGTGAGGAGGCGCTCGACGTCGGCCTCGTCGAACCGGGCCACGAGGTCGGGGGCGAACCCGGCGAAGGCCCGGCGGTAACCCTCGCGCTTGGCCAGGATCAGCGACCACGACAGCCCGGCCTGGGCGCCCTCGAGGGTGAGCCGCTCGAACAGCGTCCGCTCGTCGCGCACCGGCACCCCCCACTCGAGGTCGTGGTAGGCCTCCATCTGGGGGCTCGACCGGGCCCAGGCGCACCGGCCGTCACGCGCGTCCTCGGGGCCGGGGTCCACCGCCACAAGGGTAGGCGGGACACCGGCACGCGGGACAAGGGCGCGGGCCCCTCTGTCTCCTCGTGAACGTCCGGTGGGCCGCCTGCCTGAGCTCGCCCTCTCCCGGTGGTGGGTGCGATCATCGATCCATGCGTGTCCGGCGGACGTTCGCCTTCCTCGATCTGTCGGGTTTCACGGCACTGACCGAATCCGAAGGCGACGAGCGCGCCGTGGCGGTGCTCGCCGTGTTCCGGTCCGCACTGCGTGACATCTGCTCGCGCCGGGCGGTCCGCATCGCCAAGTGGCTCGGTGACGGGGCCATGCTCGTGAGCGTCGACACCATGCCTCTCGTGGCGGCCACCTTGGAGATGAAGGCGGCCATCGACGTGGCCCCCGAGCCGGTCACCATCAAGTGCGGGGTCACCACCGGGACCGTGATCCTCCTCGAGGGCGACGACTACATCGGCCACGCCGTGAACGTGGCGGCCCGGCTCTGCGACCTCGCCGTGGGCCACGAGGTCCTGGCGGTGTCCTCGGTGGTGGACGAGCTCCCGCCGTGGGCCTCGGTCGAAGCGGTCGACAAGATCACCATCCGGGGCCTGGAGCAGCCCATCGACGTGGTGCGCCTGTCCCTGCCCGAGGCCGGCCCCGACACCCAACCCGACCCGGTGTGCCGGATCCCCCTCACCCACGCCACCGCGGTGGCCCGGCGTCACGACGCCGATGGACGGGAGCTGCTGTTCTGCGCCGAGAGCTGCGCCGAGATGTGGGACCAGCGCCGCCGGGGACCCTCGGAGATGGAGACGGGAAGCATCCGAGAGGTCTGGATGCGCTGAGAGCGCTACCGGTTGGTGCCGGGGTGGCGGGTGAGGTCGGTGGCCTTGGTCATCCTGGGACCCGCCGGCCTGTTCCCGGGCCGGGGGGTCACGTCCACGTCGGCGGCCTGGGCCCGCAGGGCCCCCACCGTGCACTGTTCCTTGGGGCGGTGCGCGAAGGGGTCGAACCGGTAGTGCCGCATGGCGTTTCGGTGGGTGAACTTCTCGATGTCCTCGTCGGGCACCCCGTCGAGCGACTTCATGAGCATCTCCGGGGACTGGGGCCAGGTCGAGTCGGAGTGGGGGTAGTCGGACTCCCAGCACATGGAGTCGATCCCCACCCGGTGGCGCAACTCCAGTCCGGCGGGGTCGTCGATGAAGCAGGTGACGATCTGCTCGGCGAAGACCTGGCTCGGCAGCTTGTTCCCGAAGTCCTGTCCCGTCCACCCGTGGTGGCGCGTGTAGATCCAGTCCATGCGATCGAGGAAGTAGGGGATCCAGCCGATCCCCCCTTCCGACAACGCCACCCGCAGGTCCGGGAACTTCCGGAGCACCGGCGACCACAGCAGATCGGCGGCGGCCTGGACGATGTTGACGGGCTGCAACCCGATGAGGACGTCGATGGGCGCGTCGGGGGCGGTCACCACGAGCGACGACGACGACCCGATGTGGAGGCAGACGATCGTCCCCTCGTCGCTGCAGGCCGCCCAGAAGGGGTCCCAATGGTCACTGTGGAAGCTGGGCAGCTTGAGCTTGGAGGGGTTCTCCGAGAACGACACGGCGTGACATCCCTTGGCCGCCACCCGCCGGACCTCGTCGGCCATGGCGGCGGGATCCCACAACGGCGGGAGGGAGAGGGGGATGAACCGGCCCGGGTAGGCGCCGCACCAGCCCTCGATGTGCCAGTCGTTGTAGGCCCGGAGCACCGCCAGCCCGAGCTCGGGGTCCGAGGCCTTGGCGAAGAGCTGCCCGCACAGCTGGGGGAACGAGGGGAAGCACATCGAGGCGATGACACCGTTGGCGTCCATGTCCCGCACCCGGTCGTGGATGTCGTAACACCCCGACCGGATCTCGGCGAAGGACGTGGGCTCGATGCCGTACTCCTCGACGGGACGACCGGCCACGGCGTTGAGGCCGATGTTGGTGGCCTCCTTGCCGTCGAACCGCCAGATCTCGGTGCCGTCGTCGCGCACGTCCACACGCGGGGCCTGGTCCGCGAAGCGCGCCGGCACCCGCCCCTCGAACATGTCCGGGGGCTCGACCACGTGGTCGTCCACGCTGACGAGCACCAGGTCCTCGAGCTGCATGGGCCCTCCCGTCCTCGCCTCGTCCCCACCCGTGACGCCGCCGGTGACGCCGCCTGTGACGCCCCGCCCGACACCGGGTCCCGGCGCCCCGTTCCCTGACACGCGTGTCGGAGATCACTGTATCGTCGGCGCCGTGACGCCACAGGCTCGGGGGGGACAGGGCGCGCCGGCCATGGCGCTCGAGGGGCTGCGCATCCTCGACTTCACCCGACTGGGCTTCGGTGCACAGGCCACCTTGATCTGCGGTTGCCTGGGGGCCGAGGTCATCCGGGTGGAGAGCACCCGGTTTCCCGACGCCATCCGGGTCATGCCCCCCTTCGTCCCCGAGCCCGGTGAACGGGGCGAGGCCTTCGGGGCGGCCACCCTGGCCAACGCCACCGGGGCGGCGTCGCCCAACCGGGGCGGCATCTTCTACAAGTACAACACGGGCGGAAAGAAGAGCATCACCGTCAACGCCCGCCATCGGAAGGGGCTGGCGCTGTTGAAGGACCTGGTGGCGAAGTCCGACGTCGTCACCGAGAGCTTCGCGGCGGGGACGCTCGATCGCTGGGGCCTGTCCTACGAGGTCATGCGCGACATCCGGCCCGACATCATCTACGTGTCGATGTGCGGGTTCGGCCACGAGGGCCCCGACACCGATCACGTGACCATGGGCCCGACCGCCCAGGCGCTGACCGGCCTCACCTTCATGGTGGGCCTTCCCGACCGGCCCCCGGCGGGGTGGTCCTTCTCCTACCTCGACCACGTGGGGGGCTATCTCGGGGCCATCGCCGTGCTGGCCGGCGTCATCCACCGGGGCCGCACCGGCGAGGGACAGCACATCGACGTCTCCCAACTCGAGCCGGCCACGGCCCTCTCGGGCGCGCTCGTGCTCGATGCCATGCTCAACGACCGTCCCAGCCGCCGGCCGGGCTTCCCCACCGGGAACCGGCGGGCGCATCCCCCGACCGGGCCTTCGGGCGCGTACCGCGCCCGGGGGGACGACAAGTGGGTGGTGGTGTCGTGTCGCACCGACGCGCACTGGGAAGCCCTGGTGGGTGCCATGGGCCACCCGTCGTGGGCCGACGACGCCCGCTTCGCCACCGTGGCGGGACGCGTCGAGCACGCCGACGCCCTCGACGCCCATGTCGAGAGCTGGACCGTCGAGCGCGACCGCTACGAGGTCATGGACCTCCTCCAGCGCGCCGGCGTCCCGGCCGGGGCGGTCCAGGACGCCGCGGACCGGCTCGAGCGCGACCCCCAACTGGCGGCGCGGGGGCATTACACCATGCTCGGCAACGCCGAGGTGGACCCTCTCCCCCTCGAGGGCGTCCCCTTCCGCATGTCGGCGACCCCACCCCACACCGGGGGCGTGTTGCACCGGGGACCGCCGTGTCTGGGTGAAGACAACGAGGCGGTGCTGGGCGAGGTGCTCGGGATGAGCGCCGACGATGTCGCCACCCTCGCCGCCGACGGGGCCCTGTCGTGAGCGCCCCGCTCGAGGCCGTGCGCGTCGTCGAGCTCACCGACGAGTCCGCGGACTACTGCGGTCGGCTCCTGGCGGGGCTCGGCGCCGATGTCGTGAAGGTCGAACCCCCCGAGGGTGCTCCCTCGCGCCACATCGGACCCTTCCTCGACGACGAGCCCGGTCCCGACCGCAGCCTCGCCTTCTGGGCCGACAACGTGGGCAAGCGGTCGGTCGTTCTCGACGACGACGACGACTTCGACGACTTCGACGACGAGGTGTCGGCGCTGTGCGCCGGGGCCGACGTGCTCGTGCACACGCTGCGGCCGGGCGAGGCCGAGGCCCGGGGTCTCGACTTCGCCTCCCTGTCCGACCGCACGCCGGGGTTGGTGGTCTGCGCGGTGACGCCCTTCGGATCGGACGGGCCCTGGGCCGACTACCTCGCCGACGACCTCGTGCTCATGGCCCTCGGCGGGTCGATGGCGGCGTGCGGCTACGGACCGGGCCCCGACGGCGTCTACGACACTCCCCCGCTGGCGAGCCACGGCGACCAGGCCTGGCGCACGGCCTCGACCTACGCCGCGGTGGCGGTGCTCGGCGCGCTGGCCTGGCGCGAGCGGTCGGGGCAGGGCCAATTCATCGACGTGTCGGCGCACGAGTGCTCGGCCAGCATGACCGAGTGGCATCTCATGACCTACCTGTGCTCGGGAGGTGTCCACCGGCGCGGGCCCCATCCCACACTCACCGCGGCGGACGGCCGTCAGGTCGCCGCGCTCAACCCGGACTTCCTCGGGCCCCATGTCTTCGCCGGCATGCTCGCCATGCTCGAGGAACAGGGAGTGGCCGGGGCGCTGTCGGACCCCGCCTTCGCCGATCCCGTGCACCGCGCCGGGAACTACCGCGAGGTGTGGCGCGCCCTCAAGCGGCTGGCCGAGAAGCACGACGGCGAGACGCTCTACCAGCTGGGCCAGGGGGCGGGCCTGCCGTGGGGCGTGATCCGGTCCCCCGAGGAGGTCCTGGCCGACCGCCATCTGCGGGCCCGGGGGCATTTCGTCGAGCTCGAGCACCCCGAGGTGGACCGGTCGGTGACCTATGCCGGCGCCCCCTTCCTCGCCCACGGCTCGCCCTGGGTGATGGAGCGGCGCCCTCCTCTGCTCGGGGAGCACACCGCCGAGGTCCGCGCCCAGTGGACCCGGCCGGCCCGACGGACCCCCCGAACAGAGCCCGACCGGTGACGACCGGCGGGGGCCGGGCCTGTCTGGTCGGGGTGGGCGAGACCCGGTATGCGAAATGGGGGGGCATCACCGGCACGAGCGAGTACCAGCTGGCGGTGGAGGCGGTCCTGGCGGCCGTAGCCGACGCCGGGATGACCCTCGACGACATCGACGGCCTGGCGTCGTTCGCCGAGGACCGCAACGAAGCGACCTTCATGGCCGCCGACCTCGGGCTGCCCGAGCTGCGCTACGCCAGCCTGTCGTGGCTCCCCGGTGGGGGCGGTGCCTGCGCGGCGGTCGCCAACGCGGCGATGGCGGTGGAGAGCGGCGCG
This sequence comes from Acidimicrobiales bacterium, assembly GCA_050011815.1. Taxonomy (GTDB): domain Bacteria; phylum Actinomycetota; class Acidimicrobiia; order Acidimicrobiales; family UBA8190; genus Chersky-840. The sequence goes on along the minus strand of JBEKIJ010000030.1, from coordinate 15,293 downwards.
GCGCAAGCCGTCGTGGTGTACCGGTCGCTGTGCCAGGGCCAGTTCCGCCGGTTCGGACAAGGACCGGGCAACGTGCCGGCGCGCGTCGGTCCGCCCCGCATCCCCCATCTGCGACGGGCCAAGACCATGTTGGAAGCGCACATCGCCTTCACCATGCCCTTCGGCATGTTCAGCCCCCCCATCGCCTACGCCATGGTGCTGCAGCGCCACATGCACCTCTTCGGCACCACCGAGGAGCAGATGGGTCACGTGGCCGTGACCACCCGGACCCACGCGGCGAGGAACCCGCGGGCGGTGATGGGAGACCGGCCCATGACGATGGGGGACTACCTGGCGTCGCGCTGGGTGTCGGAGCCCTTCCGTCTCTTCGACTGCTGCCTCGAGAACGACGGGGCGTGCGCGGTCGTGGTCACCACCGCCCGGCGCGCCGCCGACACCGCCAAGCGACCCGTCTCCATCCTGGGCGCGGCCCAAGGGGCCCTGCGGGGATTCGGCCACGGGCAGTACAGCAACGTGGGCATGCCCGACGATGACTACGCCAGCTCCGGGGCCCGGGGGGTGGCGGCCCGACTGTGGGGCCGGGCCGGGGTCGGCCCGTCCGACATCGACGTCGCCCAGATCTACGACCACTTCACCGGGCTCGTCCTGCTCAGCCTGGAGGACTTCGGGTTCTGCGCCCGCGGCGACGGCGGTCCCTACGCCGCCTCGGGCGCGCTGGCCTGGCCATACGGGGCCCTCCCCACCAACACCCACGGCGGCAGCCTGTCCGAGGCCTACATCCACGGCCTCAACCACGTCGTCGAAGGCGTCCGCCAGCTGCGGGGCGAGTCGACCTGCCAGGTCGAGGGGGCCGAGACCTGTCTCGTCACGAGCGCGGCGGGCGTCCCCACCAGCGCCCTGGTACTCGGAGCGCGACAGCCGTGACGATGCGCTGGTTCCCCGACGAGATGCCCGAGCCCGCCGCCAGCGCCGAGACCGTCGGGTGGTGGGAAGCGGCCGCCGCCCACCGCCTCGTCGTCCAACGCTGCACCGACTGCGGCCACACCCGCCATCCCCCGGGCCCGGTGTGCCCCCACTGTCGGAGCCTGGCGTCGGAGTGGTCGACCCTGCCGGGCACCGGGAGGGTGTACACCTACACGGTCGTGCGCCAAGCCTTCATCCCGTCGCTGGCGGACAAGATCCCCTACGTCGTGATCGCCGTGGAGCTCGACGGCGCCGACGGTGTCCGTATCGTGTCGAACCTGGTCGACGCCGAAACCGAGGAGGTGGCCGTGGGCCTGGCCGTCGAAGTGGTGTGGGAGGACATGGGGCCGGAGCTGGCGGTCCCCCGCTTCCGTCCATCGGTCACCCCCGGCTCTACCACCGCCGGCACCGGAGAACGCCGATGACCCCACGGCGGGGCCGCCGGGCCGTGATCGCCGGCGTGGCGACCTCGGACTACCCGCATCTCCCCCATCTCTCGGAACACGCCGTCCACGGACAGGCCGCCGACCGGGCCCTGGCCGACGCCGGGTTGACCTTCGCCGACGTCGACGGGTTCGCCACCACGGGGTTCTTCCCGATGTACGCCACCGGTGTGGCCGAGTACCTGGGCCTGCACCCCATCTACTTCGACGAGACCAACTCGGGTGGATCGTCCTTCGAGGTGCTCGTGGAGCACGCCGCCTACGCCGTGGAGGCCGGTGCGGTGGACGTCGTGCTCGTCACCTACGGCAGCGTCCAGCTCTCGCAGATGGGAAGGCGGTTGGGCACCGGCGGTGGTGGTGGGGGCTTCGCGCCCGGGCCGGCCATCTATGACGCCTTGTGGGGGAACACCCTCGTGGGCAACTACGCCATGGCAGCGCGTCGGCACATGCACGAGTTCGGCACCACTCCCGAACAACTGGCCGCGGTGGCGGTGACCATGCGCCGGCATGCGGCCACCAACCCTCAGGCCCAAGAGCGCGAGCCGATCACGGTCGACGACGTCGTCTCCTCGCGACTGGTGGCCGACCCGTTGCACAAGCTCGACTGCTGCGTGATCTCCGACGGCGGTGGGGCCTGCATCGTCACCACCGAGGAGCGCGCCGCCGATCTGCCCCGGGACCCGATCTACATCCTGGGCGCGGCGCACGCCACCACTCATCACCTGAACCTGTCGGCCATGCCGAGCCTGACCGTCACCCCCGCCGCCCAGTGCGGGCCGGTGGCCTTCGCCCGGGCCGGGATCACCCCGGCCGACGTCGACGTGGCGCAGCTCTACGACTCCTTCACCATCACCGTGGTCCTGACCGTGGAAGACCTCGGGTTCTGTGCCAAGGGCGAAGGTGGTGCGTTCGTCGAGGGTGGCGGCCTCGAGGTGGGCGGCCGACTTCCGACCAACACCGACGGCGGGGGCCTCTCGGCGTGTCACCCCGGCATGCGGGGCATGTTCCTCATCGTGGAAGCGGTGCGACAGCTACGGGGCGAAGGGGGTCCCACCCAGGTTCCCGACGCCCGCATCGCGGTGGCCCACGGGACCGGCGGCATGCTGTCGACCGGAGCCACCCTCGTCCTGGGACGGGAGGCGTCATGACCGATCGCGCACCGGCCACGGGCGACGAGCGTCCCCCCAAGCCCCGGCCCGCACCGACACCGGACGCCGACTCCGCGCCGTACTGGACCGCGGGGCACGAGGGGCGCCTCGTGATCCAACGGTGCACCAGTTGCGACGCCCGACAGCTCTACCCGCGCGATCGCTGTCTCGTGTGCCGGGGCCCGGTGGAGTGGGTCGAGGCGAGCGGGCGGGGCTCGGTGTACAGCTTCACGGTGATCCGTCAGAACTACTCCCGTCCCTTCAGGGACTGGATCCCCTACGTGGTGGCCCTCGTCGACCTCGAAGAAGGGCCGCGGGTCATGACCAATATCGTGGGATGCGAGCCCGACGCCGTGCACATCGGGATGGCGGTCCGGGCGCAGTTCGCAACGGTGTCCGACGAGGCCGGGATCGCGCTGTTCACCCCCGTCGCCGCGGCCGACTGAGCCCGGCCCGCCTCCGGCGCCGACGGCGGCTTGCCCACCGGTCCCGCGCATGGGATCGTTCCGGAGGGGCCGTCGTCGGGAAAGGCCGGCCGGGGTGCGGCGCACGGCCCCGGAGAGCCGTGAGGCCCGGGGGCCAGCGAGGCCCGGGAGAGGAGTCACGATGTCGGAGAAGCCCAGCTACCTCGGACTGTTGAACGCGATCGCGGTGAACGAGGCCCGTGCGCACCAGTACCTCCAGGTGTGGATCGACAAGACGACCGACCCCGACGTGGAAACCGTGTTGCGCACCGTGGCGTGGCGCGAGGGCGAGCACGGCATGAGCTTCGCCAAGCGGGTCAACGAGCTCGGGTACAACCTGCGCGACCGCCACGACCTCGACCTGGCCGATCGGCTCGAGGTGGCCGGTTCGGATCGGAGCGACCTCGAGAAGATGGAGTACTTCGGCCAGGACCGCCTCGACGAGGTCCTGGGTGCCTTCGACACCGTCTTCTCGGACCACACCATCGACATCCAGACCGGCGAGCTGCTGGGGCGGTACATCGCCGAGGAGTTCGACACGGCTCGACTGCTGCGTTGTTGCTACGACCAGCTCAAGGCGCGCCAGATCGGCCCCGGTGCCACGACGGCGGGCCCATCGTCGAGCGCCCCCGCCTCGGGCGAGCTGGCGGCGCTCAACGACAAGGTGGACGCGTTGTGCCGTGCGGTCGAGGAGCTCCGCCAGATCGTGTGCGCCCAGACCATGCCGACCAAGGCGTCCTGAGCACCACCTTCTCATGGCCCTCGGAGAGACGGCGCCCCACACGGGCGTGAGCGGCGACGCCGTCCCCGTTCGAGAGGGCCTCTTCACCGACACCGGCCCGCCCCGGCTCCTCGGGAGTCGGTGCACCGTGTGCGGGCGTCACCACTTCCCGCGCCAGGACACCTGCCCGTACTGCACCGCCGAGGGGGCCAGTCCCGTCGAGTTGTCGGACACGGGCCGCCTGTGGAGCTGGACCACCGTGACCACCGCCCCCCCGGGGTACGGCGGCGAGGTCCCCTACGGGTTCGGCGTGGTGGAGCTGCCCGAGGGGTTGCGGGTGATCACCCGCCTGACCGAGACCGATCCCGCCCGTCTCTCGGCGGGTGAGCCCATGGCCTTGGTGGTCGTGCCGGTGCGCGTCGACGCCGACGGCCGGCAAGTCCTCACCTACGCCTTCGCCCCCCGGAGCGGGTCGTGACCGGCGTGGCCGTGGAGGTGGCCGGGGTGGGCATCCACCCCTTCGGCCGCTTCGAGGACCGGACCATCACCGACATGGGTGTCGTCGCCGTCCGCGCCGCCTTGGCCGAGGCCGGTATGGCCAGGGGCGGGTTCCAAGCCGCCTTCTGCGCCACCGCCTACGGCGGGGTGGCGTCGGGACACAAGGTGCTGTCGCGCATCGGCATCACCGGGATGCCCATCGTCGACGTGGAGGCGGGCTGCGCCAGCGGCGGCGCCGCGCTGATGCTCGGTGCCGGGGCCATCCGGTCCGGCGCCTATGACACCGTGCTCGTCTTCGGTGTGGAGAAGATGCCCAAGGGGATGATCCGGTCGTCGTTCTTCGAGCCGTGGCAGGAGGAGTCGGGCCTCGGTGCCACCCCCGCCTACTTCGCCCTGCGGGCCCAGCGGCTCATGCAGGACTCCGGCGTGACCAAGGACCACCTGGCCGGGGTGGTGGTGAAGAACCGTCGCCACGGCGTGCACAACCCCGACGCCATGTTCCGCTCCGAGGTCGACGCCCAAGCCGTGCTCGGCTCGAGGGTGGTGTGCGAGCCCCTGCACCTCTGGATGCTGTGCACCCCCAACGAAGGTGCCGCCGCCGTGGTGCTCACCCGTGCCGACCACGCCACGGCGGGGCCACAGGGACGGGTGCGCCTCAACGCGGCGGTGCTGCGGTCGCATCTTCCGGGGTCGGTGCTCAACGAGTCGACGCCCATGTCGGGGCTGGCCGACGAATCGGTCCCGGCCCCGTCCACGCTGGCGGCCACGGCCGCCTACGAAGAAGCGGGGATCGGTCCCGAGGACCTCGACGTGGTGGAGTGCCAGGACACCGACGCGGCACGCGAGCTCCTCTCCTACGAAGAGCTCGGCCTGTGCCCCCCGGGGGGCGCCGGGGCATTCGCCGGCGAGGGGGCCACCTCTATGGGAGGGCGTCTCCCGGTGAACCCGAGCGGAGGGCTGTTGTCCAAGGGCGAGCCCCTCGGCGCCTCGGCGCTCGGCCAGGTGGTCAGCCTCGTGCACCAACTGCGCGGCGATGCCGGGCCCAATCAGGTCGAGGGGGCGCGCGTGGCGCTCGCCCACACCGTGGGCCGCGGCGCCAACGCCAGTGTCGTCGTCCTCACCCGCTGACGCTCGTACAAACGCTCGTACACGCTCGTACAAAGGGGTCCCATGTCCAACCCGGCAGGCACCGCAGCACCGATCCTGGTGGGAGTGCTCTACGACTTCCCCCAAGCCGACGGAGGAGCGCTGTTCGAAGACGCGGTGCGCACCGGCATCGACGAGGTCGCCGCCTCAGGACGCCTCGACCGCCCCATCGAGCTGGTGGCGCGCCACGCCCGGGGACTGCCGGCCGGGACCGCCTTCGACGTCGAGAAGACCTTCGCGGAGCTCGTCGACGCCGGGGTCCTGGTGGTGCTCGGCCCGACCATCAGCGACAACGGGCTCATCGTGGGGCCGCTCACCGACGCGGCGGGAGTGCCCTGCATCAACTACACCGGGGGCGAGCGCACCCGGGGCGAGTTCATGTTCCACTATCAGGTCGGCTCCCTCGAGGAAGAGCCGGCCGTCCTGGCGCGGTACCTGGCGAGCCAGGGACGCGCCAGCGTGGCCGTCGCCCATGACCACTCCCCCGTCGGGCGGCGCTACGCCGAATTCTTTGGCGAGGCCTGTGGCGCCCTCGGCATCGACATCACCGCCGCCGCCGCCATTTCGCCGTTGGCCGAGGACGTCTCCCCCGTGGTGGCCCGGCTGCGGACAGGCGCTCCCGACGGGCTCGTCTACCTCGGCCTCGGGGTGGCGGCCCGCGCCGTGGCGCTGGCGGTGGAGTCCGAGAGATGGGACGTCCCGGTCGTCGCCAACTCGGCGCTCATGTTCGGGTACGGGCGGCGCGACTGGCGGGCGGGCTGGGACGGATGGGTCTACGTCGACAGCGTGTCCGACGACAATCGCTCTCGCGCCGCGCTCCGGGAGCGCTCCCCGCGCAGCGCGGCGGGGCCCATCGGCGTCGCCGGCTACGACATGGGCCGGCTCGTGGCCGAAGCGGTGGCCCGGGCCGCCCATCTGACGCGGACCGGGATCAAAGACGGTCTGGAACGGGTCAAGCAGCTCCCGGCGTCGAGCGGCATGGACGGCACCACCATGGGGTTCGGGCACTACGACCACGGGGCCTTGAAGGGTCGGTACCTGGTGCTGCGCCAGTGGCTCGACGGCAAGACCGTGCAGGTGGCCGACCAGTAGCGACCGGCCGACCAGTAGCGACCGGCCGACCAGTAGCGACGGGCTGGCCGGCTAACCGGCGGCGACCACCGGTTCGCCGTCGACGTGATCGGCCGCCCCCGCCGTCACGGCATGGCGGGAGCTTCGCCCAGGCGTTGGATGTAGATGGCGATGTGGGCGATCTTGTCATCGCCGTCGAGATCGAAGACCAGTGCTTCGGGGGTCTCGAGGGCCGATCCACCGACGTCGACGAACTCGGTGAGCTCTACGAGCACGGTGCGGCCGCTGCTCACCACGCGGTCGACCCGCATGGCGTAGCCGGGCAGGGCGGGCATCAACGCGGTCAGGAAGGCCACGTAGGCGTCGCGGGGTGCGTAGGTGTCGCCGAAGGGGCCCACCCGGACGACGTCGGGCGCCAAGCACGCCGCCATGGCATCCCAGTCATGGGCCACCAACCGGTCGAGATACCGCTCCACCACCGTGCCGAGGTCCTCTGTCGCCATCCCCATGTCGCCTCCTGTCGCCTACGTGTCATCTCTGGATCAGTGGAACGTCACGTACATGTGCTTGACCCCCGCGTGTTTGTTGGTTCGGAACCGCTCGATGGGCCCGTCGAGCGACAGCCGGTCGAAGCGGGCCTGAAGCTCCTCCAACATGATGCGGATCTCGAGACGGGCCAGGTTCGCCCCCAGACAGAAGTGGCTCCGGTGGCCGAAGGCCAGATGGGGGTTCGGGCTTCGACCGATGTCGAAGGTGAAGGGGTCGTCGAAGACGGCCTCGTCGCGGTTGGCCGAGGCCCACCACAGCGTGACCTTGTCCCCGGCCCGGATCCGACGCCCGGCCACGTCGGCGTCGCGGGTGGCGGTCCGGCGGTTGTAGAGCGTCGGGCTCGACCACCGCAGGATCTCCTCCACCGCTCCAGGCATGGTCGACGGGTCCCGGCGCAACAGGTCCCATTGCTCGGGGTGCTCGATGAGCGCCGCCATGCCCAATGCGATGGCGTTGCGGGTCGTCTCGCTCCCGGCCGCGATGAGAAGGTTGAAGAACATGAGCAGCTCGAGGTCCGAGAGCGGCTCGTCATGTCCGTCCCCGTCCTCGATGGTGGCGAGGGCCATGGTGGCGACGATGTCGTCACCTCCCCCGGCGCGCTTGCGCTCGATCAGGGCGGTCCCGTAGGCGGCCATGGCGGCGGCGGCCTGCTCGGAGCCCGTGCTGCGGGTGCCGAGCTCGCGGTCGTCATAGGTGAGCGTGGCGGTCGTCCACGTCATGAGGTCGTGGCGGTCCTCGTCGGGGATGCCCATCAGCATGGCGATGGCCTGCAGGGGCAGTTCCACCGCCACGTCGACGAGGAAGTCGCACCGGCCCCGGGCCGCCACGGCGTCGAGAATCGCCGCGGTGCGGGCCCGCAGCTCCCCTTCGAGCAGGGCCAGGGCCCGGGGCGCCACCGCCGGGGTGATCAAGCGGCGGATCCGGTGGTGGCGGGGGTCGTCCATCATGTTGAGCAGCACCCCGGCCGCGAACCCGTAGGGGAGGTCCTCGATGAGCGTGCCGCCGCCGGGAGCGTCCGGCGCGCGCTCGGAGGAGAAGGTCTCGGCATCGGACCCGACGGCCTGCATCTCGGCGTGTCGGCTCACGACCCAGAACCCCACACCGTCGGGAGTGTGGCTCGTCGGCTCGTGCCACCACACCGGCGCTTCGCGGCGTAACCGAGTGAAGGCGTCATCGGGGAACCCCCCGGCGAAGAAGGCCAGGTCGGTCAGGTCGATGTCGTCCAGACCCACTCACCCACCCCCTTCGTGGCACTTCCTTGTTGGCGGTGCCCGACATTCGACCACAGCCGAAAGATGGTCATGGGCGGATGACGAGCCGCAGGCCTCCGTCGATGACGTCTCTGTCCAGGAGGTCGCCGTGACGCACACGCCATGTGCCGTCGGCGATGTCGGCACGTAGGCGGGCCATGCGCTGCTCCACGAGGTCGGCGGGCAGCATGGCGAGACCCGACATGCAGGCCCGCACCTCGGGATCGAGGTACTCCTCGGGCCGGCGCCAGAAGGCCCAGTTGAATCCGTCGATGCAGTCCGCCGGGATCATGACGGGTTCGACGCGCTGCGCCCCGATGATCTCGGCCACGGCCTCGGGACCGAGCACCTGCGTCGACGCCAGGGTGTTCACCTCGGGCACGTAGTCGGTGAACATCCAGAACGCCGAGTGGATCACCGGATCGAAGGTGAGCAGCGCCACCCGGGGTGCCACCCGGGCCATCTCGCGTAGCCCGGCGACCACGTCGCTCCAGTGGTGGATCGTGAACACGCCCATGGCAGCGTCGAAACAGTTGTCGCAGAACGGGAGGCGTTCGGCCACAGCCCGCACCACCGGCGCGGCGCCGACGGCGCGTTGCGAGGCCATGACCGGCGAGGGTTCGACGGCGAGGACCTGCCTGTCGTCGGGCTCGTAGGAACCGGTGCCCGCACCGATGTCGACGACGGTGCGGGCATCCCCCAGGGCGCGGCTGATCTGCGCCGCGATGCGCGGGTCGGGCCGGCGGTGTCGGGCATAGGCCAGGCCGATCTCGTCGTAGACAGGCGTCGTCTGAGGCACCGACCCCACCACCTCCTCACCATCCTCAGCGGATCGGACCTGCGTTCGAGGTCCCCGGGAATGCCGAGGACTCCCGGGAGAAATCCCTAGGGAAGTTGAATGACCGCGGCCGCCGTGGTGGTGGTCTCGGCCTGCGTAGTCGGAGGGGCGGCCTGCGTCGTGGTGGGCGCGGGCTGGGTGGTCGTGGTGGGTGGGCGGCGGGGCCGGGTGGTCGTGGGCGACGGGCTCTGTGTCGTCGTCGTCGTGGGTGGGCGACGGGGCCGCGTGGTCGTGGTGGTGGCGACGGTGCCGGGCGTCGTGGGCGGTGTCGTGCCGGGTGCCGTGGGCTGACTCGTGGGGCCCGTGGTGCCGGTGATGGGCTTGGTGGCGACCGCGGCCTTGGTGGTCGTGGTCGTCTTGGTCGTGGTGGCCTTCTTGGTGGACTTCTTGGAGGACTTCTTGGCCGGGGCCTTGGTGGTCGAGGTCGCACCCGCTGTGACCTGGGCGCCCGACGCGGCCACGGCCGGGGGGGTCGTGATCGCGGACGAGGTCGCCGGCACCTGGGCCGACGGGTTGTCCCCGGTGGCCGGCACCGATCCGGTGCCCTTCGTGGTGGTGGGGTTGCGGGCCGCGACCTTTACGGGTCCCGGCGCCTGTGCGCTCGTGGCGACGCCGGCGATGGATGCCACGGCCACCGTGACCGCGAGGACCAGGCCCACGACCAGGGCGGAGCGCAACCGGGTCGAGGCGGCGCTCAAAAGGAAGGCCGGGCGGGCCCGCAGGCGCTCGCCCGTGATGCGACGACCGGCGTCGGTGAACCGTCGGAAGGCCGGCTCTCGCTTCACCCGCAGACTGGCCCGGAGGGGATGGCCGACCGGGGCGAACGCACCGAGCATGGCGATCGTCTCGTTCGGCAGGTCCTGGGTGGGGATGAGGACCCGCACCGGCCAGCCGTTGACGATCACGTCCAGAGCGGTGGCAGGCCGGCCGTCGGGCGTCTTGCCCACGCCGCGCACGACCTCGAGACCACCGATCGTGTCCCAGGACCAGAGCCGTTCGACGCTGGTCCCCGTGGTGTCGATGAGGGTCCAACCGTTGGGATCGACTCGGAGGTCGAACGCGGCGTAACTCCCCAACGCGTAGCTCGATCCGCCCTCGACCACCCAAACGCTCAAAAGCTTCACGTTGCGTGCATTTCTCGAACCGTCACCGCGTCCTCGCCCTCTACGGTCTTGGATGCTAAGAGTTGAACGCGGTTCATGGAAATCCAACCACGACCCGTAATGGACAGCTCACGCATCGTCGGTTGGGTTTTATCAGAGGGCGTCCAGAACCCTGGGTGATGGTGCGCAGGGTGCGGTTATGGCGCCAGAACCTCGGGTCCGACCAGAAGATGCCGGCTGACGTCCCCGACGAGATCTGTCGTGAAACGTCGCTCGGTGAAGCACCACGTGCCCTGTCGACATTCGAAGAGGTCGCGGTATCTTCCCGCCACGACGGGCTGCAAGGGCAGGTCCGGGAGCGCCTGGAACACCGTGACGTACGAGTGTGCCACCGCGGTCTCAGACGCCTCGTCCACCTCGATGCGGATGTTCGTGGTCACGTGCTTGGTCCGGGGAGTGCCGTCTTCGTAGACGCGCACCATGCCCCGAAAGAGTTGCTCGATGGGCTTGGCTCCCCTCACCACGGCATCGCCTTGGCCGCCGAAGAGGGCATCGGCGAAGAGCTCCCCCAAGCCGGAGAAGTCACCGGTGTCGATGAGCTCGGCGTAGCGGACGATCAGGTTCTCGATGGACCGGGCGCTGTGCTCTGCGTCTGCGACGGCCACGCCCGTGACCGTAGCCGCGCCCTCATCCGGGCAGGTGCATGAGCTCGATGCGAACCCCGTCGGGGTCGGTGCAGTAGACGAAGTCGAGGACGTCGAGGACGTCGGACGATCCGAAGGTGGTCCGGGTGTCGGTCACCATCGTCCCGCCCAGTGATTCGATGGCCTCGGCCACGACGTCGACGTCTTGGACCCGGAGCGAGAGATGGGTGAGGCCCAACCGGTTCATGGGTCGGCGCGCCGCCTCGCCGGAGTGACCGGGCGAGTCGAAATGCAAGAGCTCGATGGAGACGCCGTCTCGACGGACGAAGCGCGACTGCAAGACCACGTTCTCGATCTCCATGAGCCGCCCGAACTCCTCGCCCACGGTGTGGGACTGGACGAGCTCGAAGCCGAGCCCCTCGCAGTAGAAGCGCACCGACCGCTCGAGATCGCTCACACAGATCCCCACATGCGAGAACGTCACGTCCACGACTCCTCCTTTTGCCGGCGCGGCCGCGGCCGCCGCCCTCGGCGCCCGGCTCCGACGGTATCGCTCTCCCGGTCCGGTCCCTGACGCCGGGGCTCCTTGACGCCGGGACCTCCTTGACGCCGGGACCTCCTTGACGCCGGAGTCCAGAGACGGGAATCTCACCGGGTGACACCAGACGACGCCGTCGACAGCGACACGGTCTTCGTCCTCCCCAGGGTTCCGGCGTCCTCGGGGGCTTTGATCTTCGATGGGGCGGGGCGCCTCCTCGTCCTCAAGCCGACCTACAAGGGCGGGTGGACCATTCCCGGGGGTCAGATGGAGGACAACGGCGAGACGCCGTGGGAGGCATGTCGCCGAGAGGTGCACGAGGAGAGCGGACTGGTCGTCGAATCGGGCCGACTGGTGTGCGTCGATTTCCTCCGCCCCCGTCCCGAGAAGCCCGGCGGGATGCGGTTTCTCTTCGATTGTGGCGCCTTCGACGACGAGACGCTCGCCGGCATCGTCATCCAGGAGGACGAGATCGCCGAGTACCGCTTGGTCGATGTGGCCGGCGCACTCGAGCTCCTGAGCGGGCCCTTGCGTCGCCGAGTGGGTGCCGGCGTCGGGGCCAAGCACACCGTCTACCTCGAAGACGGGAGGCCCCTCGAAACCGTGGCCGACGGGCGGAAGTAGCGCCGGCCGAAGTAGCCCACCCGCCGCGGATCAGCCCACCCGCCGCGGATCAGCTGCGCAGCAGCGTGCCGGGCCGGGAATCGAGGCCGTCGGGCACGGGCTCGCCGTCCATGCGGATCGGCACCCCGTTCACCAGGACGTGGGTCATGCCGACGGGCTGATCCGCGGTGAGGCGTTCGCCGTCGGCAGGGAAGTCATAGACACGGCGCAACGGGCCCGGGGCCACGGTGGTGGGGTCGAAGACACACAGGTCGGCGGCTTTGCCGACCTCGACGGTTCCCCGGTCGGACAGGCCGTAGACGCCGGCCGGTTCGGCCGTGAGCTTGTGGACGGCCCGTTCCAGCGACATGACGCCCCGGTCGCGCACCCAGTTGCCGAGGAGGTCGGTGGAGAAGCAGGCGTCACACAACTGCGAGACGTGGGCTCCCGAGTCGGCCAGGCCCAAGAGGACGTTGTCCCGGGGCAGCAGCCAGGCGATGGCCTCGGGATCGTTGTTGGCGAGGACCGACCAGAAACGGGTCTTGAGGTCGTCGTCGAGCGAGATGTCGAGGACGACGTCGAGAGGCGTGCAGCCCCGTTCCTCGGCGATGTCGACGACCTCCCGGTCCACGAGCTCGGGGTGCGAGGCCGACTCCGCCACCGACACCGAGGGCCAGTTGAAGGGGAAGTTGCCGTCGCCTCCCGAGAGGTCCTCCCAGGTGGCGGCGCGCCAGGCCGGGTCGCGGTAGGCGGCCTTGCGATCCTCGAGGCTGAGACCCATGAGCTTGGAGAAGCTGGCCCGGATGTTCAGGGTGAAGGGCTCGGCCAGGTTCATCTGGAAGACCAGGGGCCGGCACGAGACCTGGGGCCACACCTCGACACCGTCCTGGCGGGCGGCGTCGTTCTCGGCCACGACCTTCTCGTGATAGGGGTAGCCCTTCACCGTGAGGAGGGCGGTCCAGGTGATGGGGCGACCCACGTCGCGCTGGAGGGTGAAGAGCTCGCGGTTGGGGATGACCCCACCGGGCAGGAGCGCGACGACTCCTTTGCGGGCGTCGTGGAGAGGGACGAGCAGCGCACGCAACTCGTCGAGGTCCGCCACGCGCGACGGGACGGGGCGGCCTCCGTCGCCGTTGTGGGTCGGCGAGGCGCTCGAGGCGAACCCCATGGCACCCGCCCGCATGGAGTCGGCCACCACCTCTTGCATGCGGGCCAGTTCCTCAGGCGTGGCGGCGCGTTCGTAGGCCTCTTCCCCCATGACGTACATCCGGACGGCGGTGTGGCCGACGTAACAGCCGTAGTTGAGCGCCGTGCCGCGTCGGTCGACGGCGTCGAGATACTGGGGGAAGGTCTCGAACTCGTCCCAGGGCACGCCCGCCGCCAACGTGTCGAAGCTCATGTCCTCCACGTGCTGGAGGGTGCGGGCGAGAAGGGAGACGAGCTCGGGCCGGATGGGTGCGATGGAGAAGCCACAGTTCCCGGCGACGACGCTCGTGACCCCGTGGAACGAGGAGGGGGTGAGCCAGGGGTCCCAGAACACCTGGGCGTCGTAGTGGGTGTGGATGTCGATGAACCCCGGGGCCACGACCTGACCCGAGGCGTCGAGCTCCCGGTCCCCGCGGAGGCCTTCCCCCACGCCGACGATGCGGCCTTCGGTCACAGCGACGTCGGCCCGACGGGCGGGAGCTCCCGTCCCGTCGATCAGCGAACCTCCCCGAATCACGATGTCGCCGTCCACCGTCGCCTCCTCAGGTCGCAATTCCCTGGCCGCCGCGCCGCGACGACACCACTGCATCGTCGCAGACGAGCGGTCGTCGTGCCCGGTCGAGGCTGGGACGAGCCGATGGCGAGCCTCTCGAGCCCTGCCCTCGCCCGGGGCGGGAGGAGATCACGTCCCGACCTCCGGCCGGACCGGGGCGGATGGGGGGCCCTCCGGTGTCAGGGCGAGTCGGCCGGGTCGGTCAACCGGTTCGTACCCTGGTGGTGCGGCTCCTCGATTCTCACTCCTGCGCCATGAAGACAGCAACGGCGCCACAGGGGTGACCTGCGGCGTCTGTGATCAGTGCCAAGGAGGCAACGAAAGGCAGGACTTCTTCCGGAGAAACCTGGACCGGGACTACGAACTGGTCGCGAGGCGCATGGAGGACGCCGGCGGTCATCGCTTGTCGAAACGCGGCCCAGTGCTGCTCCCGGAAGTACTCCGGGATGATGAAGTCCACGCTCCTGCCAACAGCCTCCTGCGGCTGATGGCGAAGCATCTTTACGGCGCCGCCGCTCCAGAACCGCACAACGCCGTGCCGGTCGAGTACGACGACGGCCCTATCGTCCATGCTCCGATGCTGACACAGCGCCCTTGTGGTTGTCGGTGGATGTCGGGTGGGCAGTTGGAAGTGCTGAAGGCCTCTGGGTTCGCTACCACGAATCGCCGGGAGACGCCGGGTTGAACGCCCTATACCGGGTCGTGCTTGCGGTCGCGAGCCTCCCCGACCGGCACCGTGCCACCGTCGGCCCGAGGGGGATAGACCGAGACCTCTCTGCAATCAGGATCAGGCGGAGACCAAGCGCTCCTCAGGAACTGACAAGCCGGGGGGTACAGCACCAACCGTTGACGATGCGCCCCAGTAGGCAATGGCGGCCAGCAGGAACCCGAAGAACTCGAATCCGTAGGACATGGCGGCCACGACCGTGGTCCGACCGTCGTACCGCTGGGCCACCGCCTGGTCGGACGAGAAGTAGCTGATCGCCGCCAGACCCACCGCCAGGCAAAAATTGCCCAGAGCGAAGAGCTTCAAGACCCGTGTCAGCCCCGCCAGTTGGGCACGGGACCTTTCGATCCACCTGAACCAGGACCACGACGCTGCTGCGAGGATGGCATAACCGACCACGCTTGCGATGCCGAAGAGCAGGCTCGATCGAAACTCCACATCAGACGGCGAGCGATCATGCCAGGTGAGTGCCGTAAATCCGATCCACCCGATGGCGACGACGAGGAACCCGCCGATCACCATCAAGCGTTGCCACCTGAGCGAGTAGGTCATAGATGGAGCCTACGCGGGACGTTGATTCTTCGCTCCCTTTCAGTGCGTCATCCTGTATTCACACAACACACCACGCGTGATTTCCCGGTGGGAACCGCCCTGATTATGGTCCCGACAAGACCCCGAGCCTCACCTGGACCGCGTGCTAGCGCCAAACCCTCAGGGAATGTGCACGTCATGGTGCTCCGCCGCGGTACGTCTCTCCTCGTCAGTCAACTCCGAGTCCTTGACCGGGTTGACCACGGCCCAGTGATGTCCGACAGGGCAGTACTGAAA
>JBEKIJ010000029.1:0-35159 GCA_050011815.1 Acidimicrobiales bacterium | reverse complement strand
AGACGATCGCCCTGTGGTGGTGATCGGAGCCGGGCCCGCCGGGTTGACCGCGGCGCGCAAGCTCTCCCAGGCGGGCCGGGCCGCCATGGTGCTCGAAGCCGACGACGTGGTCGGGGGCATCAGCCGGACCGTGGCCCGTGACGGGTGGCGCTTCGACATCGGCGGCCACCGCTTCTACACGAAGGTGCAGGCCGTCGAAGACCTGTGGCACGAGATCCTCGCCCCGGGGGACTTCCTTCTCCGCCCCCGCATGAGCCGCATCTACTACGAGGGAAAGTTCTACGACTACCCGATCAACGTGGTCAACGCGCTCCGCAACCTGGGCCTGGCCGAAGCCGCCCTGTGCGGGTTGTCGTTCTTGAAGGTACGGGTGTTCCCCCCCAAGGACCAGAGCTCGCTCGAGGGCTATGTCGTGGCCAATTACGGATGGCGCCTCTACGAGCACTTCTTCAAGACCTACAGCGAGAAGGTGTGGGGGGTCCCGCCTTCGGCGGTCTCGGCTGACTGGGGGGCGCAGCGGATCAAGGGGATGTCGCTGTTCAAGGCGGTGTGGGAGCCCCTGCGGTCGAGGCTGTGGCGCGGTGGCCGCAGTCGCGCCACCGAGGTGACGAGCCTCATCGACGAGTTCCAGTACCCCAAGCTCGGGCCCGGGATGATGTGGGAGACATGCCGGGACCTGGTCGAGAAGGCCGGTGTCGAGGTCCTCGTGCGCAGCCCGGTGGTGGCGGTCGAGCGCGACGGTGCCGGCGCCACCGCCGTGGTCTTCGAGCACGACGGCCGGCGCCAGAAGGTCGAGACCGATCACGTCATCAGCTCCATGCCCTTTTCCGCCCTGGTCCAGGCCCTGGAGCCCGCGCCGCCCGAGGACGTCGTGGCCGCGGCGCGGGCCCTGCAGTACCGGGATTTCCTGACCGTCGCGCTGGTGGTGCCCGAGGGGTGCGGGTTTCCCGACAACTGGATCTACATCCACTCACCGCAGGTGAAGGTGGGCCGGATCCAAAACTTCGGGGCGTGGTCCCCGTTCATGGTGCGGCCCGGCACCACCTGCCTGGGGATGGAGTACTTCGTCTTCGAGGGCGACCAGATGTGGGAGAAGAGCGACGACGAGCTCGTGGCGCTGGCGACCGCCGAGCTCACCCAGATCGGCCTGGTCACCCCGGCCCAGGTGCAACGGGGCTACGTGGTGCGCATGCCGAAGGCCTATCCCGTCTACGACGACGCCTACCGCGCCGCGGTGGACACGATGCGGCACTGGCTCGCGACGGAGGTCCCCAACGTCCACCCGGTGGGACGCAACGGGATGCACAAGTACAACAACCAGGACCACTCGATGTACACCGCCATGCTCACGGTCGAGAACATCGTGGAGGGCGCCGGCCACGACATCTGGTCGGTGAACGTCGACAAGATCTATCACGAGGAGCAGTCGGGGCCCCGGGACGAGACGGGGACGGGTCGCGACGCACCGATCGTCCCCCGGCGGGCCGCGGTGGTCAGTGGTGGGGGCACGCCGTAGTGGAGCGAGACACCGCCCCCGATCCCACCGGCGAGGACGCCACCGAGGAGCCCGAGTCCGAGCTCCGTCACGCCATCCCCCTCGCCATCGCCGCCGCCCTGGTCGGGGTGGTGAGCCTCCTCACCACAGTGTTCGTGGCGCATGTCCTCAACACGGGCCAGTACGGCACCCTGATCGACCTCCTCAGCCTCTTCCTGGTGGTGTCGATGCCCGGGACGGCGTTGCTCGTGGGGGTGGTGCGCCGGGTCTCGGCGTGGCAGACGACCGGGCTCGGCCACCGGGTCCGGCCGTGGGTGGCGCGCGTGCACCGCATCGGCGAGGCCTTTGTCGTGGTGCTCGGCGTCGTCATGTTGTTGCTCCGGGGGCCGGTGGCCCACGCCCTGTCGCTCCCGTCCCCGAGCGGAGTCACCGAGATCCTGACCGCGGGCGCGGTCTTCGTCCTCGTGTCCATCGACCGCGGCCTGCTGCAGGTGGGCCGCGACTACAAGGACCTCTCGATCAACCTGGTGATCGAGGCGGTGACGCGCTGTGCGCTGACCGTCGGCATGGCGGCGGAGTTCAAGGTGGAGGGGGCCGCCCTCGGCCTATTGTTCGCAGAGTTGCTCACCGCCACCCACGCCCGCATCACCGCCACCCGCGCCGTGGCGAGGCGCTCGACGTCGGAAGCCCCACCCGATCCCGAGGTGGCCATCGAGGAGACCGGTGGCGCGGTGGCCATGACGGTGCACGGCGGGAGGTTCCTTCTCGCCGACGTGCTCACCGCACTGGGCAGCCTCTTGCTCCTGGCCGTGTTGCAGAACACCGACGTCGTCGTGCTGGGACGCAAGATGCACGAGCACTCCGGTGCCTATGCGGCCATCTCGGTGCCGGCCAAAGCGCTCGTCTTCGTGGCGCTCGTCCTCGTCAATTACCTCCTGCCCGAGGCCGCCCTTCGGCACCAGCGGGGGTCGCACGCGTTGCGGCAACTCGCCCACACCTTCGCCGTGATGGCCATCCCGTGTGCGGTGCTGCTCGCCATGGCCGGGTTCGCGGCGCGTCGGGTCCTCACCCTCGTGTTCGGGCACAAGTTCACCGCCGCGGCTCCGGCGTTCTCCACGCTCGTGCTCGCCATGGTCTTCTTGTCGGTGACCCTGGCGCTCGGCATCTACCTGCTCGGCATCGGGTGGCGGTGGGTGGTGGTGGTCCTGGCCCTCGGGGCCATCGCCCTGGCCGGGGCGACCGACGCGGCGGACGGCCAGTACCTGGCCACGGCCCGGGCCGATCTCGCCGTGCAGGTCGGGTTGTGTGCGGTCATGACGGGCTGTTTCGTCGCCGTGCACCGGCGCAGCGCTCGGCGTCGCCGCGGCCTCGCCGACGATGCTTCGTCAGCGGCATCGGAGTCGATAGCGTGACGAACCGTGACCGAAGTCCGAGATCGGCATCAGGCCCCGACGGCGCCGGTGCCCTCGCTCGACGAGGTGGCGGCTCATGCCCTCGACATCGGGCTGCGGCGCCTGCAGATGCTGGCCTGGAGAGATCTCGACGACCCTGAGGCGGGGGGATCGGAGTGCCACGCGCACCACGTGGCGTCGCTCTGGGCCGGTGCCGGGCTCGACGTCACCTTGCGGACGTCGGTGGCTCCCGGCCATCCGCCCAGTGTGGAGCGCAGCGGCTACCGGGTTCTGCGCAAGGGGAGACGGCACACCGTGTTCCCCCGGAGCGCGCTGAGCGGTCTGCTGGGGACGAGCGGGAGGCCCGACGGCCTGGTGGAGATCTGGAACGGCATGCCCTTCTTCTCACCGGTGTGGGCCCGGTGTCCACACATCGTCTTCCTCCATCACGTGCACGCCGAGATGTGGCAGATGGTGCTGCGGCCGTGGCACGCCCAGGTGGGGGAGTTCATCGAACGACGGGTGGCACCCCCGTTGTATCGCGACACGCGTATCGTCACTCTGTCGGAGTCGTCGCGCCACGAGATCGTGGCCATGCTCAAGCTCCGGCCGTCGCGGGTGAGCGTGGTCCGGCCCGGCATCGACCCCTGGTTCTCACCGGGTGGGGCCCGGTCCCCGCATCCGCTCGTCGTCGCCGTCGGCAGGCTGGTCCCGGTCAAGCGCTTCGATCTCCTCATGGACGCCTTGGTCGAGGTGCGGCGCCGGGTCCCCGATCTGCACGTGGTGATCGCGGGGGAGGGATACGAGCGGGCCCGGCTCGAGACGCATCGACACGCCCTCGGCGCCGTCGGGTGGATCGAGCTCCCCGGCCACGTGGACGACGACGAGCTTGTCGACCTCTACCGACGGGCCTGGGTGGTGGCGAGCACGTCCCAGCGAGAAGGGTGGGGTATGACCGCCACCGAGGCGGCGGCCTGTGGCACCCCGGCGGTGGTGTCGCGCATCGCCGGCCATGTCGATGCCGTCGAGGACGGGGAGTCGGGCTTCGTGGTCAACGTCGGCGCCGATCACAGCCGGCGCGCCGGGGACCCGGGGCCGATCGTGCCGTTCGTCGACGCCGTGGGGGCGGTGCTCACCGACCCCGCCCTGCGCAGGCGCCTGGGCGAGGGGGCCCGGCACCGGGCCCGGGAGCTGACGTGGGAGGCCACCGCGGCGGGGACCCTCCAAGCCCTGGTGGACGAGGCCGTGGCCGGGAAGCGCCCCGGCCGGTAGCCGTCGTGCTCGCAGTCGGGCTCACCGGAGGGATCGGTTCGGGCAAGTCGACGGTGGGGGACCTCCTGGTCCAGCGGGGGGCGATCCTCATCGACGCCGATCGCATCGCCCGGGAGGTGGTGGTCCCCGGCGGCCCGGCCTACGAGCCGCTGGTGGCGCGCTTCGGCCCCGGCATCCTGGCCCCCGATGGCACCATCGACCGGGCCGCGCTGGCCGCCGTGGCCTTCGCCGACGCCGACGCCCTGGCCGCCCTCAACGCCATCACCCATCCCGCCATCAGCGCCGTCATGGCGCAGCGCCGGGCCGCGGCCCAAGAGGGCGAGGGCGTGGTGGTGCTCGACGTCCCCCTGCTCAAACCCGAGCACCGTGGGGCGCTGGCACTGGAGGTCGTGGTAGTGGTCGACTGCCCGGTCGAGATCGCCGTGGAGCGCCTGGTGGGCCAGCGGGGGTTCTCCCGCCCCGATGCACAGGCGCGAATCGCCGCCCAGGCCACCCGCGAGGAGCGTCGGCAGGGAGCCGACTTCGTCATCGACAATTCGACGGACCGGGCCCATCTCGAGGTCGAGGTCGACCGGGTCTGGGCCGCCCTCGAGGCCCGGAGCGACGCTCCCTCCTGACGCCTCGGATCCCGGCGGCCACGGGCCCGGACCCCGCCGCGCCCGGACGGGCCCGTTACACCCCCCCGGTACGATCGAACGGTGCCCCGCTTCGAGGTTCTGACCCCGTTACGCCCTGCGGGCGACCAGCCGCGCGCCATCGAGTCCCTCACCGCGGGCATCGCCCGGGGCGACCGGTACCAGACCCTGCTGGGCATCACCGGCAGCGGGAAGACCGCCACCATCGCCTGGACCATCGAGCAGGCCCAGCGACCCACCCTGATCATCGAGCCCAACAAGTCCCTGGCCGCCCAGCTGGCCGCCGAGCTGCGAGAGCTCTACCCCAACAACCGGGTCGAGTACTTCGTCTCGTACTACGACTACTACCAGCCCGAGGCGTACCTGCCGACCTCGGACACCTACATCGAGAAGGACTCGTCGATCAACGATGAGATCGACCGGCTCCGCCACGCCACCACGTCGAGCCTGTTGCTGCGACGCGACGTCATCGTGGTGGCGTCGGTGTCGTGCATCTACGGGCTGGGGTCACCCGAGGAGTACCGCCAGCGGATCATGGCGTTGGCGCCCGGCGACACCGTGAACCAGCGGGACCTGCTCCGCAAGCTGGTGGAACTGCACTACGACCGCAACGACGCCGTGCTCACCCGCGGTCACTTCCGGGTCCGGGGCGACACCGTCGAGCTCCATCCCGTCTACGAGCAGGAGGCCGTGCGCATCGAGCTCTTCGGCGACCAGGTGGAGCGCATCCGGCGCTTCGACGCGCTCACCGGGGACACCGGGGAGGACATCGACGACCTCGTGGTGTTCTCCGCCACCCACTACGGGGCCGGAGACGAGACCATGCGGCGCGCCATCGTGTCGATCCAGACCGAGCTCGGCCAACGCCTCACCGAGCTGCAGTCGGCGGGGAAGTTGCTCGAGGCCCAGCGCCTGCGCATGCGGACCGAGCACGACCTCGAGATGTTGGCCGAGGTGGGTGTGTGCAACGGCATCGAGAACTACAGCCGCCACCTCGACGGGCGCAGCGCGGGCGAGCCCAGCCACACCCTTCTCGACTTCTTCCCACCCGACTTCCTGACGGTCATCGACGAGAGCCACGTGGCGGTCCCCCAGATCCACGGGCAGTACGAAGGCGACCGGTCGCGCAAGGAGACCCTCGTCGAGCACGGTTTCCGTCTGCCCTCGGCGCTCGACAACCGACCGCTGACCTTCGACGAGTTCACCGAGCGGGTGGGCCAGGTGATCTTCTTGTCGGCCACCCCGGGGAGCTACGAGCTCGAGGTGTCGAGCCAGGTCGTGGACCAGGTCATCAGGCCCACCGGCCTCGTCGACCCCGAGGTGGTGATCCAGCCCACCACGGGCCAGATCGACGACCTCATGGAACGCATCCACAAGGCGTCGGAGGCGGGAGGACGGTCCCTCGTCACCACGCTCACCAAGAAGATGGCCGAGGACCTCACCGACTACCTGGTGGAGCTGGGCGTGCGGGTGCGCTATCTCCATTCCGACATCGACACCATCACCCGCATCGAGCTCCTGCGCGACCTGCGGCTGGGCGAGTACGACGTGCTCGTCGGCATCAACCTTCTGCGCGAGGGCCTCGATCTCCCCGAGGTCCAGCTGGTGGCCATCCTCGACGCCGACAAGACGGGGTTCTTGCGCTCGGCGTCGTCGCTGATCCAGACCATGGGACGCGCGGCGCGCAACGTCGACGGGCTCGTGGTGCTCTACGCCGACACCATCACCGACGCCATGCGCGCCGCGATCTCCGAGACCCAGCGCCGGCGGGCCCTGCAACAGGCCTACAACGCCGAGCACGGCATCGACCCCACCACCATCCGCAAGGCGGTCACCGACATCCTGGCCAGCATCCGGCCCGCCGGTGCCGGGACCGGGCCGAGCGCGGGGCGGGGCAGCGGCAGCCGGGGGGGAAGGACCCGGCCCGGGCACCTCCCGGTTCGGGCGCCGCGCCTGCCCCAGCGAGACGGCGTGGGGGGAAGGCGCCTGGCCGGTGCACGCGGCGGGGGCGACGACACCACCGCCGTCGACGAGATGGCCGAGCTGAGCGCCCTCCCCATCGACGAGTTGCAGCGCCTGGTGGTGCGGCTCGAGCAGGAGATGCGCCTGGCGGCCACGGAGCTGCGCTACGAGGAGGCGGCGCTGCTGCGCGACGACATCGCCGAGCTCCGCCTGGCCTTGGTCGAGGCGGGCGACACTCCGGCCTCACCGGGCGCGGCTGGCCTGGCGGTTCCCGTGCCGACGGCGTGACGCGCCCCGCCGCACAGACACCGGCCTCCCGCCCCACCGGTAGCCTCCCTTCGATGGCTGACCGGCTGGTGATCCGCGGGGCGCGGGAGCACAATTTGCGCGACGTCTCGCTCGAGCTGCCCCGTGACCGTCTCATCGTCTTCACGGGGCTGTCGGGGTCGGGGAAGTCGTCCCTGGCGTTCGACACCATCTACGCCGAGGGCCAGCGCCGCTACGTGGAATCGCTGTCGTCGTACGCCCGCCAGTTCCTGGGGCAGATGGACAAGCCCGACGTCGACTTCATCGAGGGGTTGTCACCGGCCATCTCCATCGACCAGAAGTCCTCCAGCCGCAACCCCCGGTCGACGGTGGGGACCGTCACCGAGATCTACGACTACCTCCGGTTGCTCTATGCCCGGGTGGGTCACCCCCACTGCCCCAACTGCGGCCGTCCCGTGGCTCGCCAGACGCCCCAGCAGATCGTGGACCGCGTCCTCGACCTGCCCGAGGGGACGCGCTTCCAGGTGCTCGCCCCGGTGGTGCGGGGACGCAAGGGGGAGTACGAGGCGTTCCTCGACGATCTGGCCAAGCAGGGCTTCGCCCGGGCCCGGGTCGACGGCGAGGTGGTCGAGCTCTCCGATCGGGCCGCCCTCAGCCTGGCGCGCTACGAGCAACACACCATCGAGGTCGTCGTCGACCGGCTGGTACGACGCGACGACATCCGCCAACGGTTGACCGAGTCGATGGAGACCGCCCTGCGGCTGACCGACGGCATCGCCGAGATCGGCATCATCGGGGAGGACGGGGCCGAGGAGCTGATCACGTTCTCCGAGCATCTGGCCTGCACCTTCTGCGGGCTGTCGTTCGGAGAGCCGGCGCCCCGCAACTTCTCGTTCAACTCGCCCTACGGGGCGTGCCCGGCGTGCGACGGACTCGGGACCCAGTTCGAGGTCGATCCCGACCTCGTGGTGCCCGATCCGACCCGGTCGCTCGAGGAGGGGGCCATCTCGCCGTGGACTGGCGGCCACAGCCGCTGGTTCGACCGCATCGTGGAGGCCGTGGCGGCCGAGTTCGGGTTCTCCACCGCTACGCGGTGGGAGAAGCTGCGGGCCAAGGACCGCAAGATCCTCCTGTACGGGTCGGGGTCGCGTCAGGTGCACGTGCGCTATCGCAACCGCTACGGGCGTCAACGCTCGTTCACGTCGCAGTTCGAGGGGATCGTGCCCTGGATCAAGCGGCGGCACCGAGACTCGGACTCCGATTCGGTGCGGCAGTGGACCGAGACCTTCATGCGGGAGGTTCCCTGCCCGACCTGTCACGGGGCGCGGCTCAAGCCCGAGTCGCTGGCGGTCACGGTGGGAGGGCTCAACATCTTCGAGCTGTGCAGCCTCTCGATCACGCGCGCCGCGGCCGAGGTCGACGCCCTCGAGCTCACCGAGCGCGAGCACCTCATCGCCGACCGGGTGTTGCGCGAAGTGCGGGCCCGGCTGCGGTTCCTGCTCGACGTCGGGCTCGACTATCTGTCCCTGGCCCGGGGCACCTCCACCTTGTCGGGAGGCGAGGCCCAGCGCATCCGACTGGCGAGCCAGATCGGCTCGGGATTGGTGGGGGTCCTCTATGTGCTCGACGAGCCCTCCATCGGGCTGCACCAGCGCGACAACCGCCGGTTGCTCGACACCCTGGTGCGCCTGCGTGACCTGGGGAACACCGTGATCGTGGTCGAGCACGACGAGGAGACCATCCGCAGCGCCGACCACGTGGTCGACATCGGCCCGGGCGCCGGTGAGCACGGCGGGGAGGTCGTCTACAGCGGAACGGTGCCGGGCCTGTTGCAGGCCAAGGCGTCGGTGACAGGCGGCTATCTCACCGGGGAACGGTTCATCCCCGTGCCCCAGAAGCGCCGTCCGGGCTCGGGTGAGCAACTCGTCGTGCGCGGGGCGCGTGAGCACAACCTGCAGGGCGTGGACGTGGCCTTCCCCCTCGGATGCCTGGTGGCGGTGACGGGCGTGTCGGGGTCGGGCAAGTCCACCCTCGTCAACGACATCCTCCTGCAGTCGATGCTGGCCCAGGTGCACCGGGCCCGGACCACCCCCGGCCAGCACAAGGGCATCGACGGCGTCAAGCACGTCGACAAGGTCGTGGCCATCGACCAGTCGCCCATCGGGCGCACGCCCCGTTCGAACCCGGCCACCTACACCGGGTTGTTCGACCACGTCCGGAAGCTCTTCAGCCAGACCAACGAAGCCAAGGTGCGCGGCTACCTGCCCGGCCGGTTCTCGTTCAACGTCCGGGGCGGGCGCTGCGAGGCGTGTGCGGGTGACGGCACCATCAAGATCGAGATGCACTTCCTCCCCGACGTGTACGTGCCCTGCGAGGTGTGCGGCGGGGCCCGCTACAACCGTGAGACGCTCGAGGTGACATTCAAGGGCAAGAACATCGGCGACGTCCTCGACCTGTCGTGCGAGGAAGCGTTGACGTTCTTCGCCAACCAGCCCACCATCGCCCGGCACCTCCAGACACTGGTCGACGTGGGACTGGGCTACATCCGGCTGGGACAGCCCGCCCCCACGCTGTCGGGGGGCGAGGCCCAGCGGGTGAAGCTGTCCTCGGAACTGTCGCGGCGCTCCACCGGGCACACCTTGTACGTCCTGGACGAGCCCACCACCGGCCTGCACTTCGACGACGTCCGCAAGCTGCTGGAGGTGTTGAGCCGGCTCGTGGACCAGGGCAACACCGTCATCGTCATCGAGCACAACCTCGACGTGATCAAGACCTCGGACTGGATCGTCGACCTCGGTCCCGAAGGGGGCGAGCGAGGGGGGAGGGTGATCGCCGAGGGCACGCCCGAGGATGTGGCCGACCAGAGCTCGAGCTACACCGGCCAGGTGCTCGCCCCCGTGCTCGACCGGGCCGATCGAGACGGCCCCCAACGCCTCGGGCCTCCCGCCCGCCGGCGCGCCCCGGTGAAGAAGGCCGTGGGGGCCCCGGCGTCCCGAGGCGCCAAGGCGGCCAAGAGCGCCAAAACCGTGAAGAGCGCTGGGCCGGTGAAGAGCACCGGGCCGGTGAAGAGCGCCAGGCCGGTGAAAAGCACCGGGGCCCCGGCCCGGGCCGCCGCCCCCAAGCGCCGCAAGGCGGGCTGATGGCGGTCGTCCGGCGTGACCATGTCGCCCGCTGGCTCGAGGGCTACGAGGAGGCCTGGCGCACCCCGGGCACCGACCGCCTGGCCGAGCTCTTCACCCCCGACGTGACCTACGCACCGTCCCCGTGGGCCGATCCCGTGGTCGGCCTCGACGAGCTGGCGCAGTTCTGGGAGGCCGAGCGCGACGGGCCCGACGAGGCCTTCACCATGTCGAGCGAGGTGATCGCCGTCGACGCCGACATGGTCGTGGTCCGGGTATGGGTCGAGTACGGCAACGACCCCGACACACCGTGGCGAGACCTCTGGGTGCTGCGGTTCGCGGCGGGGGGCCGGTGCGCGTCGTTCGAGGAGTGGCCCTTCGGTCCCGATCAGGAGGACGGGCACCCCGACTGAGCGCCCCGGTCAGGTGATCTCGAGCATCCGCTCGAGGGCGATCCGGGCCCAGTGCGCGGTGTCGGGCTCGACGGTGATCCGGTTCACGACCTCGCCGTCCACGAGGCGCTCGAGGACCCAGCACAGGTGGGCGGCGTCGATACGGAACATGGTCGAGCACGGGCACACCAGAGGGTCGAGTGACACCACGGTCTTGTCGGGGTTCTCGTCGTCGAGCCGCTTCACCAGGTGGATCTCGGTGCCGACCCCGATGACCGCGCCGGCCGGGGCCGCCTCGACGGCACGGATGATGAAGTCCGTCGATCCCACCTCGTCGGCCATCTCGACCACGTCGTGGGCGCATTCGGGGTGGATGAACACGAGGCCCTCGGGATGCTGTGCCCGGAAGGCGTCGACATGTTCGGGCCGGAAGCGCTGGTGCACGGAGCAGTGGCCCTTCCACAACAACAAGGTGGCGTTCTTGACGTCCGCGTCGTCGAGGCCGCCCATGTCGTGGAGGGGGTTCCACACCCGCATGTCGCCGGCGCCCCAGCCGAGCTCGAAGCCGGTGTTGCGGCCGAGATGCTGGTCCGGGAAGAACAGGACCTTGTCCCCCTGGGCCACTCCCGTCCCGGCGGGGTCGAGGGCCCAGGTGAGCACGGCCCGGGCGTTCGAGGAGGTGCACACCGCGCCGCCGTGGCGGCCCACGAAGGCCTTGAGGGCGGCCGACGAATTCATGTAGGTCACGGGCACGACACGGTCGACGTCGGTCACCGCGGCGAGTGACTCCCAGGCCTCTTCGACCGAATCGATGTCGGCCATGTCGGCCATCGAGCACCCGGCGTTGAGGTCGGGGAGGATCACCTGCTGGTTCGGGGCGGTCAGGATGTCGGCCGACTCGGCCATGAAGTGCACCCCGCAGAAGACGATGTAATCGGCATCGCGTCGATCCGCGGCGGTGCGTGAGAGCCCGAACGAGTCGCCCCGGGCGTCGGCCCAGCGCATCACCTCGTCCCGTTGGTAATGGTGCCCGACGATCAGCACCCGGGAGCCGAGCCGGGCCTTGGCCTCTCCGATCCACGCGCTGAGTTGGTCGGACGTCGCGTTGACATAGCGCTCGGGGAGCGCCCGCTGCAACCGGAACATGGTCAACCCCCTTCGGGGAGCACTCCGATGGTGGCCGGCGGGGACAGCCTGGTCGCCCATCCGCGGGGTTGTCGGCCTCGGAGCGTTATGTACGCCGGGATACCAGGCCGGCGCTCGGTCCCAGTCTACGTCGACGGCCCCCCACGCGTGCGGCTCGGCCTCGGTGCACGACCGGGCGCCCTTCTACGGCACAGTGGGGGTGTGCGCACCCGCCCGTCCCCGCGGACCGTCCCCGACGCCCCCGGCTCGTACCAATTCCTGGACGGGGCGGGGCGGGTCCTGTACGTGGGAAAGGCCAAATCCCTGCGCAGCCGGCTCAGCAATTACTTCGCCGACCCCGACACCCTGGCGCCCCGCACGGCCCAGATGGTGGGGCTGGCCGACCACGTGGAATGGATCCAGGTCGACAACGAGGTGGAGGCCATCCTCCTCGAGTACGCGCTGATCAAGAGGCACCGGCCCCGGTTCAACATCCGGTTGAACGACGACAAGTCCTACCCGTCGATGGCGGTGACCCTGGCGGACGAGTGGCCCCGGGCGGCGGTGGTCAGGGGCCGGCGCCGGCCCGAGGTGCGCTACTTCGGCCCCTACGCGCACGTGGGGGCCATCCGCGACACCCTCGACCTCCTCCTGCGCACGTTCCAGGTCCGGACGTGCTCGGACCGCAAGCTCGACCGCCACACCAAGCTGGGCAAGCCCTGCCTGCTGTTCCACATCGAACGCTGCTCGGGCCCCTGTATCGCCGCGGTCGACCACGAGCGCTACGACACCATGGTCGCCGATCTCATGGCGTTCCTAGCCGGGGACACCGACGACGTGGAGCACCGGCTGGTGGCCGAGATGGAGCAGGCGGCGCAGGCTCTCGACTTCGAACGCGCCGCCCGGTTGCGCGACCGGCTCCACACGCTGCGCATGGCGTGCGAGCGCCAGCAGGTGGTGACCGACCGCCCCGAGGACCTCGACGTGGTGGGCATCGACGAGGACCCCCTCGAGGCGGCGGTGTGCGTCTTCCACGTCCGCCGGGGCCGCATCGTGGGCCGGCGGGCCTTCGTGGTGGACAAGGTCGAGGAGCTCACGCGGCCCCAGCTCGTGGGGCGCGTCCTCGAGGAGCTCTACGCCGATGCCGTCCCCCTGGCCCCGGCGCCCCGGCAGGTGGCCCGGGTGCGGGGAGGAGACAGCTCGGGGTGGACCTCGGGGGCGGGGGACCCCCGGACCTGGGGGACCGAAGGGGCCGCCGCCCCCGGGGTGCCGCGCCAGGTCCTCGTGCCCGATCTCCCCGAGACCGCCGAGGTCTACGAGGCCTTCCTGGCCGACCGGCGCGGCGCCCCGGTGGCGTTGCGGGTGCCCCAGCGGGGGGGCAAGCGCACCCTCTTGCAGACCGTGACCCGCAACGCCGGTGAAGAGCTCGCCCGCCACCGGCTGCGCCGGGCCTCGGACCACGACAGCCGGGCCCGGGCCCTGGAGTCGCTGCGGGAGGTGCTCGGGTTGGCCCAGGCCCCGTTGCGGATCGAGTGCTACGACATGAGCCATCTCCAGGGCACCGACTACGTGGGGTCCATGGTGGTGCTCGAGGACGGCCTCCCCCGCAAGTCGGAGTACCGGCGCTTCCGCCTGCGCGACGTCCCGGGGAACGACGACTACGCGGCCATGGAGGAGGTCCTCACCCGCCGCTTGAGCGCCCTCCTCGAGGCCCGGGCCCAGACCCGGGGCGAGGACGCCACCGCCGGCAGCGCCCGGGCCCGGCGCTTCGCCTACCCGCCCCAGCTGCTCCTGCTCGACGGGGGCAAGGGGCAGCTGGGCGTGGGGGTGCGGGTCCTGGACCGCCTGGGGCTCGCCGGGGAGATCCCCGTGGCGGCGCTGGCCAAGAGCTTCGAGGAGGTCTTCCTCCCGGGACGGCCCGACCCCGTCCCCATCCCCCGGGGGTCCGAGGCGCTGTTTCTCCTGCAGCGGGTGCGCGACGAGGCCCACCGGTTCGCCATCTCCTATCACCGGGACCTCCGAGGCCGGCGCATGACCACGAGCGGCCTGGAGGGCGTGCCCGGCCTGGGACCGGCCCGGCGCACCCGGCTTCTTCGGCACTACCGCAGCCTGCGGGGGCTGCGGGCCGCCCCGCTCGAGGATCTCGTGGCCCTGCCCTGGCTCCCCGAGGCCGTGGCGCGGTCGGTCTACGACCACCTGCACTCGATCCCGCCCCGACCGCGAATTCCGGGATCGGTCACGCCGTTGGCCCCTGACCTGCGCCAGGATGGGAGTGGGCCGCCTCCCGACGGCGAGGACTCCGGCGAGGGGCCCCGGCGCTGAGGATGGGCCACACGTGAGCGACTACCTGGTGATCACCGGCATGTCGGGGGCAGGGCGGTCCACGGCCGCGGCGGCCCTCGAGGACTCCGGGTGGTACGTCATCGACAACATGCCGCCTTCGCTTCTCAGCGAGGTGGCCGCGGTGGTGGGCCGGCCCGGTTCCACCCAGGACCGGGTGGCCCTGGTGCTCGGCCGGGGCGGAGGCGCCCGGGTCGAAGAGGCGCTCCCCGCCATCGACGCCCTGCGGGCCCAGGGCCATCGCGTCCAGCTCGTGTACCTCGACGCCCCCCAGGACGTGCTCGTGCGGCGCTTCGAGGGCACCCGGCGGCGCCATCCCATCCTCGAACGCCAGGTGGCCGAGGCCATCACCGACGAGCGCCGCCTCCTCGAGCCCGTGCGGGCGCGCGCCGATGTCGTGGTCGACACCGCCGAGCTCAACGTCAACCAGCTGCGCCAGCGGGTCACCGACCTCTTCGGGGACGACTCGGACTCGGGAATGCGCATGTCGGTGGTGTCGTTCGGGTACAAGCACGGCCTGCCCCTCGACGCCGATCTCGTCCTCGACTGCCGGTTCCTGCCCAATCCCCACTGGGTGGAGGCGCTGCGCCCCCTGTCGGGGCTCGACGCGCCCGTGCGGGACTTCGTCATGGGCCAGGAAGCCACCTTGACCTTTCTCGACCGCGTCGACGACCTGGTGGGGTTGCTCCTGCCCGCCTTCGTCGAGGAGGGCAAGTCGTATCTCACCATCGCCCTGGGCTGCACCGGGGGCCGGCACCGTTCGGTGGCACTGGCCGAGGAGCTCGGGGCCCGGTTGCGGACACGGGGCGCCGCGCCCGTCCTCATCCACCGGGACATCGACCGGTGACCGGGTCCGGTGGGCCCCGGGTGGTGGCGGTGGGCGGCGGGCACGGGCTCGCCGCCACCCTGCGCGCGGCGCGGCTCTACGCCGGGGAGCTCACGGCGGTGGTGTCTGTCGCCGACGACGGCGGGTCGTCGGGTCGCCTGCGGCGCCAGCTCGACATCATGCCCCCCGGCGACCTGCGCAAGTGCCTGGTGGCCCTGGCCGAGGAGGGTTCGGCGCTGGCCGCCGCCTTCGAGCAGCGTTTCGAGGCCCAGGAGCTGGTCGGTCACGCGCTGGGCAACCTCGTCATCGCCGGGTTGATGGAGGCCTGTGGCGACCCCCAGAAGGGTCTCGACGAGGCGGCCCGGCTCCTCGGGGTCGTCGGTCGGGTGGTGCCGGCGGCCACCGAGCCCGTGGTGCTCAAGGCCGATGCGGCGGGAGGAGAGATCGAGGGGCAGACCGAGGTCGGTCGGGCGGCCCACATCCGGCGGGTGTCGCTCGTGCCCACCGACCCCCCGGCGTCCCCGGTGGCGCTCGAGGCGCTGGCGCGGGCCGACCAGGTGGTGATGGGACCGGGGTCGTTGTTCACGAGCGTCCTGGCCGC
Organism: Acidimicrobiales bacterium; assembly: GCA_050011815.1. Classification (GTDB taxonomy): domain Bacteria; phylum Actinomycetota; class Acidimicrobiia; order Acidimicrobiales; family UBA8190; genus Chersky-840. The sequence goes on along the minus strand of JBEKIJ010000029.1, from coordinate 19,734 downwards.
GGTGGCCGTCCCCGCTCTGGCCCGGGGCATCCGGAGCTCCCCGGGGCGGCGGGTCTACGTGGCCAACCTGCGCCCCGAGGGGGAGGAGACCACCGGCTATGACGTGGCCGACCACGTGGCCGCCCTGGCCGCCCACGGCATCGAGATCGACGTGGTGGTGGCCGACCCGGCGTCGATCGCCCTGGGGGACCTCGAGGTGGCGGTGGTGCTGGCCCCGCTGGCCAAGGCCAACGGCCGGGCGCATGATCCGGCGAGACTGGCGGTCGCCCTCGGCCGTCTGGTCGGATAGGACCTGATGACGGTACGGGTGGGGATCAACGGCTTCGGGCGCATCGGCAGGAATTTCCTGCGGGCGGCGCGCGCCCAGGGCGCCGATGTCCAGGTGGTGGCGGTCAACGACCTCACCGACGCCCGGACCAACGCCCATCTGCTGCGCTTCGACACCAACCACGGCCGGTTCGGGGCCGACGTCCACGCCGAGGACGACCACATCGTGGTGGACGGCCGGCCCATCGCCGTCCTGGCCGAACGGGATCCCAAGGCCCTCCCGTGGGGGGAGCTGGGCGCCGAGGTGGTGGTGGAGTCGACGGGGCGCTTCACCTCCCGCAGTGGCGCCGCCACCCACCTCGAGGGCGGGGCCCAACGGGTGATCATCTCCGCTCCGTCGAAGGACGCCGACGCCACCTTCGTCATCGGCGTCAACGACCACGAGTTCGATCCCGCTCGCCATGTCGTGGTGTCCAACGCCTCGTGCACCACCAACTGCTTCGTCCCCATGGTCAAGGTCCTCGACGACGCCTTCGGCGTCCGCAACGGGCTCATGACCACGGTGCACGCCTACACCAACGACCAGAACCTGCTCGACCTCCCCCACGCCGATCTCCGCCGGGCCCGGGCCGCGGCCCAGAACATCGTGCCGGTGTCGACGGGGGCGGCACGCGCCACCCCTCTCGTGCTGCCCGCCATGGCGGGACGCCTGGACGGCAACGCCCTGCGGGTGCCGGTGGGCGACGGGTCCATCACCGACTTCACCGCCCTCGTCCCGCGCGCCGTGACCGTCGACGAGGTGAACGAGGCGTTCCGCCAGGCGGCCACCACCGGACCCCTGGCCCGCGTCCTCGAGTACACCGAGGACCCCATCGTGTCGTCGGACATCGTGGGCAGTGCCGCCTCGTGCACGTTCGACTCCGGGCTCACCATGGTCATGCCGGTGGACGCCGAGACCACCCTCGTCAAGGTGCAGGGCTGGTACGACAACGAGTGGGGCTATGCCAACCGGCTCGTCGACCTGGTCGCGCTGCTCGGTGCGGCCGGCCCCCCGCCGTCCTGAGCGCGCCCCGGGTCCGTCGCGGTGACGACGATGGCTGAGCCGGCGCGGCCCGACCGCGGCCCGGCGGCGGGGCTGCCTTTGCTCGAGGACCTTCCCGACGTGAAGGGACGCCGGGTCCTCGTGCGCGTCGACTTCAACGTGCCCCTCGGCCACGGGCCGGCGGGGGAGGTCGTCGTCGACGACGACTTCCGCATCCGGGCCACCCTCCCCACGCTGTCGTGGTTGACCGACCGGGGAGCCGAGATCACCGCCTGCACCCATCTGGGCCGACCCAAAGGGGGCGCCGATCCCCGCTTCGACGTGTCCCCGGTGCGGGCCCGGCTGGCCGAGCTCGCCCCGGGTGTGGCGCTGCTCGAGAACCTGCGCTTCGACCCCGGAGAAGTCGACGACGACCCCGACTTCGTGAAGCGCCTCGTGACGGGGTTCGACGCCTACGTGAACGACGCCTTCGGTGCCTCGCACCGGGCCCACGCCTCGATCGTGGGCCCGCCCACCTACCTGCCGTCGGCGGCCGGTCGCCTGCTGGCCCGTGAGGTGGGGACCCTCGGGGGACTGCTCGTGGGACCGGACCGCCCCTTCGTGGCGGTGGTGGGCGGGTCCAAGGTAGGGGAGAAGCTCGGGGTCCTGCGCGCCCTGCTGGACAAGGTGGACTCGCTGGTGGTGGGGGGTGGCATGGCGTTCACGTTCCTGGCCGCCCAGGGCCACCACGTGGGGGCCTCGTTGCTCGACGCCGGCCGCATCGACAGCTGCGCCGAGCTCCTGGAGGAGGCGGGGGACCGGATCGTCCTTCCCACCGACATCGTGGCCCTCGGGCCCGGGGGGACGGTGGGCGAAGGGACCGGAGGCAGCGGCGAGGTGAGGATGATCGGGGTGGACATCCCCCGGGGGTGGCGGGGGCTCGACATCGGGCCCGAGAGCGCGGGGACCTTCGCCGATGTGGTCACGCCGGCCGCCACGGTGTTCTGGAACGGGCCCATGGGGGTGTTCGAGGACGAGCGCTTCGCGGCCGGGACGCGCACCATGGCGAGGGCGGTGGCCGACGCCAAGGGCTTCAGCATCGTGGGGGGAGGCGATTCGGTGTCCGCGCTCGAGCACCTCGGCCTGGCGGGGCGCGTCGGGTTCGTGTCCACGGGGGGTGGCGCCACCCTCGAGTTGCTCGAGCACAAAGACCTGCCCGGGCTCGTGGCGTTACGCCACGCGTCGAACGCCCCGGCCAAAGGAGCCTGACGTGGCGAGGAGCGGTGGCAGCGGGTCCGTGTCGAGACGGCGCCCCCTGGTGAGCGGCAACTGGAAGATGCATCACGACCATCTGCAGTCGATCCGGACCGTGCAGGACCTCGGCCTGCGGTTGGGGACGGCGGAGGTGGCGTCGCTCGACGTGTCGGTGCACCCCTCGTTCACGAGCCTGCGGTCGGTGCAGACGGTGATCGAGGACCGCGCCATCCCGGTCTCACTCGGCGCCCAGCACTGCTATCACGAGGACCAGGGTGCCTTCACGGGCGAGGTCGCGCCGCCCATGTTGGCCCGCCTCGGCGTGTCCCTGGTGATCGTGGGCCACTCCGAGCGACGCCAGTTCTTCGCCCAGACCGACGAAGTCGTGGCGGCCACGGTGCGGGCGGTCCTGCGCCACGCCATGACCCCCATCGTGTGCGTGGGGGAGACCGAGGAGGAACGCGAGGACGGGGAGACCGAGGCCCGCCTCACCTCGCAGACCACCGCCGCGCTGAAGGGCCTCCCCACCGAGCAGGTGACCGGGCTCGTGCTCGCCTACGAGCCCATCTGGGCCATCGGCACCGGCCGGACGGCCACCGCCGAGGACGCCCAGTCCGCCTGCGCCCACATCCGGGGCGTGGTCGAGGAGCTCACGGGGTCCGAGGCCGCCGCCGCGGTGCGGGTCCAGTACGGGGGGTCGGTGCGACCCGAGAACACCGTGGAGCTGGTCCGTCAGCCCGACGTGGACGGGCTCTTGGTGGGTGGAGCCAGCCTCGAGGCGGCCACCTTCGCCGCCATCGTCCAGGCGGCGGCCTCGGTGGCGGCCACCACCGGGTGAAGGCGCGACGGTCCTTCGATGGTGGGGCTTTGGTAGCGTTGGCCGGTCCGGATCGCCCGAGGAGGACGCTGTGCTGACCATCGCCATCGTGGTGCTGCACCTCATGGTGTCGCTGGCGCTCATCTTCCTGATCCTCATGCACTCGGGCAAGGGTGGGGGCCTGTCGGACATGTTCGGTGGTTCGGTGGGGCAGGCGGCGGCCGGCTCCACGGTGGTCGAGAAGAACCTCGACCGCATCACGATCACCGTGGCGATCATCTTCACCTTCACCACCGTGACCCTGGCCCTGCGCCTGCAGTGACCGCCGGCGGCGCCGGCGCCAGAGAAGGTGAGCCGCCGCCGGTGACACAGTGCCGGCGGCCCCGGCCTGGGCGTCGGCCTCCCGGGGGCCTGCTCGGCATCGTCGTGCTCTGCGTCTTGGCCTCGGCGTGCGCCACGACGGGGTCGGCGAATCCCTCGGGCTCGAGGGACAAGGCGAACAAGCACAGCGCCCCCCCGCTGGTCCCCACGCCGGGGGGGACGGTGACGGTGGCGCTCGACCAGGTGCCGACGACGCTCAACGACCACACCGTGGCGGGCGACACCGAGGCGGGGCGCATGGTGGCGAGCTTGGTGTGGGCCCAGGTGTTCCGGGTGGGTCCGGGACTGGCCCCGCAGCTCGACACCAACGTCGTCGACAGCGCCGAGGTCATCAGCCTCTCCCCCCAGACCGTCGTCTACCAGATCGATCCCCGGGCGGTGTGGTCCGACGGGGTGCCCATCAGCGAGGCCGATTTTCTCTACGCCTGGGATGCCCAGAAGGGGGGCGGCACCGACATCGACGGGACGCCGGACTCGGTGACGTCCACCCTCGGCTACCGCGACATCGAATCGCTGACCGGTTCCAACGGCGGCAAGACCGTGACCGTCGTGTTCCGCACGCCCTTTGCCGACTGGGCCTCGCTCTTCGACGACCTTCTCCCCGCCCACATCGCCCAGCAGGTGGGGTGGAACAGCGGGTTCGACCAGCTCTCCCCGGCCGTGTCGGTGTCGGGCGGGCCCTACGAGGTGGCGTCATGGCAGCCCGGGTCCGAGATCGTCCTCACCCGCAACCCCCGGTGGTGGGGGAGCCCATCGAGCCTGGACCGCGTCGTGGTGCGCGCCGTCACCGGCGACGGCGCCCTCACCTCGGCCTTGGGGCAGGGGGGTGTCCAGGTGGCCTACCCGGGCGGGTTCGACCCGTCGTTCATGGCCCAGACCTCGTCCTCGTCGGTGCTGCAGACCCAGGTGGACCTGGGGACGACCATGCTCCAACTCGAATTCAACGTCCGACGCGCCCCGCTCAACGTGGCCGCGACGCGAGAGGGCATCGCCCATGCCATCGACCGGGCCGGGCTCGTCGAGAGTGTCGGTCAGCCCGAGGACCATTCGGTGTGGGAGGACAACGACCACCTCGTCGCCAATGGCGAGCCGGGCTATGTCGACGACGCTTCTGGCTACGAGCAGGCCGAGCCCGTCCTGTCGGCGCGACTTCTCGAGCAGAGCGGGTTCACCACCGATGCCCGAGAGGCGTGGTCGTTGCACGGCAAGCCGGTGACGCTGAACCTCGTGTGGGCGGCAGACGACCCGTGGTCCGCCGCGGTGGGGCCCATCGTGGCCGCACAGCTCGTGGCGGCGGGGTTCGACGTGGCCGCCACGCCGATGTCGAGTGCACAGCTGTACGGGACGGCGCTGCCCGGCGGCGCCTTCGACCTTGCCCTCGTGCCCGTGGAGCAGAGCGCGTACCCCAGTGCCTTGGGCAACGTGTTCTCGACCTCACCGGCGGTCACCGGCGCAGCGGTTCCGGCGGACTGGACCGGATTCGATGACCCCAAGATCGATGCATTGTTCTCCCAGGCCGCGCAAGACCTGGCTCCACCGAGTGCCCATGCCATCTATCAGCAGATCGACCAGGACCTCTGGGTCGCCATGCCCACGTTGCCGCTGTTCGCCGAGCCGACGATGCTCGTCTGGTCGTCGTCGCTCTCGGGAGTGGGCGACGATCCCGGGGGCCTCGGCCCGATGTGGGGTGTGCGCCTGTGGGCGCGGCGATCGCCCGCGTCCCGCTCTCGTTCCAGCAACACCGGCGCGGCGCTCGGGCCCCTGTTGGGCTCGCGCTAAGGTGCTCGATGCACTGTGGAGGTCACAGCCTCGTCGGAGTGGCGGAATAGGCAGACGCGCTAGCTTGAGGGGCTAGTGCCCGCAAGGGCATGGGGGTTCAAGTCCCCCCTCCGACACGCCATCTGAGCAGGAACAACGCCGGGCACTGCGCCCGGCTCTTTCGCGCCTTGCGAGGTCGCGCGATCCTCGTGCTATCCCCAGTTGGCCGTAGTGTCTCGTTGTGACCGAGAAGGCGTGTCCGTCTATTTCGCAGGTGAACAAGGCAGGACGCGTCCTCAGGAAGTGGCGGCAGGCGGGCGGTGTTGCCTCAACACCGGCGCAAATCGAAGCGATCGAGGCCGCCTTCGAGGTCCTCCTGGCGTTTCGGGCAGCCCATTCGGCTCCCCTGGCCAAGGCCACCATGGGTTTACGCTCCATGGTGAGCAGCGAGGGTTGCCGGGTAGAGGTCACTCAGCGCCTCAAACGATCGTCGACGATCCTCGACAAGCTCGGTCGGGAGCCCACTATGCAGCTCGCCAACATGCAGGACATCGGGGGATCGCGAGCTGTCCTCGATACGATCGACGAACTCCGGAGGGTCGAGCGACGGCTCCGGAAGAGGCGCCCCCCTCGCCGGGTCAGCGACTACATCGAAGAGCCCAAGGTCTCCGGTTATCGGGGGGTCCACGTGATCGTGGACTACGACGGCCGGGCCATTGAGGTGCAGCTCCGGACGCCGACCATGCACGCCTGGGCCATCACCGTCGAGCGGCTCTCAGGCCGTCGGCGCGAGGACATCAAGAGCGGAAGAGGCCCCCAGGAGCTCCTCGACCTGCTGGAAACCATCTCCCGGGCCATGGCCCTCGAGGAGGTCGGGCAGGTCGTTGAGCAGGATCTTCTCGACCAGCTAAGTGCTCGCCGCCTGGCGGCGGTACCATACTTAACGGAGGGTCAGACGTGAGCGCAGCGAAGATCCAGCACTTTCTCCTCGTGTTCGACCACGACGCCGGGCGTCTTGTCGAGCAGGAGGACTTCGGAGAAGACGGCGTGGCAGCCGTCACTGCCTACGCGGCCAAAGAGCGGGAATATGGCGGCCGGGGGGCTTTTGAAATCGTCCTGGTGGGGTCTGACTCCATCGAGACGGTGAAGCTCACCCACGCCAACTACTTCGACGGCTCGGTGGCCGTTTCCAAGTACCTCGCCGGCATCTGATCCCGGCGAGCGCCCCCGGGGCTACCGCTTGAGGCTGATTAGGTCAGCCGAAGGTTTGGCCTCGTCCTCGGCAGCCGGTCGCATCCGGGCCCCAAGCTTGTCCGCGATCACCCTGTCCCGCTCCTGGGTGGCGTGCTGGTAGCGCAAGGCCATCATGGGCGTCTTGTGCCCGAGCCGGCCCATGAGCTCTCGCACGGTGGCTCCATCGGCCGCCGCCCACGTCGCCCCGGAACCCCGCAAGTCGTGGAAGTGGAGCCCGACGACGCCGGCGGTGGTGCAGGCCTCGAGCCACTTCGGGCGAAATTTCGTCCTGCGCAAAGGGTGGCCCTCGGGGCTCGTGAAGATGAGTGCGTCGGGGTCGCCGGCCACGTGGTCATCGAGGTGGGGCGACGTCGCGGTGAATCCGCTCGACGCCACAGCAGCCGTGATGGCTCTGTCCGTCACGGACACGGCGCCATGACCGAAATCGACGTTAACCTCCAGGTCCGTGACGAGACTCGAACGAACGGAACTACCCAGGACCTACAAGCTCGATGAGGGCGAGGTTCACGTCCATTTCGCTCTGGCTCCATCTGGAAATCCCCCTTGGGCGACCGACGATGCTTGGCGCCGCATTTACAACGACCTGGTGGCGAAAAGCCCCCTGAGCATCCCAGTTGAGGCGATGGGTCACGACTCGAGGACGGTTCTCGTGGCGAGGCTTTCGAGCGATCTATCTCCAGAACAAGTGACCAAGCTGCTCGAAAAAACAGAGTCGCTGATTGCTGACACGGACACCAGTTACAACGGGCGGCGATGGGACCAGACCAAGGGCATCGCCTCGTGGTGGAATCCGCCTCGGCCTTCCGATTCAGGGGGACCAGTTCCGCCATACCCCATCGGGTAGCCGGGGTCAGCGGAACAGGCGTCCGGTCGCGCGATCCCCGTGCTATCCCGGTGCGGCATGACGTGCATCACCATGGCACGAGGTGTCGCTTTGTGCAGGGAAAACGCCGAGGCGGCCCGCTCACCAGGGCCGCTGGCCGTCTTGAAGGGCTAGTGCCCGCAAGGGCATGGGGGTTCAAGTCCCCCCTCCGACACCACATGGAGCCGGAACCGGTCGAGTGGAAATCACGGCCGACGTCGGTCCCTCGCTCTCTCAGAGGCGGAACTTTCTCCCCCGGGCGAGGTCGTAGTTCACGACCTGCTCCGTGCCCACCGTGTCCTGCTCTATGCACACGAGTGCCTTGATCGGGCCCGCCGCCGTGCTTCCTCCGGTATTCCCGGTCACTTCTCCGGTGATGAGGAAGGCCCCCTCGTCGAGGTACGTGTCGCCCGGGCGCGGCTCACAACGCGGGCTCGACGTCGAGACCGCCGTGTAATCGAACGTGGTCGTTGACTGGCCCGTCCCCCTCTCCACGGTCGCCGTGCCCTCGACCGTGGGCGGAGAGGCCATGTTGTTGCCGAACGTCACATTGCCGTCCAACGAGTCACCGCAGCCTCCCAAGGCGAACGGGCTGTAGGGATTGGACAAAGGAGGCGGACTTTCGTAGGGACCGGGCACCGCCCCACCCGAGGCACTCGTGCACGAGACGTTCCCCGGGGAAGTGGTGACGTACAACGCCACCGGTGCTGTGGTCGCCGTGCCAGAGGCATTGGAGAAGACGGCTTCGTACTGATCACCGCTCTGGCCTGCGGTGGGGGTGAACCGCAGGGTCTTGGAGGTGGCCCCGGGCACGTCGACGAACGTGACGCCGTCGGTCGACATCTGCCATTGCACCGTGGGCGTCGGCGTGCCATTGGCGTTGGCGGAGAAACGGACGGGGTGTCCCACCTTCACGGTCCGGCTCCCCGGCGCCTTCGTCACACCGGGTGGGCTCGGAGCTCCGGTGTTGGCGATCGCCGGCGAGCTTCCCATCATTGCGGTCGCTCCGATGATCCCAAGCATTAAGACAGCCTTACCGCTGCGACCGAATCTTCCGCGCCACATCATCTCGACCCCCAACCGCCGGTGCTCAGAAGTGGCGTCGGGCCTGCACGGGGCGACAACCAACGATCGGTCGTCCTGCCCAAGCGAGGCGTCGCTCCCAAGGGAACGCTCGAAACAGTACTACTGCTCCTTGGATCGTGGCGGCGGGATCGTGGTCGATGGTGGCGGGAGCTCCCCGATCCCGGGAGGCCACCCTCCGCTCCGCGGCGGATCACCTCGTCTCAAACCCCCCGCTCTGGTCTCGAGAGTTGGGAAAGACCTGGTCGCAGAAGGGCCAATCGACCCTGTCGGCGGCCTAGGGCAAAGTGACAGGTTCACAGTATGGAGAAGGCCAATGCCGATGCGCAGGGCACACCCGACGCTCCAGGTCCGACCGGTGCGCCCGGCTCGATCCACCCCCACCACGGCCCCGGTGGGGGGTTGATCTTGGGACGAATGCGCCAGCCGGAGGGAGAACGAGTCGCCTTCGGTCGGGGGCGCCAGAGATGACCGCTCCCCACCAGACCGGGCGAGCTCGGGGCGTCGAGGGGTCGGCGACGGGCTCGGTGTCGCGCACCGCATCGGTCGAAAGGGCGGGCCCCGAGAAGGGTCCGGCGCTGCGATTCGATGGTGTCGTGCGCCGCTACGGCAAGCACGTGGCCCTCGACCATCTGGACCTCCAGGTGGCCCAAGGGGAGACCGTCGCCCTCCTCGGCCCCAACGGGGCGGGGAAGTCCACGACGATCTCACTTCTCCTCGGCCTCCTACGTCCGCAGGCGGGCTTCGTGGAGGTGTTGGGAACGAGCGCCCGCCAAGCCGTCGCCCGAGGCAGGGTGGGGGCCATGCTCCAGACGGGATCCGGCAGCGGGTTGCCGCCGGGGGTGCGCGTGGCGAGCGCCCTGCAATTGGTGCGCCGGCTCTACCGAGACCCCGCTCCTTTCGAGCTCACCGTGGAGCGGGCCGGGATCGCCGACCTCCTCGGCCGTCAGACGCACCGCCTATCGGGCGGACAGGCCCAGCGGGTGCGCTTCGCCGTGGCCATCGCCGGAGATCCCGAGCTCGTCTTCCTGGACGAACCGACCGTCGCCATGGACGTGGACAGCCGGCGCTCGTTTTGGCGCATGATGCGGCAGTTCGGCGCCGAAGGACGCACCATCGTGTTCGCCACCCATCATCTCGAGGAGGCCGACGTGATCGCCGACCGGGTCGTGGTGATCAATCATGGGCGGGTGGTGGCGAACGGCCCCGGAGCGACGCTCAAGGCGGCGGTGGCCACAAGGCAGGTTCGATTCGTGACCGATGATCCCGACGAGGTGTTGCTCGACCAACTCGAAGGTGTGACCGATGTCGTAGTCCGGGGCGTCGGCGTGACCCTCAACTCACTCGACGCCGATGCCACTGTCAAAGCTCTGGTGCACCACGGCGTGGAGTTCAGCGACCTCGAGGTGACAGGCGCAGGCCTCGAAGACGCCTTTGTGGCGCTCACCGAATGCGACCCAGCACCGACAGAGAGGCGGGCGCGATGACCGGACTACTCGCATACGGACGATTCGAGGTGGCGAGGCTGCTCCGCAGCTGGAAGTTCCTGGCCATCACGGTTGGGTTCCCTGTGATCTTCTACATGCTCTTCCTGAGCGATCACACCCCGGGGAAGGTCGTCGACGGCGCCGTGCAGTGGCGGGTCTACCTGATGGTCTCCATGTGTTCGTTCGGAGCCTTGATCGCGGCGCTCAACGCCGGAGGAAGCCGTCTGTCGACCGAACGAGCTTCTGGGTGGGCGCGTCAGTTGCGGGTCACTCCTATCCCGGCGTGGTCATACGTCGCCACCAAGGTGGTGGCGAGCATGCTGGTGGTCCTCCCCGTGCTGGTGATGGTCGAGGTCGTGGGCGTCGCATTCGGTGGTGTGCAGCTCGGCGTCTCCACCTGGGTGGAGCTCACTGCTCTGCTGTGGGTGACAGCGCTCCCCTTCGCCTTCCTCGGGGTCTTCGTCGGGTTCATGGTCAACGCCGAAACGGCGTATCCGGTCGTGACAGCCCTCATGTTCGTCCTCGGGTATTTCGGTGGCCTGTTCAACCCCGTCGGCCACATGCCCCAAGCGATGCAGACTGCCGCCCGGGCCCTCCCGAGCTTCCACCATGCCTCGCTCGGCCTGGCTCTGTTGGACGGCCACGGCTTCGGGATTCAAGATGCCCTCGTGCTGGGGGCATATTCGGTGGTGCTCGGCCTCGCTGTGCTCTGGAAGCATCGGGTCGAAGAAGCACGGGGCCTCGCCTAGGTCCCCCCCAGGGGCAGGGCTATTCGGGTGTCCCCTGACGGAGCACCTCGCGTAGCCCTTCGGGTGTGAAGGTGCTGGGTTGCGTGGCGTGGAGGAAGTCCCTCAGAACCTCCACGAAGCGGATGGGGTCCTCGACGTGGGGGAAGTGACCCACGCCTTCCATGACCTCCAACCGACTGTTGGGAATGGCCGCGTGCGCTCTGTAGGCATGGACCAGAGGGATGATCTTGTCCTGGGCGCCCCAGACGATCAGTGTGGGCATGTGTGAAGCCAGATACAGACGGTCGATGGCACTCACCGACTGTCCACCCGGGTCGATGACGGCCCGCATGGTCCGGACGAAGGCCCGACGCGTCTCGGGCTCGGTCAGCGACCGGTAGGAGCGCCATATCTCGGCCGCCCCGGCGTTCCGGAGGCCCAAGGTGCCGAGCAACCGGGACACCGAGTCCCCCCAACCCCGCACGAATGCCGGAAACAGGACCGGCATCACGTATTCGGCCGCCGGCAGGGTGACGAGGCGGAGGATCCAGTTCACTTCTCTTCCCAGGCCCCCGGCGTCGACGAGGACCAGCCGCTCGCAGCGTTCGGGGTACTGGTAGGCGAACTGCAAGGCCACCCCGCCTCCGAAGGACTGTCCCACCACGGTGGCCCGGTCGAACCCGAGCAGATGCAGGAAATCACGCATCGAGCTGGCATGGTTGCCCAGGGAGTAGTCACCGAGAGGCTTGGCCGACTTGCCGTGGCCGAGGAAGTCCGGAGCCAACATCGTGAACTCGCTCTGCAACAACTCCATGGCGGGGATCCACGTCCGGGAACTGCCGGCCAAGCCGTGGAGGAGCAGGAGCACGGGGCCCTGGCCGGCCCGCCGGTAGCTCATCTGGTGGCCGTGCAGCGAGACGTGCTGGATCGGGATCTGCTCCGCCGGTGTTGATTTCGCGGTCGTTTCCATTGGCTCCGATGCCTCCGTGCGCCGCCGAGGGAGTGAGACCGCCGATTTCGTCGACGCTCGAGCTGTGAGTTGTCCTAGGACGAGATTCCCACTACCCGGACCTCGGGTCTAGGGCCGAAGGTCAAAACCGCCCGGTTTGGTTCGAAGGAGCGTTCGCCACCACCCGGTTTCGAGCCCCGTCGGTTTCTGCCCCCTCGGGCCAGGTACCATGAGGAGTGGCGCAACCTCGAGGAGGCGCCCATGTGGATAGTTGCCGGAGTCCTGCTCGGGCTGGTCGTTCTCACCTCGCTGGTCGGGTTTCATTCCGGACCCCACACCCACGTCGTGGCCGGGGTCATCGGTCTCCTTGCCGCAGCGTGGCTCATCGTGATGGCCGTCGATGGACGATCTGCACCGATCCTGTGGGCGTTGTTGAGTGCCGACCTGATCGTCTCGGCGGGCGTCGGCGTCATGGCGTGGTTCGGCTTGTCCGGGCGCGCCACGGCCGGAGGGAGCGCCGTGTCCCTCGAGGGAGCCGAAGGAGTCGCCCTCAGCGACTTGGCTCCCGAGGGCGTCGTTCGTGTTCGCGGCGAGCAGTGGACTGCGGTGTCGCTCAACGGAACGGTGCCAAAAGGCACCCGCGTGCAAGTCCTGCGGACCTCGGGTGTCCATCTCGAGGTCTGGGGCGAAGATGCGGTGACCACGCCCGGCGAGGCGACGTTCGACCTCGTCCAGGGTGAGAGCAAGGAGCAAAGCACATGATCGTTGGCGTCATCGTCGGGGTGGTGGTCCTTGTCGTCCTTATCGTCTTTGCACTGTCGGTGAAGATCGTCCGGGAGTACCAGCGCATCGTCCTGTTTCGGCTGGGTCGGGCCATCGGGCTCCGTGGCCCCGGGCTCGTCTTCGTCAATCCCGTGACCGACAGGACTTCATGGGTCGACCTCCGCGAACAGTTTCTCGAGATCCCGCACCAGACGGCGATCACAAAGGACAATGCATCGATCTCGATCGACTTCATCATCTTCTACAAGGTCGTGGACCCCGCCATGACGGTGCTCCAGGTCCAGAACTTCGCCGCCGCCGCGCAGAACGTGGCGGCGACCACCCTTCGGAGCGTCGTCGGTGACATGCCTCTCGACGACGTGCTGTCGAAGCGCGAGGACATGAACGCCTCGCTTCGGGTCCGTCTCGACGAAGTCACGGAGCGCTGGGGCGTGAAGGTGACCACTGTGGAGGTTCGCGAGGTGAACCCTCCCGCCGGTGTCCTCGAGGCGATGACGCGCCAGATGTCGGCCGAGCGCACAAGACGGGCAGCGATCACAGAGGCCGAGGGGCAGAAGCAGGCCGCCATCACCCTCGCCGAGGGCACCAAGCAGGCGGCGATCCTCGGTGCAGAAGGCGAGAGGCAATCCGCCATTCTCCGCGCCGAAGGGCTGGCCGCCGGGCTCGAGAAGATCTTCGTGGTCGGACGGGGCCTCGATCGCAACACCATGCAGCTCCAGTATCTCGAGACGTTGAAGCTTGTCGGCGCCGCCCCTTCGACGAAGATCGTGGTGCCGATGGACCTGCTGGGGGGGATCGCCAACGGATTGCGAGGGGTGGTGACGTCGACCGAGTTGTCCAATGGGTCGGCCACGGTTCACGACGGCCCGTCATCCGCGTCCGGCTCGCCTCCCGACTCGGACGGCCAGGCTGAGCGCAGCGACGGCGAGGCAACGTAACCCGTTGATCTAGGCAGGAGCCCGGCAACTCCGGGAGCGGCCAGGGTCCGGGCCCGCGCCGATCCTCGAGCGGCTCGGCCTGGCCGGGATCACGACGACCGATACCCCGGCAGGGTTCGGGTCAACCCGATGAGGTTCGAGGAGTTCGGTGAGCGACGGCATGTGGCGACCGTCGTCGGACCCCGACGTCACCTGTTCTCCTCACGACTACCGCATGACCGTCCTGGCCCTCTTGTCAGCACCTTGTCCACGGTCTTCAGTATTCTGCTGACGCATGGGGGGCCGGGCCATCAAGAACCCACCTGTCGGGACCAGCGTCTTCGATCGTTTGATCCGCAGGGCTTGGCCCCTCGGCATCTCCGTCGTCTACATCATCTTGGGCTTGTTGTACTCCTTTCGGTGGGGCTCGGTGGTTCGCCACGTTCCGTCACTGTGGATCACCCCCGGGGATCTCTCCGATATCTTCGGCGCTTCGGTCGCGCTGGCTCACGGTCATCTGGGTGCGATCTACCAGAACCGACCGACACTGCGGGAGTTCCCGGGGATTCTGATCGCTCTGGCCCCGGTTGGGGCGCTCAGCCATGCCTTCCACACCACCTTCGTCGAGATCGCCAAGAACCATCACCTGGTGAGCAATCCAACGTTCTTCGAGTCCAACACCTCGACGCTGTGGGATGGGGGCACGATCACCTCGTCCGCCCACATCGAATATTCGGTCCAGCCGCAATGGTTCGTCTTTGTCGCTCCCTACGTCCTGGCGCTGTCGTGTGTCGCGCTGATGGCACTCGATGCACTGGCAGAACGACTCCAGGTACCGCGAACCCGGCGAGCCGTGTTGAGCCTGACCGAGGCGGTCGCTCTGTGGCCGGTCATCGTCATCTGGGGGCACCCCGAGGACGCCGTGGCCGTCGCTCTGACGGTTTACGCGCTCATCCTTGCCATGGATCGGCGGTGGACCGGAGCAGGCTGGCTCTTCGGCGCTGCGGTCGCCGTCCAGCCATTGGTGGTAGTGGTCCTCCCGATCCTTCTGGCGATGGCCGGCACGAAGCGTGCCCTCGGTCTTGCGTTGCGGACCTTCATTCCTGGTGTGGCGTTGACGATTCCCCCGCTGGCTCTGGATTTTCACGGCGCCGTTCACGACCTCGTGACGGCCCCCGCCTATCCCGACGTCGTAGGAAACCATCAGACGCCGTGGACGGCGTTGTCCCATCGCATCGGTGGTCGGGGAACCGGCACCACAATCGTGGGTGGGCCCCTGCGTCGACTTCCCACCCTGGCCATAGCCGTGGCGCTCGGATGGTGGGCTCGGCGCTTACGGGACAGACCCGAGATGATCGTCTGGGCCATGGCCGTCGCCCTGGCGCTGCGCTCCTACACCGAATTGGTCATGACCTCCTATTACATGTGGCCGGCGCTGGCCGTGGGGTTGGTGGTCGCGGCGCGGGGGAGCGCTCGACGATTCGGAGTTGCCGTCGTCATCGCTGTCTTGGTCACGGTCGTAGCCCAGTGGCATCTCGGCGTGTTCCTGTGGTGGGGACTTGACGTCGGGGGCATCACCGCGCTGTTGGCGGTGGCCTCCCGGCCCCAGGCGCTCGAAGATACGGGGCCGAGCGTTGCGGACCAGCGTGGACGGGCCCCGGCGCGAGCACAGAGCGGGGCTCGGCCGGGAGCGGCGCGCCAGAAGGCTCGGCCGGGAGCGACCACTGCAAGGACGAAGTCGAAGTCGGGGCGCACCACCAGACGGTGACCGCTCTGGGGGCTTCTCTATCGAGAGGCTGAGAATTCGTTCACGGCGAACTCACACCCCGGGCAGTTCGTGGGCTGATCGGGCTGCCAAAGGCCGCCCAGGGGCTCGAGGTACTCCTTCCACCGGTAGCCGTCTATGGCTGTCTCCAGGGGCTTTCCGCCCTCGAGAATAGGGACGGCGTGGAGGCACTTCGTGACCCATCGTCCATCTCGGGCAATGCGCGCCCGCCGCTGTCCTCTGTCTTCGATCCACTCCAACTCGGCGACGGTCCGAATCTCCATCGCCGTCATCGTGGGGAGCGAACCTCGTGCACACATCTCAGGCTAAAGGCTGCAGCATCCGAATCTCCAGGGTCCCGTCCTCGGGAGTGAGCGGTGGTCGTGAAAACGACCACGATGAGCCCGTCGAGATCTGCCCGGTGACGAAGCGGCGGCTGAGCTCTACCGGCGACAGGCCCGTCGATCGCCGGTCCATCCCTCCCGTTCACCGAGGGTCGAGTATCGAGGCTGATCCCGCCGGGGGTCCATGGCCAGATCTCCGTGGTCTGGCCCTGGTCTCCTGGGTGCAGAGTGACCCCTACCGTCAATTTTGGTGAGGCCTCGTCGCGATACGAGGGCAAACATGGATCGAGCTAGAGGAGGCCCGGTTCACGCCGCTAGGCTCATGAATCAGACGGTGGGGGGTTTGGAAGAGCCGGGGAACCGCGCAGCGGCAGGCGAAGGGGTGGACATTGTCAGGCTGGCGGCTTCGCTTCTCGATGGTGATGATGTTGCTGGTGATGGTGTCGGGATTTCTGCTGTCGTCGACGGCACCAGCAGTGGGTCAGGGAGACACCTTCACCGTCACTCCCGATAACGCGTTGACCAATCTCTTCGCCTCCTACGGGAACACCAAGAGCGGATGGGTCGGGGGCGACGGGACACGTGCGGTCGCCTTGCCCGACGGAAGGACCGTGTGGTTCTTCAACGACACGCAGATCCGGACGGTCAAGCCAAGTGGCAGAGCCTCGGCCATCACGCTCGTGCACAACTCGGCCGTGATCCAAAATGCCCAGGGAGCACTGGTGCAGACGCTGTTCAGCACGGGCACCAACAGGCGGCGGGCATACGTGAATCTGTCGCCGTACCAGTCGAGTCGGTGGATCTGGCCGGCCAGCACGCTCGTCTCCAACGGCACGCTGTACGTGATGTACTCCGAAGAGCGGGGTCGCCGGACGTTCCATCAGAAATGGTCCGGAGGCTACGTGGCGACGTTCGCGCTGCCCAGCCTCGAGATGACAGGCATGTACCCCATCGCAGCCAAGACCATCAACTGGACTCAGGACCTCCTGGCGGATGCCGATGGCTTCACCTACATCTACGGCATGGGTGGTGGCGAAACCTATGTCGCGAGGACACCCTCGTCGTCCCCTCTCAATGATCAGTCGCAGTGGTCCTACTTCGACGGCACCGGGTGGAGTAGCCAGCAATCGGCGGCGACGTCTATCTCGGGCAGTTTGGATTCCGAATTCAGCGTGACCGCGGTGGGGAGCCAGTACGTGTTGATAAGCAAGGTCCCCAACAGCCTCTACGAAGGAGACATCGATGCCTACGTCGCTTCGAGTCCCACGGGCCCCTTCGTGAACGGAGAGCCGATCTACCAGACGCCCGGTCAATCGGGCCGCTTCAAGATCTACGCCTACAACGCCCACGTGCAGCCCGAACTTACGACGACACAGGGAGACCAATCGACACTCGTCGTCTCCTACGACATCGATTCCCTCGGAATCGTCGGGCAGCCCACCGCGTACCGGCCGCGGTTCCTGTTCGTCACCGTCAACAACAGCTGAGCCCTCCCTGGGCGTTCGGGTCGGCCTGCCTGGGAACGCACGAGGTCGCGCTCTCTGAGCCCTGACCAGGGAGCGCCGGGGCGGCCGGCCATTGAGCCGCTGCGTGCTGGCACACGCGCGCTAAGCGTCGCTCCGAAAAGGCTGACACCCGGGATCACAGAGCCAGGCCCTCATGGCGCCAATCGGCTCCGGATGGCCCAATCCTCAAGCCTGACGATGTTGGTATCGGCGATCGTGACTATCGTCTTGCGCGAGCGGCCGCTCAGTGCGGCCTCAGAGGCGTGCTCTCGAGACGCGCAGTTTGGGGGAATCGTGGCAAAGAAACACGGTATGCAACGCATCACCACGATCGGGGTGGCGGCGGTCGTCCTTGTCGGTGTCATCACGGTGTTCGCCGCCGAGGCTGGCGCCCATGGTGCATCTCGGCCCACGGCAACCGGAAACGGTCCGTACTACCTGTCGCTCGGGGATTCGCTCTCGGTCGGGTTCCAGCCCAGCAGACATCATCCCAGTGGGGCCGACACGACCAAGGGTTATGTCGACGACCTCTTCAAGGCGTATGGGAGCGAGATCCCCGGCCTCCAGGAAGAGAAGTTGGGTTGTCCGGGTGAGACGTCGGTCTCCATGGCCACCGGTACGGGAAGCCCCTGCCTGGCCGCGTACGAGGCGGCAGGTTTCAGCAGCCAGCTGGCCGAAGCGGAGTCGTTCATCGAGACCCACGATGTCGCATTCATCACCATGGACATCGGCGCCAATGACGTGGACGGATGTGCGTCGGATGTCGGCAACGAGCCGGCTGTCGACAGCTGCGTGGCGTCGGGCATCAGCACCATCAACTCCAACCTTCCCACCATCTTGAGTGGGTTGGAGAGTGCCGATACGCAAGGCGCGGCCATCTACGGCATGAACTACTACGACCCGTTCCTGGCGCTCTACCTCGAGGCGCCCTACACCGGCCCCTCGGGGTTCGCCGAGCAGTCGGTCACGTTGGCCCAGGACCTCAACAACGCGTTGGCGAGTGACTACGGTGCGGCTTCCACACCGGTGCAAGTGGCCAATGTCGCTTCCACGTTCAACACCTTCGCGACGACGGTGCCCAGCACCTACACGCCCAAGGCCCCGGCTAACTTCGGTTCCCTCAGCGATCCGCTGAATGTCCAGGCCATCTGCACCTACACGTGGGAGTGCACGACGTACGAGAACATTCACGCCAACAAGGCCGGGTACCAGGCCATCGCGACATCCTTCGAAGCGACCATCGGGTACCTGGGGGGCTAACCCGGCGACGTCTCGCACAGCAGCGGTAGTCGTTGGGGTCGGATCGACCCCAACGACTACCAGCGGCTCCCCGGACGTTGCCGATCGCGTTGATCGCCCACACGAGCCCGGCCACCTTCGACCCGGGAGGCTGTGAGGGAAGGATTCCCGCAGCCGAGCTCCCCGAGGTTTCACCAGCGTGCGTCCCGTGCTCGGCGCCGGCCGGGCAGTGGCGGGTTGGGCGGCCTGAATGGATAGTGCCTCCTGCAGTTGGTCGTGCCCGTGGACTCGGTCAGCTTTAGGGCTTGGCTCAAAGGGTTCTGGACCACTTCCGGGGCAAATTGCGATGCTCCTACACACAACGGGCATTTGGCGACCTAGGATCAGTAGCCAGATGCACGAGGCGCGGGGGGCGTGGAGAGGTCCAGGAGTTACTCATGCTGACGCGGCGACGTCGCGCCCCAGAACGTTGCAGAAGCTTGCAATATTAGGGTCCGCTCTTGCGCTGATCCCGGTCACGTGGCTCGCACCGGGTGATACTGCTTACGCTGCGACCACGGCGTATTCGCCGGTCGATCCCACGCTCATGGCCGGCCAGACCTGGATGATCAAGGACGACGACCTGGCGATCATTGGGGGCATCGGTAGCTATGAATGGGTCGGTTGCGGGGAATCCACTGCACCTGGCACCGCCAACGATTTCACCCCGTGCCAACCAGGTGAAGATCCGATCTACACCAACTACGACACCTTTGTGAACGACATCAATGACGGGACCCTGAGCAGTGGCGACACGGTCATATTCGATGACGAGAACTGGCCGCTCACTCCCGCATGGGAGCGGGTTGATCAGGTGCAGTACCAAACCGAAGCGATCCAGGCGGCCAATGCCAACGGCATCACGTTGATCAGCACCCCATTTGCCGTCTCACGGCGAGCCCTCGTGAAAGAAGAAGTTGCGGCGGCCGAGGCGGGCGCCAGCGTGGTGGAAATTCAGGCCCAGGCGACCGACAACAATCCCAGGGTGTACGCCAAGTTCGTGGCGGGAGCGGTAAAGGCCATCCGGCGTGCCAATCCCAACATCATGATTCTGGCTGGTCTGGCCACCGACGCCAACGGTGTGCCGGCGTCGGCCAATGCTCTGTATGAGTCGTACCAGGCAGTCAAACAGGACGTCGCCGGCTTTTGGCTAAACGCTGATACCAGAACCAACGGCAAGGGGTGTTCTCCGAAAGGATGCCCGAAAGTCGCTCTTCAGTTCCTGGCCGACCTCGGTGTGACCGGTTCCCAGGGCTAGTCGGGCGGGTGCGGGTGTCTCCA